>NZ_CAMZNA010000008.1:0-188999 GCF_947311885.1 Vibrio sp. St2 | reverse complement strand
GAGCTAACCTGTACTAATTGCCCGTGAGGCTTAACCATACAACACCCAAAGGGTTTTGATGGACTCAAAGCAAGAACAGATTGAATGTGTAGAGAACACAATAACAGCTTTCCAGATTAAAGAATTTGCTTGGCGACCATAGCGTTGTGGACCCACCTGATTCCATGCCGAACTCAGAAGTGAAACGCAATAGCGCCGATGGTAGTGTGGGGCTTCCCCATGTGAGAGTAGGACATCGCCAGGCTTTAAATTTAGACTTAGAGTCTAACCAGTGCGGAGCGGTAGTTCAGTTGGTTAGAATACCGGCCTGTCACGCCGGGGGTCGCGGGTTCGAGTCCCGTCCGCTCCGCCACTTATTCGAGAGTCGTCTCTTTAAACACGAATTTTAGGGGTGTAGCTCCAATTGGCAGAGCAGCGGATTCCAAATCCGCGTGTTGGGAGTTCGAATCTCTCCACCCCTGCCATCTTCAAGGCTCTAGTCGAAAGACTAGAGCCTTTTTCATTTCTCAGATCATCATTACTTCAACTGGTAGATTACGAAGTTCCCGTAATTATCAATAGCGCGTGTCAGTCGTAAGAATTTTTGCAGCGTAAGTCCAACCATCTTCAAAGCTCAAACAAGGTTCCTCCGACGAAAAGACCACATTGGTGGGAGTAGCAGTCTTCCAAGTTCAAGAGAATTGAGCTCTCCTTGCTTATGGGGTGCTCTTAGTACAGCTCTTTAGTCCAACATGCTTATTAAGACTGAGACTTCATAGTCGGGACTAAGCCGTTACTAATATGCCAGTATTCATTTCAGTTAAGGTAGGTTTCTTGATTCGAAAATTACACCGTCAATCTGACCTTAAGCTCCTTGTTTTCTAAGTCTTGCTTAAAACAAGCGATGTCTGAAAAGATGCTATATCACGATATCGAGGACGGGGGTAACGCACTGAAAACAGTTCATATTGATTATTCTCATAACGAAGAAATAAAAAAGCCCGCTCAACAGAGCGGGCTTGATGATTCAGCTGTGACGGAGCTTAATATTATTTTAGCAATGCTTCATTGCCATTTTCGCGAATGTGCTTAAGGATACCTTTTACACCACGAGCGCTTGAAGCTACAACATTACCTGATTTTACGTAGTCAGTGCCGCCAGCAAAATCAGTAACAATAGCACCGGCTTCACGAGCAATAAGCTCACCAGCGGCGATATCCCACGGTTTAAGGCCAAGCTCAAAGAAACCATCTACACGGCTTGCTGCAAGGTAACATAGGTCTAGAGCAGCAGAGCCAGTACGACGGAAATCAGAACAGTCAACGAATAGTGCTGACATGATCTTAAAGTAAGTCTCTGAATGCTGTTTTTGTTTGAATGGGAAGCCCGTTGCTAAAACAGTTCCTTGTAGGTCTTTTACTTGCTTGACGCGGATACGAGCATTATTAAGTTGCGCGCCAGAACCTCGTTGAGCGGTGAAAAGCTCATTCAGCATTGGGTCGTAAACACAAGCAACTTCTGTTTTGCCTTTGATGCGCACAGCGATAGAAACAGAGAAGTGAGGTAAACCTTTTACAAAGTTTGTAGTGCCATCCAGTGGGTCGATGATCCATTGTACTTCATCATCTTTACCTTGAAGAAGGCCTGACTCTTCACCAATTACAGTGTGATCAGGGTAAGAGGCTTTGATAGTATCGATGATGATAGCTTCTGCTTCTTTGTCTACGTTAGTAACGAAGTCATTGACGCCTTTTTGAGTCGATTCAATCTTCTCAGCATTTTCTAAAGATTTAGCAATATGGTTGCCTGCTTTTCGTGCAGCACGAATAGCAATATTAAGCATTGGATGCATACTAATTTCCCAACGGATGTTAAAGAACAGAAAAACGGGCGGCAGTATATCAGATAAACACCGAAATGGAAGTGGTTATTTTTTGAACTTTTGGTTTTATTACCGCAAAGGGTCTGACCATTTTACTCAGGTGTATGGTAATATCGCGCAGTTCGAAATTACGTCTTGGAAAACACCAATGCTAAACAATGTCAAAGTTGTACTTGTCGGAACCTCTCACTCTGGAAACATTGGCTCGGCCGCACGAGCAATGAAAGTTATGGGGCTGACTAACTTAGTACTTGTTGACCCACAGTGTGAGATAGATGAACAGGCAATAGCACTTGCTGCTGGTGCAGCAGATATCGTCCAAGCGGCACTGATCGTCAATACATTAAATGACGCTGTGGCTGATTGTAGCCTTGTTGTAGGTTCAAGTGCACGTTCACGTACTTTAGAGTGGCCAATGTTAGAGCCCCGTGAATGCGGTAAGAAATTTGTTGAGCAAGGAGCAACGTCTCGGGTTGCATTAGTGTTTGGCCGGGAGCGTACAGGATTAACAAACGAAGAGCTTCAGACGTGTCACTATCATGTTTGTATTCCTGCTAATCCAGAGTACAGCTCTCTCAATCTGGCGATGGCTGTTCAGACACTCAGCTACGAAGTTCGTATGGCTTATTTAGAAAAGCAGCAGAGTCAGTATCAGCCTAATGAAGTGGCGGAATACCCAAGACATAAAGAGTTGGAAATGTTCTTTTCGCACCTTGAAAAAGTGGTCACCAAGACCCAATTTATTAGCGATGAGCAACCGGGGAAAGTAATGAACAAGCTGCGTCGGCTATTTAATAGAGCTCGACCTGAAGCGCAAGAACTGAATATTCTGCGTGGTGTACTGACCTCAATTGAGAAAAAAATCAATCAGTAAATTGACCATAGCGTATCTATGGTTAAATACCTGACTAAAATAGTCAATTATATACTTGACCATTTTAGTCAGGTATGTAAAAATCGCCATCACATAAACAGTGTGGATATGGTGTTATATGAGACTTACATCTAAAGGAAGATACGCAGTTACAGCCATGTTAGATGTGGCTCTGCATTCGCAACAAAACCCAGTGCCTTTGGCTGACATTTCAGAGCGACAAGGGATCTCGTTGTCTTACTTAGAGCAGCTATTTTCAAAGCTACGCAAAGCGGGCCTTGTGGCTAGTGTTCGTGGCCCAGGCGGTGGTTACCGTTTAGGTGAAGACGCTCACTCTATTGCTATTGGTACAGTGATTGCTGCAGTAGACGAGTCGGTTGATGCGACCAAATGCAACGGTAGAGCAGACTGTCAAGGTGGAACTCGTTGCCTTACTCACACTCTTTGGCGTGATTTAAGTTCACGCATCAGTGACTTCTTAAACAACATCACTCTCGGTGAGTTGATGACGGATAACGAAGTCCTAGAAATTTCAGACCGACAAGATCTTGGTCTTGCGGTAAATCATGGGTTTTCTAACAAGAATTCTAACACCGCGCCCATCGGTGTAAATGTCCGCTCTTAAGCGGTTTGCCTGTTACATTGGAGTAGAGAATGAAACTGCCTATTTATCTAGATTACTCAGCGACTTGTCCTGTTGACCCTCGTGTGGCTGAAAAAATGGTTCAGTACATGACAATGGACGGTACGTTTGGCAACCCAGCATCGCGTTCACATCGATATGGCTGGCAGGCAGAAGAAGCAGTAGACACTGCTCGTGAACAAATTGCTGATCTACTGAACGCAGACCCTCGCGAAATCGTCTTCACCTCTGGCGCGACAGAATCAGATAACCTAGCTATTAAAGGCGCAGCTCATTTCTATTCTAAGAAAGGTAAACACGTAATTACGTGTAAAACTGAGCACAAAGCGGTTTTGGATCCATGTCGCCAACTAGAGCGCGAAGGTTTTGAGGTAACTTACCTTGAGCCTGAGTCTAACGGTTTGATTGATCTTAAGAAGCTTGAAGCCGCAATGCGTGAAGATACTGTATTGGTTTCTATCATGCACGTGAACAACGAAATTGGTGTGATTCAGGATATCTCTTCTATTGGTGAACTTTGCCGCGAACGTAAAGTTGTTTTCCACGTTGATGCCGCGCAGTCTGCGGGTAAGTTACCAATCGATGTGAAGGAAATGAAAGTAGACCTTATCTCACTGTCTGCTCATAAAGCGTATGGCCCTAAAGGTATCGGTGCACTATACGTTCGTCGTAAGCCACGTATTCGCCTAGAAGCACAAATGCACGGTGGTGGTCACGAGCGTGGTTTCCGTTCAGGAACACTAGCTACTCACCAAATTGTTGGTATGGGTGAAGCGTTCCGTATTGCTAAAGAAGATATGCAAAAAGATTTCGACCATGCTCTTGCACTTCGCAACCGACTATTTGATGGTGTTAAAGATTTAGAAGCTGTAACAGTTAATGGTGACTTTGAGCAACGTGTTCCTCACAACTTGAACGTTAGCTTTGCCTTTGTTGAAGGTGAATCTCTACTGATGTCGCTTAAAGATCTAGCGGTATCTTCAGGTAGTGCATGTACATCGGCAAGTCTAGAGCCTTCATACGTACTGCGTGCTCTTGGTCTAAACGATGAATTAGCACATAGCTCTGTTCGTTTCTCTTTCGGTCGCTTTACGACTGAAGAAGAAATTGATTACGCAATTGAACAAATTCGTACCGCAGTAACTAAACTGCGTGACATGTCTCCTCTATGGGATATGTACAAGGAAGGAATTGACCTAGATACAGTTGAGTGGGCTCACCACTAATTTCAATCAGGTTATTCCAAGTCAGTTAATAGAGGATTCGAGGTAAATATCATGGCATATAGCGAAAAAGTAATTGATCACTACGAGAACCCACGTAACGTTGGTTCATTTGATAAAGAAGACCCAGCGGTAGGTAGCGGCATGGTTGGCGCACCAGCTTGTGGTGACGTAATGAAGCTTCAAATTAAAGTAACGCCTGAAGGTATTATTGAAGATGCGAAGTTCAAAACATACGGTTGTGGTAGTGCAATCGCATCTAGCTCACTGGTTACTGAGTGGGTAAAAGGCAAGAGCATTGATGAAGCAGCAGCAATCAAGAATGCTGAGATTGCTGAAGAACTTGAGCTGCCTCCAGTTAAAGTACACTGCTCAATCCTTGCTGAAGATGCAATCAAAGCAGCGGTTGCTGACTACAAGAAAAAACACCAAGAATAAGTAATCTGTATATAATGGGAGCCTAAAGCTCCCATTCCGTTCGCCAATCAATAAACTAAGGTGCAGTATGGCCATCACAATGACAGAAACCGCGGCAAGTCGCGTTAGAACATTCCTAGAAAACCGAGGTAAAGGGATCGGTTTGCGTTTGGGTGTGAAAACGACAGGCTGTTCTGGAATGGCTTATGTTCTTGAGTTTGTTGACGAGCTTAACGAAGAAGATTCAGTATTCGAGCATTCTGGCGTTAAGGTCATTATTGACCAAAAGAGCCTAGCGTATTTAGATGGTACTGAGCTTGACTACGTTAAAGAAGGGTTGAATGAAGGCTTCGAATTTAACAACCCGAATGCTAAAAGTGAATGTGGTTGCGGTGAAAGCTTCAACGTATAATTGATAGCGCCTGCAGGTATTGCTTGCAGGTAGATTACCAAGGACCGAATTCTCCATGAATTACTTTGAATTATTTGGGCTACCAAGTCAGTTTCAGCTGGATGGTAGCCTTCTTTCTTCACAATTCCGTGAACTTCAAAAACGCTTCCATCCAGATAACTTTGCCAGTGCTTCAGAGCGAGACCGTCTTATGGCGGTTCAGAAAGCATCGGAAATCAACGATGCCTATCAAGTATTAAAGAGCCCTCTGTCTCGTGCAGAGTATCTTCTGGCAGAAAACGGTGTTGATACTCGTGGTGAGCAACAAACCATGAGTGATCCTATGTTCCTAATGGAACAGATGGAATTACGTGAAGAGCTTGAGGATATTACATCTAGTTCAGAACCAGAAGACGCACTATTCGATTTTGACAACAAGGTGAGCAAAATGTACAAGCAGCACCTGAAATCGGTAGAGCAGGAACTGAATGATGGCCTTTGGCAACAAGCCGCTGAGCGTGTACGTAAACTCAAATTTATCGCCAAATTAAAAAATGAAATCGAGCTAGTGGAAGAGAAACTCCTCGGCTAGTTAAAGATAAGGACCAACCATGGCACTACTTCAAATTGCAGAACCGGGTCAAAGCTCGGCACCCCATGAGCATAAACTGGCAGCTGGTATCGATCTCGGTACGACGAACTCATTGGTAGCTTCTGTTCGCAGCGGAGATGCAGCGACATTGAAAGACGATCAAGGACGCAGTATCTTACCATCGATAGTCAATTATGCCGGTGAACAACCTGAAGTAGGTTATGAAGCCAAAGCACTGGCGGAAACTGATCCGCAAAACACCATTATTTCAGTGAAACGCCTAATTGGTCGTTCATTGAGTGACATTCAGACTCGTTACCCAAATCTACCTTATCAATTTAAAGCGAGCGATAATGGTTTGCCGGTGCTTCAAACAGCAACTGGTGACAAAAACCCGATTGAAGTCTCAGCAGAGATTCTCAAATCATTAGGTAAGCGTGCTGAACAAACGCTTGGAGGAGAGTTAGCTGGTGTTGTGATTACCGTGCCTGCTTACTTTGATGATGCTCAGCGAGCTGGTACAAAAGATGCGGCTAAACTGGCTGGTCTTCATGTTCTGCGCTTACTAAATGAGCCAACTGCAGCAGCGATTGCTTACGGCCTAGACTCAGGCCAAGAAGGCACTATCGCGGTTTACGATCTTGGTGGTGGTACATTCGACATCTCTATTCTGCGATTATCCAAAGGTGTCTTCGAAGTTCTAGCGACTGGTGGTGATTCCGCTTTAGGCGGAGATGATTTTGATCATCTTCTTGCTGAGTTCTTGATTGAAAAAGCTGGGATCCAAACGGAGCTAACTGCGGAGCAGAACCGCATTGTTTTAAATGTCGCTACAGAGACCAAAATTGCATTTTCACAGCAAGAGAGTGTAGACGTTGAGGTGCTTGGTTGGACTGGTTCTGTATCTCGTGATGAGTTTGAATCTTTAATTCGTCCACTAGTGAAAAAGACGTTGATGTCTTGTCGCCGCGCACTAAAAGATGCCGAAGTAGACACAGATGATGTGCTAGAAGTCGTGATGGTTGGTGGCTCGACTCGTACACTGCTGGTACGTGAAATGGTCGGTGAATTTTTTGGTCGTACGCCACTAACAAGCATTAACCCTGATGAGGTTGTTGCGATCGGTGCGGGCATTCAGGCTGATATTCTCGCTGGTAACAAGCCAGACTCTGAAATGTTGCTTCTTGATGTGATTCCACTGTCTCTAGGTATTGAAACCATGGGGGGATTGGTCGAGAAAATTGTTCCACGCAATACCACGATTCCGGTTGCACGAGCGCAAGAATTTACCACTTTTAAAGATGGTCAGACTGCAATGAGCGTTCACGTTGTTCAAGGCGAACGTGAAATGGTCGATGACTGCCGTTCATTGGCGCGTTTCTCATTGAAAGGCATTCCTCCAGTGGCCGCTGGTGCTGCTCATATTCGAGTGACTTACCAGGTTGATGCTGATGGCCTTCTTTCGGTCACTGCAATGGAAAAGAGCACAGGGGTTCAGTCCGAAATACAAGTTAAACCGTCTTATGGTTTGAGTGACGATGAAGTGGCAAATATGCTGCGTGACTCAATGACGTATGCGAAAGACGACATGATGGCTCGTGCACTGGCTGAGCAGCGAGTGGAAGCTGATCGTGTCATTGAAGGGTTACTTGCTGCAATGCAAGCAGACGGTGATGACTTACTGTCTGAAGCGGAAAGAGAAGCCCTGATTAAATCGATTGAATCATTGATTGAACTGCGCAATGGCGACAGTGCGGATGCCATTGAACAGGGAATCAAAGACACTGATAAAGCGAGCCAGGATTTTGCTTCGCGCCGTATGGATAAATCGATTCGAGCTGCACTGTCAGGTCAATCGGTAGATGATATTTAAGAGATAAGAAGTTATGCCTAAGATTATAGTATTACCACACGAAGATTTATGCCCAGAAGGTGCGGTACTAGAAGCAGATACTGGTGAAACTGTACTGGACGTGGCGCTGAAAAATGGTATCGGTATCGAGCATGCGTGTGAAAAATCATGTGCGTGTACTACCTGTCACATTGTGGTTCGTGAAGGCTTTGACTCTTTGGAAGAGAGTGACGAGTTGGAAGACGACATGCTGGATAAAGCATGGGGCTTAGAGCCTGAATCACGATTGGGTTGTCAGGCTAAAGTTACCGACGAAGACTTGGTGGTCGAGATTCCTAAGTACACATTGAATCACGCGTCAGAAGATCACTAATCTCTCATATAGGAAGTGTAATCATGAAATGGACAGACTCACGAGACATTGCGATTGAGCTTTGTGACAAATTCCCAGAAGTGGATCCAAAGACAGTACGTTTCACCGATCTTCATCAGTGGATTCTAGAGCTGGAAGATTTTGAAGACGAACCTAACCGTTCGAATGAAAAAATTCTTGAGGCCGTGATTCTGTGCTGGATGGATGAAATGGATTAGAACTGACCGGAAAAGTCTTTCTAGTTAACAAATTTTACTAAAAATAACGGGCCTTAGTGCCCGTTTTTTTATCAAATTGACATTTTAACCCTACAAAATGCTAACATCCGAACGTTAAGCTAAATGGCGTAGACAGCGCTAATTAAAAGACAAGGAGAAACCATGTCTACACAGATGTCAGTATTTTTGAGTCAAGAAGCCGCCGCTCCGCATTGGGGTGAAAAAGCCATTCTTTCATTTTCTGAAAGCAGCGCAACGATCCACCTTGGAGAAGGTCATGATCTTGGCGCCGTTCAGCGTGCGGCTCGTAAGCTGGATTCTCAAGGTGTCGCGTCTGTTTCTCTTGAAGGTGCAGGCTGGGATTTAGAAAGTGTTTGGGCATTCCACCAAGGTTACCGTGGACCTAAAAAGAAAAACACTTTAGCGTTACCAGAATTAGTTGAAGCTGCTCAGGCTGAGCTAGAAGCACGCATTAAAGCGACTGAATTTACCCGCGATATTATTAATAAACCTGCCGAAGAAGTAGCGCCTCGACAACTGGCGACAATGGCTGCTGAGTTTATCAAGTCGGTTGCTCCAGAAGGCACAGTAAAAGCACGCATTGTGAAAGATAAAGACCTGCTAGCCGAAGGCTGGGAAGGCATTTTTGCGGTAGGACGTGGTTCTGAGCGCACTTCAGCGATGCTGCAACTTGATTACAACCCAACAGGTGATGAGAACGCACCGGTTTGGGCGTGTCTTGTAGGTAAGGGTATCACATTTGATTCTGGTGGTTATAGCATCAAACCTTCAGGTTTTATGGCAGCAATGAAAGCCGATATGGGCGGTTCAGGTACGATCACTGGTGGTTTAGGTCTGGCAATTATGCGTGGCCTGAACAAACGTGTGAAACTGATTCTTTGCTGTGCTGAAAACATGATTTCAGGCCGAGCGCTGAAGCTGGGGGATGTTATTACCTATAAGAACGGTACAACGGTCGAGATCTTGAATACCGACGCGGAAGGTCGCCTAGTTCTAGCTGATGGTTTACTTTATGCCAGTGAGCAAAACCCTGAGTTGATCATTGATTGTGCAACACTGACTGGCGCTGCGAAAAACGCACTGGGCAATGACTACCACGCATTAATGAGTTTTGACGAAGAGCTTTCTCAGCAGGCGCTATCCGTAGCAAAAGAAGAGAAAGAAGGCCTATGGCCTCTGCCGTTGGCAGACTTCCACCGTGGTATGTTGCCATCGAATTTTGCTGACCTATCTAACATCAGCAGTGGTGACTATTCTCCAGGTGCCAGCACGGCAGCTGCTTTCTTGTCTTACTTTGTTGAAGACTACAAAAAAGGTTGGTTGCATTTCGACTGTGCTGCCACGTACCGTAAATCAGTAACGGATAAATGGGCTGCAGGCGCGACTGGCGTTGGTGTGCGAACCCTAGCTGGTTTACTGATTCAGCAAGCAAACAAATAATTCTAAGAGGTCTTGAATGATCTCTTGAAACAAAACAAAGAAAATAAAAGGATACCCTATGGCTCTAGAAAGAACTTTTTCTATCATCAAGCCCGATGCAGTAGAACGTAATCTGATTGGTGAAATCTATCACCGTATTGAAAAAGCGGGCCTTCAGATTATCGCTGCGAAAATGGTGCAGTTAACTGAAGAGCAGGCGAGTGGTTTCTATGCAGAGCATGAAGGCAAGCCTTTCTTCCCTGCTCTGAAAGAATTCATGACTTCTGGACCTATCATGGTTCAGGTACTTGAAGGTGAGGACGCTATTTCGCGTTACCGTGAGCTAATGGGTAAAACCAACCCTGAAGAAGCGGCATGTGGTACGATTCGCGCAGATTACGCATTGAGCATGCGCCACAATTCAGTACATGGTTCAGACAGTCCTGAATCAGCGGCTCGTGAGATTGAGTTCTTTTTCCCACAGGCAGAGATTTGCCCACGCACCTAATTAAAATCTAGCCCTAACTTGATGTGCTGCGTAAGGTTATATACGCAGCACTTTTTGTTCTAAAGAAGGTTAGGTACGCGGGTTGAATTGACCAAGAAAGCTCACCATTTACTGCTAGTATTGGTGAGAAAAGTTTTTTTTATTCACATATGCACGCAAAGCTATCAGTCTTGACAGATTGTGATATACTCTGCGCGCAATTTATACCTTATAAACAGAGTAAGACAATGGCAGATTTATCAAAGTACAGAAACATTGGTATTTTCGCGCACGTTGATGCGGGTAAAACTACCACCACTGAGCGTATTCTAAAGCTTACTGGTAAAATCCACAAAACTGGTGAAGTACACGACGGTGAGTCTACAACTGACTTCATGGAGCAGGAAGCTGAGCGTGGTATCACAATCCAGTCTGCTGCCGTAACTTGTGAGTGGAATGGCCACCGCCTAAACGTTATCGATACTCCGGGACACGTTGACTTTACAGTAGAAGTATACCGTTCACTTAAAGTTCTTGACGGTGGTATCGGTGTATTCTGTGGTTCTGGTGGTGTTGAGCCTCAGTCAGAAACTAACTGGCGCTACGCGAACGATTCAGAAGTTGCTCGTCTGATCTTCGTAAACAAACTAGACCGTATGGGTGCAGACTTCTTCAACGTTGTTGACCAGGTTAAGAACGTTCTTGGTGCAAACCCACTAGTAATGACTCTGCCAATCGGTCGTGAAGACGATTTCGTTGGTGTTGTAGACGTACTAAACCGTAAAGCTTACGTTTGGGACGAAACTGGTCTACCAGAGAACTACGAAGTTCAAGACATCCCTGCTGACATGGTTGATGATGTAGAACAGTACCGTGAAGAGCTAGTTGAAACTGCTGTAGAGCAAGACGACGACCTAATGGAAGCTTACATGGAAGGCGAAGAGCCATCTATCGAGCAACTAAAAGCTTGTATCCGTAAAGGTACTCGTGACCTAGCGTTCTTCCCAACGTTCTGTGGTTCTGCGTTCAAGAACAAAGGTATGCAACTTATCCTTGACGCTGTTGTAGATTACCTACCAGCTCCAGCAGAAGTTGATCCTCAGCCTCTAACAGATCCAGAAACTGGTGAGCCAACTGGCGAAGTTGCTACTGTATCTCCAGATGAGCCTCTAAAAGCGCTAGCATTCAAGATCATGGATGACCGTTTTGGTGCTCTAACATTCGTACGTATCTACTCTGGCCGTCTGAAGAAGGGTGACACTATCCTTAACTCAGCAACTGGTAAGACTGAGCGTATCGGCCGTATGTGTGAGATGCAAGCTGATGAGCGTAACGAACTTACTGAAGCGCAAGCTGGTGACATCATCGCTATCGTTGGTATGAAGAACGTTCAAACTGGTCACACTCTATGTGATCCTAAGCACGAATGTACTCTTGAAGCTATGATCTTCCCAGAACCAGTAATCTCTATTGCTGTAACGCCAAAAGACAAAGGCGGTTCAGAGAAGATGGGTATTGCTATCGGTAAGATGGTTGCAGAAGATCCATCATTCCAGGTTGAGACTGACGAAGAGTCTGGCGAAACTATCCTGAAAGGTATGGGTGAACTTCACCTAGACATTAAGGTAGACATCCTTAAGCGTACTTACGGCGTTGAGCTAGAAGTAGGTGCTCCACAGGTAGCTTACCGTGAAACTATCACTCAAGCAGTTGAAGATAGCTACACGCACAAGAAGCAGTCTGGTGGTTCTGGTCAGTTCGGTAAGATCGACTACCGTATCCGCCCAGGTGAGCCAAACTCTGGCTTCACGTTCTCTTCAACAGTTGTTGGTGGTAACGTACCTAAAGAATTCTGGCCTGCAGTTGAGAAAGGTTTCGCATCTATGATGGAAACTGGTGTTCTAGCTGGCTTCCCAACTCTAGACGTTGAAGTTGAACTATTCGACGGTGGTTTCCACGCAGTTGACTCTTCAGCTATCGCTTACGAAATCGCTGCTAAAGGCGCATTCCGTCAGTCTATGCCTAAAGCGGGTGCACAACTTCTTGAGCCAATCATGAACGTTGACGTATTCACTCCAGAAGACAACGTTGGTGACGTAATCGGTGACCTTAACCGTCGTCGTGGTATGATCAAAGACCAACAAGCTGGTACTACAGGCGTTCGTATTAAAGCTGACGTTCCTCTATCAGAAATGTTTGGTTACATCGGTCACCTACGTACTATCACTTCTGGTCGTGGTCAGTTCTCTATGGAGTTCGGTCAATACGCACCATGTCCAGCAAACGTTGCTGAGCAAGTAATCGCAGAAGTTAAAGAGCGTAACGAGAAGAAGTAATTCTTTACGTTAGCTAGATAGCTTTAAAGCCTCTGAAGTGAAAGCTTCAGGGGCTTTTTCTTTATGGGGGCTCCATTTTTGTGTTCTCTCACCTAGGGCTGCGAGTATCAATGATCTCCAAATCACTAGGGTGCTCTTTCTGACACTCTTCGACTTGGCTGAAAATCCAATCACAGAATTGTCGGATTTTCTCTCGCTTAAAATAGGCACTAGGGGCACAAAGGAAATAGTTGTAATCTGTTCTTTGAGCTAGGCTCCCTATGCGGACTAATTTGCCTTCTTCAATGTATCTCTGAGCCAGGGTATGCTTGGCTAAAGCCACTCCTTGTACGGCTAGTGCCCCTTCCAGAACAAAATGCGAACCGTTGTATTTTAACGTCGGTTTCGAGGTCTTATGACCAACGTTTTGTAGCCATATTCCCCAATCGAGGTCTCGCCAATAATCTTCGATCAAATCAGCGCCCGTTAAGTCACTAAGATCATAAATACCATGCCTTTCTTGGTAGATTGGGTGGCATACAGGGTAGAGCAGCTCTTCAAGCATGAGTTTGGATGTTAGATTCGGGTAATTTCCCGGCCCATAACGAATGCATAGATCAAGGTTAGATCGTTGAAAGTCCACCAGTTCGCTGGTGGGTTCAATCATGAGTTCTTGTTCTGGGTGTAGAGCTCTGAAATGACCGATTCTCGGTACAAGCCAGTGTTGAGCAAAAGAAGGCAGTGTCGAAATAGACAATAAGTTTGGGTTAGGGTCCGAATTGATTTGTCGAACGCCATCCTGAATGTGTTCAAAGCCTTTTCGTGCTTGCTGATAAAGAATCTCGCCTTCCGCAGTAAGCTGCACTTTTCGGTGCTGGCGCACAAAGAGTTCTACGCCCAGAAACTCTTCTAGCTGACGTATTTGTTGGCTGATTGCAGCGGCAGTGACAAACAAATGTTCAGCGGCTTTCTTAAAGCTACCTAATTGTGCTGCTGTGTAAAAGTAATACAGTCCTTGTAAAGGAGGGAGGCGATCTTTCACTTAAGTTTTCCTTAACTAAAGGTCAAATTCCATCGTTTGAGAGTGATGCGATATTGTCCGATTATTAAGTCAAATCTTAATAAAAACAAGGTGAAGTTATGGAAACTACTGCGAAATCTCCAACGTGCTCGAACGATGGTCGTCTTTCTTTAAGCCAGAAATTCTTAACTAAGATCAAAAGGTGGCGACAAAATTACCGTACTCGACGCCAGCTGAATCAACTGTCTGAACACATGCTGCGTGATATTGGTGTTGAGTATAAAGAAGCTGAACACGAATCCCGTCGAACATTTTGGGATGACTAGCTCTGTTGCTCACTGATTTCACTCTGTAGCCAGTTAACAAACGCTTGGATACGTTTTTTACGCGGAGAATCTTCACTATAGAAAACGTTGAACTGGATACCCGGTGTCATGCCAATATCAAAAGGTTTGACTAACAGGCCTCGTTCAACGTAATCACTGGCGAGAGAGTCAGAAGCAAGACAGGCTCCATGGCCAGACATCACTGCTTTCATCGCATGATCAAAAGTGCTGACTTCCATCCAACGAACGGAGTTCTGGCTCATGCTGACCCCTGCTTGGGCGAACCATGATTCCCATGGATAGCCTCCTGATTCATAGTGAATTAACCAGCATGCTTGGAGTTGAGATGGCTTTTTTAAATTAATGGACTTAGCAAGGTGAGGAGAGCAAAACGGATAAATCGTTTCTTCAAATAAAAACTCTTTGTGGAAGGATTTGTTGCTTTCTATGTCGAGTTGCTCGCCTTGCCAGATAGCGAGGTCCGCATCACCTTGTTTTAGATTTGGTGCATCACAACTGGTAAGGATGCGAATCGGAATGTTCGGGTGCTGAGTGGAAAACTTCCACAGCCTAGGTAGTAACCATCGGGAAGCAAAAGAAGGCGTTGAATTAACGCATAGTAAGCCTTCTATGGGTTCACTTTGGATCTGATTTAACCCTGTGATGATATGTTCGAAACCATGAGATACGTGCTTGAAGAGTATTTTGCCTTGTTCAGTCAAGCGCATTTCTCGCCCGTCACGGACAAAGAGTTTGCAGCCTAGTCCATCTTCCAATTGACGTATTTTTTGGCTAACCGCAGCTTGACTGATAAATAGCTCTTCTGCTGCGCGGCTATAGCTATTCAGTCTAGCGGCCACTTCGAAATAACGTAGACCTGGTAGATGATGCAACCTTGCATCCATAATAATTCCTTTCGTTAAGCTCCCTTATGGCTAAGCATCATAATCTCAATTGATAAAAAAGCAAAAAAGGAGAGCTCTCGCTCTCCTTTTACCTATAGATTTTTAGTCTTCCCAGACGACGAGTTGACCCTTCGGCCAGTTATGACCCACGTCGTGGTATTTTTGCTCAAGGACATGACGTTTGATTTTCAAAGTTGGAGTGAGGATGCCATTTTCAATACTCCAAGGGTCTTTGATCATCAGAACCCCTTTAATCTGTTCATGAGACTCTAACTCTGCATTCATTCTTTCTACTACCTTCTTCGTGGTTCTTTCATATCGCGCACGATCGAAGTTAGGGAAGTCGTGAGGGACTACCAATAGGATAGGAGCCGGGAGACCTAGGCCGATCAGACACATCATTTCTACACGGCTGTATTCAAATAGCTTTTTCTCAATTGGTACAGGTGCAACGAATTTACCTTTGGCTGTTTTGAAGGTGTCCTTTTTACGCCCCTGAATGGTTAAGTAACCATCTGCGTCGATAAAGCCGATATCCCCAGTGTGTAACCAGCCCTCGGAATCAAATGACTCTTGAGTAGCAATATCGTTTTTGTAGTATCCAGAAAACAGACCTTTGCCACGAACCATGATCTCTTCATCTTCTGCGATTTTAAGCTCGATCCCTGGGCCTGCATTACCGACTGAGCCAATTTTATCTGCTCTGAATGGGTAGTTGAGGGTACTGTATGCGAATGACTCGGTCATTCCCCAGGCTTCAGTGATGTTGAGGCCAACGCTATGGTACCAGTTAAGCAAGGCTGGAGAGACGGGAGCAGAACCACAGCCCAAAACGCGAGCCTGATCCAGTCCAAGACCGTCAGCGAGTTTCTTCTTAATCAAGGAGTTAACAAAAGGAATCTTGAGCAGGATATTGAGTTTCTTCTGCGGTAGTTTGTCTTGAATGCGTTGCTGGAATAAGGTCCAAAGGCGCGGCACCGAGATAAACAGTGTAGGGCGGTGCATTTTGACGTCTTCGATGAAAGTATCAAGGGATTCAGGGAATGCAGTCGGGACTCCACCCATGATGGAAGAACCAAAGATGTACACGCGCTCAGTGATATGCGCCAGCGGCAAATAAGAGAACAAACGGTCATTTTCCTGAATGCCGATATGATCGATCAGTTGCTGCACTGACCAGCTAAATGCGCCATAGGTGAGCATCGCGCCTTTTGGTAAGCCGGATGTACCTGATGTGTACACCAGCGACATTAACTTATCATCGTAGTGTTCAGGATGAGCATTGCTTGGCTGAGATTTAGCAATTAAGTCGTTAAAGCTGTGCTGACATTTCGGTGCTGTATCGTATGGAAGCGAAATGCTGATTAGATTTGGCATTGCATCCAGTACTTGCTGAGTTGCAGCAGCATCGTCAAGCTTACCGCCAATTAGCGCTTTACTTTCACTATGAGTGACGCAGTACTCAATGGTGTCGGCACCCGCTGTTGGGAAGATGGGGACGCTGACAAAATCGCCCAGCATCATTGCCAAGTCGCAAATGAACCATTCAGCACAGTTTTTCGAGACCAGAGCCACTTTATCGCGAGGCTGTATACCTAACTCTTGTAAGGCAGACACCAGCTTTAGTGCTTTGTCAGCAACTTCTGCATAGGTGAACTCGACGAATTGACGGTTAATAATTTGTTTTAGATACACTTCATTTGGGCGTTCCTCTGCCCAGCGAAGGATCATTTCATTTGGTGGTGGGAGAGCACAAGTCGTTTTGCTTAACTCGTTAGGCTGAATCATTTTCTAACTCCATGTTATTGGCAAAGTTATGGTATTTTTTATATTGTTAACAGCTTGTTAACTTTAGCACGCGGGGTGAAAAAGAGGGAAGTATTAGAGGGTAGTTCAACAGGAACTTGTGACCGTGATGTGAAAACTAATGTAGCTGGCGGTAGATGGCCGGACTGAAGCCCGTTTTTTTCTTAAAGATGCGAGAAAAATAGGATACGTCATTGTACCCACACTGGAAGGCAATAAAGGAAATTTTGTCTTTTCTTTGTTCGCTAAGTAATTGCTTAGCAAGGTTTATTCTTTTTAGTGTGAGGTAGTCTCTAAAACTGACGCCTATCGATTTATGAAAAAATCTAGAAAAATATGTGACAGAGTAATGGCAGTACTCGGCGATATCTTCTTCACGAATAGTTCGCGAAAGGTTTTTGTCTATGTACCTAAGAATTTCGACTAGATCCTTACTGATCTCTTTCTGCTCAGAGATAGCTGGAAGTTTATGGATCTCTAAGATCTCTTGGTGCTTATTGAACTGGTAGTAAACCTGCTTGCTTAGCTCTTCTGCCCAGAGCTTCGCCGACTTACCGTTAAGATCAAGCGTTGAGAACACAACGTCTAGTTCTTCAACTTCTGGGTCTAAATGCTCTCGATAGAGCAGGACGAGATGCTTGTGTAAGTTCTGACAGATCTTGGCTGTGGTCAGAAATAGGGAGTCAAAGTTTTCTTCGTAGAAAAAAAAGCAGAAATCGATATCAGATTCACTCAACACGGAAACATCATAGCCATAGTCAAGAAGATGAAAATACCTCTCCAGATCTCTCACCGTATCTTTATCAACGTAACTTATTGATTGGCCTAGCCAATATCCTTTATGTAACACATCCACTGAAAGCGCATTCCTAAGTCATTGTTCTAGTGCTCTATTAATAAGGTTAGGTGAGAGGCGAGTAATCTCAACTACTACTTTTCTATCAATTTTTATCCCTAAATTACTGTCAATTTGCATACGTTATTGAGTTGTTAGTAATTATTCTTAAGTTTTGTTGGGATCAGGATCTCCTTTTTGTGTTGGTTATATCTTGTCAAGTATCAAAAATGATACAAGAAAAAAATAATTCACCGGACCTCGAAAGAGATTATTACTGGAAAATATTTATTTTTACAAAACAGTATATTATGAGTTTTTTCTTTGTGTTTTAAATTAGGGTAATAAATCTAAATTATGACCTAAGTATTATTTTTATTTCATTTTTATTCCTTTATTTAAGCAAACATATGGCAAAAAAGTACCAAAGATGGTTAAAAAAATCCTAACTGTTATCTGATGAAATATCTAAATTAAAGGTTAAGCGAGACAGCTTAATGTACTTTCAGAAAGGAGACACGTTATGAATAAAGTACTAACTAATATCAAAGCATTTCTTAAGGATGAAGAAGGTTTAACAGTAGTTGAATACGTTGTCGGTGCTGGACTTTTAGTAGCAGGTCTAACAGGTATTTTTACTACCTTTAGTAGCACACTTACTACTCAGCTAGGCTCTATATTTAGTTAATCTTTGATGGCTAACTTCAGCTTAGGTAATAATTCAGACCCATGGCAGTGGCCGTGGGTCATTTGTGCGTTTGTCGAAGGAGATTGGCATCGTGATAAGTATAAAACGTTTTTTAGATGATGAAGAAGGCCTTACTGTTGTGGAGTATGTTGTAGGTGCAGGCCTGATTGTGGTGGGTTTTGCAGGTTTATTTGTTGCTTTTAGAGGAATACTGACAACTGAATTTGCATCTATATTTAGTTAGTGAATTAGGACGCAAGGAGCGGTTAAATGAACTTACTTATATGGACTGTGTTGTTTGCTGTAGCCGTCTCCGATGCCAAAGAACATCGTATTCCTAATACTTTGTTATTAGCTGTTGTCGTTCTGGTTTTTATTAATATTGTTTTTATTATTCAAGATTTTTCCCTTCTATTTTGGTCATTTATAACTGGTATTACTTGCTTTATTTGTGCGCTACTTCTTTACTTTTTAAAAGTGATGGCTCCAGGGGATGTAAAACTTTTGGGTGTTATTGGTTTCTGGTTAGGCACTGAGCATATTACGCAAGCTATATTTTGGATTGCAGTTTCAAGCGTAATAGTTGGTATTTTCTATGCTTTATTGAGAGTGGCAGAGTCCCCGGAAAAAGCTAAAGCACTGTTTAACAAGTACTCCCTTCTGGCCATGTATGGAGAATCTGAAGCGAAATTAGCTGGCGATTCACCGAAAAGAAAGATGAGTGATCACTATAGGATGCCGTTTGCACCAGTCGTTGTGTTAGGGATTGCGCTTTACTTTTATTTTTTGAATTAATGACAAGGAGTCATTATGGTTCAGGTGACGTCTCAAATACGACATAGAACTGAGCTTACTCCGCAAGCTCCGGAGCCTCCGGTCCCAACCACTTTCGATGATTTGGGTATACCCAAAGCTGTGGTCGAAAACCTTGTTATCAAACACATTGCTGCCTACCCAAAATCAGATATTCTCCAGCTTACAAAACTCCTGTGTATAAATAGCCATCTGATTGAAGATATCATCGCTGGCTTGAGAGCAAAATCATTAGTCGAAGTGTTTCAAGCTGCTTCAAGTTCCTTTTCCGTTCAATCCAGTGGTCACGTTCGTTATGGCCTATCAGAGTCGGGTATGCAAGAGGCTGATACAGCTTTCATTAAAGATGCTTACCTTGGGCCTGTGCCTGTATCTCTCAATGCTTACAGTGAAATGGTTACCGCTCAGGATGTGAGAGCGCAAATGGTAAACCGGGATGATGTTGAATACGCATTATCTGATGTGCTTGGCGCTCATCGAATGGTTGGAGTATTAGGTCCCGCGATTAACTCAGGTCGAGCGCTACTTTTGTACGGGAGTGCAGGTTCGGGCAAAACTTTTGTCGCGACTAAAATTCTAAACTCGTTAAACACATCTATCTATGTTCCCTACTCAGTGTTTGCCGCGGGTAACATCATAAAAGTGTTCTCGCCTCAACATCACAAACGCGTTCGCAGTGATGAACTTCATTCCATTACGTTTAAAGAGCATTTCGACCGTCGTTGGGCATTGTGTGAGAGGCCAAGTATTCAGGTGGGTGGTGAACTGACCATGGACATGCTGGAGGTCAACCACAGTGAACACAACAAGGTGTGGATGGCTCCGCTTCAAATGATGGCCAACAACGGCATTTTCATTATCGATGACTTAGGTCGCCAACCCATGCCAGTCGATACATTGCTTAATCGCTGGATTGTTCCAATGGAGTATTTCTATGACTACTTAAATCTTCCAAATGGCCAGCAAATCAGTATTCCATTTATCCTTACCCTCGCATTCTCTACGAACTTAGATCCGGAAAAGATCAGTGACCCCGCATTTTTACGCCGTTTGGGCTACAAGATTCAATTTGGGCCGCTACTAGAAAATGAATACAGAGAATTGTGGGGAATCATTTCTAAATCGAAAGACCTCTCCATAGCGGATGGGTGCTTTGACACATTATTTGACTTACATCGTCAGCATAACGTGGGCTTTTATCCTTGTTTGCCCAAGGACATAGTCGGTATCAGCCGAGATATCATCATTTTTGAAGAAGTTGAGCCAGTTATCTCCCCTGAAATAGTAAGCCGCGCGTGGGAAGTGTATTTCACAGCTGATGGCAAGGGAGGAGGTGCTCGATGAGTCGGAATCAGGTGATCTTACTTTTTTTACTCTCTATTGCATTTGGTTTAGGTGCCGTATTTTTCGCTAAACAATGGATGGACAGACAAATGCAGCCTCAAACAGAAGTTGAGGTAGTTGAAAGAGAACCCGTGATAGTGACTACCCAGGAAATCCTAGCGGGAAGTGTCATTGAAGAGCAGCACATTACTACTAAGCTGCTTGAAAAAGCATGGCGCGATGAATTTCAGTTTTCTAATGCAGAAGACCTAGTGGGCCAAGTGGTGGCAACGACCATTTACCCTGGAGAAATAGTGACAATCCATCGTTTGGCGATACCTGGGGAAGGATCCACGTTAGCGTCTTTGATCCCAGAGAATAAACGTGCGGTTACCATACGAGTGAATGATGTTATTGGTGTGGCTGGGTTTCTTTTGCCTGGCAACAAAGTCGATGTACTCAACACGATCAAATACAGCTCAACATCAGCCTCTACGGTGACAGTTCTTAAAGAAATCAAAGTATTGGCTGTAGACCAAACGGCAAAAACAAAAGAGAACAAGCCGATTATCGTTCGTGCTGTGACGTTGGAAGTGTCTCCTAGAGAAGCAGAGAAGTTGTTATCTGCTCAGAGCAAAGGTGAAATTCAGCTTGCTCTACGTAATCCTCATGAAGAAGAAAAAGTCGTCAAACGCTACGTTGCACCTAGTGTCACCATTATCAAAGGCACCGAATCTCGCAACATCAGAGTTAAGGACTGAGGTGAACCATGCGAAATCTAATAATTCTAATCTCATTATTGTGTTTTAGTGCAGCTGGTACCTATGCGGCAACCCAATCCAGTAAAGCGGTACGGGTTCCTCATCATAAATCCACTCATGTGACTTTAGCTGGTAAAGCTAAGCGAGTTTCTTTGGGTGATCCAGAAGTGCTGGATATTGTGATGCTTAAATCCAATGAAGTTTTCTTAATCGGTAAAAAGCTAGGTTCAACAAACCTCATGGCTTGGGATAGCCGCGGACGGTTGATTGAATCGATCAACATTGAGGTCACCCATGATCTCAATAGCTTAAAAGCGAAGTTATTTGAGTTCTTACCGGATGAAGAGATCAAAGTACACAGTGCTCAGAATCGTCTTATTTTAAGCGGTCAAATCAGCAATCAGGCGGCAATGAATATTGCGTTAAGGGTTGCAGAAACCTATGCCGCTGGTGAAGAGGCAGATAAGCAGACCATTTCGCTGAGTCAGCAAGTTGAGAAAACGGGCGTCATAAATTTAATGACGATTGGTGGTGCTCAGCAAGTGATGCTGGAAGTGACCGTCGCTGAAGTACAAAGAAGTTTGGTCAGAAAGTTTGATGCGAACTTCCACTTTCTACAACAGAGCGGTGACTTTTCATGGGGAGGCACCTCTGCTGGTGGCTCGTTACCTACTACAACCACCGCGGTTTCTCCGGTCTTCAATTCGCCAACCATTGAGAATACAGGCTTGCTTGGCTCTTTCATCGATAGCAATACCTTGTTCTCATTTGCTTTAGATATTGCTAAGCAAAACGGTTCAGCGAAAGTTCTGGCAGAACCTAACTTGACGGCACTAAGCGGTGCAAAAGCAGAGTTTCTGGCTGGTGGTGAGTTTCCTATCCCAGTGCCGGATGATGATGGGATCACTATTGAGTACAAAGAATACGGTGTGGGTTTGAAATTTATTCCAACGGTATTAAGCGACAAGAAAATCAACCTCAACCTGGCAATCGATGTCAGTGAAATTGCCAATACATCTTCATTAACGCTTAGTCCTGATCTGACGAATACGACCTATGTTATCCCTCCTATTACAAGACGAAGTGCATCTTCGACGCTAGAGCTAGCCGATGGCCAAACTATTGGTATCGCAGGCCTAATTAGCGAAAACGTAAGGGATATTGTGGGAGAAATGCCAGGCTTTAGTGATATCCCAATCTTAGGACAAATGTTTAATAGTCAAGAATATATCTCAGGTGAAACTGAGCTGGTTATTTTAGTGACTCCAAGATTGGCAAGGCCTGTGGATAGAAACAAAGTTTCACTGCCAACAGACTCCTTCGTTGAGCCAAATGACTTTGAATATTACTTGCTAGGCCGTGGCGCATACATTGCCCCGGATGGCTCTCATCAGACCCAGCAAGTAAAAGATGAAAGCTTTATTGACCACTCTAAGGGTGGGACAGAAGGCACATTTGGTCACAGCTTATAGGGACGATTAGCATGAATAATAATCTATTAATCATTAGCGTTTTTTGCTCATCACTATTGCTCTTGGGTTGTGTGAATAACGCTGAAAGACTAGGTGCTCATGTAGCGAAACTTAAAACTGAGCAGACTTATAATTTGAATGCCACCCGAGATAACTTGGGTGTCATTCCAACGGGCAGTGGTGAGCGAATGGAAGGGGCTTATCAGGTTTATACCGGTAAACAGGATATGGATCTGGAAGGGACCGAAAGTCAATTTGTTGAAGAAGGGCAGAGTAAATAGCCCTTAAGGAAACCACTATGAATTTGGCAAGGCGATGTCGGGGAACGCCAAACCGGCAAAAAGGCTTAGTATTAGTCATGGTCACTGTTGCGATGCTCTCTCTGATGGGTATCGCAGCCTTGTCAATAGACGTAAACCACGCAATTCTGAACAAAACACGATTGCAAAATAGTGTTGATGCGGCGGCGCTGGCTGCGGCAATTGTTATGGATAGTGAAGGGACAAATGCAGATGCCACATCTGCGGCCAATACCACATTGAGCAATATGGCTGGTGCGACAGGTAATGATGAGATGGATTTTTCGTCTGCTAGTGTGTCCATTGAATATTCCAATGACCCCAGTATTTTCCCTCAGGCAAGCTACGACGCTAACTTGGATACTTATGTTCGAGTCACCGTAAGCTCTTACCCACTAGATAACTTCTTTGCTGGTATTTTTGGAGTCAATAAGCAGCTAGGGGCTAGTGCGGTCGCAGGCCCAAGCCCAGGAGCTTCTGCTGTGAATGTCGTACCTATGGCTGTATGTGAAGGAGATGATGGAGGTTCGGCGGGTTATACACCGGGAGATTTGTATGCCCTCAAGTTAGCCGACCAAAATCTCAGTTCTATGGGGAGTGGTAACTACCAACTTTTAGATTTTGGTTCTGGTGCCAGCACAGTACGAGAAGGGTTAGCTGGTGAATATGCGGGTAGCGTTGGCATTGGTGATACTGTGACAACCAAGCCGGGTAACTCTGTGGGGCCTGTTGGGCAAGGCTTGAATACGCGCTTGGGTATATATAGTGGTGGAGGCGTTTCTTCCAGTGAATACCCGCCCGATGTGTATGTTAGAGAGCCATCAAGCCCTGCAACTATGGACAACAGCGGTAATATTACCTACAGCGATACCAGTGGTGCTGGAGGAACGCCTTGGGGCTACGATGATTACCAAGATGCTTTACCCGATTGCACGGGGGATTCCGATTGTCGAATTGCATCGGGAGGCCAACATGATAGAAGAATTTTAGCTGTTCCAATCGTTGACTGTTCTACTGCGAGTGGAGGGACAACATCATTTACGGTTACCGCACTTGGGTGCTTTTTCATGCTTCAAGAGGCACCATCCAGTAATGGTAGTAAGCAACCTGTATTTGGTGAATACATTGATGATTGTTCCGCTAGAGGAGGGAATCCAGGTCAGAACTCCAGTAGTGATGGACCTTATCTCATTGTGTTGTACAAAGATCCTAGTGGGGAGGAATCATGATGTATCCAACTATCTCTCTAAGGCATCGAACTCAAAAAGGTTTAGCAGCGGTTGAGATGCTTGTCGCCGTCCCCGTCTTGATGATGGTTTTAATGTCCATCACAGAGTTTGGGAACGCATTCATCCAATATGCAACGCTAAATAAAATGGCGCAGAGCGGTATTCGTTACGCGACGGCTGGGGTTACAGGCACAGCAACTTATGATCAAATTGCAGATGTTGATGAGATCAAGAATATGGTTGTTTATGGCCATACAGGCTCAGGTTCAACGTCGCTAATGTCTGGAATCAGCGCTTCAGATGTGTCGGTTAACCATTCCAGCGGATATGTAACGATCACAATAAACCATACCTACACCCCGCTTATTTCTGGTTTTAGTTCATCAATTAACTTTAGTGTTCCCCTCAATGCGTCTGCAACGATGAGGACAGCGCCATGAAGATGCAAAAAGGGGTCACGATCATTGAATTTACCCTAGTGTCGACCACGTTGTTGCTCATCATCTTTGGTGTGATTGAAGTAGGACGCTATGTGTATTCGCTGCAAGTGGTAAATGATATGACACGCGTCGCGGCACGTCTCGCCGTTGTATGCCGCGTGGAAGACCAAAACGACATACCAGGACTCGCGTTGTCTGATAACGCGCCAGTTGGTTTTACGGCAGCTAATTTAACCGTGGAGTATCTTGATGCTTCAGGAAATGTTGTTACGGGAACTCTGACAGATGACGATGTGTTTTCTACAATTGAATATGTAAGGGCGAGAGTTGTTGATTTTGATTACCAATTTACAGGCTTACTTAGCTTTGTCAGCTTAACGGGATTATTGGCCGTCCCTGAATTTGAAACGACTCGTCCCAGAGAAAATTTGGGACACCATCGAGAGACGCCGACAAATCCAGCCAATAGCACGGATTGCTAGGAGAAAAATATATGGGAGAGGCGGTTAAGCTAACTCCAAATGGGGAAAGTCCTATCAGATTAAAAACGAGCTTAACAGTTTGGGTATTCTATTCGTCTGATGCTTTTCATCTGCACATTAGCCATGAGCTTTCAAAGTGCCAAAGCATTAGCTTCGAAATGATCTCGTTCCATGGGTTAGTGGTGGGGAACCTTGCTCATTTTTCTCCACCTGATCTTATTTTTGTTGAAACTGGGCCTAACTGGGCACAGAAAATTGTTGAGCTGCAGCAGTTTGAAGCACCTGAGACTCATGATGGTAATCATGATGCCTCACTGATTGTCTTCGGTAATGAAAGTGATAATGGGGCGCTCAAAATTGCGTTGCGTATTGGGGCTGCTGACTTTATGTCAGACAAAGCAACGCTTGAAGAGTTGGTTCCTCTATTAAAGAATATTGCTGAAGAGAAAGTCGCTAACCGCCATTTGGGAGAATTACTGGTGTTTATGAACACCAAAGGTGGAGCTGGTGCATCTATGATTGCTCTCAATACGGCGATTACAATCGCGAAAAGCCATCCAGAGGAAGTCTTGCTCCTCGATTTGGATATGCAGTTTGGAGTGATTGAAGACTACCTGAATGTGAGTAGTACATATGGTTTAGCGGACGCTATAGCCAATGTTGCTGATTTGGATGATGTATCGCTAGGTAGCTTAGTGACTAAACATGATTCAGGGCTGCACATCATTGGCTTTAAAAGAGAAAATAGCCACGATAACTTTGATAAAGCTCACCATATGAACAAACTAATTCCTTTGCTGAGGGAGCGCTATCCTTACGTTATCGTTGACTTATCTCGTGGATTAGATCGATTGTTTTCATCGGTAATATCCCCGGCAACAAAGATATTTTTAATTACTCAGCAAAACCTAGTGGCGATTAAAAATACCACTCAAATATTAAAACTGCTTACTTTCGAATTTGGTGTTGCTAAAGAGCAGATGGAAGTTGTGGTGAATCGTTACGAAAAACGCCAATCAATCAAACTCAAAGATGTACAGGATACGGTAGGAAATATTGCAGTACACACCATTCCCAATGAGTTTAAGGTAGCAATTGAAAGTGCCAATTTAGGTAGACCTTATATTCAGTCCAAGAAAGGTAGCTCAATTGCTAAGTCTGTCAGAAAACTTGCCAATTCTCTATTACCCGACCAGGAAGTCAAAAAAGGTTGGTTAAAAAAAATCTTCTCATAGTTGGCAGTCTGCATAAATAAAGGGATTTTTCATGTTTTTTAAAAGGAAAAATATAAACCCAGAACTACAGCAAAAAGTTGCCGAAGCAGAAGAACAGCAAAAACCACAGCAACAAGATTTGACCCCTACGGTTACTTTAGACGTTCAGGTAAGTACGGAAGCAACTGAAACCTTTCAAGAAAGACGAAAGTTGGAAGCCGAGGCTAAAGAGCATGCGGTTGAAGAAGCGAAGAAGCAATTAGAGCAAGAACTAGCCGTTAAGCATTATTACCATCAGAGATTGCTTGAAACTCTCGACTTGGGACTGTTGGCAAGCCTAGAAAAAGATCGGGCGAGAAAAGAGCTACATGATGCTATCGTGCAACTGATGGCAGACGATCAGACCCACGCTTTAAGTGCTGAAGGCCGTAAACGGGTAATACAGCAAATCGAAGATGAGGTGTTTGGTCTCGGCCCGTTGGAGCCACTGCTCAATGACCCTACTGTTTCTGATATCTTGGTTAATGGGCCAAAGCATGTGTTTGTCGAGCGCAGAGGTAAGCTTGAGCTGACACCCTATACCTTTCTTGATGAACGTCATCTAAGAAACATCATCGACCGAGTGGTTAGCCAAGTTGGTCGACGCATCGATGAAGCCTCACCAATGGTGGATGCGCGTTTAATCGACGGCTCTCGTGTTAATGCCATTATTCCTCCTTTAGCTCTCGATGGCTCATCGGTGTCTATACGTCGCTTTGCGGTTGAAAAGCTCAATATGGACAATCTCCTGAACTTCAATTCCTTATCACCGGAAATGGCAAAGTTTGTGGAAGCCGCAGTTCGGGGGGCGATGAATGTGCTGATTTCTGGCGGTACCGGTTCAGGGAAAACCACAACACTGAATATCTTTTCTAACTTTATTCCATCTGATGATCGCATTGTCACCATAGAAGACTCCGCTGAACTTCAACTTCAACAGCCACACGTGGTGCGTTTAGAAACTCGACCTGCCAACCTTGAAGGTAAAGGTGAAATCACCCAGCGAGATTTGGTGAAAAACTCCTTACGTATGCGACCAGACAGAATCGTGCTTGGTGAGGTTAGGGGCGCTGAAGCGGTTGATATGTTGGCGGCAATGAATACGGGGCACGATGGCTCTTTGGCAACTATTCACGCCAATACACCACGCGATGCTCTTTCGCGGGTTGAGAATATGTTTGCGATGGCGGGCTGGAACATGTCGGCCAAAAACCTTAGGTCCCAGATTGCTTCTGCGATTCATCTTGTCGTTCAAATGGAGCGTCAGGAAGATGGTAAGCGTCGTATGGTGAGTATTTGTGAGATAAACGGCATGGAAGGCGAGATCATTACCATGTCCGAAATATTCAAATTCCAGCGAAAAGGAATGGACGAAGAAGGCAACGTCATTGGTCACTTTACTGCGACTGGGGTCGTCCCTCAATGCCATGACCAATTGGCTAAAAAAGGGATGCATTTGCCATTTGATATTTTTAATGAGTCTTACTCATAAGGAGGGGAGTCATGCAGCAGGATGCCACGCTATTTTTCATACTATTATTCTTTGCGGTTGTATTCATATCGCAGGCACTGATTCTCCCAGCTGCGGGTAGCAAGGCGAAGCATAAGGAACTTTCTGATCGACTGAGAGAGTCCCAGTCTAAGTTAGACGAAGAAGCTCGTTCTTTACTCCAAGAACACTACTTGAAGAGTTTGACGCCACTGGATAGAAAGCTCGTCAAGATAGAGGTGTTTTCATCGCTAAAGAAAATGATCGAGCTTTCAGGCTATGACTGGAGTTTAACTCAGACTCTGATGGTGACGTCTATTTTGTCTGTTTGTGCTTTTTTCATTGTCTTATTAATTGGTCAGCCAATCTATGTTGGTGCAGCATCAATTGTGGGTGTCTGGGTATGTCTCTACTTTTGGCTCAATAAGAAAATTTCGGATCGGCTCTCTGCGTTTGAGGAACAGCTTCCTGAAGCATTGGATATTATGAGGCGCATGCTTCAAGCAGGTCAGCCTGTAACGCAAGCGTTCAATGAAGTAGGGACAGAGATGCCTGCTCCGATTGGTATTGAGTTTAAGAATACCTTTAACCTTCTTAATTACGGTTATGACATGCGTATGGCGATCATGCAGATGGCAGAGCGGACTCCAACGGTCTCAATGCTGGCATTTTCCAGTGCGGTGCTATTGCAGAAGGAGACTGGGGGGAACCTGTCGGAAAACCTCGAAAAAGTATCGAAAGTGTTACGATCAAGGTTCAAGCTACAGCGAAAAATCAAAACATTGTCGGCTGAGAGTCGTTTGTCTGCCTGGATTCTAGTGTTATCTCCTTTTGTGCTGTTTTTGTTCCTTAGCTTTATTAACCCTGGGTATGTCGAGCCGTTATACACCGATCCAAGAGGAATGACTTTGGTGAGTGGTGGTGTCGTTAGTTTGTTTATTGGTTCTTTGTGGATCCGCAACATCATTAATTTTGAGGTGTAGCATGGAGAACTTATTTGAACAATTTACCGCTTACAACCTAGATGAGCAGACTGTATTTCTCGGGCTCATTCTGCTCGCCACCATATTGATTGTATTCACTTTGTCTTTGTTGCTGGTTGGCTCCAAGTCTCCATTGAGAGCTAAGTTAGAACAACTAAGGGACTCGACTCGTGCTGACAAGCTGAAAAAAGGCCGCAAGTTTGATAACACGCTTGAGTCACTAGCCCCAATGATGAAGCCCTCTAATTCAAAAGAGAGTGAAAGCATTCGTCAAAAACTCATGCATGCTGGGTATCACGACGCTAACGCTTTGACCGTTTTTTATGCCTTCAAGGGGATGTCACTAGTTGTTGGTTTGGGAATGGCTGCTGGTTTTTATTTTCTCGCTCCTGATATGTCGATGTTGAACTTGGTAATGGCAGTCAGCGCAGGCGCGGGTTTGTATGCACCAAATATGGCGCTTAACTACAAAGTTGAAAAGCGTCAGAAAAAAATTCGAGGCGGTATTGCCGATGCATTGGATTTGCTGGTGGTATGTACCGAATCCGGGCTGGGTTTTAACTCCGCGCTTCGAAGAGTCGCTGATGAGCTTACTATCTCTCACCCAGACTTTGCGGATGAATTGGATACTGTGTGTGTCAAGATTAATGCAGGTATTGAAATGTCAGATGCGTTTGAAGACCTCATCGAACGTACTGGTCTGAATGAAATTGCAGGGCTGGTTACCATGTTGGCTCACGCTTCGCGTATTGGCGGCAGTTTATCGCAAACATTGCGTGAATATACGGAAGACTATCGAGATAAAAGAAATCAGGAAGTCGAAGAAATTGCAGCGAAAATCCCAACAAAAATGATTTTCCCATTGTTGCTGTTTATCTGGCCATGCTTCTTTATTGTAGCGATTGGCCCATCTATGCTGCTGTTCACGTCGACTTTAGGTAATGGCTAATTAAGGAGCAAGTTATGAAAGGACTTCATCTTATAGTGCTCTCTCTGTCTGCGTTGTTTTTGACAGCTTGCGCATCCAATGAACCGAGTATCGATACCTCACTATATGAAGGTAAGCCAATCGACTCTCTGTCCTCCGATGAACCGCCCAAAACAGAACAAGAAGCGATTACACGAGGTGACACCGCGTTAAGTGCGGGAAATAGCGACTTAGCTCTCTACGAATATATTCGCTCTTTATCGTTTGAGAACGGCCAGTATAAAGACCGTTCTCTGTACAACATCGGTCGAATTCATCAGTCGAGAGGAAATTTGTCCTTGGCTGAGAAAGCCTACTTGTTAGCTGTTGAGCAAAACCCGAACAATATTGAGGTGTTGGAGCAGTTAGGAACGATCTACAGCAAAACGGGTGATTTAGATTTGGGTAAGAGCTATTTTCTTCGTTCAATTAATGCCGATCAGATTCGCTTCAAGAGCAACAAAACTCTCAATGAAAAGGACTTGGTGAAACCGCAGGAAGTAATCGAACTTAAAGTCGATCACTACTCACCTGAATATGCATATATGGGCCTTGGTGTGATTGCAGATTTGAATACAGATCATAAATTGGCACAAGCGTTTTATAAACAAGCCTTGAGCATAAAGCCGGATTCAATCAAGACCTTGATAAACGTAAGCTACTCCTTTTACATGTCGGGTGACTATCGCAAAGCGCAACGTTTCGTTTTACAAGCACTGAAAAAAGACCCGCAAAACGAAAAAGCACTGAATAATCTCGCGTTGATTTACTTGGGTAAAGGTGAGATTACTCGTGCGGTAAACGTGTTCTCTAAGCATATGGAAAAGCCAGAAGCCTTAAACAATGTCGGATATTTCTTGATCCTACAGGGTAAACCCGATCAGGCGATTCCGTACTTGCAACAAGCAATAGATACCAAAACCTCCTATTACAAAGTGGCGAATGAAAACCTTGAAAAAGCATTGGCTATGGTAAGGGAAGAGAAAGCTGCGGAAGTCGTTGCCGTAGCAGAATAATAAAAGGGAGAGCTTTAGTTTAGCTCTCCCTTTTGCTTAGTTTATTTTCTTGCCTTGTCGTTAAGCGAGGTACCCACCTGCAATACCCGCTGCCATAAAGAAGATGACCATCCAGACAATTGGCAGTTTCAGTTGCTTAAGCAGATAAAAACCAATCAGAACAAATGAAATATCAATTGGGCTCATGACCGCGCTGGTAAATACGGGCTGATAAAGTGCAGCTACCAGGAGGCCAACAACGGCTGCATTTACACCGTTTACAGCGCCCGATACCTTGGGCATCTTGGCTAAGGATTGCCAGTTTTTCAGTACACCTAAAAGAAGTAAGAAGCCTGGTAAAAAGACACCCAGAGTGGCAATCAATGCGCCTGCAATAGGAGCTTGTGGTAACAACTCATAACCAATGTAAGTAGCAAAGGTAAACATTGGTCCCGGTACTGCTTGAGCTGCAGCATACCCTGTGAGGAAAGCATCCTGACTGAGCTGGTCACCGACAATATTCTGTAGCAATGGTAGGACAACATGCCCCCCACCGAATACCAAACTGCCTGCTTGGAAGAAATCGCTGAATAGCTCTAGGGCAGGTAAGCTTTGAGCGACAAAAGGCAATCCAATAATCAGCACAACAAATAAAACAAGAGGGAACACCGATGGTTCAAAACGTGTCTGGGATCCTTGTTCTTGACTGCCCAAGTACTTCATACCGACAAGCGCTGCGATAACCAGAACCAACATTTGGGTAGCGATACCGGGGAAGACTAAAAGTGATATGGCGGTAATTAAGCACAGAGTGACCGATAGCCTCTCCTTACAGAAGTTCTTGTACATTCCCCATGTGGCATCTGCCACAACGACAACCGCTAAAAGCTTTAGACCATGGACGATATTTTGGAATAGGGAAGTCTCCGTTAGCTGACTACTGAGTACAGCGAGAGCCAGCATGATAAGGACCGATGGAAGAGTGAACCCTAAAAATGCCATGCAGGCGCCGGGTAATCCGCCGCGTTTGTAACCGAGAGCAAAGCCAACCTGACTGGAACCAGGTCCAGGCAGAAACTGACTCAGAGCGACAATTTGTGCGTACTCTTTATCGTCAAGCCATTTGAGATTTTCAACAAAGGTATTACGAAAGTATCCAATATGGGCTGCTGGGCCGCCGAAGCTTATCCAACCAAGCCAAAAAAAGGTTTTAAAAATAGACAACATCGTCTGGTTACTCTTAGAACAAATACTGCGCATACTGTAAGAAATGTACTAAAATGATTCCAATTAATAGTTTTAATATAATGTATGAATAATATGGGATTGTTGTGAAAGAGTTTAATTGGAAAGGCGTTGACCTCAATCTCTTGGTCGCCTTTCAGGCTTTATACGATACACAAAGCGTGAGCCTCGCGGCTCAGGAGTGTTATGTCAGCCAATCAGCTATGAGCCACACCCTACAACGTATGCGTACTTTGTTTGATGACCCTCTCTTCGAGCGTGTAGGCACACGTATGGAACCGACACAGCGCTCTCATGACATGGCTCCACTTGTTCATAATCTATTGGCGAGCGTTAAAAACGATTTATTGAGTAAGAAAGGTTTCGACCCCAAAAGCTATCGTGGTGTGTGGAAAATCGGTTTGACGGATTATGCTGAGCAGCTTTTTGCCCCGATATTATTTGATGCGATTAAGAACGAATCGCCTTACTCACAAATTAGCTTTTTTAACGTGAACCGAAGCAACTACCAATCGATAGCGGATAGTGAGCAGATCGATGCAATCATTGGTAGTATTGATGACCATAATCGTCGTTTCGTCTCTCAATATCTCTATTCTGAACAGCATTTGTGTTTGTTTGACCCACTTACCTTCGATCACCAGAACCCTATGACGCTGGAACAGTTTGTGTCTGTTGAGCATGCGTTAGTTAGCCCAGATGGCAGTCTGGAAACTCAGGTGGATAAAAAGCTGGCTAAAATGGGTCATGAGCGAAGAGTTGGTGTGGCCTCTCGAAATTTTTTGACCATTCGGAAGTTGTTGATTGGCCGGAAGATGGTTTGTATCGTCCCGAAAAGATTTGCGGAAATGGAAATGTATAACCACAGCTTAAAAGCGGTTGCCGCTCCCTTGGAGGTACCGGACTTCGACATTAAGTTGTTGTTTCTTAGTGCTAACCAGTATGAAGAAAAGAGTATCTGGTTACGCAATATCGTTACACGAGTTGTGAAGTAATTGTTCGGCGGAATCGAGTCTGCAGCCATCCGACTAGCTTCCAAATCACGATTGTCAAAATAAAGCTTAGGTATCCGTCGATTGCGTAATGCCACGCGAGGTGGACGGAGCCAATTTGTATGGCTAACGCATAGCTCCACATGACGACCCCTAGTTTTCTATTGTGTCGATAAGCGGCCAGCGCCATGGCGACAGCTATCGCTACATGCATGCTCGGCATCGCTGAGATACCTCCTCCAATCCCTGGCTCTTCGCTTATGTGCATTTGCCAGAGCGTATCCTGAACATTTAACGCCCATAAGCCGAACCAGCCATTCTGAATAAGTTGCTGATTCTGCACCTCAAGCCTTTGCATTAGTTGTTCATATTGAAGCGCTTGAGGATCTAGCAGGTGCAGGTAGCAAGGCCCTGCTGAAGATAGAAGGATGGCGCCAACTCCCCCAATAAGAAGCCAGCTGGTAAGAAAGGTGATAAGGAATTGGGTCCGTAGTTTGGTCAGGTCCCGTCGAACAATAAAAAATAGCACTGAGCCCCACATGAGTAGGAACCAAAGATGGTAAAGAAAATTAAGCAAGCTTGTTGCGAACGCGCTGCTGAAGAGGGAGTGCGTCAGCTCCCATGGTGAGTATCCTAGGTGAAGCCACTTGTCTAGGTCGTAGAACAGTACATCGTATTGAAATGGGTTGATTTCAGGAATCAGTGGCTTGAGAAATGTATAGCTGGAAAAAGTCAGGTTGAGCGCCAACACCAGAAGAATAAAACTGACCGCTTTAGATAGAGGCTGAAAGAACCCTTTTATCGCTTGAAAGAAATGAGCCAGTGGATGCGGTGTTTTGTGGTAAAGCAAATACAAAAAATAGCCGCTTGCCCAAACTAGAAACGAGACATAACAAACTTGAACTAATGTTGCGAGATAGATGAAAGGGTTGAAATCAAACTTAGTGTCGTTACCGAGAAGGAAAGACAGCGCATATAAGAGTAGCGTGGTTACAAACACATACCCATAAAGAAATCGGTCCTGATAAAGAGCCGTTTTTATATGTTGCCATTGCGAGGATTGCGAAGTCTGAATCAAAGGTTCCATTTAAAATGAAGGTCTTATTGTTCCTCATCTAAGTGTAGAGCAACTCTCCCTGAGTGGAATTAGATACCGATAGCGTGTCTATTTTTCGATATTGTGACTTACCACTAAGGGGCGCTTACCATCACAGGCGCCCTTCTCTAATTGATTAAGCGGGTTGGCGTCTTTCCAGCCCCAGCGATGATCTTCTCGACTTAGCTTACGATACTGGGTAGGTGTGACTTCCATACAACGACGGAAGGTGTCGTAAAAGCGGCTGATGGAGTTAAATCCTACCGTAAGGGAAATGTCGAGTATGGTTCGTTCCGTATCACTCAGCAGCGCACGGGCGTGATTAATTCGCATCGCAGTGATGTATTGCTTGATGGTCATTTGCATGGTGCGCTGAAAAATAGTCATGGCGTAATTGGCGTGCAACCCTGCATAGTCAGCGACCTTTTGTGCTGTGAGCGGAGTGTTGTGGTGGGTCGCAATGTACTCCAGCATCTGGCTGACATAAAACTGCGAGTGCTTTGAAGTATTGCTCTTCGCGGCCTTATCTGCGCGACCTGTTGAAAGCTGCTGCCAACCATCGAGACAGACGCGTTTGAGCATCAATCCAATTTCATCGGTGACTAACTGCTGGCGACTTTCCGACGGGTGTTGACTCTCTTCTGTCCAGCGAGCAATTTCAAATTCGCTGATTAAATTACAGGACGTGGATTGCAGTACAGCGCCATGGGTAAGTTGGCTCACCAGATCGCGGTTAAGCGGCCAAGACATAAAATGATGAATTGGAATATTGATGATGCCCATGTTGTGGCTTGCGCCAGGGTCAGTGAGACGGTGCGGCACCGAAGCCCAAAAGAGTCCAATACTGCCATTTTTGAGGTGAATTGGGCTGCCATTCATCATGTACTCTACGTCGTCACCAAACGGAATATTAACTTCGATTTGCCCATGCCAGTGGTAACCGGGCATAGCGTGTGGCGCACGCATCTCCACATCAATTTTTTCGTAAGAGGAATAGAGTGACAATGGGCTGACTGAGACACACTCTGAAGAATACTGCTCTTGAGCAGTCACAGAGAGTAGGTCGTTAGGCGAGGGCATGTCGGCTCCTTACGAAATGGTAGTTATAGGGTTGTAACAGACCTTTGTTTGGTAAAAAGAGAGATAGTTCAAAAGCTGAATAAGTCGCCCATTTTGTGGCTAAGAACGTAACACGGCTAACATTTTGCCGTTATTGACGGTGGTTTTTCGATTTAAATGCTCAATCAATCCCGAATATCTCTTAAAGACTCCTAAAAACACTTTTTCTGTTATATGAGGCATTAAATCTTAGTAAATGAGAGAGTGATGAGTTGAACCGAGACGACTTAATCATAATCAAGTCAGTAATGTTGATGCATGACCTAGACCTATCAATAAAGGATCACATGAGCATGAACAGTCCAAAAATTACGTTTATCGGTGCCGGCTCGACCATCTTTGTTAAAAACATTCTTGGTGATGTATTTCATAAGCCAGCGTTAAAAAGTGCGCATGTAGCGCTAATGGATATTGACGAGATTCGTCTTGAAGAGTCGCATCTTGTCGTCAGTAAGTTGATGAATTCTGCAGGCGCCACAGGCACCATTTCTTGCCACCTTGATCAGAAAGAAGCGTTGCAGGACGCGGACTTTGTTGTCATCGCATTTCAGATTGGGGGCTATGAGCCTTGCACCGTGACCGACTTCGAAGTGTGTAAGCGCCACGGGTTAGAGCAAACCATTGCTGATACCTTAGGCCCGGGCGGTATTATGCGTTCGTTACGCACCATTCCGCACCTGTGGAGTGTGTGTGAAGACATGAAACAAGTCTGCCCAGATGCCACCATGCTGAACTACGTGAACCCAATGGCGATGAATACTTGGGCCATGTACGAGAAGTACCCAGAGATCAAACAGGTTGGCTTGTGTCACTCTGTGCAGGGGACGGCGGAAGAGTTAGCACGCGATCTGGATTTGGATTATGCCGACTTGCGTTATACCTGTGCGGGCATCAACCACATGGCTTACTACCTAACTTTGGAGAAGAAGGACGAGCAAGGCAATTACGTTGATATTTATCCAGATTTGCTCGGTGCGTTTGAGCGTGGCGAGGCTCCTAAACCAGGTTTGCATCACGATGGCCGTTGTACCAATTTAGTTCGCTACGAGATGTTCAAGAAGCTGGGCTACTTTGTCACGGAATCTTCCGAACATTTTGCTGAATACACGCCTTACTTTATCAAGCCAAATCGACCGGATCTGATTGAGCGCTATAAAGTGCCAATTGATGAGTATCCAAAACGTTGTGTTGAACAGATTGCTGCATGGAAACAAGATTTAGAAGACTACAAGCTAGCTGACCAAATCACAGTGAAAGAGTCTCAGGAGTACGCCAGTACGATCATGAACTCGATCTGGACTGGTACGCCAAGTGTTATCTATGGCAACGTCAAGAATGAAGGCTTAATTGATAACCTACCCCAGGGCTGCTGCGTTGAAGTGGCTTGTCTGGTTGACGCCAATGGCATTCAGCCGACCAAAGCAGGGCGCTTGCCGAGCCATTTAGCGGCATTGATGCAGACTAACGTTAATGTTCAAACGCTGCTAACCGAGGCCATCTTGACAGAAAACCGTGAGCGTATTTATCACGCTGCGATGTTGGATCCACATACCGCGGCTGTTCTCGGTATCGATGAAATCTATGCGTTGGTGGATGACTTAATCGAAGCACATCAGGGATGGCTTCCTGAATGGGTTTATCAATAAAAACAATAATATCCCTTCCAATAACGTGAATCATATACGCTCCCAGTGATGGGAGCGTTAAGGAGCAAACATGAGTATTTCGATGAGCACCAAACTCAGCTATGGGTTTGGTGCCTACGGCAAGGATTTCGCCATCACAATCGTCTACATGTATCTGATGTTTTACTACACGGATGTGGTCGGTATTTCAGCGGGCATTGTTGGCACCATCTTTTTGGTGGCGCGGATCTGGGATGCAGTCAATGACCCACTCATGGGCTGGGTGGTAAACAATACCCGAACCCGTTGGGGGAAATTCAAACCCTGGATTCTGATTGGCACTCTAACGAATTCTGTCGTCTTGTATATGGTGTTCAGTGCCCACCTGATTGAAGGCCCATGGCTTATCGCCTACGCAGCCATTACCTACATTCTGTGGGGTATGACTTACACCCTGATGGATATCCCCTTCTGGTCTTTGGTACCAACATTGACGATCGATAAGCGAGAACGTGAAGAACTGGTCCCTTTCCCAAGGTTTTTTGCTAGCTTAGCGTGGACGGTGACTGCTGCGATTGCGATGCCATTCATTAACTATGTTGGTGGTGAAGACAACAAAGGCTTCGGTTTTCAGATGTTCACCCTGCTACTGATCGTTTGTTTCCTGATTTCCACCTTTGTCACTCTACGCAACGTAAAAGAGCGTTACTCAACTACCAAGCTCAATAAAACTCAGCCTGAAGAGAAGGTCTCACTGAAGAAAATGCTGTCGTTGATCTATAAGAACGATCAGCTTAGCAGCCTGCTGTGTATGGCTCTGTCTTACAACCTAGCGACCAACATTATTACCGCCTTTGCCGTGTACTACTTCACTTATGTCGTAGGGGATGAAAGCCTGTTTCCTTACTACATGGCGTACGCCAGCATCGCTAACCTCATCACGTTGGTTCTATTCCCTAAACTGGCTCAGTGGTTCTCTCGTCGAGTTCTTTGGGCCTGTGCGTCTGGCTTTCCGATTGTCGGCAGTGCAGTGTTGATCTACATCGGCATGAACGATACCCAAAGCGTGCTGCTGATCTCTACCGCAGGTGTGTTCCTGCAAATTGGTACCGCACTGTTCTGGGTGCTCAACGTGATTATGGTTGCCGATACGGTTGATTACGGTGAAGTGAAGCTTGGTGTGCGTTGTGAAAGCATTGCCTACTCAGTACAGACTCTGGTAGTAAAAGCGGGCTCAGCGTTTGCGGCTTTCTTTATCGGTATTGCCTTAACCGCTGTGCACTACGTGCCTAATGTAGAGCAAACGCCGGAAACCGTCTTTGGCATGCAGTGCATTATGATTGGTTTACCAAGTTTGTTCTTTGCTATCGCGCTGTTTATGTACTTCCGCTACTACAAACTTAATGGCGCGTATCATCAACAGATCCAGCAACAGTTGATGGAAAAATATGAGCTAGTCGACAACGATGAGCATAATGAAGGCATCGCCTCACCCGACAACCCTCAGCCTGCTCAGGCGTAATCTGTTCAGCCCTTTTATCCAAAGGGCTGCTTTTCTAATTTCTGAATATCCCCATGGAATAGGGAGCTAAATAAGATGAAACACTCATTGATTGCCAGCATGATCCTAGGATCTCTGCTGAGTGGAGCGGTGTCTGCTAACACTTTACCTGAGACAGCACTTGCAGCTGGAGAAAACCACAACGTTCTGGCTAACCCAGGGTTTGAAGACAGTGGCCTAGGTTGGCATTACTGGTTTGCCAATATCAAAGACGATAAAGCTTTTGAAGGCCAATATCGCGGCAGAATTGCCATTGGTGCCGGACACAGCATCAGCCAGATAGTCACTATACCTGAAACGGGCTTTTACCAGCTGTCGGTTCAAGCGATCAGCCCAGGCAAAGATGCTCGCGTTGAATTGACTAACCTTGGCGATGAAGCTTTTCTGAGTAAAAAACTCAAAAAGAGTCACGACTACAAGCACAATAAAATTAAACAGATTCCGTTGGAGAGGGGGGAGCAGATAAAGCTGCGCTTCACTGGGTCAGATGCGGGCAGCGTCAGTATTGATCAGGTTGAACTGGTAAAAAGCACTAAATCCAATTCGCCACACTTTAATCAAATCATAGGGTTCAAAGTTGCAGCACAATCCGGTGAGAGCATTATCGATAAAGAACGCAGAAACATCGAGTTTGAATTGCCGTATGCGAGCGATGTCTCTGAAGTAGCGATTGCTAAGCTGCATGTGTCTAAAGGCTCTCGAGCGTCAGTCGAGCAGGGGGAAATTCTCGATTTTAGTCAACCAGTTCACATCAAGCTTAAAGATGAAAAAGGGCGTGTTGAGAATTGGAAGGTGCGTGCTCGGGTTAAAGCGAAGCAAGTCACCGTTTCGTCTTCCAATGATAAATTGCAGGACTCGTTTGACTGGGCGATAGAGAAAACACGTCAGTTTGTGATGACGGGGCAGCACGACTTGATCAACCGTGATGAAAATAACAATGATGGTACAGGCAGCGCGGATTACTTACCTTCCTATTGGGCGGGTTACTTTGATCGTACGGCTTTCTACTCTCGGGACTTTCTTCACCAGTCGGCTGGCGCTAAGTTAGCGGGCTTAGATCGTGAAAACTTCTCTATGTTCAAAACCTTCGCTAAGCACTCTACTGAGTCGAGAAAGTGGTACACCCTGTGGGCGATCAACTTTGATGGCAGCCCGCACCTGATCGACTACGAAGACGACGACTGGTTTGTGCGTGAAGTCCCGGCGCAGTTTGAATTTCTTGAGAAGGCTTGGGAGCAATACCAATGGACGGGTGATAAGCGCTACATTGAAGACAAAGATCTGTGGCGTTTTTACACCAAAGTGATGACCGACTACATCGCATTGCATGACGATCAGGACCCAAACGGTATCGCTGAAGGTTATGGTGGTATCTTTGAAGGCTCGGCAACCTATAACGAACGGGGCGAATTCCCGATTGAAGCGGGTGACGGGATTGGCTCTCAATATCAAGCAACGGTGGCTTATGCGGCCATGCTTAACGCCAGAGAAGAGTACAGTGAATCTCGTCAATGGCAGCAAAAAGCCCAGCAACTGAAAGACTACTTTAATCAGGAGTGGAGTATTGCTGACCCAGAAAAGCCTTTGGATAACTACGTCAACATAGTGCAGAAGGATGGCTTGAGGCTGAACGACTTTGGTAAAGAAAACAGCTGGTTTATGCCGATGAAGCTGATCACCGAGCCGGGTGAGCGTAATGACCGATACCTAGACTTTATTTCACAAAGTCTCGGCGATGGCATTGGCTCGACGCCAGATGCTCCGAACAATATCGAGGCGTACAGCTACATCCCAGAGACCTATTTTCCATACAACCGCAATGAGGAAGCTTGGAAGTGGATGCAGTACATCATGGATATGAAAGACTTACCTCATGAGCGTCCGACACAAGGCACCAATGGCGATTATCCGGAGATCTCGTTTACCTTTATCGCCAATACCATTGAAGGGCTGATGGGGGTGAAACCAAACGCAGCAGACAGTCATCTGATCACGGCATCGCATCTGACAGCGGATATTGACTGGCTCGCGGTTGACTACTTACCAATGGGTGAGCATGAAGTCGCGCTGCGCCATGAGGGTACTGACCATTCGACATTAACCAATAACAACAATAAGCCGCTCACGTGGGAAGCGTGGTTCTATGGGGATTATCCAAAGCTGGTGGTCAATGGAAAGACCGTTGAAGCGAAACACAAAGTGGTTAATGGTCAGAAGGTGAGCTACGTACTGGTTAATGTGCTGGGGAAAGAGTCACATTCGGTGTCAAAAAGCCGCTAATTTACTTAAATTCTAATTGAAAGGGCGCGATTAAGCGCCCTTTGTTGTTTGTTACTTTTCCGAGGTAAAGAAATCGTTGTAAAGCATATATAGGTGAGCCGCACTCCAAGAGAAGTTGGGTGCACCTTGTTGAGCGCCGGTAAGCGGGTTGTAGTTTTCTCTGATTGGGCCGTCTTGAATCAAGCCGTCGGCATTGTCGAAGAAAGCCGTGGCCATCTCGACTGCATCGTCACGGTAACCGTATTTCTCCATTCCTTTAAGGCCAAAGTAGAATTGGTCGACCCACACACGTCCACGCCAGTAGATATCAGCCCCAAAGGCGGGGTTAGACAGCGCTGCGGTACCCAGAGGTACGTAAGTGTTGAACTCTTCGGTATCTTTCATCACTTTCACTACCGCATCGGCGTGTGCTTGAGTCGCCGCGCCATTGAACAGTGGTGACCAGCCCTCTGGCCCTTTGCCACGTTCAACGATCGGTTTGCCTGCACAACCATTGGCAAGTGGCTTATCTTCGATGCGAATGTCGTAGAAATAGCCACTTTCTTCATCGAACATGCAGGTATTGATGTAATCAGCCAAGTGTTCGGCTTTCTCGCGGAAAACTTTTCCTTCTTCTTGCTTGCCTATGATGTCCGCCATTTCAGCAAGGAACTGATTATCGCTGTACATATAGCTGGCTTGATCGACCGACTCTTGCAGTAATGAGTAACCTAGTAGGGTGCCATCTTGTGCTCGGTTCTGAGCGAATTGCACATCCCAGTCACTGCGTTTTCCACCCTTCTCGACATACTTGTCCAGTTGCTCTTTGTCGATAAAGCCAAATACTGCCGCATCATCGCGACCAGACTCCCATGACGCCGCGGTTTGGGCCGGGATTTCAATGTGGTCGTATTGGCCATTGGCAATGATTGCTTGATATTGGTCTAGCCCGGTAAAGGTTTGTTCTTTGTCACCACGAGTGACGGTAAATAGCATCTGACCGTCAGGGGTGTTATGGGCTTTGTCACGAGCAGCACCATACTCAGGCACACCGTTACCATTGTTGTCACGATTACGTAACCACCAGTTGTGGTAAGCGACCAATTTAGGGTACATCTCTTCTAACCACGCTTTATCACCGGTTGTTTTATACACTTCCATAACAGCCCACGCGGCTAAGCTCGGTTTAGTGTTGCGTTCATTCCAGTTTCCTCCATCGCCGCCACGCTCAGGACTTAAGTTGTAAGCCAGCAAGTCAGGTACATAACCTTCATCCCACGGGCGAACAGGATCATTGGCCTGAATCTGGTAGGCGAACATGGCGCGAATATTGTCTTTCGCCACTTCTGGGTTGAAATGTGCCATTGCGTAGGCTTGCTTCCATGTGTCCCAAGGCCAAGTTTGATTGCCCGAGAACCAACGAGCGGTCACCGATGGAGTGACAGAATCAAATTTCATCGCACCAGCCACACCACGCCAGTTTCCGTTCAACGTCTCCATCGCTTTGACTGCCACTCGCTCTTGTTCTGGAGTGGCATTCGGGTTGGTCAGCCCTTTCTCAAGGTAGTGCTCCCAGCGTTGAACGGACGCTTTTTGATACTTGTCTGGGTGGGTGAGTATGTCTTGTATTTTGCTCTGTTCAGCTTGGTTTTCTTTTGCTGTCAGCACATGAGTGTATGTGGTGTAGAGGGTTGTAGAGCCAGAAACATGCGCTTTGGAAACAAACTGATGGCCCTCGATTTCGGTCTTCATCGGGATGGATTTGTGGATCTGATATTCAGATTCGCCTGAAGTCAGCAATGTCCATGTTTCACGAACTTTACCAAACGTCACTTTGAGGCCGTCATCGGTAGCGACAATCTGACGGTCATAATCCGGATAAGCTTGATCGATGGTTTTATCGGATTGAGGCTTGCCTTCTTTAGCGTGGTATTTTTCCAGCAGTTCACCATCCCACACCAGATCAAGTGGCTGCTCTGAAGTGATCTTAGTTTCAAGCAGCGAAGTGCGGTTGCTAGCAAAGCGCAGCGTCATCTCGATTTGTACATCGTCAGAATACAGCTTTTGAACCAAGGCGCCGGGCAGGCTGTACGCTTCCATCTCAAAATTCACTTTCTGGCCATTTTTGTACACGGTTAAGCGGTCAAAGTTGTTGGCCATAAAGTTGATGTATTCTTCAGTCAGTAATGCGGTCCCCGGAAATCCACCCATACCGTCTTTAGTGTCTGGTAGCAGGTGACCATGCCACGCACCCAAATCGAAGAAAGGGTTAAAGCGCTGGTGGTCATCAAAATCATAATCACGCATATATTCTGGAGAACCAGTGCGATCAATGACGTTCTTGAACTCCATTGCCTGTGGCGTTGGTTCACTGGTGACTGAAGCGCAGCCAGAAATGGCCACAGCGGAACTTACAGCAAGGGCGATAAAAGTTTTACTAAGGGTCATGTCATTTTCCTTGGTCAAAGGTCTGAACGTTGATTGACAAGATTTTATCTGCCACAAATACAAGGGGTAACCGATCTTTAGTTAATGTGTGATCTTAATTTAGTAAAATTTTACTTGATGAGTGATTACATCGAACCTGTTAATGATGGGCAGAGAGAGCATTATCGAGCTGGGTGCAATTGATTGATTCATCTGCAAGATAAAGTGCGGGCAAGTATGTGCGAGTGCTTATACAGGGGCAGGGAAGGTAATGGGTCGTTATTGTGAAGCCTAGCGCTCTAAACACCAATGAAGCCAAAATAAAAAAGCACCTCGCGGTGCTTTTTAAAGATTGTTAGGGCTGCTCGGCTTGTTGCCATAATTGATTGAGCCAGGCTTCGCTGGTGATTTGAGTTTCTCCGCATTTGACCATATATGGCTTGCCGCTAAACCAACTTTTAGACGCCACCTCGCTAATAAACACCTGAATATCCGTAACATCATCTTTAGCGTAGTGCCATTTTTTACGAATATGTTCCGCAGCCTGCTGCTGATCGTATGATTCGCCGTTACGGATAAAGGTGCAAGGTGATTGCGCGATTTGCCCTATCAAAATGTCGACATCTTGCTCGACATTCGCCGCTGCGGGAAGAGCCAATATGCTCACGAGTAAGAGGAGGTATTTAAGCTTCATTGCAGCCTCTTTTACAAATTCCACCAAGGTTTGATTGGCAATGGCTGAGAAAGCTCGACCCGTTGACCAAACTCAGGGCTCACCATGGTCACACCACGCTCTTCACTGATCTCCATTGCTTGCTGCATTGGCTCATTCCAATCGTGCATGGCGAGGTCAAAGGTGCCGTTGTGAATTGGCATCATAACCTTACCTTGTAAGTCGATGTGTGCCTGAACGCTTTGTTCAGGGAACATATGGATGTCTGCCCACAGGGTGTTGTATGCCCCTGTCTCTATCATGGTGAAATCAAACGGACCATATTTATCGCCAATCTCTTTAAAGCCAGAGAAGTAGCCAGAATCACCACTAAAGAACACTTTATGTTGCTGTCCATTGATGACCCAACTGCCCCACAGGGTGCCGTCGCGATCGGTTAAGCCGCGGCCAGAGAAGTGTTGTGTTGGTGTCAGTACATATTCGACGCCATTGTGAACATGTGATTCCCACCAGTTAAGCTCAATGATCTTCTCTTCTGGGACATTCCACTCTCTCAATGTTTGACCAATTTTAAGTGGGACAAGAAATACGTCGACTTTGTCTGTCAGCGTTTTGATCGATGCTTTATCCAAGTGATCGTAATGGTCATGGCTGATCAAAACGGCATCAATGTTTGGTAGCTCTTGTAATGAAATCGGCGGTTGGTGAAAACGCTTTGGTCCTGCCCACTGCACGGGTGATGCGCGTTCACTAAACACAGGATCGGTCAGGATTAACTGTTGGTCGATCTTCATCGCAATACTGGAATGACCCAAACGATACAACACGTCTTGCTGTTCATTGGCTAACTGATCAGTGCTGATCGCGTGGACTGGCAGCTCAAAGGTTGGCGTTGGGTTCAGGCGCTCAGTGGTGAAATAAGCTTTCGTTATCTTAAGAATGTCACCAAATCCGCTTTTGTATTCTAGCTCCGTATTAGCAAATTTCTTGGGATATTGCTTACCAGAAGCCTTGTCAGAACTGGTACAAGAAATGATTGAGGTAGTCATAATTATCGCTCCTACAGTGGCTAACAATGCGCGTTTCATATGGTTTATCCTAAAGTAAACTATACGGTGTAGTTTACATGCTTTGCTTTTAAAGTAAACTGCTTGGTGTAAAATAGATCTCAGCGGAATGAAGTAGGATCGTTAACTCTATGAAAGTGAGAAAAAAAGGTCGTAGCGAAATTAAACGAGAAGCGATATTGGTTGCGGCAAAACAGGCTTTTCAGGAATTTGGCGTGCAAAATACCAGCATGGATAAGCTGTCTGCTATGGCAGAGGTCTCTAAGAGAACGGTTTACAATCATTTCGAATCGAAAGAAGCGATTGTCATGGAATTACTGTCAGAGCTGTGGCGAACTTCGATGGCAGATCATGAAGTCGCAGGTCTTGTAGAACTGGATTTAGAGCAGCAGCTCGTTGCTCTGCTTGAAAGTGAAATCAACGTGGTGACTGACCCTCACTATGTTGATTTGGCGAAAGTCGCTCTGGGCTATTTTTTCTATAAGCCTGATGAGCTTAAAGAGCAAGAAGAGAAAATGTCGAAGCAAGAGACTGCGTTGTTTCGTTGGCTGAATGAGCAGGCGGAGAAACAAACTCTTGCGATGGACGATATCGTTGTCGCGAGTACTCAACTGCATAGTTTGGTCAAAGGCAGTGCGTTTTGGCCTCAGGTTCTGGGTATGAAAGCGTCTCTGAGTAAGCAAGAGGCTAGGGTGCTAGCTGAGCAAACCGCAAGACTGTTTATGAGTCAGTATCGCGTTTAAATAAAATTAGAAAAGCCCTTACCATTTTAGGTAAGGGCTTTTTTGTGAGTCACGTTTAAGCCTAAGTATTAAGGCTGTTTAGCGGTTTCTAACTTGACCTCTTTGCTCGCTTGCTTTTTTTCAAAGCGAGAAATCCACCACCAAGCAATACCTGAGAATACCGCTGTCATAAATACGTTGATGAAGAAAGCACGAACCAAGTCAACGCCAGTCGGGAAGGCGGAAGCCGTCATACTGATTACAAAGATGGCAATCAGAATGGAAACCACACCCATACCAAACTTGCGGGAACCCATGCGGAAATCACGCGGTGTATCGTCGTGTTTCCAGCGGAAGATGAAGTAAGCCACCATGATAAAGATAGGCGGTAACATGGCGGTGCCCGCTGTCAGGTTGATGGCTTGATTCATCATGTCCTGAACGGACTCAGAGCCAAAACCGTTCACCACTAGCATCACGACAACGAAAGCAAACTGCCACCAAGCGGCACGAACAGGAACACCATGTTCATTCAGCTCGGTTGTTTTCTCACCGTATACGCCCTGCGGAATTTCAGAGAAGTGAATTTTTACTGGTGCCGCTGTCCACATCATCATTGAACCAAACATGGCAATGAACAGTACGATACCCACGAAGCGGCCAACCATGGTTTCGGAGATGTTGAAGTAGTTCGCCATACCGGTAAAGATTTCGACCATGCCGCCCGCATACGTGAGGTCTTCAAGAGGAACAAACACGTTAACCAATAGAGAGCCGACGGCGTACATGGCACCAATCAGCACACCGGCGATGATGATAACTCTGATAAAGGCTTTTTGACCGCCCTTGACATCTTTCAGGTACGCCGCTGCCGTTTCTGCACCGCCCGCCGCTTGGAAGATCCAACACATGATACCTATGGTTGCCCAGTTGATGGTCGGTGTCATGGCTTCCAGCGTTATTGGCTCTGCTGGTGTGTAATCGCCGCCGCCAAGCGCCATTAATGCACCCAGCACGTAAATACCAAACAAGGCAAATACCCCGTAAGCAACGATTTCTGAAATCTTGCCCAGCCAGCTCGCGCCTTTGGTGGAGATATGTGTCGCCGCTGCAAACAGGACGATAGAAATCAGCGATGTCACCATAGGTGAGAAGGTGTATTCATAGCCGAGCATCGCATACGATGCGTAGGCAATCACGTTGGGCAGTAAGGAGACGAACCAGAACAGGTTGACGAACCAGTAGAGGAACGAACCCAAATAGGCATTTTTGGTGCCCAAAGGTTGCTTGAGCCAGTCGTACATCCCCGACTCAGAGTTTTTGTTCGCCGAGACAAATTCCGCGATGATGAACACGAAAGGGATAAAGTAAATGATGGTCGCCAGCAAGAATACGGGGGCAGAACTTAACCCCAATTCAATGTTGTTGTTTACGATGTTACGGACGTTAAATACCGCCGCAAAGGTCATCGACAGCAAGGCAAATTTTCCAATTGTGCCGCGTAGAGATTCAGACATAATGTCCTCCAATGAATCACGTCAATTATACGCCCAATTGCTCGTGAGCGTGATAGTTGCTGTGGGCCAGATTCAGTGTCTGGCCCGATTATTATTCAGGGTTATTTGTTGAGGAAGTAGCCGTCCTCAACGGTGACTTTAAGTACCACTTTCCTCACGGCGTGATCGCCGTGAAAACGGTAAGCGTTGTGGTTATCGAAGATGGCGATTTGGCCTTCCACCAGCTCGCGGGTATCACCTTGGCCGGAAAAGAATTCTCGGTCGGTCTCATCGCGATAGTTGTCGACAAGCTCAAGCTGAGATTTTTCAGCAAATTCAACCGTCTCTTTTCCTTCTAGGTAGTAATGAATGTCGAAGTAGCGGCGATTGCCTTCAAAGGTGTCAGTGTGACGAGCCACTCCATCTTCAATCATGTAAACCAGAGAATCGCCAATTGAATGCATCACGCCGTCTTTGATGTTGGCGATGTTTTCAATCGCTTCAATACAGCGGTTCCATTTACGACCATCGCGGTAAACGACTTTGAATTGCGCTAAGTTTTCTAACACGATCATGGTTATGCCTCGTTTCGCTGAGTGGGAGTAAAGAAGTCGTGACCAAAGTTATGGGCGGCTAGGTCTTGCGCACTGCAATCTCCGGCCTGCAATGGCATCAGGGTGAGGCCATAGCGGAAGGTGTCCATATACACTCGGTATGAGTCGAGCACTTCACTGCCCCAAGAGTTAGAACCAAGTCCCATCAATTTATGATCGAGGTTGAGAGTGATGTAACCGCTTTTTTCTAGCTCCGTCGTGTGTTGTGCCTGATGCAAGTTTTGGTTGGTGTAGAACCAAGCGCTGAAGTTGATCTCTTGTTGCGGTTTTACCAGTAATCCCATGCCGTCACGGTTGGTTAGTGCTGCCCAGCGAACATGTTGGCGGTTGCCATTGTTTTGTGGGAACGGGTAGTTTTCGAACATGTCAGCGACTGTGCTTTGGTAAACATCGATCAGGTTGGCTTGTTTGCTGTCTTGGTAGTTCTCTTCAGGGCCGCGACCGTAGTATTTCACTTGGTCGAAGTGACCGTTGATGCCAAGGTCCAAGCCGATGACAGGTATCACATGCGGGTAATTACCGTAACGCTCGCCGCTTAGCTCGAGATTCAACTGACCTTCGGCATTGATTTGGTAGCGGTACTCGCAGCGCATACCAAAATCAAACACGGGCGGCGCAATAATGCTGGTGGTCGTGATATCGACTTTGCCATCCACTTGCTCAACATGCAGTGTGCGGAAGTGCTCTTGCATGATTTGCAGGTGCGCTGGCTCCCATAGACCGTCATGCTCTTGTTTATGGTTATCGATCATTGGTTTAAAGAAGTTGAGCTTAGGCTCAGACTTGATCAGTTCTTCACCATTAACCAACCAAGAGGTCAGTTTACCGTTCACTTTCGAGAAGTTGAGAGCGAAGTTGTGACCTGAAATCAAATAGTTAAGTCGACTCTCTTCTACGTGAAGTGGTGTCGCGTTGTGATTGGTAAAGATCTCTTCGACATTAGTGCTTTGCTTGAGCTGGTATTGGTAAACAGCAACCTCATGATTGGCTTCGCTGTAAAGTGTGCGAGAGTCTTTGCGTACTGTGAAGTTGATGAAGGCTTCACGCTCATCCAACTGTGGAATGGCAATGTCGATTTCACGCTCAGAATTAGCGGCAAGATCGTCTACCTTGAACTGAACGCTGCGCAGTGTTTCACCTTCAGCACGGATATCTGCGGTAATGGTGTAGTCATTGATATCGCTAAACCACAATTTGTTCTCAATCAGGAACTTGCCAGCCCGTTCATCAACCGCACGGATTTTCACTGGTGCAATGACTTGCTTGTACTCTTTCAGGCCCGGACCCGGTGTTTGGTCTGGGTACACAAGGCCGTCCATACAGAAGTTGTAGTTGTTCGGGTAATCGCCGTAGTCGCCACCGTACTTGTAGAACTCTGTCCTTGCTTCATCACGAGCGAGAATGCCGTGGTCACACCATTCCCAGACATAGTGACCTTGAATGTGGTCATGTTGGTAGAACACATTCTGGTATTCGGTTAAACCGCCCGGGCCATTGCCCATTGCATGTGCGTATTCACAGATGATGCGTGGTTTCTCGTGTGGGAACTCACCAAAGTAATTCATCAGTTGTGCACGGGAATACATGGTGGAAATGACATCGACCACTTCCGCATCACGGTCTTCTTCGTAATGGACTAAGCGAGTGTCATCGATGGCTTTAGTCGCCTCGTACATCGCGCGAATGTTGCAGCCGTAACCTGACTCATTACCCAGCGACCACATGATGATAGAAGGATGGTTTTTCTGAGCGTGGACGTGGCGTTCTGCGCGGTCTACGAAGACGGCTTCCCATGCAGCATCGTTAGTGATGCGGCTTAAATCCCCGACGTTAGCGAAGCCGTGAGTCTCAACATCGGTTTCGGCCATCACAAACAGACCGTAAATGTCACATAGCTCGTAGAAGCGAGGGTCGTTCGGGTAGTGCGCGGTACGGACTGAGTTGATGTTGTGCTGCTTCATCAATACCAAATCTTTCTCTACGCGGTCCATTCCGACAGCGCGACCTTTTAGGTGATCGTTGTCGTGGCGGTTAACACCATGCAGCATCACGTATTGATTGTTGATGTAGAACAGCCCATCGCGTACTTTGATGTCGCGAAAACCAACACGTTGAGGGATGACTTCAAGGGTTTTACCTAGCTGGTCTTTTAAGGTTAAAACCAGTTGGTAAAGGTATGGGTTTTCTGCTGTCCAATGGATGGGAGCGTCGATCTCAAGCGTAAAACTCGCCTGCGTTTTGTTGTCGATGGTTAGGTTACTGCATGAACCTTGCGCAACAAGCTGGCCTTTATCCATCAGTGCATAGTCAAGGGCATAGCCTGAGGCTTGCAGAGCAGATAGGTTTTCTATTTCGACTTGGCAAGAAAGTGTCGCCGCGACGTAATCGTCGTCGAAATCAGTGCGAACTGTTATGTCCTGGACGTGAACTTGTTCTTTTCCGAGCAAATAGACGTCGCGAAAGATACCTGCTGTCCACCACATGTCTTGGTCTTCAATATAGGTGGAGTCAGCCCACTGCATCACTCGTACTGAAAGCAGGTTTTCACCTTGTTGAACATAGTTAGAAATATCGAATTCAGCGGTTAAGCGGCTGCCTTTACTAAAGCCTACGTATTCGCCGTTTACATACACTTCAAAGTAAGTTTCTACCCCATCAAATTTGATGATGGTTTGTTTATTTTTCCAGTTTTCCCCGAGTGTGAATGTGCGTTGGTAAGCGCCGGTTGGGTTGTCACTAGGAACAAAAGGCACATCAATCGGGAATGGGAAGCCTTCGTCTGTGTACTGAAGGTCGCCGTGGCCTTCCATTTGCCACATATTGGGAACCGTAATCTGGTCCCACTGTTCCATCTTTTGTGAGTAGAACTCTTCTGGTACCAACAGTGGGTTAGTAAAGAAGTTAAAGTTCCATTGACCACTTAGCAGCATAAAGTGGCGGCTTAGTTCACGCTGGAATGTTTGAGCGGTTTTTACTGAGTCGTATGAGAAGAAGTAGGCACGTGGTGCCATACGATTCTCATGCAAATGTAGGAAGTTTTCCCAGTTGTTCACGTTCGTTCTCCCTCGGCCAAGGCAGCTTGTTTGCACTTTAAAAAAGTCTGGTGGTGAATACGCTCACACTGATTCAAAGTGAATTGGGCTATGCCGACGTAATAGTGAGTAAAGGTCTTTTTTGACTATCTGGAAAATATATTAGTAAAAATTTTACTAAAACAAATGTGTGAAAACGTTTTACTTTAACTTGATCACGAATTATTGAGCGATCTATCTGAAAGCTGTGATCTGGGTAAAGGAGTGATTATCTGGAAAGTAAAAATCAGTAAAACAGCAGCGTAATGTAGGTGTACACTTGTTTTTTATAATAAAAAAGCGCTGAAAATCAGCGCTTTATATAACGGAGAAGGGGAGTGGCGATCAAGATTTTGTCGTGTCGCGAAGCTTGAGTTTACTTGGAACATAGACCTGAAGTGGTAATGCTCGACCATCGCGGGCTTTTTCTACCAGCAGGTTAACGCCCTGAATCCCCATCATCTCAGAATGAATCCGCACGGTAGACAAAGACGGGAAGGTAAACTTAGCCGTCGGAATGTCATTCACACTGATTAGAGCAATGTCCTGAGGAATGCTTAGCCCTTGCTCATGAATCGCACGCAATACGCCGATGGCAATCGAATCAGAGGCAATAAATAGAGCGCTCGGGTGGTCATCCTTTGCCAGCATTTGTTTCGCTAAATCGTAACCAGAAGAGCTGGTGAAATCACCACGATAGATATCGTCCAAAGAGACCACGCCTTTCAGTTGACCGTACTCGGCAAAGGCCACCTCGCGGATGTCTGGCGTGTCAGTGGTATCTTGACCGCCGATAAAGCCGATACGCCGATAGCCTTGGTCGATAAAGAAATCGGTAATCTCTTTGCTGATGCGCACTAGGTCAATATCGACGGAATCGAAGGGTGACTCGCTATCACTGAAATCCACATAGCAAATATTGTCGGTGAGTTTTTCAACGTCCTTTAGCACTTCGGCGCTACTGCGGCCGACCAGCAGAACACCAGTGATCTTATTGCTCTCTACTGATACTTCGCTGTCGTAACAATTGGTCAATTCGATGCCCAGTTTGTCACATTGGGTTTCTATACCATGGCGAATCGAGAGGTAGTAAGGGTCGTTAACTTCCGCTTCCTGCTTGTAATTGTATACCGCCAGAAAGTGGTGCTGCTGTTTTCTGGCCAGAATCGACTTTTTTGAGCTGCTGGTTTTGTATTCCAGCTTTTCGGCAATTTCCAGAATCCGGTGTTTGGTTTCTTCTTTGACGCTCAATGTCGGATCGTCATTGAGAACTCTGGAGACGGTCGCTAATGAAACGCCCGCTTCTGTTGCAATATCTTTTAATGTAGCCATGTGTTTTTTCCGTTGGCGAGCCCAACTCCTTTGGGCAAGTCACTGTTTCCGCCATTGTAAACAATCCTCATACGCTTGTAATAATTTTTAGTAAAAATTTCTGACCAGGAATGTGTAAGGCAACAGAGTGTCACTGTGAACAAGTATCCCACTGATTAAACTCAACAATGTTGCATTTACCTATCCGCTTTTACCTGATTGGTTATATGTGAGTCTAAATGATAACTAATGGAAACGTTTACACAATGCGAATTTGATCACGGAAAGTGATCCTTGTTGATTGCTAGACTTTTAGCGAACCGAAGATCACACACTAGGCGTTTAGACAGAGAGGCAAGAGTGAAAGTACTAGTCACAGGTGGAATGGGTTACATCGGCAGTCATACCTGCGTGCAGATGATTGAAGCGGGCATGGAACCGATCATCATTGATAACTTATGTAATGCGAAACAGGCGGTGTTAGATCGAATCGAAGCGCTTACAGGCCAGCGACCGTGTTTTCATCCGGGCGACATTCGTGACGAAGCTTTTCTGGATAGCGTTTTTGAGCAGCATCAGATTGACGCGGTCATTCACTTCGCTGGTCTGAAAGCAGTGGGGGAGTCAGTCCAAAAACCACTTGAGTACTACGACAACAACGTGAATGGCTCTTTGGTGCTGGCGCGTGCGATGCGCAAAGCTGGTGTAAAGAGCATCGTCTTCAGTTCGTCCGCGACCGTTTATGGCGACCCTGAGGTGGTACCGATTACGGAAGACTCGCCAACTGGCGCCACGACCAACCCTTATGGCCGCAGCAAATATATGGTGGAGCAATGCTTGAGTGATCTTTTCGCAGCCGATGATAGCTGGAGTATTACCTTACTGCGTTACTTCAACCCGGTCGGGGCTCATCCGTCCGGCACCATGGGTGAAGACCCGCAAGGCATCCCAAACAATTTGATGCCATTCATTGCTCAAGTGGCCGTTGGGCGCCGAGAAAAGTTATCGGTGTTTGGTGATGATTATCCAACCCCAGATGGCACCGGAGTACGTGATTATATTCATGTTATGGATTTAGCCGATGGACATATTGCGGCCTTAAAGTCAGTCGGTGAACAAGCCGGGTTACACATCTATAACTTGGGTACGGGCCGAGGTTCCAGCGTACTTGAGATGGTGGATGCGTTTGGTTCCGCTTGTGGAAAGCCAGTGCCTTACGAGTTGTGTCCGCGTCGACCGGGTGACATTGCGGAGTGTTGGGCAAGCACTGAAAAGGCCGAACAGGAACTGGGCTGGAAAGCGACGCGCAGTGTGGCGGAGATGAGCGCGGATACTTGGCGCTGGCAATCGGACAACCCGTCCGGGTATCCCGATGTTTAGGTGCAACTGATCCTGATTGAAATGCAGAACAAGATTGAGTTTTTTAAGTTGAGTAATTGAGATGTCGAAGATTGAGTTTAACCCTGTGGATCACCCACATCGCCGCTACAACCCACTGACAGGTCAGTGGATATTGGTCTCACCACACAGAGCGAAACGCCCTTGGAGTGGTGCTGATGAAAGTCCAGCGGTTGATGAGCTTCCGCGCTATGACGAGAAATGTTTTCTGTGTCCGACAAACGAGAGAATCTCTGGTGATGTCAATCCGGATTATCAGGGGACGTATGTGTTTACCAATGATTTTGCCGCTTTGATGACGGACTCGCCTGAGGCACCGCAATCTAATAGCCCATTGTTTAAAACTCAGGGTGCTCGCGGATTAAGTCGAGTGATCTGTTTTTCTCCAGACCACAGCAAAACATTGCCAGAGCTGCCACTGGAAAAGATCCGCGGTGTTATTGATACCTGGAATGAACAAATTGAAGAACTGGGTCAAGAGTACGTATGGGTACAAGCGTTTGAGAACAAGGGCGAAACCATGGGCTGTTCACAGCCTCACCCGCACGGACAAATCTGGGCCAATAGCTTTTTACCCAATGAAATTGAATGTAAAGAGCATCACTTAAAAACGTATTACGACGAACATGGTTCCAATCTTCTGGTCGATTATGTGGGCGCTGAACTCAAAGATGGCTCACGCATTGTGGTCGAAACCGAACATTGGGTGGCATTGGTGCCGTACTGGGCGGCTTGGCCGTTTGAGAGCATGTTATTGCCGAAAACTCATATCCGCCGCATGAATGAGCTGAGCGAAGCGCAGCGTGATGATCTTGCCGTAGCAATCAAAAAACTCACTAGCCGTTATGACAACCTGTTCCAGTGCTCTTTTCCATATTCCATGGGTTGGCATTACGCGCCTTTCTTTGAACAGGGAACGGATATCGAACATTGGCAATTGCATGCGTTGTTCTACCCGCCACTATTGCGCAGTGCCTCAGTGCGTAAGTTTATGGTCGGGTACGAGATGCTCGCGGAGAGTCAACGTGACTTGACTGCTGAACAAGCAGCGCAGCGCCTGCGTGACGTCAGTGATGTGCACTACAAAGAAGGATAATTCCGCTCTACTTTGAGCGGTAACCTTTACCCAATAGAGATGTGACGAATCAAATTTTCGGTGGTGACAATTGATCACTGAAAACTAACAACTTAAGGCTAGGAATTTAATATGTCAGAACTCACTCAAGCAGTAAAAGCATCGTTTAAACAGGTGCTGAATTACCAACCCAGCCACATCATTCAGGCGCCTGGTCGAGTTAACCTGATTGGAGAGCACACCGACTACAATGATGGTTTTGTCCTACCATGTGCCATTAACTATCAGACGGTAGTGGCGGCTGCAAAACGAGATGACAGTCGAGTCCGTGTCATTGCGGTTGATTATGATAATCAGGTGGATGAGTTTGACCTCGCTGAAGAGATCACTTTCCAACAGGACAAGATGTGGGCTAATTACATCCGGGGTGTGGTGAAGTTTTTACTGCAGCGTGGTTATGACGTCCAAGGTGCTGATCTTGCCGTGAGCGGTAACGTCCCTCAGGGGGCTGGGCTGAGTTCCTCGGCTGCACTAGAAGTCGTGATTGGTCAGACGTTAAAGGTACTCTACAACCTTGAAATGACTCAGGCAGAAGTTGCACTTAATGGCCAACAGGCAGAAAACGAATTCGTCGGCTGCAACTGTGGGATTATGGATCAGATGATTTCGGCTGAGGCAATGGAAAACCACGCCATGCTGCTGGATTGCCGTTCTCTGGAAACACAGCCCGTTTCTATGCCAGAAGACGTGGCAGTGATGATCATTAACAGTAATAAACAGCGCGGTTTAGTGGGGAGTGAATACAATACCCGACGTGAGCAGTGTGAGACCGCTGCACAGCGTTTCGGTGTTAAAGCGTTACGTGATGTCACCATTGAGCAGTTTAATGCACAGTCTGACATGCTTGATGACGTTGTTGCCAAACGCGCTCGCCATGTGATTACTGAAAATGACCGTACGCTTGAAGCCGCTGATGCATTAAGAACCAATGACCTTAAACGTATGGGAGAGTTGATGGCTCAGTCTCATGCTTCAATGCGTGATGATTTTGAGATTACTGTGTTTGAGGTCGACACCTTAGTTGAGATTGTTAAGTCCGTGATTGGTGAGCAAGGCGGTGTACGTATGACAGGTGGTGGCTTCGGCGGTTGTATTGTGGCTTTAGTACCACCCTCACTAGTAGACAAAGTGACGGAAGCGGTTGAGAACCAGTACCACGCGGCGACAGGGCTAAAAGAATCTATCTATGTTTGTCAGGCTAAAAGTGGTGCTGGCTTAGTCGAAGCCTTATAAGGACCAACCATGAAATCATCCTTATTTGTGACAATGACTGAGCAGCCTGCTTTTGACGGTCAGCCTGCTCAGCTTGTGGAATTGACCAATGCTGCAGGGGGCAGCATTGTGTTGATGGACATCGGAGCCACCTGGCTCAGTTGTCAGCTACCTTTGGCGTGCGGCGAGCAACGCGAGGTCTTACTTGGTGTAGGGGCCATGTCTGACTTTCAAGCTCAACAAAGTTACTTGGGGGTAACAGTAGGGCGCTACGCAAACCGCATTGCCAAAGGTTGTTTTGAGTTGGAAGGGAAGACACATCAGGTCACAACCAATCAGGCTGGTAACTGCTTACATGGTGGCACAGTCGGAATGGATAAAGTGCGCTGGAAAATTGTCGAGCAAAGTCAAAGCAAGGTGGTGTTCAGTTATCAGTCTAAGGACGGCGAGCAGGGGTTTCCTGGCAACTTAGATGCGTCAGTTTGCTATTCGTTGAGCGAAGACAATCAGGTCGAGATTCGTTATCTGGCAACGACCGATAAGGCAACGCCGGTCAACTTAACCAATCATGCCTACTTTAACCTTCATGGTGCTGAATCCGGTATTGACGGACGTGAGCATCTTCTGCAAGTCGACGCAGAGTATTACTTGCCGACATCCGAAGATGGCATTCCACATGGTTCATTGTCTTTAGTCGATGGTACTGGGTTTGACTTTAGATGGCAGAAAGTCATTCGTCAGGACTTTTTACTTGATGGGCAGCAGCAAATCGCTAAGGGGTATGATCACAGCTTCTACTTCGATCCTAAACGCAATAAACGTCAGCCTATCGCCCGTTTATCGAGTCAGGATGGCAAAGTGAAGATGAGTGTAATCACCGATAAACCCGCGCTTCAACTGTATACGGGAAACTGGTTAGAAGGTACACCTAGCCGCAGTGGTAGCACGTATTCAGACTACGCTGGGGTGGCGCTAGAAACTCAATTTTTGCCTGACTCACCGAACCACCCAGAGTGGCCTCAACCGAGCTGTATTCTCAAACCGAATCAAGAGTACTGTTACTCGACGGTTTACGCTTTTGAGTGTTAAACATGGAAGGTTTAGTATCAAGAAGGCGCTGAGACAGCGCCTTCTTTGTTAATTGCTATAGCCGCTCAACTGAATTTCGTCGCACCACCGTTGGCGAGAAGATAATGGTGTCATTCTCGACAGGCTCTTGACGAGCATACGACAACGCAAGGCGTGCGGCCTTATCTGCCATCATTTGAATTGGGTAGCGCACGGTACTCAAGCGAGGGTGGACGTAGCGAGCGATCAATCCATCATCAAACCCCATCATAGATACCTGCTGTGGTACCTGAATCCCATTTTCATCCAGAACGGACAAAGCGCCAGCGGCCATGTAGTCGTTGTATGCGACAACGCCAGTGATCTCTAACGATTTGGTTAGCAGATTGGTCATTGCAATTTCACCACCATCGTTATTCGGTTCACCATATTCGATATAGCTACTCGGCAACTCAATATTATGATCTCGCAGTGCGGCAAGATAGCCTTCAACCCGTTGTTGTGAATCTTCAATTCCGTGGTTAGAAGCGACACAGGCAATCTTGGTATGACCGTGACGAATCAAGTACTCCGTTGCTAGGTAAGCCCCTTTATGGTTATCGAGCGAGATACAACGTTCCGCCAATTGAGGAATATGACGATTGATGATGACCATACCTTTGACTTCTTTGGCGTAGCCAATCAGTTCTTCATCGGAGAGACCTTTAGCGTGGATGACGAGGGCATCACAGCGATTGTTGATCAGAAGTTCGATCGCTTTTCGCTCTTGTTCAGCATCGTGATAACCATTGCCAATCAAAATATGTTTACCGTGCTCATGAGCAACCGTGTCAACAGCTTTGACTAAAGTACCGAAAAACGGATCGGATACATCACTAACCAGCACACCCATGGTATTGGTACTTTGACTGACCAGTGAACGCGCTGCTGCGTTGGGGCGATAACCAAGCTTATCCATTGCTTTGGTGACTGAGTCAACGGATGACTGGCTGGCTTTAGGGGATTTATTAATAACGCGTGAAACCGTTGCGATAGAGACTCCCGCTTCTTTTGCCACATCCTTTATCGTTGCCATGCTTTACCTCATAAGTTGAACTTGAACATTAAACACTGTTTGTGAAAATGAAGCAATTTGAGATACTTTTTACTGCGATAAATGCGATCTTTACCACTTGTTTTGTAAGAGTTAAGTGTTAGTGTAAACGTTATCTTTTAGTAAATTTTACTTGGGTTTTTATCATGGATACGATCGCTTACACTGATTTTTCAAAACTGGAGATGCGAACAGGCAAGATCATTGAAGTTGCCCGCCATCAAAACGCCGACAAACTGTACATTGTTCAAATTGATGTTGGGGAAAGGCGACTGCAGACGGTCACAAGCTTAGTGCCTTATTACACGGAACAAGAGTTGATGGGCAAAGAAGTGGTGGTGCTATGTAACCTTGCTAAAGCCAAGATGCGTGGCGAAACTTCTGAGTGTATGTTGCTGTGCGCTGAAACCGATGATGAGTCAGAAAGTGTTTTGCTGACCCCAGAACGATCAATGCCGAGGGGGACGCGTATTGTTTAGCTTAGAGATTGTATCGCTAGCCTGACTGTACAATTAGCATTCATATTTAAAGTAATAATGAGATATCGATCATTATATGAAATATCAATGGTTTTATTTATTGGTGGGATTCCTATATTCGCCCGCGAACTTTTATGAAGTAGTTCAAGATATATAGGAATTATAATGAATAAAAAATTATTAGCGGCTCTAGTCGCGGCAGTTTCATTTCAGGCAGTTGGTGCGGAAAACGTAGATGTACAACAGGCTGAACGCGGTTACCTTGAAAATGGCTGGTATCTAGGTGCAGATATCATTGATACAGATCTAGTTTCCGATGAAGACGGGACTAAATCAAACGAAGTTTCGTCAACGAGTGCTTCTGTTTCTCTAGGGTATAACTTTAAGATCGTAGAGGATTTTATCGTTGGTGTTGAAGCGGAGTTTGTTGACTATGGCAAATTTGACTTGGTATATAGCAGTGATTCAAGCATTAAAGCAAGTACAGACATTTATGCACTGTCACTAAACCTTAAGCCGAAGTATTTTGTTTCAGGTTCAAAATTCTATTTAGGTGCTTTAATCGGTGTAGGTACATATAAAACTGATCTTGATGCTGAAGCTGTTGTAAATCAATCTGTTACAGCAAGAATAAGTCAGTCACGTTCCGATACTGGATTCAGCTATGGTGCTGAAATGGGATATGCGATCAACAACAATTGGTTTGTAAACGGTGGTTATCGTGTGACTAATGTAGATGTGGATGGAGCCGATATTGATATGGATACTTTGTTCCTAGGTATAGACTACAAGTTCTAACCGCTTGTATTACCGAATTGAAAAGGGAGCATTATGCTCCCTTTATTAGTTTATCAATCAGCGGATAATGGTGTTCTTCTACACCGGCGAGGTTGCCATACTTAGGCGCATGTCGGTCATCTTCTCTTGGGAAGTGCCAGCCGATGGTGTGCTCAATAAATTGTTTGGCAAACTGTTCGGAAATTTCCAGACAACCTGCTAATACGGTATCGACATAGGTTTGCATGATAGGGCTCAGGTTACATGGTGGCTCTGGGTTGTCTTTGATATACACCCAAACCTGATCATTGGCACGAAACGGGTTATCACACTCAAGCTGTGAATGGAGCACTTCCACTCGATGGTAGCCTCGCTCGCGAACATCAAACTCACTCAGCTCATCTTCGCTGATTTCAAGTAGTACTCCATTGACTAAGCCTTCGCCTTTATTTACTACTAGTGGCGAAAGGATATAACTGTCATCCACTTTACCCCAGTAGCGTTTGAAGCCATGAACAATGGCAGGCAAAGCTTGCGCGGTTTTTCCTGTCAGTTGTCTCGATGCGGAGTTCATTAAACTGCCGTAGCCAAAGATGTAAATTGCCATGTAATTTCCCTCTGTGTTCAACAAACAACCTAAAGGTTTTTACCACAAAAGAAAAGACCCCGTAAAAACGGGGTCTGAATAGCGCGCAAAATAGGGGGATGGCGCTTAAGGTGCTTAAATGATTAAGCAGTTGCTAGCTGTGCTTTCGCTTTACGCATCTTCTTAAGTGAAATACAGGTCAGGGCGGTCACGACTGTACCTGCCGCCATACAAACGAGAGCCATCAGTGGTAGGTTCATTGCGCCAAGTAATGCGACAACCGGACCACCGTGCGCGACGCTGTTGGTGATACCAAATGAGAATGCCATTACCGCCGCTACCATGGAGCCAAGCACGTTAGCAGGTATCACAGACATTGGGTCTTGCGCGGCAAATGGAATTGCGCCCTCTGAGATACCGACCAGGCCCATGGCGCCAGCCGCTTTACCAGCTTCGATTTCTGATTCTTCAAATAGATTGAATTTACGACCAAGGAATGTGGCTAGACCCATACCAAGAGGTGCTACAGGAATCGCACATGCCATGGCACCCATAAATTGTGTCTGACCACTGGCGATCATACCGACGGAGAACAAGAACGCGACTTTGTTGAACGGCCCGCCCATATCAAAACCAGCCATACCACCTAAGACAATACCCAGCAGAATCACACTGCCAGTACTCATGCTGACTAACATCGCATTCAGGCCGTCCATCAAGCTTGCAATGGGTGCACCAATTACGAAGATAAACAGGCTGGAGATAAACAAAGAGCCTAGGATTGGTGCAATCATAATAGGCACCAATGGCTGAATAAATTTATGGTAGTTGATGCTCGTCAGCCATTTAACAAAATAGCCGACCAGTAAACCTGCAACGATGGCGCCGATAAAGCCTGTGCCAGCTTCTGCACCATAGAAAGAACCATTGTTGGCAATCCAGCCACCGATTAATCCTGGTGCGAGCCCTGGACGGTCTGCAATCGCATAGGCGATGTATCCCGCCAAGATAGGGATCATCAAGGTAAACGACACCACACCGACATCCAGTACTTTTTGCCACATGCTGCCTTCAGGAATTGCCATTCCCGCTGACGTTGGCTCGCCACCAATGGCCAGCGCGAGAGCGATCAGTAGGCCACCTGTAACCACAAATGGAATCATGTGTGAAACGCCGTTCATCAGGTAGCGGTATAAATCGCTACGTGCATTCGAAGAGGTTGTTTCAGTCGTTTGGCTTTCTTCACTCGCTGTATAGAGTGGTGCTTGTAGCGCATTTTTTATTAAACCCTTAGCATCGCTGATAGGGGCTTTGACGCCTGTCGTGATGACCTTTTTTCCCGCGAAACGATTCATATCAACCTGTTTGTCACAGGCGACAATGATCGCGTCAGCCTTAGCTATCTCTTCTGAACTCGGCGTGTTTTTGACCCCGATAGAGCCATTGGTTTCGACCTTGATTTGATAGCCAAGTTCAGCGGCGCCTTTTTCTAAGGCTTCGGCGGCTAGGTATGTGTGCGCAACACCTGCTGGGCAGCCGGTAACACCGATTAAAAAGCCTTGATCGGCTTCTGGGTTGTCTTGCTGATCTTGTGGTTTGGCGAGCAGTAATTCTAACGCTTCTTCAGAAGAACTGGCCTGCATAAAACGTTCAATAAAACCGTCTTCGATCAGTTTGGAAGAGAGTTCAGCCAGCACCTCGATGTGATGATCTGCACCGCCATCAGGAGAGGCAATCATGAAAAATAGTTTACTCGGCTGACCGTCTTCTGCGCCGTATTCTATCCCTTGGCGGCTAATACCAATCGCGACAGCGGGTTGGGAAACCGCGGCACTTTTGGCATGAGGCAGCGCGACGCCATCTTCAAAGCCTGTGTTGCCAATCTCTTCTCGAGCCTGAATATCACTGAGGAATTGCGCTTTGTCGCTGATGCGGTGGTTGTTGCTCAGCAGTTCGATCAGTTCTTCGAATACTTCTTGCTTGGTTGTTGCTTGGAGATCTAAGCAAATCAACTCTTGATTGATTAAGTCTGTGATCATCTCGTTTACCCCGATTGGTTCCGATCTGTGCGGAACTTGTTTTTTATCTGAGGGTAATTGTGGGGGATTAAGTCAAGGATTTTTAGTGTACCAGAAATGCATTTACTGGATTATTGTAACTATGGATTTGGAGTGTGATCGAACTCAATTATTGATTTAAGTGTAATTAGTTTATTTTGTTTGGTATTAATCTTTAAATATCATGTATTTAATTGTTTTTATTGAGTGTTTCTATCTTTGGAAGGAAAAATACAAATCGTAAAAACTAGAGTATAGTAACCTCAATTTTTACTGCTTTTTTGTTGATGGAAGTCACGAAAAGTGATTGTTTGAGAGGGACTATGAGCCATATATTCCATGAGTTACTCGATAATGTTATTCATGAACGGGAGCATTTTAGTCGTATCTGGTTTGCTGCAGACAAACTCACGCCCCCGGCTTTTAGCTATCAGGTGAACTTTCCACGGCTTGAGCTCGTTTTAAGTGGCGAGTACCTCAATCAACTTGAAGATCCTGAACAAGGGATTGCGGACATTAGCGTATTGAGTGGAGATGCACTCTATATTCCTCCTAACTGTTGGAATAAACCGAACTGGGAAAACGAATGCTCGGTACTGAGTTTGCTGTTTGGCCGTCGCCAGTTAGGTTTTAGCTTGGTGAGCAAGCGTGCGGGGGAAAGCGGTTTCTATGACATCCAGAAATATTCTGTACCGACCCGAACTGGCCACGCGGTCGACCATATTTTACAGGCATTGAACGCACTAGCTCAGGAACCTCAAAAAGCTCCGATGGATGAACATTTGCTGGTGGCTCTGCTCAGCTACTGCCAGTCAATGCTACAAAAGCCTGATGGCAGTTCGAAAAGCCATAGTGAAGATCTTTACCAAGGGATTTGTATTTATATTCAAGAGAATTTTCATCGGGCGATTACCCGGACGTCGATTGCTTCGCGGTTTAACATTTCCCCCAATCACTTGTCGCGCTTGTTTCGCCAACAAGGGCATATGACACTGGCTGACTACATCACCTGGGTTCGAATTGACCGTGCTAAGTTTATGCTCAAGCGCTATGACTTCCGTCTACAGGAAGTGGCAAACCGTTGTGGTTACGCAGATGCCAACTATTTTTTTCGGGTGTTTAAGAACAAAGTCGGTATGACGCCGAGCGAATATCGGGCGAGTTAGGCTTGTGCCAGCTTATGGGTAAGAAGTGCTTTTAACGCTTGTGGTTCGTGGCTGGTACGCAGCAACTGGCAATAGTCTGGATCCAGCAATGAGCGAGTCAGGTGCGTAAAGGCTAGCAACACATCACGTGAAGCGTTATGTGGTAAAGCGATAGCGATGATCATGCTGACGCCACCCTGAGCTGGAGAGTTCCAGTCTAATTCTTCTGTCAGCGACACAATGCTGACACTTGGGATATCAATCGCTTCACTCATGATGTGAGGAAGGGCGATACCATGCCCAATAGCAGTTGAAGAGGTTTGCTCTCGCTGAGCAAACTGCTCGCATATCAAAGCAGGGTTTGAGCTGGTAATACATTTTGTCGCGAGGCTGAATGCCGCTGACTTAGTGTCAACATCACTGTGGTGGTGTAAGTAGCTAAGTGGAAAATCAAGATGAAAAGTAGGCAGATTGCTGAGCAGCGCAATATTGGTTAATTGGTTACTCTTATGCGCAGTATTGACCAAGGTGAACTGATCGCTGATGAAATTGGTAAACACCATGCAGGCCAATTCCGCATCGGAGCCTTCAATGTGTATCTGACATAAATCGAACTCCTGACTGCCCAACGACATGACCTGTAACGGGTGCTCGATATTGGCTCTTTCCCACTTGGTGACATTAAGTAACACGACTACCGAGCGAAACATCCCGCTCAAGGCCTTGAGGCGATTGATTTTCCAACTGGCAAATCCATCCTCAGGAAGAACGAACGTAATGCGACGCTCAATCACAGTGATTTGCACCTGTCGAGCACGGCGTCAACATTGGTCAGCACTTCTTCAATAGTAACAACATGGATTTTACAACCAGTGAAGCGCGCCCGCTGTTCTATTTCTATATCTGAAGCAATCAGAACTAAATCTGCGCGCATGATATCTTGAGCGGAGAGAGGGTTTTCAATCCCCATTGCACCCTGAGTTTCGACCTTGATCTGCAAGCCTTTTTTAGGTGCAGCTTTACTCAATGCATCGGCAGCCATGTAAGTATGAGCAATACCGGTAGGGCAGGCGGTTACAGCAACAATTTTCATCTAAAACCTCACAATGTCCAGGTGGGTTATTGTCAACTTCTGACGACTTGGGTCAATGATCCAGATCTTCAAAATTTGTATTCTTATTACTCTTATGTGTCTTTATGACCTTATTTTGTAGGGTCATAAAGACACGAGTTTTTCTTAACATATTGAATTTCGGTTGATTTAACACTGGAATGAATATTGCTGTTAGATAGTTAGATTCAATATTTGGAGTGACCATTGTGCTCAATATTACTGACAAAAAAGTCGAAGAAGCCATTCCGCCGATTTTACGTCTGGGGTTCCGGCCCTTCTTTTTGCTTGGGGCCGTTTATGCTGTTATTGCTGTCGCCTTGTGGGTATGGATGTTTCAAAACGGCCAGCCTGCGACGTTAAAGGTACCGGCTTTGTGGTGGCATGTGCATGAGATGCTGTTTGGCTTCTCGATGGCGATTGTGGTGGGGTTTGTCTTGACCGCAGTCCAAAACTGGACGGGAATCAATGGCACCAAGCACCATAGATTGGCGGTATTGGTTGGCTTGTGGCTACTTCCGCGTGTGCTGTTCTGGACACCTGCGCCTTTGTGGTTGATTTCATCGATAGAGGCTCTGTTTATCGCTTTTGCTGCTTATGAAGTTGGCAGTCGAGTGATCAAAGCCAAAGGGTGGAAAAATCTGTTCTTTGTGCCTTTATTTGTTTTGGCGATTGTGGCGAATTTTGCCAGCTACGCGACCATCAAGGGGATGCCGCCGTTTCCTTCTTCGGCGGTCTGGCAAGCAATGTTGTGGTGGTTTACGATTTTACTGTCGGTAATGGGCGGGCGAGTGATTCCATTCTTCACAGCTCGGCGATTTAATTTTGAGAAACCACAGCCGATGACTTGGCTAGAATGGACGGCAAACCTCCCGCTGGTCAGTTTATTTATTCTGAGCTTTTTCCCTGTCACTTTTGCTCAGCTTGGGCCTTCTCTGATGGTCATTTCCGGTTTAGCACATTTAGTACGTGTGATGAGATGGCAGCCGTGGCGCACCGTTAAAGAGCCGCTGGTATGGGCACTACATTTAGCTTACTTGTGTATTCCGGTCAGCCTATTATTGAGAGGGGTACTCGATAACCCATTTGCGGGCCACAATATGTTGCATCTGTTTGCGATTGGAGCGCTCGGTGGTTTGATACTGGCGATGATCGCTCGTGTAACCATGGGACATACTGGGCGAGCAATTTATCAGGGGCCAAATATGGCGTTAGCATTCGCTATGCTGACGGCAGCTGCGTTAGTTCGTAGTGTTGGTGTAGTTCTGTGGCCAGCCCAAATGATGTTGATGATCGATATCAGCGGGTTGTTGTGGGTGCTGGCGTTTACTCTGTATGTGATTAAGTTTGGCCCTATGTTGCTAAAAGCGAGAGTTGACGGTCATCCAGGTTAAGTAGCTAACGGCTGCATTCGCGCGCTGATCGATTCACTTAGCAGAAAAATAAAAAGGGTTGATGCATATACATCAACCCTTTTTCTGTTCAGCTACCAGCTTAGTTATTGCTGTGTAGCTCAGAATTCAGCTCTACTGCAGTTTTGTTCGCCAGACATTCAATTTGACCAGTTACTGAGTTGCGACGGAACAGCAAGTCAGACACGCCAGCTAGGTCGCGTGCTTTCACCACTTCCACTTCGTTGCCTTCTGAATCCAGCATACGAACCTTAGCACCCGCAGTGACATACAGACCAGACTCAACCGTACAACGATCGCCCAGTGGGAAACCAAGGCCTGCGTTTGCGCCTAACAGTGAACTTTCACCGATAGAAACGACAACTGAACCACCACCAGATAGCGTACCCATGATTGAAGCACCGCCACCGATATCAGAGCCGTTACCAACCACAACGCCAGCAGAGATACGGCCTTCAACCATGCTCACACCCGTTGTACCCGCATTGAAGTTGATGAAACCTTCATGCATAACGGTTGTGCCTTCGCCAACGTGAGCGCCAAGGCGAACACGTGAAGTATCAGCGATACGCACACCAGCAGGTACAACGTAATCAACCATTTTAGGGAATTTGTCGACACAATCGACAGATAGGTTGCGGCCTGCTAGGCGTGCTTCAATTTGGCGATCAGCCAGTTCTGGCAGATCGATAGGGCCTTCGTTGGTCCACGCAATGTTGTGCAGTAGGCCAAAGATACCGTCAAGCACAGTACCGTGGGGTTGAACTAGGCGGTTAGAGATAAGCTGAAGCTTCAGGAAGCCTTCAGCAACAGAAGCTGGCTTCTCATCTGCAGCAAGAACAACAAGTACTAGCGGTTGTGAAGACTCCGCAGCTTTAGCTGCGAATGAGGCGTTTGCAGCATCACCGTTTGCTTCGAATGCACCAGCAAGTTCAGCACTTTGTGCCGCAGAGATTTCGAACGCTTGGTTGCCTTGCTCGTAACCTGCTACTTTTGCGACTGCGTCTACCAGTGCGTCAGACGGGTTAAGAACTGGGTTCGGGAAAAATGCTTCAATGATTTTTCCATCGCGGTTTTTGGTTGCCGTACCGAAGGCTAGAGAAAAGTAAGCCATGTTAAATCTCCGTGTAGTAATCGTCAGTCTGGAAGAGTGAACTCTTCCTCCAAATCAGTTGAGTTCATCATAAAGAGAGCTTTTTCGACTTTAAAGAGCAGAAACAGATAAAGTCTGTAGGTCGATACGTTTTGTCTCTTTAGCGATATCTTGTCTTTTTATCTATATAGGTAAGTTGTGAGGGCGATAATGGTCATTGAGTGTGAAAGCAAAATAAAAAGAGCCCGAAACTGAGTTTCGGGCTCTTTAAATAAGACTTTACTTTAAACTGATTGGCGTTTGCTTTTTAGCTTTATATTGTCCAACCAAGACACCCGTTGAGCTTGGGTGCGAAAGCAAAATTACTTGCTTAGGTCTTCTGCGTGCTCAGATAGGAACGCTGCAACACCTTTTGGAGATGCGTCCATACCTGCTTTACCTTCTTCCCACTGTGCAGGACATACTTCACCGTTCTTCTGGTGGAAGTTTAGAGCGTCAACCATGCGTAGCATTTCGTCGATGTTACGGCCTAGTGGTAGGTCGTTAACAACTTGGTGACGTACAACGCCTTCTTCGTCGATTAGGAAAGAACCACGGAAAGCAACGCCTGCTTCTGGGTGCTCAACGTCGTATGCTTTACAGATTTCGTGCTTAACGTCAGCAACTAGTGGGTACTTAACTTGACCGATACCGCCATCTTCGATAGCAGTGTTACGCCATGCGTTGTGAGAGAACTGAGAATCGATAGAAACACCGATTACTTCAACACCTTTAGCTTGGAAATCAGCTAGACGGTTGTCGAAAGCGATTAGCTCAGATGGGCAAACGAAAGTGAAATCTAGTGGGTAGAAGAAAACAACCGCTTTCTTACCTTTAGTGAACTCTGCAAAGTTGAAGTTATCAACGATCTCACCGTTACCTAGAACAGCTGCAGCAGTAAAATCTGGGGCTTGACGACCTACTAGTACCATTTTTTTGCTCCTAAAATATATGGTTAGTTCCAAACCAATTGATTCGTTTTTGGTTTGGTCCGTGTTTGTACGCGACAAACTATAGTACAGATTGTAGTATGGAAAAAAGCGAAATAAATAGATTGAGTTAATCGAAAAAAGCGATAATGCTAAACCATTATCTTGATCACTGGATGAGCAGTAGTTACATATAGAATTATGAATAAGTGGCCTAGCCTCAAGCAATTACATTATTTGATAACCCTTCACGAAACACGCCACTTTAGTGAGGCGGCAGAACGGTGCTTCGTGAGTCAGTCAACGCTCAGTAAAGGTATTCAAAACCTTGAAGAACTGATTGGTTGCCCTCTTTATGAGAAGAAAGATAAGAAAAGCCCATTAGTGTTTACACTGGCGGGAGAGCAAATTGTCCAACAAGGGCGTGAACTTCTGGCAAAAGGACAAGATCTGGTGGAACTTGGTCGTCTTTGTCAGGGAGATGAAATGGAAGGGCAATTGCGTGTGGGTTGTATTCCAACCATTGCGCCTTTTTTACTCTGTGATTTGGTGCAGGAAGTGAACCAGCGCTTTCCTTTACTGAATTTACTGCTAAGAGAAGACACCACAACCAATTTACTGGCGGCGCTGCGCCACGGTGAATTAGATGTACTTATCTTAGCTTTGCCAGTTGATATAGATGGTATGGAAAGCAAAATCGTTGGTAATGATCCATTTCGGATGATCATCAGCCGTAATCAGGCCGACGCGATTCAGACTCCGATTAAGTACGATGACCTGCCTGATGAGTTTGTGTTCTTACTGGAAAAAGAACACTGCCTAACAGAACATGCCGTTTCTGCTTGTCAGCTGACTAAGAAAGAGAAGATTAACCCATTCTCGGCAACCAGTTTACATACCTTGGTTCAGATGGTTGCCAATGGGTTAGGAACCACCTTTATCCCCCAGATGGCAATCGATCACGGGTTGATTGATAACCAGAACTTAGTGGTTGTTGATGCTCCTGGGCAGCAAGCACATCGCCATATTGGGCTAGTTTGGCGCCCTAGTTCTTCAAGAGTGAATACTTTTAATCAACTGGCACAAGTCGTGTCAGAGCTGCTTTAGCGATAAGTATTAGACCAAATCTCGATGATACCTTCCAAAAGTACACTAGTTTTAGTGTGCTTTTTAGCATTTTATTCTGTTGGTGAACTTTAACTTGTAAAATTTTACAAAGAAATCTTGATGAAGCTTTCATTAAATTGTGAAATTTCACAGTGTCAATTTTACAGCTCACTAAAAACACTCTGTTTGACCCGCCTCCGTAATTGCCACGAAATCCCCTGTCTGATAAAGCGATGCCTGATTTACTCGTAAGTTAAACGCGTGTTTGAAACGGTTTTACAGCTCTAATTTTACTGTAATTAAATTACGTAACTAGTTACATTTTGGTGATCAAAATCAACAACTTATGGGCAGCGGAATAAAACTTTGAATTTAGTCGATAGGCTACTTTAGGACTTTTGCTCTACCGCATGTTGGTGTAGTTTAAATGAAGGCTCTGTAAGACTTATGTCTAGATTGAAAAGGCAAACCAAGTTAGCCAAGGTAGAGCTCACAAGACAAAATAAACGAAGAAAGCAGTGATCAATTAGGATGTTTGATTGTTGTTTTATAGTTACAAATGTAACTCTTCGAAAATTAGAGCAACCACTGATACAACCCATAACAGTCATCGTTGTATCGGAGCGTTAAAGGAAGAGAATATGCTTGCCAACACACCAGATAGAGAAAAAACAACAGCCGAAGCCCAAGAAACCTTACACCAAGAAGGCATGCTTGAAGTGACTGGTACCCTTTCACCAGAACATCAGGCGATTTTCCCTGTTGAAGCCCAAACCTTTTTATCTCTTCTGTGTGCTCAGTTTGCCAGCCAGATCGATACCTTGCTTGCTCAACGTGAAGAAAAGCAAGCACGTATCGATGCTGGGGAGCTGCCAGACTTTCTCGAAGATACACAAGATATCAGAGAAGGTAGCTGGAAAATTCTCGGGATTCCTCAAGATCTGCAAGACCGCCGCGTAGAAATCACCGGTCCTACTGACCGTAAAATGGTGATTAATGCGCTGAATGCGAACGTGAAAGTGTTCATGGCGGACTTTGAAGACTCGATGTCCCCAGCATGGGATAAGGTGCTAGATGGTCAGATCAATCTGCGCGACGCAGTGGATGGCGAGATCAGTTACACCAACCCAGTTAATGGTAAGCAATATGAGTTGAAGGATGATCCAGCGGTTTTGATCTGCCGAGTGCGTGGTTTACACCTAAAAGAAAAACACGTGACGTTTAATGGTGAGATCATTCCGGGAGCTTTATTCGACTTTGCGCTTTATTTTTACAATAACTACAAAGCGCTAATGAAAAAGGGCAGCGGCCCTTACTTCTACCTGCCAAAACTGCAATCGCATAAAGAGGCGCAGTGGTGGAGCAAAGTGTTCCATTTTACTGAGGATTACTATGGCCTAGATACAGGTACTATCAAAGCCACCGTGCTGATTGAAACACTGCCAGCCGTGTTTGAAATGGATGAAATCCTATTTTCGCTTAAAGAACATATTGTTGGTCTTAACTGCGGTCGCTGGGATTACATCTTTAGCTACATCAAAACACTGAAAAAGCACCCAGATCGTGTCCTTCCGGATCGTCAGGTTGTGACCATGGATAAGCCGTTCCTAAATGCTTATTCGCGTTTACTTATCCGTACCTGTCATCGTCGTGGTGCCTTTGCAATGGGGGGAATGGCAGCATTCATTCCAGCAAAAGATCCACAGGAGAATCAAAAGGTTCTCGACAAAATTCAAAACGATAAATCACTGGAAGCAAATAACGGCCATGACGGTACTTGGGTGGCTCACCCAGGTTTAGCCAACACGGCAATGGAAGTGTTTGGCAGCGTGCTGGGCGAGAGAACCAATCAACTTGATGTTTCTCGTTCGGATGACGCGCCAATTACTGCCGATGATCTGCTCGCGCCTTGTCAGGGGGAACGAACAGAGCAGGGCATGCGCCACAACATTCGAGTGGCACTCCAATACATTGAAGCTTGGATTTCTGGTAATGGCTGTGTCCCTATCTACGGCTTGATGGAAGACGCCGCAACGGCAGAAATTTCCCGAGCGTCGATATGGCAATGGATTCAGCATGGAAAAGCGCTCGACAATGGTCAAGTGGTAACCAAAGCCTTGTTCGAACAATACCTTAGTGAAGAAATTGACGTCGTAAAAGCAGAAGTTGGAGATGAACGTTATCAGGAAGGTCGTTTTGAAGAAGCGGCTGAACTGATGGCCAAACTGACCACCAGCGACGAACTAACGAACTTTTTAACCATTCCAGGTTATGACTACCTGGACTAATGAATCAATAACAACATCAGTAACGTGAACATTTCGAGGCGGAGATGGATGTACCGCCAGAGAAAAAATAAAAACAGCGCCCGTATTGTCAACAAATAGCAGCGCACATCAATAGAGGGATAGACCGATGACTAATTTAACTCGCCGCCAACAAATCGAAGCTCTTGAAAAAGACTGGGTAACTAACCCACGCTGGAAAAATGTAAAGCGTCCATATACAGCAGAAGAAGTCGTAGAACTGCGCGGTTCGATGGTGCCAGCCAACACAATTGCGCAGCGCGGTGCAGACAAACTGTGGTCTTTGGTCAACGGTGATGCTAAGAAAGGCTACGTAAACTGTTTGGGTGCACTGACTGGTGGTCAAGCGGTCCAGCAAGCGAAAGCGGGTATTGAAGCGATTTACTTATCAGGTTGGCAAGTAGCGGCAGATAACAATACTGCATCGACTATGTACCCTGACCAGTCACTTTACCCGGTTGACTCAGTGCCTTCAGTGGTTAAGCGCATTAACAACTCATTCCGTCGTGCGGACCAAATCCAATGGTCTGGCGGTAAATCACCGGCGGATGAAGGCGGTATCGACTACTTCCTACCAATCGTTGCAGACGCAGAAGCTGGCTTTGGTGGTGTACTTAATGCTTACGAACTAATGAAGTCGATGATTGACGCTGGCGCGGCAGGTGTTCACTTTGAAGATCAGCTAGCATCCGTGAAGAAGTGTGGTCACATGGGTGGTAAAGTTCTTGTACCTACTCAAGAAGCGGTTCAAAAGCTGGTTGCAGCTCGTTTGGCAGCTGACGTAGCGGGCACCACAACACTCGTTATTGCTCGTACGGATGCAAACGCAGCAGACCTACTGACTTCCGATTGCGACCCGTACGATAAAGACTTCATTCAAGGTGACCGTACTCAAGAAGGTTTCTACCGTGTACGTGCAGGCATTGACCAAGCAATTGCTCGCGGCCTAGCTTACGCACCATACGCTGACCTTATCTGGTGTGAAACGGCAACACCGTGTCTGGAAGAAGCGCGTAAGTTTGCAGAAGCGATTCACGCTGAATACCCAGATCAGCTGCTTGCGTACAACTGTTCTCCTTCTTTCAACTGGGAGAAAAACTTGGATGCAGAAACCATTGCTAAATTCCAGCAAGAGCTATCTGACATGGGCTACAAGTACCAGTTCATCACACTAGCGGGCATTCACAATATGTGGTTCAACATGTTCGAACTTGCGCATGACTATGCACAAGGTGAAGGTATGCGCCACTACGTTGAGAAAGTACAGCGTCCAGAATTCCAGGCAGCAGAAAAAGGCTACACCTTCGTTGCACACCAGCAAGAAGTGGGTACAGGCTATTTCGACAAGATGACCAACACCATCCAAGGTGGCAACTCATCAGTCACGGCTCTGACTGGCTCAACGGAAGAGGACCAGTTCTAAAGTATCCCTGTCATGATGACCAAGGCTCTCACTTGCTAGCCTTAGGTCATCGATATTCTGTTTAGGCATAAACTTTGACATGCTTTGAGCGACATTAAGTCGCTCTTTTTTTGCCCATCACTCAACTTCTTCAGGTTCGGCTTCTTCTTGCAGTTCTAACAAATTGATGGCGATGGCAACAAAGTCACTGTCAGTGATGATACCGACTAACTGACCCTTTTCGACCACAGGTAGACAGCCAACCTTGTGCTTTTGCATGTAGATGGCGCTTTCTTTCAATCCTGCTTGAGGAGAGACCGTCATGACGCCTGTTTTCATCACTTCATAAAGTGGCGTATTGAGAGTGAAGGACTGGTTTTCTGGGATTTGTTGTAAGCTCGATTCTTGTGCGGCCAACACGTCACGTTGAGAAACCACGCCAAGTAGCTGCTTATTAGCGTCGACGATTGGGACGTGGCGAATATCTAGTGCTTCCATGGTATGTTTCGCGTCGGCAAGTAGGTGTGAACGCAGCAGGGTATGGGGGGTGCGCGTCATCATGTCTTCGACTTTTATCATGGCTGCCTCCTGAGTGATAGAGTTATTGTTTTGTTCTCTTTTAATATAGTAATTTTCCACTCGGGAGTATGAGAGCTGGATAGATTTTTATTCCGATAACCTTGAAAAAAATGTGGCGAATTATGTACAGAATATCCAGCCAATTTTACAGCCTTCCTCCATACACTCGTTAATTCAATATTGATTACAATAATTCACATCTCAATCCTTGCTATTGCGCTTGTGCGGCATATACTAGTCGGCTGCGAAAAACTCGTCGTCTGTTTGTGACAGAATCAGTTCGACTTCCATCACGACGTAAGAATCCACGACAAAAGATTAGTAACATGCAAGTATCAGATTTTCACTTTGATTTACCCGATGAGCTGATAGCTCGTTATCCTCAGCCTGAGCGCACCGCGAGCCGTTTGCTTCAACTTGATGGCAACAGTGGTGAGCTAAGCGATGGCACGTTTACGGATGTACTTGAGCAAGTGCAGCCGGGCGATCTTGTGGTTTTCAATAACACTCGTGTGATTCCTGCGCGTATGTTTGGCCGTAAAGAGTCAGGCGGTAAGCTGGAAGTGTTAGTGGAACGTGTGTTGGATGAAAAAAGCATTCTGGCTCATGTGCGCTGTTCTAAATCGCCTAAACCGGGTTCAACCATCTTTATTGGTGAAAACGACGAGTATTCTGCACAAATGGTTGCCCGCCATGACGCCTTGTTTGAATTGAAATTTAATGCAGAGAAAAACGTGTTGGCGGTTTTGGAAGAGATCGGCCACATGCCGCTTCCACCTTATATTGATCGCCCAGATGAAGATTCAGATAAAGAGCGCTACCAAACGGTTTACAACGAAAAACCAGGTGCAGTGGCTGCGCCGACAGCTGGTCTGCACTTTGATGAAGCGCTGCTTGAGAAAATCAAGGCGAAAGGTGCTGAGTTTGCTTATGTGACTCTTCACGTAGGTGCCGGTACATTCCAACCGGTTAAGGTCGAAAATATCAACGATCACCACATGCACGCAGAGTATGTGGAAGTAGCGCAAGAAGTGGTGGATGCGATTAACGCTGCGAAAGCGCGCAATGGTCGAGTCATTGCAGTGGGTACAACATCGGTACGTTCCCTAGAAAGTGCTGCTCAGGATGCACTGAAGAAAGGCACTGCACTTGCGCCATTCTTTGGTGATACTGAAATCTTTATCTACCCAGGTTACGAATATCAGTTAGTGGATTGTTTAATCACTAACTTCCATCTGCCAGAGTCGACACTGATCATGTTGGTCAGTGCATTTGCAGGTTACGAAAATACGATGAACGCATACAAACACGCGGTAGAAAACAAGTATCGTTTCTTCTCGTATGGTGATTCGATGTTCATCAGGAAAAAAACGGACTAGCTGCCTCTTACGCTAGTCAGCTTTTTTTAAATTGAGTTATTTACGAGTGCTAGCAGTAAGCTAGGACGCAAATCAATAGGTTGATTTGTATCTCGCATGGAAGGCGACCGCTCCCTAATGGGGATAACCCCGAAAATATCGTCAGACTGTTTCTCTGACAATTGGAGGCTTCGTGAAGTTAAAATTTGATCTTAAGAAGAAAGATGGTGTTGCACGTCGTGGTCAACTGACCTTTGAACGTGGCACTGTTCAGACACCTGCTTTTATGCCTGTTGGTACTTACGGTACTGTTAAAGGTATGACGCCTGAAGAAGTTAAAGGCACAGGCGCTGAAATTCTTCTTGGCAACACTTTCCACCTTTGGTTACGCCCAGGTCAGGAAATCATGAAAATGCATGGCGACTTGCACGATTTCATGAACTGGCACGGTCCTATCCTGACAGACTCAGGCGGTTTTCAGGTATTCAGCCTAGGTGACATCCGTAAGATCACTGAAGAGGGTGTACATTTCCGTAACCCTGTAAACGGTGACAAGATTTTCATGGACGCAGAAAAGTCGATGGAAATCCAAAAAGACCTTGGGTCTGACATTGTGATGATCTTCGATGAATGTACGCCATACCCAGCGACACACGCAGAGGCGAAAAAGTCGATGGAAATGTCGCTGCGTTGGGCTCAGCGCTCACGTGATCATTTCGATAAGCTAGAAAATCAGAACAACCTATTTGGTATCGTTCAGGGCGGCGTTTACGAAGACCTGCGTGATGTATCGGTGAAAGGCCTGACGGAAATCGGTTTCGACGGCTACGCTGTCGGTGGTTTGGCGGTTGGCGAACCAAAAGAAGACATGCACCGTATTCTTGAGCACACTTGTCCACAGCTTCCGGAAGACAAACCTCGTTACTTAATGGGTGTTGGCAAACCAGAAGATTTAGTAGAAGGTGTACGTCGTGGTATTGATATGTTTGACTGCGTAATGCCAACGCGTAATGCCCGTAATGGTCACCTATTTGTGACGGGTGGTGTGATCAAGATCCGTAATGCGAAACATAAAACAGATACAACACCATTGGATCCAGAGTGTGACTGTTACACTTGTCAGAATTACTCTAAGTCGTACCTACACCACTTAGATCGCTGTAATGAAATTCTAGGTGCTCGCCTGAATACCATTCACAACTTGCGTTACTACCAACGTGTGATGGAAAGTATCCGTAAGGCGATTGATGAAGATCGCTTTGATGAGTTCGTCAAAGAGTTCTATGAGCGTCGTGGTCGCGAAGTGCCACCACTGGCGAAAGAGCAGTAATTGACTAGATAAAAGAATTAAAGCCTTTGGCATTTCGCCAGAGGCTTTTGCTAATAAAGTAGGCAGACGCAGTGAATTTTTGAGAGAGTGATCTCTAATAGCCACTCTTTCTCTTGAAACTCAAAAGCGTAGGCCCAACTTGGAATATTAATAAAAAATAATAGAGGATTGTTTTAATGATTATTTCTCCAGCTTACGCAGCAGAAAGTGCACCAGCAGGCGGCGGTTTCGAAATGCTAATCATGCTTGGTATGTTCGCGGTAATTTTCTACTTCATGATTTACCGTCCACAAGCTAAACGCGTGAAAGAGCACAAGAGCCTGATGTCTTCTATGGGCAAAGGTGATGAAGTTCTGACTAGCGGTGGCCTAGTGGGTAAAATCACTAAGATTGCAGAAGACAACGACTACATCTCAATCGAGCTAAACACGAATAACGAAGTTGTGATCAAGAAAGATTTCGTTACTGCAGTGCTACCAAAAGGTACGCTGAAGTCTCTATAAAACAGCTAAAGGATCCTCGCTGTGCTTAACCGCTATCCGTTATGGAAGTACTTGATGGTGGTGTTTACCATCGCTATCGCAGCATTGTATGCACTTCCAAATATCTACGGTGAAGATCCGGCAATTCAAGTTACAGGGGCGCGTGGCGCCTCTGTAGATATGTCAACGCTGGATTCTGTCACTGAAGCTCTTGATGAAAAGGGCTTATCTCATAAATCCATTGCTCTCGAAAATGGATCCATTCTTGTACGCTTCAACGATACCGACACTCAAATCAGTGCTCGTGATGTCATCAATGAAGCTCTAGGTAAAGACAATATTGTTGCTCTTAACCTAGCTCCTGCAACTCCAGACTGGTTAGAAGCGATTGGCGCAGCGCCAATGAAGCTAGGCCTTGACCTGCGTGGTGGTGTTCACTTCCTGATGGAAGTAGATATGGACGCAGCGATGGAGAAACTGGTCAGCCAGCAAGAAGAAGCTTTCCGTAGTGAACTGCGTGAAGAAAAGATTCGCTACCGTGCGATTCGCCCTTCAGGCAAAGAGGCGGTTGAAGTCTTGCTGCGCAATGAAGAGCAGCTTGCTGATGCCAAACGCTTACTGCAGCAAAACCATCCTGATATGACCTTTGTGGACTCAGACTCTGATGGTCGTTTCACTCTGACTGCCACTTTTACTGAGCAACGTCTGACCGAAATTCGTAACTACGCTGTTGAGCAGAACATTACTATTTTGCGTAACCGTGTAAACGAACTGGGTGTTGCTGAACCACTTGTACAGCGTCAGGGCGCAAGCCGCATTGTTGTTGAACTACCAGGTGTTCAGGATACCGCTCGTGCGAAGGAAATTCTGGGTGCGACGGCAACGCTTGAATTCCGCGAAGTCGACGACAAAGCAGACCTCGCTGCTGCAGCCAGTGGCCGAGCGCCAGCGGGCAGTGAAATCAAACAAGACCGTGATGGTCGTCCGGTTGTGCTTAAGAAACGTGTTATCCTAGGTGGTTCTAGCATCACTGACGCGAGCTCAAGCGTGGATGAGTATGGCCGCCCGCAAGTTAACATCTCGCTAGATAGCGAAGGTGGTAACAAGATGTCAGCGTTCTCTAAGAAGAACATTGGCAAGCTGATGGCAACCGTGTTTGCAGAATACAAAGACAGTGGACGTAAGACGCCAGATGGTCGCGTTATCCTGACTAAGCATGAAGAAGTGATCAACCAAGCAACGATTCAATCAGCGCTTGGCCGTAACTTCCGCATCACAGGTATCGACTCGGCGGCTGAAGCGCACAACCTAGCGCTACTGCTTCGTGCAGGTGCTCTGATTGCGCCGATTTCTATCGTTGAAGAACGTACGATTGGTCCATCTATGGGTCAACAGAACATCGACATGGGTATCATGGCATGTATCTGGGGGATGGCGGCAGTTATGCTATTCACGCTGCTTTACTACCGTAAGTTTGGTCTGATTGCCAATACTGCGCTGATGGTAAACCTCGTACTGATTATTGGTGTGATGTCGATGATTCCGGGAGCAACGATGACATTGCCTGGTATTGCCGGTATTGTTCTTACAGTCGGTATGGCGGTCGATGCTAACGTCTTGATTTTCGAACGGATACGTGAAGAGTTACGTGACGGAAGAAACCCTCAGCAGGCGATCCATCAAGGCTATGCGAATGCATTCAGTACCATTGCCGATGCCAACATCACCACTTTGATTACCGCAATAATCCTGTTTGCTGTAGGTACAGGCGCAATCAAAGGCTTCGCGGTGACACTGTCTATCGGCATCTTAACGTCTATGTTTACTGCCATCATTGGTACACGTTGTATCGTGAACCTGATGTACGGTGGTAAGCGCATCAACAAACTGTCGATCTAAGGCTAGGAATTATTATGTTTCAGATTCTAAAAGCAGACAAATTGATCGACTTTATGCGTTGGTCGAAATTCGCCTTCGTGCTGTCGATCCTGATGATTGGCGCGTCGATTTTTACTCTTTCTACTAAGTGGTTGAACTGGGGCCTAGACTTCACTGGCGGTACGCTGATTGAAGTTGGCTTTGAGCAGCCTGCTGATTTGGAAGAGATTCGTACTGCGCTGGAAGCAAAAGGTTTTGGTGACGCAACGGTTCAAAACTTTGGTAGTGCTCGTGATGTGATGGTTCGTTTGCGCCCTCGTGATGGTGTCGCAGGTGAGACTTTGGGTAACCAAATTCTTTCTGCCATCAAGGAAGGCACTGGTGAAAGCGTTGAAATGCGCCGTATCGAGTTTGTAGGGCCAAACGTAGGTGATGAGCTAACAGAAGCAGGTGGTCTGGCGATCATCGTTTCTCTTATCTGTATCCTGATTTACGTTTCGGTGCGATTCGAATGGCGTTTAGCGGCTGGTGCGGTACTTGCTCTGGCACACGACGTTATCATTACGCTTGGCGTGTTTTCCTTGATGCAAATCGAGGTTGACCTGACAATCGTTGCAGCCTTGCTGACGGTAGTGGGGTACTCGCTCAACGATACCATTGTTGTATTTGACCGTATTCGTGAAAACTTCCGCAAGATGCGTAAAGGCGAACCGGCTGAAATCATGAACAGCTCAATCACACAAACATTGAGCCGTACCTTGATTACATCCGGTACTACCTTATTCGTAGTCATTGCTCTGTTCACGCAAGGCGGCGCTATGATTCATGGCTTCGCCACTGCACTTCTACTGGGTATCACTGTAGGTACATACTCTTCAATCTATGTGGCTTCGGCACTGGCATTGAAACTGGGTATTACTAAAGAGCATCTGATGCCGCCTCAAGTTGAGAAAGAAGGCGCAGAGTTTGACGAAATGCCATAAGGCAAAACGTGTTGTATGAAAAAGGCCGCTGACTTGTCAGCGGCCTTTTGTTTTTATCTGCGTAATTAACCACAGTCTGAGTTAATCGTATTTCATTAACAGCGCCTGATTGACGCTAGGCAAAAGCATGTTTTCTTTAGTGACGAAAATGGTCTCGGTAGCGATGTTTTTGGAATACTCTTGGCCCAGAAAGGCTTGGTATACGGTATAGACACTTTTGTAGCCCATTTCGAAAGGTTGCTGGATGATAAGCCCATAAATAGAACCGTCTTCGAGTGCATTCACCAGAGAGTCATTGGAGTCGAAGCCGATGTGGATGAGTCCCTCTGGGGCAGAGACGGTGTCCAGAGCCATAAGTACACCTAACGTGGTGGATTCATTAGGTGTAAATATGCCGTCCAATTCAGCAATCTGACTTTGAAGAATTCGCTCCGCATTTTTACGAGCTTCTCCAATTTTAGTATCAAGATAATCATCGACAGCCACGACGAGCCCAGATGAAGTTGCGCCATCGACAAAGCCCTTTTCACGAGCATCGGTAGAAATCACGCCTTTCTTCATTCTGAGTAACGCGACCCTTCCTTTGTTACCTAGCTTTTTAGCCATTTCTTTTCCCGCGAGGACGCCTGCTTGATAATTGTTAGTGGCAATCACGCTGACCACATCCGGAGAGCCAGTATCTCGGTCAAAGTAGACTGTGGGTACACCCGCTTCTTTCAAGCGGGCGACATCATAGGCTCTATCTCTGGTATTCGGTGCTAAGACTAAGCCAATACAGGCATTCTCCATGACTTGATCGATGATGAAGCGTTGAGCACTGACATCGGATTCATCGTGGGGACCACGAAAGTAAATTTTAAGGCCTAGTTCTTGACCTGCTTTTTCACTTCCTGCTTTGACTGACTTCCAGAAATCATGCACGGAGCCTGCTGGGACCACGCCAATGCAATCCTGAGCAACCGAAAAAGAGCTATATAAGAGGGCAAGCAAGTACATCAATCTTCGTGTCATGGTGTTTCTCCTTCTACCCATCTGGCACTCAAGAGTTGATGCGATAGGGGTTAATATTAACCCTAGTTGATGTGCGCTAAGATCATCAAGAAGTCCAATCGACAAGACATTATTGTTGGACTTGATATGATGGAGAAAACATTAAAAAGGGAAGCAAGCTATGCCACATTTACGTTTTCGTGCTGTCGAGCCGCAAACGGTTCAAACCTTATCAAAATCTCTGATTGATGAGCTGCAGCCGCACATGGATTGCCCTCGTGAAGATTTCACATTCGAGTACATCTACACTACGTTTTATCATGAAGGTGAGGTGAGTCAGTCATATCCGTTTGTTGAGGTATTGTGGTTTTATCGTGGACAGCAAACTCAGGACGCTGTCGCAGAGATTATTACTCAGCAAGTGCGTGGGATGATTGGTGAAGATGTGGATGTCGCGGTGATTTTTACCGCTCTGGATGCTAAAGCTTACTACGACAACGGTGAGCATTACTAAACAGAAACGTTAGGAGATAGTACATGGGATTGGCAATCAAAGGATGGTTGAAGCAAGCTGGATTCATTGTACTTCTCCTTTTCACATCTTCGCTTCAAGCCAGCCCTTGGGAGAGGATTCAATCACCTTCGACGCAATCTCCTCAAGCGATTGGTAGCTATGCCAACGGTTGTCTCACAGGCGCGGCGGCACTGCCTCTTCAAGGGGAAGGCTATCAAGTATTACGCAGCCAGCGACAACGTTACTATGCTCACCCGCAGGCTGTTAGTTTTGTTCAGCGTTTAGCCGCTCTGGCTGCGCAGCACCTTAACACTCGTATTCTGATTGGTGATATCTCATTGCCTCAGGGGGGGCGCTTCTCTTCTGGGCATTCGAGCCATCAGACCGGCTTGGATATCGATATTTGGCTCAAGCTGGCTGATGACAAGCTTTCTTCTAAGCAGCTTAGTAAGCCTGAACCAATGAGCGTGGTCAACCTCCAGCAGTATCAGTTAGTCAAACGAAACTGGGACCAGCGCCATTTCGAATTGATCAAAATGGCGGCGAGTGATGAGGAAGTTGCACGCATCTTTGTTCACCCTGTCATCAAAGAAAAACTGTGCGCACAGGAAGTATCGGCTGAGCGGGATTGGTTAAGAAAAGTAAGACCGTGGTGGGGGCACCATTATCATATGCACGTCAGGCTAAAATGCCCTGAAGGGAACATCACCTGTAAACCACAGGCTGCACCGCCGAAAGGCGATGGATGTGGCGCTGAGTTGGCTAGTTGGAAACCACAGCCTAAACCTGCCGCTCCAAAAGTCGCAGTAAGTAAACCGAAGAAGAAAAAAATGAAAGTGATGCCGATGGAATGTCAGCAACTGCTGGAAAGTATTTGATCAGGGTTACTCAATAGAATAAAAATGCCGCTCAATGGAGCGGCATTTTCTGTTTAGGCTAACCCTTGGATGATGACGAACTTTTCTAACAACTCTTCTTCAGTCTCGACATGATTTGGGTCAGTGATGATGCACTTGGTGATCGGGCACACCGACTGACAGGTCGGCTTCTCATAGTGGCCTTTACACTCAGTGCAAAGATCGGGGTCGATCTCAAAGATAGTATCACCCATGGTAATCGCGCCGTTTGGGCACTCTGGGTCACACATATCACAGTTAATGCACTTATCCGTGATTAACAACGCCATGGTTATTTACCTGTTGGGTTACGGGTATCCTGACCATTATTAAGATTGCGCATTAACAGACCGTATTCTAAGTCCATGTCCTGAGGTACAGGAATGAAAACAAAGTGGCCGTTTCCTTTTGCGTCATCAACGGGTTGTGATTTACGGTTTTCCATCGCTTCTAGAGTAAAGACAACGTTGCCTTTTGGTGTCATAAGCTCAAGACTGTCACCAATAACGAATTTGTTCTTTACTTCAACTTCAGCTAAATCACCACGGCGCTTACCCGTGAACTCACCAACAAATTGCTGAGCATCAGATACGGAATAACCATAGTCGTAATTTTGGTAAGTATCGTGCGTATGACGACGTAAGAAACCCTCTGTATAACCACGGTGAGCTAGGCTCTCAAGTGTGGTCATCAGGCTTTCATCGAATGGCTTGCCCGCGACAGCATCGTCGATCGCTTTACGATAAACCTGAGCGGTACGTGCACAGTAGTAGAATGACTTAGTACGACCTTCAATCTTGAGTGAGTGGACACCCATTTTAGTCAGACGCTCAACGTGCTGAATGGCACGCAGGTCTTTTGAGTTCATGATGTAAGTGCCGTGCTCATCTTCGAACGCCGCCATTTTTTCTTCTGGGCGGTGGCTTTCAGAAAGCAGTACCACTTCGTCGGTTGGTTTACCTAGACCAAGTGTTGCCTCAGGGCGTTCATCTTGCACTTCAACGGCTTGTGCTTCGTTAGGGTCGAAGGCTTCAACGATATCGCCAGAGTCGTTCTCTTTGCCTTTTTCTACGTTGTATTCCCAACGACATGCATTGGTACATGTACCTTGGTTAGGGTCACGCTTGTTGATGTATCCAGATAGGAGACAACGACCAGAGTAAGCCATACATAGAGCACCGTGAACGAACACTTCAAGTTCGGTTTCAGGACAGTGCTCGCGAATTTCTTCAATCTCTTCCAGAGAAAGCTCACGAGAAACAATCACACGTTCAACGCCATTGGCTGCCCAGAACTTAACCGTTGCCCAGTTGACGGCGTTGGCTTGAACTGACAGGTGAATTGGCATCTCTGGGAATGCTTCACGAACCATCATAATCAGACCCGGATCCGACATGATGAGCGCATCAGGACCCATTTCAACCACAGGCTTAAGGTCACGGATGAAGGTCTTTAACTTGGAGTTGTGTGGCTGGATGTTACATACCACGTAAAGCTTTTTGCCTTGGGCGTGCGCTTCGTCGATACCAATTTTTAGGTTTTCGTGGTTGAACTCGTTGTTACGTACGCGAAGGCTGTAACGAGGCTGGCCTGCGTATACCGCGTCTGCACCATAGGCAAAGGCGTAACGCATATTTTTCAGGCTACCCGCTGGTGACAGTAGCTCAGGTACGAATGCTTTCTCAGTAGTCATGTGTAATTCTCTTAGTCTGATCTCAAGTCAGGTCCATTCCACCTTATGGAATTGGGGCGCAAATTTTACGCCAAAACGTGACCTGTGACTAGAAAAAAGTCCATAACTTAGGTGAGGAGATTACAGATAGGCGCTCGAACATGCCGAGCACCTAGAGAGGAGGTTAAGCGTTAGGGTGAGGCAAGCCGCCTAAACACTCGTATAAGTTTGGCAGGAAGGCGCTTAACTCGCCGCACATGAGTGAGAAGTCAGCGTCAAATCGTGCAGCCTGATCTTCACGAGGAATATCATCATTTTGATCTTTCAGTTCATCAGAGAATTTAAGGCGCTTGATGCTGCCATCTTCTGCCAGAATGAACTCAATACGCTCTTGCCACCAAAGAGCCAGTTTAGTTACTACCTTATCGGCATCGATGTGACTGCGAATTTCGTCTGCCGTCAGTTCTTGTTTCTTACAGCGGATCACACCGCCTTCTTCGAGAACCGACTTAAGCTCAGCTTCGTCCAACATTTGCATTCCAACTGGAGTTTCGCCCGTTTTCACCCATTCAGTTAATGTGGTTTCAACGGCTTTCTCTGGAATGGCTGGCACGACAGGTAGGCTACCCATGGTCTTACGCAGAAGGGCGAGCACATCTTCCGCTTTCTTATAGCTGCTGGCATCTACCAGAATAAAGCCTTCTTTAGGCAGAATAAGAACAAAGGTATGGTTGCTGCGGCTGAATGCGCGCGGTAGCAAATCCATGACAATGTCATCTTTGAGATTATCTTTCTCTTTTTTCTTCAGAGGTCGGCCTTCTTGTGCTTCCATCGCCTCAACTTTTGCATTGAGTGATTCTTTGATCACAGACGCTGGCAGCATTTTCTCTTCTTTCTTAGCGCAGATCAGAATGCGGTTTTCAGACACGTGAGTCATCGTGTCGCCATGTTTACCCATTGCAGTAACCCAGCCAAACTTTTGCTTGTCCTGACTGCCACACGGCGTAAAACGAAACTCTTCAAGCTGCTTTTCCAGCTCGTCTGCTTTGAACTCAATATCTCGGTTAAAACGGTAAACCAGACAGTTTTTAAACCACATACACTTTCTCTATACCTGAAGTTTGGCCGCTCATCATAAAGACTTTTATCCTGCTTGTCCTAATGCAAGCGCGCAATAGTGGGATGAAAGTTATATGAAAATTTGTTTTCAAAGGTCACAAAAGTGTCATAATTGATGGTAATAATGCCTATCGTTGCAAAGGGTAAATACCCGATTAAATTCAACTAACTCAAAGGTTATTCAATTATGTCTAGAAGGATTCTGGTTGTTGAAGACGAAGCACCAATTCGTGAAATGCTTTGCTTTGTTCTTGAGCAAAAAGGTTACCAAGCGGTCGAAGCTGAAGACTACGATAGTGCGGTGACTAAGCTAGCTGAACCCTTCCCAGATCTAGTATTGCTAGACTGGATGCTACCTGGTGGCAGCGGCATCAACTTCATCAAACACATGAAACGTGAAGAGCTGACGCGCAACATTCCAGTTGTGATGTTAACAGCACGTGGTGAAGAAGAAGACAAGGTTCGTGGTCTGGAAGTCGGCGCAGATGACTACATTACTAAGCCATTCTCGCCAAAAGAGCTGGTGGCGCGTCTTAAAGCGGTGATTCGCCGTGTAACGCCAACGGCACTTGAAGATGTGATTGATGTGCAGGGCTTAAAACTGGATCCTGTTTCGCACCGCGTAACGGCGAACGATCAGCCTTTGGATATGGGTCCAACTGAGTTCAAGATGCTGCACTTCTTTATGACGCACCAAGAACGTGTTTACAGCCGAGAGCAACTGCTGAACAACGTATGGGGAACCAACGTGTATGTTGAAGACCGTACTGTTGATGTGCACATTCGTCGTCTGCGTAAGGCGTTAGAAGCGGCAGGCCATGACAAGTTGATTCAGACGGTACGTGGTGCAGGCTACCGTTTCTCAACCAAGGCATAATTTAAATTTACCATCTGGAGAGGTAAGTGGTAGAGCGGTTAACTTGGAAAAAGCTAGCCTGGGAGCTGGCTTTTTTTTACACCCCTTGGGTGATTGTCGGATGGATTTTCGGTCATATGCCGTGGTTGCTTCTAGCGGCCACGGTTTTGCAGCTTGTATGGCATCTGCATAATCAGATGCGCCTGTCGGCGTGGTTGTGGGATGAAAAGCGCCTGACACCACCATCGGGAAGCGGTAACTGGGAGTCGTTATTTAACGGTATCTACCGCTTGCAGCAGCGCCAGCGCAAAAAGCGCAAAGAGCTGACCAATCTGATTCGCCGATTCCGCAATGGTGCTGAATCCTTACCGGATGCGGTTGTTGTGTTCCGTAGTGAAGGCAACATTGTTTGGTGCAACAAGCTCGCCCAACACTTACTCGGCTTCCGTTGGCCGGACGATTCAGGTCAGCCAATTTCCAACCTTATCCGCACGCCAGATTTCATCAAGTATCTTAATAAACAAGATTTCTCTGAGCCGCTTGAAATGCGTTCGCCACTTAATGTCGAGCGTATGCTTGAGCTGCGTATTGTACCGTACACCGAAGGTGAGCACCTGATGGTGGTACGTGATGTGTCTCAGCTTAAGCAGTTGGAAGGCATGCGTCGTAACTTCTTTGCCAATGTCTCTCATGAGCTGCGTACGCCAATGACGGTGCTGCAAGGTTATCTTGAAATGACCGAAGACCCAGATATGGTCGTCGGCCCGATGTGGACCAAAGCCCATGGCGTAATGACTGAGCAGCTCAATCGTATGAACAGCTTGGTTAATCAACTGCTCACATTATCTAAGATTGAAGCGGCACCAATGCATGAGTTGGAAGATGTTGTGAATGTCCCAGCAATGCTAGATGTGTTGGAGAAAGAGGCGGCGAGCCTGAGTGGCGATCAGCAGCATAAGCTGAATTTTGATATTGATAACAGTCTGCGTGTACTTGGTGATGAAGACCAACTACGTAGTGCCATTTCAAACTTGGTTTATAACGCGGTGAAATACACACCAGCAGGAGCGGATGTTCGGGTGCGTTGGTATCAGACTGCGCAAGGTGCATGTTTAGAAGTGGAAGATGGTGGTGAAGGCATTGAACCTCAACACTTACACCGACTCACTGAGCGTTTCTATCGAGTGGATAAAGCACGATCTAGGGATACCGGTGGCAGTGGTCTTGGTCTGGCGATCGTGAAACACGCTTTGACGCATCACGACTCGCATCTAGAAATACAGTCCGAAGTGGGTGTCGGCAGCAAATTCTCATTCGTGTTACCACCGCGTTTGGTGGTGAATTAATGAAGTTAGCGCTCACTACTCTTATTGTTTCTGCCAGCTTTTCTTTTGGTGTCCAAGCGGCTTCGACGAGCCTATCTGAATATCAAAAAGTGCCCGGTATTACTGGGAGTTTAACCAGTGTTGGTTCTGACACATTAGCCGGCATGACAACCTTGTGGGTAGAAGAGTTTAAGCAACTTTACCCGAGCGTGAATGGTCAGGTGCAAGCCTCTGGTTCTTCAACGGCTCCGCCAGCGTTAACCGAAGGGACTGCTCAATTCGGGCCAATGAGCCGACCGATGCGAAATCGGGAAATTGAAGCCTTTGAGCGTGAACACGGCTACAAGCCAACAGAACTCAGAATTGCCATTGATGCGATTGGAATCTTCGTTCACCGAGACAACCCGCTGAAAGGGCTCAACTTTACACAGCTAGACAATATTTTTTCTGCAACGCTGCGTTGTGGCGGGACTCAGTCTATTTCTACTTGGGCTGAGTTAGGGCTCGATTATCATTGGGCTAAACGCAGTATGCAGTTGTTCGGTCGTAACTCGGTCTCTGGTACTTACGGATACTTTAAGAATAATGCGCTGTGTGGCGGAGACTTTAAAAGTAATGTCAATGAGCAGCCAGGCTCAGCGTCCGTTGTTCAGTCTGTTGCTTCTGCGATCAATACCATTGGTTACTCTGGGGTAGGGTATCAGGTCTCTGGAGTGAAACTGCTTCCCATTGCCAAGCAGGGTGAGGATTACATTGAGGCGAGTCAGGAAAATATTCTGACAGGTAAGTACCCACTATCACGCTATCTCTATGTCTACGTAAACAAGAACCCGTTTAAACCGCTACCGCCGATTGAGCGAGAATTCATTCGCTTTATGTATTCACAGCAAGGGCAAAAACTGGTCGAAAAAGATGGCTATGTGCCGATCTCCGCAGAGATTGCACGCAGTGAGCTGGCAAAAGTAGGCATTGTCGATTAAGCGTCTGATTTGATGCTCACCGCTGTAGGCGTATCCAACTTACTTTGTTAAGCAACCCGATAACACTACCAACGGCTATCGAGCACTTCAGACTATACAACTAAAAATTCAGCGCCCAACCCGCGTTGTTCCAGTATTCTTGTTCAGTCATCAAATCAGCATGCAGGAGTTTGTTGTGCTCTAGCCACTCGTCATCCTCTGAACCCAATGTCCATGTATCGCCGTCTATGCTCAACATCAGTTTTGGCAAAGCGTCTTCGTTACGTTGACCGTTGAGTAAGATCGCGAGGCGCAAGATACGAATCACACCAATGATGTGTTTTTTCTTGAATAACGTGAACTCTTCCATTTCATGTAGTTTAAGTGCCTTACGCTGAAAACGGACTAGCATGGCCAACACTGTTTGTTGTTCACGGTTAAATCCAGGCATGTAGGTGTGACGAAGAATATAAGCGGAATGGCGATGGAAGGCTTGTAAACTGATGCTGAGGCCAACTTCATGAAGCAGGGCGCTCCAGTCGAGCAAATCAAACAGCTCTGAGCTCTTTTTGATGCCTAGATCCTGATGCACCTGTTGCAGGAAAGATTGCGCCTGATGTTTAATTCTTGCCGCATGGTCAAGGTCAACCAAATGCTTGCTGGCTAGGTTTTCCGTGGTTCTCATCCGAATATCTGAGCGTTTAAAGCCATCTTCCATTTCGAACAGCAAACCTTCACGCAACGCACCTTCTGAAAAGTGCATTTCGTCTATTTTGAGGTCTTTAAAGATCGCCATCAGAATGGCCACGCCGGCAGCAAAAACAGGCTTTCTGTCTGGTGTTAGCCCACTTAGATCAATATCCTCAATCGTGGGCCAATCACACAGCTTCTCGACTAACTTGTCGAGACGCTTAGCGGTGATGATGCCATCGTCGTAGCCCATGCCAATCAAGACTTCTCGAATTGCTTTAATCGTACCCGACGAGCCAAACGCAATCTCCCACCCTTTCTTACAGTAGCGATGAGCAATGGATTCTAATCTTTGCTCGGCTGCGAGTATTGCTTTAGCAAAATTTTTGCGCGAGAGCTTGCCGTTAGCAAAGTAAAGCTTGGTATAACTGACGCAACCCATTTGTTTACTGTTGATCAGCTCCGGGTCAAACCCCTTGCCAATGATCATCTCAGTACTGCCGCCACCAATATCAACCACGAGTTTTGAGTCTGATTCTGGCTGGGTATGCGCCACTCCGAGATAGATTAAACGTGCTTCTTCGACGCCGGGGATGATTTCAATAGGGAATGGCAGCACTTCTCTCGCACGTTGGAGGAAAATATGGGCATTGTTGGCTTGACGAAGAGTATGTGTAGCCGCAATGCGTACATTGCATTCCTCGAAGCCTTGTAGGCGTTCTGCAAACATAGCAAGGCATTCAAGGCCTCGTTCAATCGAAGCATTATCTAGATTTTTTTGAGCATCTAAGCCAGCAGCGAGGCGAACTCGCTGCTTATGTCGGCTGACCAGTTGCAGATCTTGGTCTACGACACGAGCCACCACCATGTGGAAGCTGTTAGAGCCAAGGTCAATTGCGGCAACATCACGAATTTCCGGAGATTGAGTCATCAGTAAGGGACTGTTCTTTACGTTTCTTTGTTTGTTTTTCTACATTTTTAAGATAGTCATAAATAGCAATCTGCGAGCGAACTTTCTTACGGTTACCTCTTGGAACATAGGTATTGCTCATTTCTTTGTCTATCCAGCGGGCCTTTACTGTATCGGTAAAGTGGATGTTAATGATATCAATAATTCGCTGTTTAAGACGTTGGTCACGTACTGGAGCAGCAACTTCGATGCGGTAGTCGATATTGCGTGTCATCCAGTCAGCGGAGGAAATGTAAACCTGTGGATCTCCATCATTGTGCGTGATGATGACTCGCGGATGTTCAAGAAAACGATCAACGATGCTGATGATCTTGATGTTTTCACTCACCCCTTCGACCCCAGGGACCAGTGAACACATGCCACGGATGATCATCTTGATTTCTACCCCAGAAGCGCTGGCACCGTAGAGCTTATTGACCAGACCTTTGTCGACCAGATTATTCACTTTCAGTGTAATGGCGGCCTTTTTGCCAGCTTTAGCATTGGCGATTTCACCGTCGATCAGACGGTAGAGTTGTTTGCGTGAGTTACGCGGTGAAACTATCAGGTGTTCAAACCTTACTGGACGGTATGGATTTTCGATATAACCGAAGACATTGCGTACTTCATTAGTGATTTCTGGGTCAGCAGTCAGTAACGAGAAATCGGTATAAATACGGGCCGTTTTTTCATGAAAATTACCAGTTCCGATATGGGCATAGCGGATGATTTCATCGTTTTCTCGTCGGCTAATGAGTAGGAGTTTGGAGTGGATTTTCAGACCCGGAGCACCAAAAATGACTTGCACGCCAGCTTCAGTCAGGACTTTTGACCATTCGATATTGGCTTCTTCGTCGAATCGAGCTTGCAGTTCTACAACGACCGTTACCTGCTTGCCATTGTGTACTGCATCGATCAACGAGTTCATCAGACGAGAGTCTTTGGCGACACGGTAAATATTGATCTTAACGCTGAGCACTTTAGGATCGAATGAAGCTTGACGGACTAACTCAGAAATGTGCTCAAAGCTGTGGTATGGGTAGTAAAGCAGGATGTCCTGATTTTTGATCGCATCAAATTTGTTGGCATAGCCGTCGAAATCGGCGCACTTCATCGGTGGCAATGGCTTGTTTTCCAAATACTCGCGTCCGACATTGGGAAAGCCGATGAAGTCTTTGAAATTGTGGTAACGCCCACCGGGAATCAAACTATCGTAGTTGGATATTTGCAGTTTGTGGCACAGAAACTCCAGCATTTCTTCCGGCATGTCACGTTCGTAAACGAAGCGGACCGGCATTGCTGTCAGACGCTGACTGACCCCTTCTGACATCTGCTCAAGTAGGCTATGTTCCACCTCATGGCTAAGGTCATATTCCGCGTCGCGAGTCATTTTCATCGCGTAACCGTTTAGCTCGTCATAATCAAAAAAGCCGCTAAACAGTTCATCAAGGCAGTAACGAATTATATTGTCGAGTAAGATAATGGTTTTGCGCCGTTTTCCTTTCTGCTCGGGAACCATCACAAAGCGGGGCAGGTGATCGGTCGGGATCTCGATCAACGCATACTGATTTTGCTCTTCTTTACGCAGCTCAACCGCGATGTAAGCGTACTCATCTTTAAGAAACTGCAGGACATCAATATCGTCTCGCATCAGAAGAGGGGTGATATGTGGGAGAACCTGATTGCGGAAATACTTTTTGACCCACTTTTCTTGCGACTCGTTGAGCTGAGTTTCATTGACGAGAAAGATACGTCGGCGCGCCATGTCGCGGATCAGCTCAGCGTACAACTCATCGAAGCGTTCGTTGAGTTTGAGAGCCTTGGTCTGCATTTTAGTCAGCAAGTGTTTGGAATTGTCGTTACCACCACGTTCCTGATTAATTAGGATTCGACGTTTCACATCGGCAAATCGGACTTTATAGAATTCATCTAAATTATTGGAAAATATACCTAAAAAACGAATTCTTTCGATGAGAGGCACCGTTTTATCTGCGGCTTCTTGGAGGACACGTTCATTGAAAGACAACCAACTCAATTCTTTTTCAATGTAAAGCTTTTCTGCACTCATAACCTGACCTTTACTGACGAGCCTAACCAAATTTAGGTGGTAAAAATGGAACTGGCTTAGAAATTAAGGGGTTTGTATGACACTTTTATTGCATGATCTTATTGCATTATTTTCAGTTGTTTATTGCGATCTGTAATATAATTGTCACCTAATCGAAATATTATACCCATGGGCAAATGCAGGTAAGTGAGAGAAATGACCAAAGCCGAATTTTCATTGCGAGAACGTGATCGAAAGCGACTAATCAAAGATCGTTTAGTTCGGCTAGCGGTATCGACAGGTGGTGTCGGTGTTTTGGCTGCGCTGGTTTTGATCTTCGTTTATCTGGCAATGATGGTCCTGCCTCTTTTCTCTGACGCAAAATTCACTCCAAATGTTGCTATCCAGTCGATTACCACTAAAGCGCCAATGGCAGCTGGAATAGATGATTATGGTGAGCATGCCTATGTGGTATCTAAGGCCGGTTATATTGACTTCTGGTCCCTGACGAGCTGGTCACAACAGCCCAGTTTATCGGTTGAACTAGGCGCTCAGTATTCACTGTACAGCTCGGGCAACCCAGCACAGGGTTGGTTGGGTGCGGCAACGGCTAACGGGCAAGTGTTGTTATATCGGCCTGAGATGACCAGCCTTCTGCAGGGTGAGCAGCGTATATTTTCTCCCGAAGTTGATAACTTTTCTTTAGATTTTGATTTGCAGACAGAGTCAGGCTCAGCTCTAAGGTCGTTTGCTTTTGCTGTGGATAACAATGTCACCCTAGCTGGTTATTACCAAGATAACCGTGTTCGAATTCGTTGGCGTGATGCTAATCAGCAGATTCAGAATTTCGAGTTTCCTAAGCCATTTGTTGACCTCGACCAGTTGCTTCTCACGCCTGATGGCAACACGCTTTACCTAAGAACCGGCTCTGAAGTCGTGATTGCCAAAAAAGGTATTGAAAGCTTCGTAGTACGTGAAGTGGTCGATTTGAGTCAGGGCGAGAGCAAACACGCGGTGACGGATATTAAGCTGTTGTCTGGCGCATATTCTTTGTTGGTCAGTCATCAGGATGGGTTAGTCTCTCAATGGTTTGATGTGTTGAGTGACGGGCAAAGACATCTCACTCAGATTCGTGATTTTAAACTGGCGTCGCAGCTGCAATTCTTGCTGCCTGATACGTACCGCAAGGGTTTTTACAGCTTTTACATCAATGGCACGGTGCAGAGCCATTACACCACCAGCGAAAAACTGGTGATTTTTAAACGAGCTTACGATAAAGCGCCGCAATTGGCGGCAATGTCTAACAATGAAAAGCACCTGCTAACCCTGTCCGACTCACAGCTCAATGTGGCTTACGTTGATAATCCATTCCCGGAAATCTCTTTATCTTCGCTGTGGCAGAAAGTCTGGTATGAAAGTTATCCCGAGCCGGAATTTGTTTGGCAAACCACATCGGCGAACGATGAGTTCGAAGCCAAATTCAGCCTTGTGCCCATCGCATTTGGTACGTTAAAAGCGGCGGCATTTGCCATGATGTTTGCTGTGCCGATTGCTGTATTAGGCGCAATTTACACGGCTTATTTTATGACACCATCCATGCGCCGCGTCGTGAAACCTTCGATTGAACTGATGGAAGCGCTGCCTACCGTGATCATTGGTTTCTTAGCCGGGCTATGGTTCGCACCGATTGTAGAGAGCCATCTGGCGGCTGTGGTGTCGTTGATGTTGTTCTTACCCATTTCAACCGTTGCCATTGGGGCGATTTGGCACAAGCTACCACGTAACTGGAGCAGTCGATTCCCCAATGGTTTGCATGCGTTGATTCTGATGCCTGCGATGGTGTTGTTTACTGTCGTGATTTTGGGCCAGAGTGGCAATATCGAACAGTGGTTATTTAATGGCGATGTCCGTGCGTATCTTGCCGAGCAGGGAATTGGTTTTGACCAGCGTAACGCGCTGGTGGTGGGTTTTGCGATGGGCTTTGCCGTCATCCCTACCATTTTCACCATCGCAGAAGATGCGATTTTCTCGGTGCCAAAACATCTATCAGATGGCTCTTTGGCGTTAGGTGCTACGCCTTGGCAAACCCTGATTCATGTCGTGCTACTCACCGCAAGCCCAGGTATCTTTTCTGCCATCATGATGGGGCTGGGGCGTGCCGTCGGCGAGACCATGATTGTGCTGATGGCTACAGGTAATACGCCAATCATGGATTGGAATATTCTAGAAGGTATGCGCACCCTGTCTGCCACTATCGCAGTTGAAATGCCTGAGTCTGAAGTGGGCAGCTCTCACTATCGTATTCTGTTTTTGGCAGCGCTGATTTTGCTGGTGTTTACTTTCGCGGTTAACTCGCTCGCGGAATGGGTTCGTCAAAGGTTAAGGGATAAATATCGTGCGCTGTAATCGAAGTTATCCGAGGGGCATTGATCGTGTTTAAGTGGCTAAAGTCCGGTTCACCTTGGGTCTGGCTAACAGGCGGAGCAGTCAGCATTAGTTTGCTGTCAGTGCTTGGTTTGCTGCTGCTTATCGGTTGGAAAGGTTTGTCCTATTTCTGGCCTGCTCCCCTTTATCAGTGGAAAACTGAACAGGGTGACGTCTTGATTGGTCAGCTTTATGCTGAAGAATATGTGCCGATCAGCCACTTACGCGAAATGGACATTGCGCTCACTCCCGAAGTCGAGGAGAAAGGCTTAGTTCAGCGACTGAGTATTAAGATTGCCAATCGGGATATTTACCCTGCTGACTTTGTTTCTATTCTGGAAGTCGACTTACTTGAACGTTCAAAGCCTGAAGGTTGGGCGGTGATTGAACGGACCCGAGGTGGGGACTTTTACGGTCAACCGAAAGGATATTTTACTGCTGATGGCAAGGTAAGCGAGCAGGCTAAAACCGATGTTAAAAGCGCGCTGGTATTTGCCGATAAGCAACGTACTAAAATTGATCGCTTGGTAGAGAAGCAGATCAAAGTGATCAGTGCTCAGGCTGACAAGTTGCGTTTAGAGAAGAAAAGACGTGAACTGAATGGCCGCTTAGATGCTGAATTCATCAAACGTTACGACGCTCAATCGAGCATGTTTAGCCAGCAGCTCGCGGAAATGGAATCACAGCTGGATGCACTGAGGTTAGAATTGGCTCAGCAGGGCCTGATTGTCGAAGATATGAAGGGCAATCAGTACCGAATCCCACTTAGTCGGATCCTGGATGTCTGGTATCCAAACCAAATGACGGTAGTTGAAAAAGTGGCTCAGTGGGCACATCAGGCATGGAAATTCTTATCCGATGATCCTAGAGAATCGAATTCTGAAGGTGGCGTTTTTCCGGCCATGTTCGGTACGGTTCTGCTGGTGTTGATCATGTCGATTATCGTTATGCCACTGGGTGTGATTGCTGCGATTTATCTCCACGAATACGCGAAAAATAATGCTTTTACTCGCTTGATTCGTGTCGCAGTTATAAACCTCGCCGGTGTCCCCTCAATTGTTTATGGTGTATTTGGACTCGGTTTTTTTGTTTATACATTAGGCGGTTCAATCGATTCCCTGTTTTATGCTGAGAAGTTGCCAACGCCGACATTTGGTACGCCGGGTCTCCTTTGGTCAGCGTTAACATTGGCGGTACTGACGCTCCCTGTTGTGATCGTGGCTACCGAAGAAGGTTTGACCCGCATCCCGAGTTCCGTCCGTCATGGTTCTTTGGCGCTCGGTGCAACTCAGTTTGAGACGATGTGGCGAATTGTATTACCAATGGCAAGTCCTGCGATCATTACTGGACTGATTCTGGCCGTTGCCCGTGCTGCAGGCGAGGTAGCGCCCTTGATGCTGGTGGGGGCGGTAAAATTGGCGTCTAGCTTGCCAGTTGATAGCCAATTCCCATTTTTGCATCTGGATAGAAAATTCATGCATTTAGGTTTCCACATCTATGATGTTGGTTTCCAAACCACTAATATTGAAAGTGCAAGGCCGTTGGTTTACGCGACGTCGTTCTTGCTGGTGAGTGTCATCGTCGGACTGAACCTGACGGCGATCAGTATTCGCAATAACCTACGCGAGAAATATCGAACTCTGGGGCAAGATTAAGAGATGTTTTCAGTCAATCAGACATTGGGCTATCAGGCACCATTAGACGTGAACAACCTGAGTGATGAACAGACGGCGATTGCAATCGAAGATCTGAATCTGTTCTACCAGAATACTCAGGCACTGAGCGATATCTCCATGCGCATTCCTAAAGGTCAGGTGACGGCGTTTATCGGGCCTTCAGGGTGTGGTAAGTCGACGCTCCTACGTTGCATCAACCGAATGAATGATCTGGTTGAAGGGTGCCGCGTGGAAGGGAAAGTGAAACTGCATAGCAAAAATATTTATCACCCACAGGTTGATGTGGCGACACTACGCCGCCGTGTTGGAATGGTGTTTCAGCGCCCGAACCCATTTCCAAAATCGATATATGAAAATGTGGTGTATGGCTTACGCTTGCAGGGTATTCGCAACAGTCGAGTTCTCGATGACGCTGTTGAGCGCTCTCTGCGTGCTGCGGCGTTATGGGAAGAGGTGAAAGACAGGCTGCATGAAAATGCGTTTGGTTTGTCTGGTGGTCAGCAGCAGCGTTTGGTGATTGCCCGTGCAATTGCGATTGAACCTGAAGTATTACTTCTTGATGAACCGACCTCTGCGCTGGACCCAATTTCCACTCTGACGATAGAAGAACTGATCAATGATCTTAAAACCAAATATACTGTAGTTATTGTTACTCATAACATGCAGCAGGCTGCACGGGTCAGCGATCACACGGCGTTTATCCATATGGGTAAGTTGATCGAGTACTCAGATACAGATTCAATTTTCACTTCACCATTGAAAAAGCAAACGGAAGACTACATCACAGGTAGATACGGTTAATAAGGGAGATACAGATATTTCATGAACTTTGGACGTCACATATCAGGACAGTTTAATGTCGAATTAGAATCCATCCGAACCCACGTTCTGACGATGGGAGGGCTGGTTGAGCAGCAGTTATCTTTTGCTATGCAGGCACTGCACAAAGAGGACATTGAGCTAGCGCGTAAAGTCGTGCGTGACGATCACAAAGTGAATGCGATGGAAGTCTCTATCGATGAAGCCTGCACACGAATTATTGCCAAACGTCAGCCAACGGCCAAAGACCTACGCTTGATCATGGCTATCATCAAAACCATCACCGATCTTGAACGTATTGGGGACGTGGCAACCAAAATGGCGTATGTAGCGATTGAAAGTCCGTCATCCCAAGAGCAAATGTTCCAGGTGTCCCTTGAACCACTTTGCCGTCAAGCGATAGGCATGCTGCATCAGGTTTTAGATGCATTTGCGCGTATGGATGTCGATTCTGCCGCGGAAGTGTATAAGCTGGATGATAAAATTGATGCGGAGTATGAAGCCGTTATCCGCCAGTTGATGACCTATATGATGGAAGATCCGAAGAACATTCCCCATATTCTACAGGTTATGTGGTCTGCACGCGCGATTGAGCGAGTAGGGGACCGCTGTCAAAACATCTGCGAATACATCATCTACTTTGTTAAAGGCAAAGATGTTCGCCACTTGGGTGAACAAAGTATTGATGATGCGCTGCGCTAAACACGCAGCGACATACTGTATCTTCTAATGGCTTGGCGGGCTTCAGTATTTTTCAGGAACAAAAGTTTGCTCTTCAATAGGAGCGCGGATGTAACCTTCTTTACTGAGTTCAGGCAGTGAGATATCTGGATAGGTAATTTCCTGATAATCAATCTGCTCCAGTAAGTGACTGATACAGTTTAAGCGAGCGCGCTTTTTGTCATCAGAGGGCACAACCCACCATGGGCACTGTTTTGTGTCTGTGTAGGCAAACATTTTGTCTTTGGCTTCAGAATACTCCGCCCAGCGATTGCGTGACTCCAAATCCATTGGACTAAATTTCCAGCGTTTTACCGGTGTATTAATCCGTTCAAGGAAGCGCTTCTCCTGCTCTTCATCTGAAACTGAAAACCAATATTTGAGTAAAATAATCCCAGAACGCTGCAACATACGTTCAAATTCGGGGCATGATCGCAGAAATTCGTCATACTGTTCTTGGGTACAGAAGTTCATGACTTTTTCGACGCCTGCGCGGTTGTACCAGCTACGGTCAAATAAAACCATTTCACCAGCAGCAGGAAGGTGCGCCACATAGCGCTGGAAATACCATTGGGTCTTTTCTTTCTCGGTTGGAGCAGGTAGGGCTGCAATGCGACAGATACGAGGGTTGAGCTTTTCAGTGATACGTTTGATGACGCCACCTTTGCCTGCTGCGTCCCGACCTTCAAAAATCACAACGACTTTAAGACCTTCTTGCTTGACCCATTCTTGCAGCTTAACCAATTCAACTTGAAGACGAGACAGTTCCTTTTCGTAAAACTTTTTATCCAGTTTGCCTTTACTCATAAGACTCTCCTTTTGCTATCAAAAGGTTAGCATTTCAAAGTCAGACGGGAGAGAAGAATCACGAAGAAGTGAGAGCTTTTACGACCTTTTCAATTGCTTGTGGATCCGTGACCGGGACAACAAAGTCATCAATATTCTGATTGCCCATTTTGGCTTGATCCGCGATGAGCTTCATTTTGCTTCGCCGTGTGGATTTACCCGATAAATGCACTTCCTGAACAGCAGATTCAGAAACGATCTTGCAGACATTTTCTGCGTTTAGGCCTGCGCCTGCCATAATTGAGAAGCGATTGTCAGCAAGCTCTACCATATGACGAAGAACATCAAGGCCTTGTTCGACGTTAGTAGCAAGTCCCGATGTAAGAACACGTTCGCAACCAAGTTCGGCAATATCTTCAATAGATCTCTGATAATCGGCGCATTGGTCAATCGCGCGATGGAAAGTGACACCTAGTTTGAGGGATTTGGCTTGGTTGATCAGACGTTTAGCGGCGTTCATATCAATGTGACCATCCGCACTCAAAGTGCCAAGAACCACACCATGTAAAGCAGCATCGGCAGCCGCTTCGATATCAATCAACATGCTTTTAATCTCTTCCTCGGTGTAGAGAAAGTCGCCCTGACGAGGACGAATCATGGCATACACAGGCACGGATGAGAGTTTGCCCGCTTGTTTCATCAAGCCAAAGCTTGGTGTAAGACCACCTAGTGCCAGTGATGAACAAAGTTCAATGCGGCCTGCACCACCTTCAATCGCGCGGTGAAGGGATTCAATGTTATCGATACATACTTCGACAATATAACTCATCTCAATTTTCTCATGACGGCTAGACAGTAGAAATAGTAACTCAGAGATGAGCAGGGAATTAGGGTAAACGTGAGGCGATTTGTTTTCCCTAAAACAAAAAACCTCAGCCATTGCTGAGGTTTTATACATTTGTTTAGCGTGTTGTTATGCTGCGTCTTCTTGATCTGAATCTTCTTCAGCGTCTTCAACCGCCTCAATTTTCTTTTTCTTTGGTGCAGGTTTGCGTTTAGCACCAAGTGCGAAAAGTACTTCTTCTTTGTTTTGTGCCAGGAACATAGCCAAGTCTTCTTGCTTGCCTTCATCTTCCAGCAACTCACTTTTACCTAGTAGCTCAAAAAGCTCATCAGCCATATCAAGCATTTTGTCATAGGCGTCAGCTTCCGCTTTAGAGGTAAAAGTCATTTTCTCTTCTCCGTTGCGTTCTACCACGTACTTGACGATTACAGCCATGGTTGGTCCTCTAACTCAAAATTAATGGAATATATTACTGTCTGTTTATACAGTTTTTAACCAATTAAGTCCAGATAGCGAGCTCAACTCTGAGAGCTGGGCAATGCGTTTGCTGATAGTATGAGCAATTGGTTGATTATCTAAACAAACTCAGGGCAGAAGAAGCGTGAGCTCTTCTGCGATTGGGAGAGTGATCAGTCTGGCTGAATGCAGCATGAAAGCAAATTGTTCATCGCCATGTTAGCCACGGCATGGATCATTTCTTCTGAAATATCATCCACCGAGTGGACGGATAAACCGTTAAGAACAGTCGCAAGGTAGTGGCTCATTACTCTCGGGTTGGCGCCTTCGATCAATTGACCTTCTTGTTGCGCTTTTTCAAACCTTTGGTGGAGAATTTCTCCCATCTCATTGCGGCTAGCCATTAGGGTTTGCTTGATGGTGCTGGCTTCTGAACTGCAAGCCAGTGCGCCCTGTATCATTAGGCAGCCTTTGGGTTTTTCATTGCAGCAGTGTGCTTGAGCAGAGCCAGATAGGATACCAGTAATGACGTCGCAGATGTTTTGCTGTTCAAGCGCTTGATAGAAGAACTCGCTTTCGCGTCGCTTGTACATATCAACGGCCTGTAGGAAGAGCTGTTCTTTGTTGCCGAAAGCCGCATACATGCTGGGTTTATTAATCCCCATAGCTTTCGTTAGGTCTGTGAGTGAAGCACCCTCATACCCTTGATTCCAAAAAACTTTTAATGCCTCTTCTAACGCTGTCTCTTGGTCAAAACAGCGTGGTCGGCCAGAAGTTCCGCCTGTCATAAATCTATCTGTCACTTATTCCTGAACTCCCTTAAATGGTAATGCGGCTGTCATACGTTGTCTATATGCACTAATCATTCATTTTATAAATTTATCTTGATCTAACTCAAAACTTGAGATTATTATACCGATCGGTACAAAAATAACGATAAGGATAGCGAGATGGTAGGTAAACACCTTAGAAATCCTCTTCTACTAATCTCAATTGCAGCACCTTTGGTGTTGTCGGGATGTCAGGATTCACACGCAGAATCAGCTGCGACAGCGCCACCACCGCCTGGGGTTGAAGTGGCTCAGGTATTAATTGAAAAAGTCACTGAGTTAGATGAGTACTCAGGTCGTCTGGAGTCACCTCAGACAGTTACTGTGATGCCTCGCGTTTCGGGTTATGTCGATAAAGTTCACTTCCAAGAAGGCAGTGTGGTTGAAGCGGGAGATGTACTGTTTTCCATCGACAATCGTCTGTTCGCGGCTGAAGTGACACGCCTTAAAGCGGAGCTCAGCAGCGCTCAAACTAGCCTTAATCAGGCGATCAAAGACTATGAACGAGCTCAGCGTCTGAGCAAAACCAAAGCGATTTCTCAGGAAACTGTGGATGCCCGATTTGCGGATAAGCAGCGCAGTATTGCCAGTGTATCTGCATTAAAAGCCGCGTTAGTTCAAGCTGAGTTGGATCTGGAATTCACTCTGGTTCGCGCCCCTATCGACGGTAAAGTTTCTAACGCTGAAATCACCAAAGGTAACTATGTGACGACTGGCCAAACTGTGCTGACCTCGTTAGTTTCGACTTCTCATATGTACGCCTATTTTGATGTTGATGAGCGTAGCTACCTGAAATATCAACAGCTTAATAACCTTCTGCCTGAAAATGGTGAAGCGGAAAATGTGGTGCAGATGGCTCTAGCGAATGACACCGGTTATCCGCATGTGGGTTACATCGACTTCGTTGATAACGCGATTGACGAAACTACGGGCACTATTCGAGTCCGCGCTGTGTTTGATAACGAAAAGCAAAACTTACTTCCAGGTATGTTTGCCAAGTTACGTATAGCAGGTTCTGCAAGTTATCAGGGCGTTCTGATCGATAACAAAGCGATTGGTACTGATCTGAATAACAAATATGTATTGGTGCTTGGTGACGACAATGTTGTTCAGTATCGCGCTATCTCACTTGGTGAAGGTGTTAACGGCTTGCGTATTATCGCTTCTGGTCTGAATGCGGGCGATAAGATCGTCGTCAATGGCCTGCAGCGTGTACGTGCCAATATGCCAGTGACGCCAAATGAAGTCTCTATGGTGGATGAAAACACTCTCGCGAGTATTCGTCAGCAACAGGCGCTACTTGATCAGCAGCGCAATGAGCTTCTGACTTTGCAAGTGAACTAAGAAGGAATCATTGCAATGTTTTCTCAGTTTTTTATACGTCGGCCGATTTTCGCTTCCGTATTGTCGATATTGATTTTTATCGGCGGTGCGATCTCAGTGTGGCAGTTGCCTATCACTGAGTATCCGGAAGTGGTGCCGCCGACCGTTGTCGTGACGGCGACCTACCCGGGAGCAAACCCTAAAGTTATTGCCGATACCGTTGCATCTCCACTCGAAGAAGAGATTAATGGTGTGGAAGACATGTTGTACATGTCTTCGCAGGCGACATCAGATGGTGTAATGACCTTAACCGTAACGTTTGCCATCGGTACCGATGTGGACAAGGCACAAACACTGGTTCAAAGCCGAGTGGATCGCGCTTTACCTCGCTTGCCAGAAACTGTGCAGCGCTTGGGTGTGGTGACAGAAAAGTCATCACCGGATCTGACGATGGTGGTTCACCTAATTTCACCTGATGAGCGTTATGACCTGCTGTACCTAGCGAACTATGCGGCACTGAATGTCAAAGATGAGTTGGCTCGTATCGAAGGTGTTGGTGCGGTTCGACTATTTGGTGGCGGTGAATATAGCATGCGTATCTGGCTGGATCCAAACAAAGTCGCCGCTCTGGACATGAATCCAAGCGAAGTGATTGCTGCGATTCAGGAACAGAACCAACAAGCTGCGGCAGGTAGTCTGGGCGCGCAACCAAGTGGCGACTCTGACTTCCAGCTATTGATCAATGTGAAAGGTCGTCTAAGCGAAGTTGAAGAGTTTGAAAACATCATTATCAAAGTGGGTGAAGATGGTCAGGTTAACCGACTCAGAGACGTAGCGCGTATTGAGTTAGGCGCAGAGACATATTCTCTTCGCTCAATGCTGGATAATCAGGATGCGGTTGCTATTCCTATTTTCCAAGCTTCTGGCTCTAACGCGATTCAGATTTCTGATGATGTACGAGCGAAGATGGAGGAGTTGTCGCAAACCTTCCCACAAGGCGTGAGCTACGAGATCGTTTATGACCCAACAGTTTTCGTGCGTGGCTCAATTGAAGCCGTCGTTCAGACATTGCTCGAAGCTGTCTTGCTGGTGGTACTGGTTGTTGTTTTATTCTTGCAGACTTGGCGCGCTTCGATCATTCCATTGGTAGCAGTACCTGTATCACTGGTAGGTACGTTTGCCTTTATGTATCTGATGGGGTTCTCGCTCAATGCCTTGTCCCTGTTTGGTCTGGTATTAGCGATTGGTATTGTCGTCGATGACGCCATTGTTGTCGTCGAAAACGTTGAGCGGAATATTGAAGAAGGTTTAGCACCGATTGCCGCGACTGAAAAAGCGATGCGAGAAGTAACGGGGCCAATCGTTGCAACGACGTTAGTCTTGGCGGCGGTATTTATCCCGACGGCGTTTATGTCTGGTCTAACCGGGCAGTTTTATAAACAGTTCGCGTTGACGATTACTATCTCAACCTTTATTTCAGCGATTAACTCGCTGACCTTAAGTCCTGCGTTATCAGCGCTATTGCTACGTGGTCACGATCAGCCGAAAGACTGGTTAACCCGCACTATGGACAGATTGTTTGGCCGCTTTATCTTTGCACCGTTCAATAAGCTATTTAATCGTGGTGCTATGGTATACGGCTACGCGGTGACCAAGACCATCCGTTTAGGTGCCTTGATTGGCTTGATGTATGTTGGCTTGCTTGGCTTGACAGCTTATCAGTTTGATCAGACTCCTACGGGCTACGTACCGGGGCAGGATAAGCAATATCTGGTGGCGTTTGCACAATTACCAGATGCAGCATCACTGGATCGAACTGAAGCGGTGATTCGTGAAATGTCAGAAATCGCTCTGGCGCAGCCGGGGGTTGAACACTCTGTGGCTTTCCCAGGGCTGAGCATCAATGGTTTCACCAATAGCCCAAATAGCGGCATTGTGTTTACACCATTGGCCGACTTCGATGAACGCCAAGATCCAAGCTTGAGTGCCAACGCGATTGCGATGCAGCTGAACCAGAAATTCGCTTCGATTCCAGATGCCTTTATCGCTATTTTCCCACCGCCACCTGTACAGGGGCTGGGAACTATTGGTGGTTTCCGTCTCCAAATCCAGGACAGAGCAAACCATGGCTATGAAGCTTTGTATGGTGTCACTCAACAAGTGATCATGAAAGCTTGGGCGCATCCAGCACTGACTGGCGTATTCTCAAGCTATCAGGTTAATGTGCCTCAGCTTGATCTGGACGTCGATCGTACTAAAGCGCTGAAGCAGGATCTGTCTCTTGACGATGTGTTCTCTACACTTCAATCCTACATGGGTAGTACCTATGTAAATGACATCAACCGTTTTGGCCGAACTTATCAGGTCAATGTTCAGGCTGATGAAGAGTTCCGTCAGACACCAGAGCAAATCCGTCAGCTTAAGGTTCGCAATGCCGATGGCGATATGATTCCTCTGGGGGCCTTTGTTGACGTTAACTACAGCGCAGGTCCAGATCGTGTGATGCATTACAACGCGTATACGACGGCTGAAGTGAACGGTAGCCCAATGCCTGGCTTTAGTTCAGGTGAGGCGCAGGCTGCGATTGAGCAGATCCTTGCTGAGACCTTACCTATCGGCATGACATATGAGTGGACAGAGCTGACTTACCAGCAGAAGTTAGCTGGTGATACAGCCACGCTGATTTACCCTCTGGTAATCTTGTTGGTGTTCCTTGTGTTGGCGGCGCAATATGAAAGCGTTCGTTTACCTATGGCAATCATATTGATTATCCCGATGACACTATTGTCGGCGATCAGTGGTGTGATCATGTGGGGTAGCGATAACAACATCTTTACCCAGATCGGTTTGATTGTACTGGTTGGTCTGGCAACGAAGAACGCTATCCTGATCGTTGAATTTGCCAAGGAGCTGCAGGATAAAGGTCGCACTGTCATGGAGGCGGTTTTAGAGGCATCGCGTCTGCGTCTACGCCCGATTCTGATGACATCGATCGCCTTCATTATGGGGGTTGTGCCTATGGTGTTCTCTACCGGTGCGGGGGCTGAAATGCGACAAGCCATGGGGATAGCAGTTTTCTCTGGCATGATTGGAGTCACGGTATTTGGCCTGCTACTCACGCCACTGTTCTATTACGTACTGGCAAAACGTAGCCCAGCGAAGCAGAACCAAGAGGAACAAAAATTGGCGCTTGAGCCAGCAAATGAATCCACTGTCTGATCTCTCTAATTTGAGTGATTAGAAGGGCAGCCCTAGTGATTGGGGTTGCCCTTTTTTTATTGCCAGTTATGACAGAAGTCGATGAAGGATTTGAGTAGCGGGCTTTGATACTTTTCTTTGTGCACCAGTAACCAGAAGCGCCTTTTCATATCCAGCGGTAACGTCAGTTCGACCACTCGACCACTACGAATCGCGGGTTCCGCCGACAAGCGCGATAAACAGCCTAGGCCGAGGCCAGCAGAAACGCTGTTGATCAGCGCTTCAGTGGTGTTGAGCTGAAACGCTTCTTGCCAGTGTTCAAGGCGTGGTGCAATCACGCGTAAGAAAAACTCCCGTGAACCCGAACCGGGCTCGCGCAGAATCCATTCGCTGTTTTCCAGCTCACCGACTGGGTGTTGAGGTGATTTGGCAAAGGGGGAGTCCGGCGCACAGATGACGCACATTTCATCTTGACCAAACTGAGTGGAAGTCAGCTGAGGATGTAAGGTTTTGCCTTCTATTAATGCCAGGTCCAGCTCATAGTCGACCAGTTTCTCGCAGATCAAAGCAGAGTTTGAAATAAATAAGCTCTGCGATTTGTGGCCTGTCTGCTGGCGAAATTGGCTGAGCATATAAGGGGCGACTTGATTACCAATCGTATCACTGGCGCCAATTCTGAGCAGCCCGCTTAGCGTTTGGTCACCGTCAAACAGCTGGTCGATATCCTGAGCACGATGCAATAGCTCGTCTGCCAGTGGCAGTAGTTTTTGCCCCTCCTGATTGAGAACAAGGCGATTATTGACCCGATCAAATAATGAATGACCGAGCTGTTTCTCCAGTTCTGATAACGCCATACTGACGGCGGCTTTGGATAAAAACAGCGCTTCCGAGGCGGCAGTCAATGTGTCGTGCTGGGTAATAGCAATGAACACTTTCAACTGTTTAAGGGAGATATTGGCAGCCATAATAATAACGTTTAACTATTCTGAACGAGTGTTTTAAATAATTAGATATATTCGAACGTTTAGCAAGCGTAATATTGTCTCCGTAGAAGAAAGAATGTGAGGCAATGATGATTCAAGCGACAAAAGCAAAAGTGATGGGTGCACCGACACCGATGGCAGGATTAGCGCTAGGGATTGCCAGTTTAGGTTGGTGCTGGGAGAACTTTGCGCCTTTAAATGGTTATGGCCAGTTGGGCGGGGCAGCGATAGCAAGTGTGTTACTCGTGGTTCTGGCGTTCAAATTTCTGTTTCATAGACATCTGCTGAATCAGGACTTGGCGCACCCTGTTGTTGGTAGTGTCGTCCCTACATTCGCTATGGGCACTATGGTGGTGTCTAATTCGCTCGGCCATTTTTCCCCAGTGATGGGTGATGTGCTTTGGTTGGGGGCCGTCGGTCTGCATATTGTTTTCCTCGTCAGCTTTATCTACCACCGAGTTCAGGAGTTTGAACTGCATCATATGGTACCAAGCTGGTTTGTACCTCCTGTAGGCATCATTGTTGCTGACGTTTCATTTTCGGGAAATCCAGACCTGGCCGTGATTGCCCATGGTGCATTGATATTCGGCATGTTGGCGTATGCTGTGATGCTACCAATGATGATTTATCGCTTTATGTTTACCCATCAGGTGCCTGATGCAGCCAAGCCAACCTTAGCCATTATGGCTGCACCCGCGAGCTTATCGTTGGCTGGTTATCTGACAGTGTCAGCGCAGCCATCGCCTGTGATTGTTGGTTTGTTGTTTGGCATTGGTGTATTGATGACAGCGATTATCTACCTCGCGTTTTTCAGATTGCTGAGGTTACCATTTAGTCCTGGTTATGCCGCGTTTACTTTCCCAATGGTTATAGGCTCAACTGCGTTATTTAAGCTAGCAGGGTGGATGCAGCAGACAGGTATTGACGCTCGGTATGTTGAGCAGGTGCATACTCTAGCGGGTCTGGAGCTGGTAGTAGCGACAGGTGTTGTCGGGTATGTAGCATGGCGTTACTTCAGCTTCTATCAGCCTCATAAGGTCATAGTGCGTAATGCGTAACCTTTTGACGCACTGACAAGCGTATAATTATCAAGAAAGCTATGCACTTATGCTAATCTCAACCCAATTGCGGCAAGAATAGTGTGAGTGCATTTTGTTTACTGTCTACCATTCCAACCAAGTTGACGTTTTAAAATCCCTACTCGTCGAGTTGGTTAGGCTCAATCCATTAGAAAACCCATTCGAACAAGAGCAAATTCTGGTTCAGAGTCCGGGTATGTCACAATGGTTGAAAATGGAGTTAGCTAAAGAGTTTGGTGTTGCCGCAAACATTGAATTCCCGCTCCCTGCCACCTTCATCTGGAATATGTTCACTCAGGTGTTGACTGATGTGCCGCAGCGAAGCGCCTTCAACAAAGAAGCCATGACCTGGAAGTTAATGTTCATTCTTCCTAACCTTCTTGAACAGGTTGAGTTTGAGGCACTTAAGCGCTACCTAGTGGATGACGATGATCAGAGTAAGCTCTATCAGCTTGCCGAAAAAATCGCTGACATTTTCGATGGCTATCTGGTTTATCGCCCTGAGTGGATCGCTAGTTGGGAAGCTGGCCAAGTTGTAGCTGAGCTGGAAGAAGAACATAGCTGGCAGCCTATTCTTTGGCGGGCACTGTACGACCACACCATCGAGTTAGGGCAGTCGCCCTATCATCGCGCCAACCTTTACGAACACTTTATCGATACGCTGGAAAACTACAGCGGTAAGTTTGATCATTTGCCGAAGCGATTGTTTGTGTTTGGCATCACTTCGCTGCCGCCTCGCTATATGGATGCGCTGAAGGCCATCGGTGAGCATATTGATGTCCACCTGATGTTTACTAACCCCTGTCGTTACTACTGGGGCGAGGTACGCGATCGTAAATACCTCGCGCGCTTGGCTGCTCGGCATCGACAACATCTGGTATGGAAACAAGACCATTCTGAGCTAGAAGGTGAAACACAGCAGCTCAAAGGCGATATCGAACAAAACCTCGATGACGAACTGCACACCAATGTGGTGGGCAACAGCTTACTAGCTTCAATGGGCAAGTTGGGCAGAGACAACATGTATTTACTGTCTCAACTGGAGTCTCATGAAATTGAAGCTTTCGTTGATATTGATCGTGATTCTCTGTTGCACCATTTACAGGCCGATATCCTTAATCTTGAAGAGCATCAAGATGACAATACCCTCGATGATAGCCATCACAAGCAAGTGATTGATGAGCGAGATCGCTCGGTCACGTTGCATGCTTGCCATAGCCCAATGCGTGAAGTGGAAGTACTGCATGATCAGTTGCTGGCGATGTTTGATGCCGACCCAAGCCTTAAACCACGCGATATCATTGTTATGGTGGCGGATATTAATGCTTACAGTCCGGCCATTCAGGCGGTGTTTGGTAATGCGCCGGGTGAACGATTTATCCCTTATTCCATCTCTGATCGAACGGCTGATCAGGAAAGTCCCATCTTGCATGCGTTTATGCAGGTAGTGAACTTGCCGAATACTCGTTGTCTTGCTTCTGAATTACTCGAATTGCTTGAAACGCCTGCTATTTTGGCGCGATTTGGTTTGAATGAAGATGAATTCATTCAAGCGAAGCAATGGGTTGAAGAGTCGGGCATTCGTTGGGGACTTAATCACCATACTGGCGAAGAATTTGATTTGCCCGAAACCTCGCAAAACACTTGGCAATTTGGCATTCAGCGCATGTTGCTCGGTTACGCTATGCCTGAGTCTGCTGGGTTGCTGGAAACCGAAAGCGGGATGTTGTCCCCCTATAATCAGGTCCAGGGGATGGGCGCTGAGTTAGCGGGGAAACTGGCTCACTTTATCGAAACCGTCAGCCATTACCGTAGCCAGTTGGCTAAGACTCAGTCCATTGAACACTGGCGTGAAACCTTGACGGTTGCGCTGGATGACTTCTTTAGCGTGGATCTGGAAGGAGAAGCGGCGCTTAAGTCTATTCGGGATACGCTGACGTCATTGAAAGATCAACTTCAAGAAGCGGCGTATGAGCAGGATCTGACGCCAAATATTGTCTCTCAATACTTGCACAACAAACTCTCCGGAACCCGAGTCAGTCAGCGCTTCTTAGCAGGCCAAGTGAACTTCTGTACTTTGATGCCAATGCGTTCGATCCCATTTCGCACTGTCTGCCTGCTTGGTATGAACGATGGGATTTATCCACGAACGGTTCCGCCTGAAGGGTTTGATTTGATGAATGGCCGGGCGAAACCCGGCGACCGCTCTCGTCGGGATGATGACCGATATCTATTTCTGGAAGCCTTGTTGTCAGCGCAACACACGCTCTATATCAGCTATGTGGGTCGCTCGATTCAGGACAATACTGAGCGCGTACCGTCAGTATTGGTGTCTGAGTTGATGGAATATTGCCAACAAAACTATTGTCTGGCAGGAGATGAAGCGTTAGCGGTCGACGAATCGGGTCAACGTTTGCTGAACTGTATTAGTGCCAGTCACTCTATGGTGCCATTTAGCCCGAGTGCTTTTGTTGAACATAATGCCAGTTACGCCAAAGAGTGGCTACCTGCGGCGAATCGACAAGGACAAGTCGGTGGCCAGTTCAATCGCCAGTTAAGTGATTACCTATTGGATGCAGTCTATCCACTCGAACTGGATTTGGTTGAGTTACAACGCTTCTGGCGTTTGCCTGTGCAGTACTTCTTCAATCGCCGTCTCAAGGTGGTGTTTGAGCCTCCGTTACCTGTAATGGAAGATGATGAGCCATTCGTTCTCAATGGCTTAGAAAGCTACCAAATGCGCGATAGCCTGTTGGAATTATTGCTTGAACACCAGCTCAGCGGAGCAGGGGATCAGCAAGCCATTATTGACGACTTCATCGCACATCAACGTGCTCAAGGTAAGCTACCAGTAGGCGCATTTGGTGATATCGAATTTGAAACCAATCGAGTGCAGGCTGAAGAGCTGGTAGAAAAGCTCACTTGGTTATGTGGCTCACCGAGCGACGATCTTGAAGTGAAACTGACCTTTGATGTGCTGGGAGAAGGAAAGTCTGTTCAGCTGACAGGTTGGCTAACTCAAAGCTATCAATCGGGCTTAGTTCGTTTTCGCAGTGGGCGAATACGTGCTCAGGATTATCTTGCTGTCTGGATCGATCATTTGGCTATGAACGCGATGGGGCATCAGCAATGCTCGCATATGGTGGGTTATGACCGCAAAGAAGGAGCCGTGCACCTCACGTTTCCGCCTCTCGAGAGTGCGGCTGCTGCTCACTCGACGCTGGGAGAGTTGGTTCGCTTGTTCTATCAGGGAATGACAACGCCTTTAACGTACTTCCCGAATACCGCTTTAGCTTGTGTAGAAGCGGGCTTTAGCCGTGGTAATTGGGCTGATGATGAAGAAAAGTCACTCAAGAAAATGGCAGACACATTTAACGATGGTTACCTTAGTCATGGGGAAGGCGCGAACGCTTACATTGCTCGTATCTGGCCTGAATGGAGCGATGAGTTGGCGATGCAAGTCAGGACGTTGACGGCATTAGTGTTACAAGCGCCGAGACTGGCAGTGAAAGATAATCAAGAGATAGAGAAGTAGGTGGCCGCCAGGAAATCATTATTGGTGTAGGGCGTTTTCTGTACGGCCACAGGTCAGAGGGACCATGATTCGGTTGCTTAGCGTCAGGTACTGCCTGCGTAAGTCGTGCAGCGAATACTATCGGTAAGACTCGCCGCTTGCCGTGAGAGAGGTCTCATAAAATCCTATCTTGAATGGGATTTTTATTGATAAATATCATTTTAAAGTCTGGATCACATTTGGATCTGGAATAAATGCATCAAGGGCACGAATTTTATGACATCCACGTCAATGGTAACGTCACTGGATACCATGACTTTTCCGCTTCATGGCGCGCGTTTAATTGAGGCGTCTGCCGGAACAGGAAAAACCTTCACTATCGCTGGCCTGTACCTCAGGTTGCTGCTTGGTCATGGCTGTGCGGAAAGCAAACACCAGCAGCCGCTAACGGTGGACCAAATTCTGGTGGTGACCTTTACCGAGGCTGCGACCGCCGAATTGAGAGACCGGATTCGAGCCCGAATTCATGATGCGCGACTGGCTTTTTCTCGTGGCCAAAGCGGTGATCCCGTGATTCAACCTTTGCTTGAAGCCATTGACGATCATTCTCAAGCGGCTGAGATTCTCCTTCAAGCGGAAAGGCAGATGGATGAAGCGGCGGTCTATACGATTCACGGTTTTTGTCAGCGCATGTTGACTCAAAATGCGTTTGAGTCCGGTAGCCGTTTTAATAACGAATTCATTACTGATGAGAGCCACCTTAAAGCTCAGGTTGTGGCAGACTACTGGCGACGTAATTTCTACCCATTACCGCTTAATCTTGCCGGAGAAGTGCGCCGAATTTGGGGAGCGCCTGCTGAATTGCTGAAAAAGATCAGCCCTTATTTAACTGGGGCGCCTTTGCAGCTCTCAGTGCCAGCAATGCAAGGCAGTATGGCTGACCTGCATAGCCAAAATCTCAAACAGATTGACGAACTCAAAACAATTTGGCGCGAAGGGCAACAGGACTACCTTGCTCTTATCAGCGACTCGGATGTCAACAAGCGTAGCTACACCAAGAAATCATTGCCTGCTTGGCTTGAAACGGTGGACGCGTGGGCGGCGAGTGAAACCACGGGCTATGATTACCCGGATAAGCTGGAAAAGTTTGCGCAGAATATCCTGCAAGAGAAGACCCCAAAAGGGCAGGCGCCAAGCCATCCCGCTTTTGTGGCTATTGAGCAGTTTCTCGCCCAGCCTATTAGTCTTGAAGCACCACTGTTGGCACACGCCATAGAACAGTGCCGCGAGATGTTGGCGAAGGCCAAGCAGCAGAAACAGTGGCTGTCGTTTGATGATCTGCTGACTCAGTTGTCCGCAGCGATTGATGGAGATGACAGTGAGCTGCTTACGCAGCGAATCCGATCTCTTTATCCGGTCGCCATGATCGATGAATTCCAGGACACCGACCCGCTTCAATACAGCATATTCAGCCGTATCTATCTTGATCACCCTCAGTGCGGTTTATTTATGATTGGTGATCCCAAACAGGCGATTTACGGTTTTCGTGGCGCGGATATATTTACCTACATCAAGGCACGTAATCAGGTCTCCTCTCACTTCACTCTTGGCACCAACTGGCGGTCGAGCTCAGACATGGTCGCGGCGGTGAACCAGGTGTTCGAAACGCCGAGCAGCCCGTTTGTTTATGACGATGACATTCCGTTTCTTCCGGTTAAATCGAGCCCGAATGCAGACAAACGCCAGTGGATGATAGATGGACAGCGTCAACCGGCAATGACTTACTGGTTACAAGAAGCCGAAGAGAAGCCGTTAGCAAAAGGTGAATATCACCAAGCCATGGCGCAGGCCTGTGCCGATGAAATCCATCGTATTCTGTCGGCGGCTCAGAGCGAGCGTGCGTTTTTTGATGACGGGAAGTCTCAACACGCGATTCAGGCCGGAGATATTGCGGTATTGGTGCGAACTGGCAGTGAAGGTCGAATGATCAAACAGGCCTTGGCTGAGCAGGGGATTGCCAGCGTGTATCTGTCTAACCGAGATAGTGTATTTGTCTCACAGGTGGCAGAAGACTTACAACGATTACTCCAAGCGGTGCTCACTCCGGAAAATGATCGTGCTTTAAGAGCCAGCCTCGCCTCTGAACTGTTTGCTCTTGATGCAGGAACTCTCGACAAACTCAATAACGATGAAAATGAGTGGGAAAATGCCATCAATGCGTTTAAGGAGTATCGCCGCTTATGGAGTCAACGTGGCGTATTGCCGATGCTGCGTAGTGTGATGAGCAAAAGGCACATCGCTGAACGATTGCTTGAAGAAGATAATGGCGAGCGATCTCTGACGGACTTTATGCACATAGGAGAGCTGCTTCAGCAAGCCAGCCAAGAGCTCGACAGTGACCACGGTTTGCTGCGCTGGTTGGCTCAGGCCATTAGTGATGCCCGCAATGGTCTCGGGGGAAGTGAGGAGCAGATCCAGCGTTTGGAATCGGAGCGCAATTTGGTGCAGATTGTCACCATCCACAAATCAAAAGGGTTGGAATACGATCTGGTGTTTTTGCCGTTTGTATTCAGCTATCGAGAGGCGAGAGAAGCCAAGTATTACGATAGTGCTTCAGACAAAACCATTCTGGATATCACCAAACAGGATGCTTCATTGCAGCAAGCGGATAAGGAGCGGCTGGCGGAAGACCTGCGCTTGATCTACGTAGCGCTTACCCGAGCGGTTTATGGGTGCTTTGTCGGTGCGGCGCCGCTACGTAATGGTCGCTCGACGAAAGAGCCGACTGGCGTGCACCACAGTGCGATGGGGTACTTATTACAAAATGGTGAGCCAGGTGGCATCGCCGATTTAACCGCTGCGTTGCAACAGCACGCTCAGCAGCTGAGTTGTGTCCGGTTGGCGGATTTACCAGAGAGTGTGAATGAAAAGCTTATTACTCGCGAAGCAGAGAAGCAAGCGCTGCATGCCAATGAATTGCAAAATGAAATCGATCGTAACTGGCGTATCACCAGTTATTCCGGTCTGGTTAAGCAGGGAGCCAGCCACCATTTTGACGATGCTGTGACGGACATTTTGTTGTTGGATGTCGACTCTTCTGATGAGCAGCAGGAGGAAGAGCAGCTTGAGCCTGAGAAAAATATTTTTACTTTCCCGAAAGGCGCCAGACCAGGTACCTTCCTTCACACTTTATTTGAAGAGGTTGAGTTTACCGAATCTGCAACCTCAGACAGCAATAGCGAAATCATTGTTAACTTGATGGAGAGTGAGCAGCTTGACCCAGCTTGGTTGCCGATACTGCAACAACTCGTCGATACTGTATTGGCAACGCCGTTAGATGGTAAGCAATTGAAACTCAATCAAAAACAGCCTGCCCAATGTTTAGTTGAAATGGAGTTCTTGTTACCGATTGAAATACTGACTGCGCCAGCATTGAATCGAGTTATTCAGCGTCATGACCCTCTGTCTGCCAAAGCGGGCGATCTGGGCTTTCATTCCACACAGGGAATGCTGAAAGGTTTTATTGACTTGGTGTTTGAACATCAGGGCAAGTATTACGTACTTGACTGGAAATCCAATTACCTTGGAGATAATGTCGCTGATTATCATGGCGAGGCCTTGAAAGCGGCGATGGCGGATCACCGCTATGATCTGCAATATCAAATCTATGCGCTGGCTTTACACCGATTCCTGCGCTCTCGTGTACCAAATTATGACTACCAGACTCACTTTGGCGGAGTCTATTACCTGTTTTTACGTGGTATGGATGGAGCAAGTGACCACGGCATTTTCTCTGCACGCCCGACACTTGAGTTTCTCGAAGACATGGACAGCCTGATTGAAGGGCGTCCTATTGAACCGAAACAGTCCAGCTCTGGTCAGATGGAGTTACTCTAATCATGCAAGATCTCTTTTCGCGTCTTCAGCCTCTGGCGAGCAAAGGTTCAATCCGACAGATTGATTATCAGTTTGCTCGTTTTATTCTTGCTCAAAGTAAAGATGAATACGTTGCTTTTATTGCGGCAGTCCTCAGCTGCGAGTTAGGTAAGGGGCATATTTGCTTGCCACTGTTTGACAGTTACGGACAGCCTGTGGATTTGGCAGCTAAATTGGGGTTGTTTGGTGAGGCGGCTATCGAGCTAAATCAAATGCTACAAAAGGCAGATTGGCCATCACTACTTCAGGCTTCATCTTTGGTCGGGGAGCAAGGGCAGACATCGCCAATGATTTTTGACGGTGAACGACTTTACCTGCATCGCTATTGGCATTACGAAGTTGTATTGGCAAATCGCTTGAACAGCTTTGGGTCACCCATGATCCTAAAGCCTACTGATGCTCAAAAACTGGCAGAGTTGCTGAATCATCTGTTCGCCAGAAACTATCGTTATCTCTTTACTGCCCAAGCCTCCGCGCAATCTGATGGGAGTTCGACACAGGTACTCAGACAGCAGTTAGTCTGCGATCATCTTGATGTAGTGAGCAGCGAACAGCTCGATTGGCCTACCATAGACCAAAAGCTCCTTAGTGCGACCAAAATAGAGCATTTGAACGTACTGGATCAGCTGGTACCTTTGTCGGTCTGTGTTAACTGGCAAAAAGTAGCGGCAGCTGTGGCATTGACGCGACGCTTTGCAGTGATTTCTGGTGGGCCGGGTACCGGAAAAACTACTACAGTGACGAAATTACTTGCCGCTCTGATCACTCAGGCTCTGCAAGCTGGAGATGTTCCGGTGATTAAGCTCGTCGCTCCGACAGGTAAAGCGGCTGCGCGCCTGACGGAATCTATCGGTAAGGCGGTAGCAGAATTGCCTGTTGAACCTGCGCTGAAAGAGCAAATCCCGACCGATGCCAGCACTTTGCATCGCTTGCTAGGAGCGGTGCCAAACAGCGTTGAATTTCGTCACAACCAACACAATCCACTTCACCTTGATATCTTAGTGGTGGATGAAGCCTCTATGGTGGATCTGCCTATGATGTGCAAGCTGGTGGATGCACTGCCTAAACATGCTCGTTTGATACTGCTCGGTGATAAAGATCAGCTTGCGTCGGTGGAAGCTGGGGCTGTGCTGGGGGACATTTGCTCCTTTTACCAACAAGGCTACAGTGCTCTTCACGCTGGTGTGATTGCTCAGCTTACTGGCTACCAGACACTAGCCCACTCCTCCAATACGACGGCGACTATTGCTGATAGTTTGTGCATGCTGCAAAAGAGCTACCGATTTGATGCCCGTTCAGGTATCGGACAATTAGCGAAAGCGATCAATTCCGGCTCAATGCAAAAAGTCGATTGGGTCTGGCAGCGAGATTTCGAAGACATAGCGAGATTTCCTATCGATGGTCAGCACTACAGTCAGATGATTCAAACATTGGCACAGGAATACAGCCATTACTTAAAGCGACTCGGACAAGTAGTGATAGATCCTGATACGGAACAACCAGAAACCACTCATCAGCGTGCAAAAGATGCGCTGCAGCTGTTCGCAAAATGTCGTTTGCTGTGTGCCGTTCGGGAAGGAGATTTTGGCATCTCAGGACTTAATCAACGCATAGAGCGAGCATTAAACGCACGTAAAATGATTCAGGTTCAGGACGAGGTTTGGTATCACGGAAGGCCCGTTATGGTGGTACGTAACGATCACGCATTGGGTTTGTACAATGGTGATATTGGCCTTTGTTTACGTGATAACTCGGACGGAGTTGAGCGACTGAAGGTGTTTTTCGAACTTCCCGATGGCTCGGTTAAAGCTGTGCTTCCAAGCCGAGTACCAGAGCATGAAACAGCCTACGCGATGACGATTCACAAATCACAGGGCAGTGAATTTGAGCACACCTTGATGATATTGCCACCGGAATTTACGCCAATTCTGACTCGTGAGCTTATCTACACGGGCATTACACGTGCAAAGCAAAAATTGAGTTTATATGTGGATGACAGAGTGTTGGCGCGAGGGGTGAAGATCAGGACTGAGAGAGCAAGTGGCTTGGTAAACCGTTTATAACAATTACCATCCATGGCTATTGAGAGGAGTTATTGAATTGCCTGGCTGAAAGAGATACTGCGGATGCCGTACTTCTGCTGGTAGTTCAATATAAATGCTTTTAAACCCTTACTGACAGGAAAGACGCAGTGGACGTCTAGCCCTTCCAGAAGTTCGTTATCAGCCATATCCCAGAAACTCTGGATCGAGTTACAGATGATGGTTTTCATCGGTCATTTGCTCTTAGTGACGTTGTTATCTACCTCAAGCAATCCGTGCGACTTATCAGGCTTAGGTGCCTGTAAGTTGAAGACGAGTCCAATCGGGCTCCCCTTTTTCCCGTAGCGGGTTATTAGGGAGCTCGAATTTTAACCAGTTAATGCGACAAAATAAAGCGGAAAAATTGATCTAAATAGTGATAACAGCGTTTCAGTGGTGAGACAGGACAAAGAAACTGCCTAGCTCTTTGTCTTGTCACTATGCATTACAGTTCAATCGCTAAAATCTTCGATTTTCTTTGGTAGTTGTAGAGGTTTTGCTTTTGCGAAGGGAGAAAATCAACCGACATTTCATAGAAGCCTTGTTCGCGGAACCAATGCAGGCTGCGAGTCGTGAGGACGAAAATATGCTTAATCCCCTGAGCCTTTGATTGTAATTTGATGTGGTTGAGCAGCAAGACGCCACGGTTGCCATCACGATATTCTGGATGAATGGCGACACACGCCATTTCTGCCATTTTTTCCTGAGTGTATGGGTAAAGCGCTGCGCAGCCGATGATCAAGCCATCTTTCTCGATGATGGTGAACTGATGGATCTCTTGTTCAAGCTGCTCGCGAGAACGTCTAACCAGCACACGCTGTTCTTCGAGAGGACGAATTAAATCTAGTATCCCGCCAATATCGTCGATGTCAGCCTGGCGAACTTGCTCAGCACTCGCTCTTACGATTTGAGTACCAATACCATCTAAGGAGAACAACTCCTGAATCAAGGCGCCATCGACTTTATAACTCACCAAATGGCTGCGTGGGACGCCAGCTCGACAGGCGGTTGTGGCTGCACGCAGAAAGCGGATAGTACCCGAGGCACTGTCTTCGCTATTGCCGCTGTCTTGTTCAAGTTTTTCGAGAAACTGCTCTGCTTCACGCGGGAAGAGCTCAGCAACAGCATTTCCATTCTCATCAATGACCCCTTGTTCCGAACAAAAGCCAATTAACTTGTCAGCATGTAATTTGAGTGCAACTTGAGTTGCAACTTCTTCGGATAAAAGGTTGAAGGATTCACCGGTTACTGAGCTGGCAATTGGGCCAAGTAGCACTATGGAGCCTTGATCGAGTGTACGGTTGATGCCTTCGACATCAATTCGACGTATTCGACCACTGTGACAGTAATCCACCCCATCATCGATACCAAGTGGTTGTGCAATGACAAAGTTACCGCTCACGACGTTAAGCTGAGTACCGGCCATAGGCGTATTGCCCAAACTCATCGACAGCTGGGCGGTAATGGCTAACTGAAGTTGTCCTGCGGCTTGCATGACGATATCTAGGCTAGTTTCATCAGTAATACGAACGCCTTTGTGATAGGGCGTATCATGTTGGAATCGGTCTAGAATTCGATTGATTTGCGGGCGCGCGCCATGGACGAGGACGATCTTGACCCCCAAGCTATGAAGCAGAGCCAGATCGCTGATAATATTAGCAAAATTGTTATCAGCAACCGCTTCGCCACCTAGCATGATGACCATGGTTTTGCCACGGTGGGCATTCACGTAAGGGGCCGATTGGCGGAAGCCTTTGACTAAAGCGGTATTACGAATCTTCACTATTTATCCAATAAAGATGAATTTATATGTGATTATATTGCAATTTTATTCCCTTGTCGGCAAGGGCTTTTTGGGAGAGAGCGCCAAAAAACGTATCAACTCAATAGCTGGAGATATTTTTGAATGTTATAGGTGTGGTGAGAACCATACTTATTTCTAGCAAAGTTAAGTAATTAGGCTAACACTTAACTTAATAAATAAACTTATCATTAGCTGGTTAATGAAGTTCAAAGTAGGCGTTAAATTTGAAGAAAAAGAAATTGTTAGAGCGTGGAGTATTGATTGCTGCTGTTGTGCTGGCCGTAGCTGCCATCTTTGTATCCAAAGTGCTCTACGACCGATATCAGGATATTACACATCCTAATTCAATGGTTTATGGAACATGGGTCGAACAGGGTGTGGCGCCTTACTCTGCAGACCGCTTCGTGCTCAATGAAACCGGTGTGGTGATTGACGGTGGTGTGGTTAACACGCGTTACCGCTTTAACGGGAGCTATGTTGAATTTCAGGTGGGCGAAGAAAAGCGTCGTTACCAAATCCTTAATCAGAGCTTCAGCCAGATGAGACTGATTTCTGAACCGCATTATCAGCCTATTTATCAATTGTCAGAAAAGTCCAAAAATAACATTCGTTAACGTCTATCTGATTGCGCTAACCGTTTGAGTTTGTCATCCTTTGTTACAGGCTTGAAAGGAATAAACCTGTGTTCAAAAAATATCTTCCAATTGTGGCAGCCAGTGTTCTGTTTGGCTGTGCACAACCGCACGATCGTGCTCAACAATATCTTGATGGTGAATTTAATTCGATTCTGAATAAAACCGCAGTTGTAGAATCGGACAAACCAAGGGATTTCACTGAATTTACCAAACAGTCTCAACAAGTCGTTGAAAACTCACCTTCTATGGCTCGGGTTTATCAGCCTTTGTATGAAAAGCTCAATGAATGGGTATTACAGAGTGGTGATCCTGCGCAGTTAGCTGACTTTGGCATTCAAACTGCCCAGCTAGGCGGCGGTGATAAGCAAGGTAACGTCTTGTTTACCGGCTATTTCTCACCGGTGATGGAATTGCGCCATGAACCGAATGAAACCTACAAATACCCTGTCTATGGCAAACCAGAGTGTGAGGCTGACTGCCCGACGCGCGCTCAAATTTATGGTGGCGCATTAGAAGGGCAAGGGCTGGAATTAGGCTATGCGGCGAATATGATCGACCCATTCCTGATGGAAGTGCAGGGCAGCGGCTTTGTTCATTTTGAAGATGACGATACGCTGGAGTATTTTGCCTACGGTGGGAAAAACAACAAAGCTTACGTCAGTATTGGTAAGGTGTTGATTGAGCGAGACCAAGTTCCGCGCGAAAAAATGTCGCTGAAAGCTATCAAAGAGTGGGTGATGGCAAATGATGAAGCGACCGTTCGTGAGTTACTTGAACAAAATCCATCTTATGTGTTCTTTGAGCCCCGAGCGGATGCTCCAGTAACAGGTACTGCTGGGATCCCATTACTGCCAATGGCATCCGTGGCGGGTGACCGTTCGATTTTCCCTATGGGAACACCTATTCTTGCTGAAGTGCCATTGCTCAATGCCGATGGCACTTGGAGTGGTGCCCATCAGTTACGCCTACTGATTGTTCTCGATACCGGTGGTGCGGTGAAGCAGAATCACCTCGATTTATACCATGGTATGGGGCCGAGAGCAGGCACTGAGGCGGGTCACTATAAGCACTTTGGGCGGGTCTGGAAGCTGGGGCTGGAAAACTCGTCAACTCAGGCTCCTTGGGCATTGCCTCCCGAGAAGTTACAATAGCTTTTTCTCATCTAGACTTTTTAATAAAGAGTGCGTATAAATCGCACTCTTTATTTTTGTACCATCACTCGGCGGAAGAACAGCACCATGCGCGAACTTGATACTCCGGCTTCAGACAACTACAAACAACGCTTCGGCGGCACTCGTCGTCTTTATGGCAATAGCGAAGTGGAGATCCTTCGCGCTGCGCACGTTTGTGTGATCGGCATTGGCGGCGTAGGCTCTTGGGCGGTTGAAGCATTGGCTCGTACAGGCATCGGTGAGTTGACCTTGATTGATATGGATGACGTTTGTGTCACTAACATCAACCGTCAGATCCATGCCATGAGCGGTACGGTGGGACAGAGTAAAATTGAAGTGATGGCCGAACGCGTCAGGCTTATCAATCCAGAGTGCAAAGTGAATCTGATTGATGACTTTATTACGCCAGACAACCAGCACGAGTATCTGTCAAAAGAGTTTGATTACGTGCTTGATGCGATCGACAGCGTGAAAGCGAAAGCTTCATTGCTAGCGTACTGTCGTAGCAACAAGATTAAAGTGATCACTACCGGTGGTGCAGGCGGGCAAGTCGATCCAACCCAGATTCAAGTTGCTGACCTGACCAAAACCATCCAAGATCCATTGGCGAAAAAAATCAAAGATACTTTGCGTCGTCACCACAATTTCCCCAAGAATCCTCAGCGTAAATTTGGCATTGAGTGTGTATTTTCAACGGAACAACTGAAATACCCTCAGCCAGATGGCAGCGTGTGTGGTGTAAAATCGACAGCGGAAGGGCCAAAACGTATGGACTGCGCCAGTGGATTTGGAGCGGCAACGGTCGTTACCGCAACATTCGGCTTTGTGGCGGTTTCGCGCATTGTCGAGAAGCTGATTCAGAAATACCGTAAATAGTTCGTTTGGAGATTCTTATGTCCTCATTCCCACAGTCACCTTTTGGCACTGATATTCAAGTAGAAGACATCGTTACCACTATGCAAGGCTTTAAAGGCTGGGAAGATCGTTACCGTCAGGTTATTCAGTGGGGAAAAAAACTTCCTGCGATGCCTGATGAGCTGAAGTCTGAACAAGTCACGGTTTCTGGCTGTGAAAGCCAGGTTTGGCTGGTGAGTGAAAACCTTGATGGTGTGTGGCACTTTTGCGCCGACTCCGACGCACGTATTGTGCGAGGCCTCATTGCGCTCGTTATGGCGGCTTATGATGGCAAAACCAGCGCAGAAATTCAGGCATTCAATATTGATGAGTACTTTGAAAAATTGGGTCTCATCGCCCATCTTAGCCCATCGCGAGGCAATGGTTTAAAAGCGATTGTCGAACAGATAAAACAAGTCTCCTGCTAACCGCAACCCGCCGATTTGGCGGGTTGATTGCTTCTGTATAAAATTTAATCACTGAGATATTAATGCCTTAAAAAATACAGGGTGTTAGACCTCTTGTTGTCGCTGAATAAAGGCTGTACAATTCGCGCCCTTAATTAATGTTACGTCGTTTCGTGAGGCCACATGACCACTGAAAAAATCAATCTACTCGACTTTGATCGCCAAGGAATGCGCAAGTTTTTTGCTGAAGAGCTTGGTGAAAAAGCATTTCGTGCCGAGCAGGTGATGAAGTGGATCTACCATTTTGGTGTCGATGACTTCGAGAAGATGACCAACATTAACAAGAAATTGCGTGAGAAGCTGATCCATCGGTGTGAGATTAAAGCCCCTGTGGTGGCGGAAGCTCAACACTCTTCAGACGGCACAATTAAGTGGGCGATGAAGGTTGGCGACCAAGACGTAGAAACGGTTTACATTCCTGAAGATGATCGTGCGACTTTGTGTGTGTCGTCTCAGGTTGGTTGTGCATTGGAATGTAAGTTCTGTTCAACCGCTCAGCAAGGCTTTAACCGTAATCTGAAAGTCTCTGAGATTATTGGTCAGGTATGGCGTGCAGCACGTGAAATCGGTTTGGAAAAAGAGACAGGCCGTCGTCCTATCACTAACGTTGTGATGATGGGTATGGGTGAGCCACTGCTAAACATGAAAAACCTGATCCCAGCATTGGAATTGATGTTGGATGATCTAGGTTTTGGTCTATCTAAACGTCGCGTCACGGTATCGACTTCTGGTGTGGTATCGGGTCTGGATCAAATGACAGGTCAAATTGATGTCGCGCTAGCGATTTCACTTCATGCACCAAACGATAAGTTGCGCAGTGAAATCATGCCAATCAACGACCGTTGGGATATTCAAGACTTCCTAGCATCTGTGCGTCGTTACATCGCTTCTTCCAATGCGAACCGCGGTAAAGTGACTGTGGAATACGTGCTACTGGACCATGTAAACGATGATATGGACCATGCGCGTGAATTGGCTGAGCTGATGAAAGATACGCCGTGTAAGATTAACCTGATTCCGTTTAACCCTTATCCGGGTTCACCTTACAAAAAACCAAGCAACTCACGCATTGACCGTTTCCAGAAAACATTAATGCAATATGAGCATACAGTGACGGTTCGTAAAACGCGTGGTGATGATATTGATGCCGCTTGTGGTCAGTTGGTCGGTGATGTGATTGACCGTACCAAACGTACCGCGATGATTCGAGCAGCCAAAGGCGACACCATCGCAGTAAAAGCAGTTTAATTGAGTGTTTTGACGACAAAGCCAGGGCTCAGCTCTGGCTTTTTTGTAAATTGGTGTTGCTAAATAATGTCAAAATCAGGAAAAACCTTGAGCTGCTTGTAATTTATGCGCCTTTTCTATGTTGTTTCATCTCTGATATCTATTAGAATTAAACTTTAGTGCTTTAGAGGTAATACCTCTGCGATTGAGTGAAGTACTTTTATGCAATTTGGTGAGGCAATATCCTCAAAAATTTTGGATTTTGAACAAAACCAGCACAACTAACGAAAAACGATAAACGTGCGATTGGCTCAGAATCCCCTGAAAAGAGACGTTAAAACATTATGAGTGTTGAACAGCAAACACCAGTACAAGAAGAGAATAAAATCGAAGCGGGTACGATTTTAAAACAAAAACGTGAAGAGCTCGGCCTGACGCAGCAACAAGTGGCGGATCGACTACGTTTGCGTCGCTCCATCATTGAAAACATCGAATTGAATCAATTTGAAAGTGAACAGGTGGCGACCTTTACTCGTGGTTACCTACGCTCTTATGCACGTGTCGTGGGCATTAAAGAATCTGTGGTGTTGTGCGCATTAGATGATTGTGGTGAAGCGCAGCACGAAGAGCATGAGATGCAAAGCTTTTCGCAGAAGACCAATAAAGAAAAACACGATAGCCGCATTATGACTCTGACATGGGGCATTTTTGCCATTATTGTCGGTATCTCTTCCGTTTGGTGGTGGCAAAATCAAGAAAACAGCGCAGTTGAGCTGACCACTGCAACGGAACAAGAAATGAAAATCGAGCAAGAACTGGCTGAAAACAATGAGCTAGATTTTGCTGCGGTTGAGCCAAGCCTGATTAATGAATCACCAGAGGGCCAGCAAGTGGTTGAACAGCCACTTGAAGAGGTCACTACTCCGGTTGAAACAGCAACGGCTGAGCCTGAAATCGTTGAGCAGCCAACTGAAGTTGTCCAAGCAATTACTGAGCCTGCTGAACCTGAAGTCGTCACGGAGCCAGTCACTGAACCGGTTGTTGCCGCTGAGCAGAACCAACCAGAGAAAGAAAACGAAAATTCTTCTGAACCCGTTGTCGCCAACCTCTTAGAAATGTCTTTCAGCGATGACTGTTGGATTCAGGTGAAAGATGCGACGGGTAAAACACTGGCGACAGGCATTAAGAAAGCTGGTCAGGATTTACAAGTGAGCGGTGAAAGGCCTTATAAAGTGATTTTGGGTGCCCCTGAAAACGTTTCAATGACATTATCAAGTGAACCTGTCGACCTTTCTGGGTATACTTCAGGCAAAGTAGCAAGATTCACCTTACCTTAGAAATAAATATGCAACACGAATCTCCTATCAAACGTCGCCCATCGACTCGTATTTACGTGGGCGATGTGCCTATTGGTGACGGTGCTCCGATTGCAGTGCAGTCGATGACTAACACCAGAACAACAGACGTCGAAGCGACTGTTGCACAAATAAAATCACTGGAAAATGTCGGTGCTGATATCGTTCGCGTGTCAGTTCCTACTATGGATGCGGCTGAAGCCTTTAAGCAAATTAAGCAGCAGGTCAATATTCCGCTGGTGGCTGATATTCACTTTGACTACCGTATCGCGCTGAAAGTCGCGGAGTACGGCGTTGACTGTCTGCGTATCAACCCAGGTAATATCGGTAACGAAGATCGTATTCGTTCAGTCGTTGATTGCGCGCGCGATAAGAATATTCCTATCCGTATCGGTGTGAATGGCGGCTCTCTGGAAAAAGATATCCAGATGAAGTACGGCGAACCAACGCCTGAGGCTCTGGTAGAGTCTGCAATGCGTCATGTCGATATTCTGGATCGTCTTAACTTTGACCAGTTCAAGGTCAGTGTGAAAGCGTCAGATGTATTCCTCGCTGTGGATTCGTATCGCTTGTTGGCGAAGAAAATTGATCAGCCACTTCACTTGGGCATTACTGAAGCGGGCGGTGCTCGTGCGGGTTCTGTGAAGTCTGCGGTTGGCCTAGGTATGCTATTGGCAGAAGGTATCGGTGATACGCTGCGTATTTCTCTGGCAGCTAACCCGGTTGAAGAGATCAAAGTAGGCTTTGATATTCTTAAATCCCTACGTATTCGCTCCCGTGGTATCAACTTCATTGCTTGCCCAAGCTGTTCACGTCAGGAGTTTGATGTGATTAGCACGGTTAACGCGTTAGAAGAGCGTCTTGAAGACATTATCACTCCGATGGACGTGTCTATCATCGGTTGTGTCGTCAATGGCCCGGGTGAAGCAGAAGTCTCTCATCTTGGTCTTGCTGGCAGTAACAAGAAGAGCGCATTCTACGAAGACGGTAAACGTCAGAAAGAGCGTTTCGACAATAATGACCTTGTTGACCAGCTAGAAGCTAAAATTCGTGCGAAAGCTTCAACATTAGACGAAGCAAACCGCATCGACGTAAAAGTAAAAGATTAATCTCAACGTAACCAAAATTACGGTAAATATTGTGGCAAAGAAAATCCAAGCAATTCGAGGCATGAACGACTGCCTTCCAACTCAATCACCACTGTGGCAAAAACTTGAAAATGCAGTGAAGAATGTAATCAGCGCATACGGTTACAGCGAAGTGCGCATGCCAATCGTTGAGATGACTCATCTATTTAGCCGTGCTATCGGTGAAGTCACGGATGTGGTTGAAAAGGAGATGTACACCTTTGACGATCGCAATGGTGACAGCCTAACTCTTCGTCCTGAAGGGACTGCTGGTTGTGTGCGCTCTTGTATTGAGAACAGCCTGATTGACCGCTCTGAGCAGCGTCTATGGTACATGGGACCTATGTTCCGTCATGAACGTCCACAGAAAGGCCGCTACCGTCAATTCCACCAGTGTGGTGTAGAAGTGTTTGGTTTGGATGGTCCAGATGTCGATGCTGAACTTATCATGATGACAGCACGTCTGTGGCGTGAGTTGGGTATTGATAAGCACGTTCGTCTTGAGCTGAACTCTATAGGTTCTCTTGAAGACCGTGCCAACTACCGCACAGCTTTGATTGCCTTCCTTGAGCAACACATCGATATTCTGGATGATGACTGCAAGCGTCGTATGCACACAAACCCGCTGCGCGTTCTGGATACCAAGAACCCAGATGTTCAGGCGATTCTTGGTGATGCGCCACGTCTTTCAGATTACCTTGGTGAAGAGTCCAAACAACATTTTGCTGGTCTTTGTGAACTTCTTGACGCTGCAGGTATCGAATACACAGTAAATGAGCGTCTGGTTCGTGGTCTTGATTACTACAACCGCACGGTCTTTGAGTGGATCACGGAAAGCTTAGGGGCTCAAGGCACGGTATGTGGCGGTGGCCGTTATGATGGCCTAGTCGAACAGTTGGGTGGTAAAGCAACGCCAGCTGTCGGTTTCGCAATGGGTCTTGAGCGTCTGGTTCTCATGCTAGAAACGCTAGAACTGACAGACGTTCGCCGCTCTGTTGATGTCTACATGGTTACTGCGGGCGAAGGCACTATGATGGCGGGCATGAAGCTGGCTGAGCTACTACGTGAGCAAGTTCCTGGCATTCGTGTGATGAACCATTTCGGTGGTGGCAACTTTAAGAAACAATTTAAGCGTGCCGACAAGGTGGGTGCAGCAGTGGCACTGGTTCTTGGTGAGAACGAAGTAGCAGATAACACTGTGGTACTGAAAGACCTGATTGGCGGTACTCAAGAAACTTACGGCCAAGCAGACGTTGCAGCTAAGCTGGCAGAGTTGGTTTAAACGCATTCAAATTTGAAGTGGTGATTCTAGTCACCACTTTTTAGATTTAAGAGGACAGGAAGTGGAACTCTACGATACTGAAGAACAACAAGTAGAAGCGATCAAAGATTGGTGGAAAGAAAACGGTAAAGCGGTGATTTTCGGCGCGGTTATCGGTCTGGGTGGCCTATTTGGTTGGCGCTACTACCAAGATTCAGTGACAGCAGCTCAGGAAGCGGCGTCTGAAAGTTATACTAAAGCTGTTCAGGAGCTAGCGGCCAAAGGTGCTGAAGGTGAAGGTGCGGTTCAGAGCTTTATTGATGGCAACAAAGAGACTCAGTATGCAGTCCTAGCGGCTCTTCAGCTGGCTAAAGTTCAGGTTGAAGCGGGCAGCTTAGATGAAGCACTTGCACAACTTGAATGGGCAAAAACAGCGACTGAAGACCAAGCACTCATTTCTGTTATTTCTTTCCGTCTTGCTCGCTTGAAAGCAGAACAAGGTGAATTTGATGCGGCTGTTTCTGAGCTTGCTGCAATCAATGATGAAAGCTGGGCTGGACGTGTTGCGGAGCTGAAAGGGGATATTCTTCTTCGTAAAGGTGACGCGGAAGGTGCGTACGCAGCTTATACCGAAGCACAGCAAGCGGATGATGCAAGTCAGACTATACAAATGAAACTGGACGACCTGGCGAAGTAATGGTGCTGTGCATGAATAAAATGCTGAAAAAAGCCCTCACTGCGGCGGCCATTTTGGGTGTTCTTGCTGGCTGTGCCAGTGAAGAAGATACCATTATCATGGCGCCAGTGCCTCAGGTTGACAGTGAATTCACTCCGAAGAGTGAATGGAGTGCCAGTGTTGGTGATGGCGTATCAAACTACTTCTCTAAATTGTCTCCTGAATATGCTTATGACAAAGTCTTTGTTGCAAGCCGTGAAGGTATTGTGAAGGCACTGAGCCCTGAAAATGGCAGTACCTTGTGGCAACAAGATCTTGAACAGAATGTTCCCGCTCGCTTATCTGGTGGCATCACTGCAGGTTACAGCCAAATTTTTATTGGTAGTGAAAACGGTCAGGTGATTGCCCTGAACGAAGAAACAGGTGAAGTTAACTGGCGTGTAGATGTTGAAGGTGAAGTGCTAGCGGCACCTGCGACGGAAAGCAACTTAGTTATTGTTCACACTGCAACGGGTATGTTGATTGCTCTGGATCAGGCAACCGGTGATACCAAGTGGACCATCAGCACAGAAGTTCCAAGTCTGACTCTGCGCGGTAACAGCGCTCCTGTGACGGTATCTGGCGGTGTATTCTGGGGAACAGCGAATGGTCGTCTAGCGGCTGCGATTGCAGAGCGTGGTCAGCTGATTTGGCAACAGCCTATCGGTACGCCACAAGGAGCAACAGAAATCGATCGTCTAGTCGACGTTGATGCTTCTCCACTGGTTCTTGGTAGCACACTGTATATTGTTGGTTATAACGGTCAGTTGACCGCTATTGATCTGCGCTCGGGTAAGTCAGTCTGGAAGCGTAAATACTCGTCATCTACTGATCTTGCCAGCGATGGTGGTCGTCTGTTTGTGGTGACAGATAAAGATTATCTGGTTGCCGTTGATGCACGCAGTGGCACAGAGCTTTGGAGTAACGAGCAACTTGAACACCGTCTATTGACCGCACCGGCACTCATTGATGGTTATGTGGTTGTAGGCGATAGCGAAGGTTATCTGCATTGGCTTGACCGCGATACTGGCGAGTTTGTTGCACAGCAGCAAATCAACAGCAGCGGCTTCGCTGTCGCGCCAATTAATGTTCCAGATGGCTACATTGCAGTAACACGTAATGGCGATGTAAAGAAACTGAGCATTACCAAGTAATCGTGTGATATAATTCACATTCGGCTCCTGGCTGGTAACAGTTGGGAGCCGTTTTATTGGATAGAACAAAAGAAAATCTGTAGTTATAGGTAAACACTGGTATTGGGATTAGTCATTACCTATAACTACATAGAAAGTATATTGTAGAGGTTGTTATGGTACCTGTTGTTGCTCTGGTAGGGCGTCCAAACGTTGGTAAATCAACGTTGTTTAATCGACTGACTCGCACGCGTGACGCATTAGTCGCGGACTTCCCTGGCTTAACTCGTGACCGTAAATATGGCCAAGCTAAGCTTGGTGAACACGAATTTATTGTTATTGACACTGGTGGTATCGATGGTACTGAAGAAGGTGTTGAAACTAAAATGGCTGAACAGTCGCTTGCGGCGATTGATGAAGCTGATGTTGTACTGTTTATGGTGGATGGCCGTGCCGGTCTAACTCCATCGGACATCGCGATTTCTAATCACCTGCGTAAGATTGAAAAGCCTTCAATGCTTGTCGTTAACAAAGTTGATGGCATTGATGCGGATGCAGCTTCGGCTGACTTCTGGCAGCTAGGCGTTGAAAGCATGTACCAGATTGCTGCGGCACATGGCCGTGGTGTGGGTGCATTGATCGACCGCGCACTAAACCCATTTGCTGAGAAAATGGCGGAAGAAGCACGAGGTGAAATCGAAGATCTGACAGACTTCATTGACGAAGATGAAGAGAAGCTTGATTACACTGAAGAAGAAGCGGAAGCGGAATTTAAGCGTCTTCAAGATCAACCAATCAAATTGGCGATTATCGGTCGTCCAAATGTTGGTAAATCGACGCTAACTAACCGCATCCTTGGTGAAGAGCGTGTGGTTGTGTATGACATGCCGGGCACGACTCGTGACTCCATCTACATTCCGATGGAGCGAGACGGTCGAGAGTATGTTCTTATCGATACTGCGGGTGTCCGTCGTCGTAAGCGTATCAACGAAACAGTAGAGAAGTTCTCCGTTGTTAAGACTTTGAAAGCGGTAGAAGATGCTAACGTTGTACTGCTTGTTATCGATGCACGCGAAAACATCTCAGACCAAGATCTTAGCCTGCTTGGCTTTGCATTGAACGCAGGTCGTTCGATTGTCATTGCCGTTAACAAGTGGGATGGCTTGGATATGGACGTTAAAGAGCACGTTAAGAAAGAACTTGATCGTCGTCTTGGCTTTGTTGACTTCGCTCGTATTCACTTTATTTCTGCTCTTCACGGTACTGGTGTTGGCCACTTGTTCGAATCAGTTCAGGAAGCATATAAGTCAGCGACCACTCGTGTGGGCACTTCGGTTCTGACTCGTATCATGAAAATGGCGACAGAAGATCACCAGCCACCATTGGTTCGTGGTCGTCGTGTGAAGCTGAAATATGCACACGCAGGCGGTTATAACCCACCAATCGTGGTGATTCACGGTAATCAGGTTAATGAACTGCCGGATTCTTACAAGCGCTATCTGATGAACTATTACCGTAAGTCATTAGAGATCATGGGCACGCCAATTCGAATTCAATTCCAAAACAGCGATAACCCATTTGAAGGTAAGTCAAATAAGATGACCTTGTCTCAAGAGCGTAAACGTAAGCGCTTGATGAGCATGATGAAAAACCGCAAGAAATAATATAGAACAACAAAAAGCGCCTTTAAAAAAGGGCGCTTTTTTTATACAGGATAGCTAGATGTCTGTTACACCTACAATTACACGCTTTTGTCACGATACGTGGCAGCTTATTTCTCAGGTTCAACGCGTTGAATTGGGACAAGATTACCTTTACCTCATCACCGAAATGACCCCATTCCATCCCGTAAGCTATATCTGGCCTGATCATCCAGCGGATAAAGGAACCATTGACGGTCACGTGGTGATTGATTGTTTGGTTGGCGCTGTTGAACTCAGCAGTGATGAGCTCTACGTTGACAGTGCAATCCCAGTCAAACGCGATGAAGAAGGATGGGCATTTGTTGTTGTGCATTGCCTAGATAAATCGGTCACAGGCCTTGTGGCTCAGCAGGAGGTCACACTCGTTGTAGACAAACCGTATCAGCAAGCACTGAGTCGGGGACACAGCGCTGGGCATATCGCCTATTTGGCGCTTAACAAAGTGTTAGTGGAAAATGGTTACTGGCGCAAAGAGGCAGATCGTAAAGACCCACACGGCTACTACGACTTTAACAGCTATGCCCAAGAGACAAGCTTTGTGAGTGAAGATAAGTGTATCGATACATACCGTCTTGGCAAAACACTGCGCAAGCGAGGGCTAAACAGTGCAGACATGCTGGCTGATTTAGAAAAGATACAATCCTGGGTTAACCAGCAGATAGCACAATGGTTAACTGTCGATTCTGATATCGAGATAAAATGCTGTGGCGATGCGTTAACAGACTCACGTTATTGGCGATGTGATCTTGGAGAACAGAACCTTGCTGAAATCCCTTGCGGTGGTACACATGCTAAAAACCTCAATGAATACAAAGGCATTGTGGTTAATTTGATTCAAATTGATGCGCAAAATATTGAAATGCACACTAATGTAATCGCGGAATAATTAGAATGCGATCATTTTATTAAATTCTAAATTCCTGGGTTTTTGTGTTTTTTTTGGGGTTTAATCTTGTTTTAAATTCAAAAACAGCACATGTAACTTATGCTTTCGGTGTGTGGTTATATAAATATTCTTTTGAGGGGTGATCGCTGATCAAAATGGATTTAGCCGATGATCTCATGAAGATCTTTACCCCATAATATAGATGTCAACTCGATAATCAATTATTCAGTATGCTAGTGTGGCTAAGGTCTGATTATAAAATGACCTTATATGTTACTTTGTTCTGTTAATAATAAAAACGAGTCAGCCTTATGAGTTATAACCGACTTCTGCACGCCCACAGAGAGGTCAATAAGTTGCTCACCAAGCTTGCATTAGGAATGGGGAAAGCAGAACTCAATCGCAGAGTGGTTGATCTGTCCGAGCATTGGTTTGGTGAACGCCGTGCGTCCATTTTGCGTCTTGATGAGCCGACACAACAATTGCATTTGGAATATGCGCCTAGTTTGCCTGATTTCTACAATCAGGCGATAGAAGGGGTTGAGATTGGGGAAAACGTCGGCTCTTGTGGTGCAGCGGCTTTTCTCAAGCGAACGGTTGTGGTGGAAGACATCAATCACCACCCTAACTGGGCGCCTTTTCTCTCTATTACTGAAAAAGCTAACCTTCGTGCTTGCTGGTCGGTACCTATATTAGCGAATGATAAGACTGTGATGGGGACATTTGCGATATACAGCTCGCAACCTTCTAAGCCAAGCGAAGAAGAGCTGGAAGTTCTAGAAATGTTGGCTTCTCTTTACGCTGTCGCGTGGGAAAAATATCAGCTTGAACAGCAGCTTCACTATCACGCTAGTTATGATTGCTTAACAGGTTGTCTGAATCGACGAGCGTTGCTTCAGCGAGCCTCTGATTGTCTCAACACCAATTTAACTTACGTCGCATGCTTCTTTGCCGATATTGATAAGTTCAAGCAGATCAATGACAAGAATGGACATGAAGCAGGGGATGTTGTGTTAACAGCAGTTGGCCACGCTTTCAAACACTGTTTTTCAGAGTCAGGCATTAGTGGACGCTATGGTGGCGATGAGTTTGTCGCGTTTGCGTTTTCAGATGATGAAGAAGCTCTCCGGACCCTGCATACCGAGCTCAGAGAAAGTTTGGCAGAGATTACTCCACTGCATACGATTGAAGTCAATGTGAGTGTCGGGTTGTCTATTGTGAATATTGAACGCCTAGACTCTATCGAGTGCTTGATTAAACAAGCGGATAAGCAGATGTATCAGGTTAAGCTTCACCACTGAGAGTGACTTAGATCATAGTATCTGGAGTGTCTCAGAATATAAGCTCTCAGTAGAAGCATCGATTAAGAGAATTCAATATGAATCCGTGTCCAGTATGTCAGAAAGAGCTAGAGTGGCAAGGTCATTACCACTGCAATGACTGTGCAAGTGATTACATCAAGGTTGGCTACTGCCCTGAGTGTGAAGACAAGCTAGAAAAATTACAGGCTTGTGGTTCCGCCAGCTATTTTTGTCACACTTGTAACGAACTTAAGTCGAAGTCCAGAGTTGGCTTTCAGTTCATTAAACAGGCTTAAACGACGGTAGAATGTATCTCTCCGTCAGATAAACGGGTGACCAGAGTATCACCCGTTTTTGTCTCGGCCGCTTTGGTCAGCACTTTACCTGATGCATCTTGAGTAATGGAGTATCCACGTTTTAACGTCGCGAGCGGGCTGACAGTATCCAGTTTTTCAGCAGCCAGTGCGAGTTGGTGGCGAGAGTTAAGTAGCTTTCTGTCCATCGCGTCCATCAGAGTTTGCTCAAGTCTTTGTAACGACAGCTTCTGTTCATTGAGTCGCGCCACTGGAGAGTGGAGTTGTAGCTTATATTGCTGGCGTTCTACATTCTGACTGCGGGTAGTCAGATAGCGTTCCATTGAGCGTTGCAGACGAACAGACAACTCGTCGAGCTGTTGGCTCTGTCTCTGAAGTTGATGAGACGGGTGTTGACGTTCCAGTCGGTGCTGTAGCGTCGACGTGGTTTGTTTATGCTTGGTCAGATAATGACGAATAGCACTATGAAGTTTGTGCTGACGAGCATTGATGGCTTGCGCTTTGTGGCTGTTATCTCGGCTGACTAATTCCGCTGCGGCTGATGGTGTAGGTGCACGCATATCGGCAACAAAGTCGGCGATAGTCACATCGATTTCATGTCCGACAGCACTGATAATAGGTATCTGACTGGCTGCAATTGTACGTGCGACAATTTCGTTGTTGAAACACCAAAGATCTTCCAAAGAACCGCCGCCTCGACCAACAATCAACACGTCACATTCGTTGCGACTATTCGCACAACCTATGGCCTGTGCGATCTGAATGGCCGCATCCTCTCCTTGAACTAGTGTCGGGTAAACCACGACAGGTAACGAAGGATCACGCCTCTTAAGGACATCAAGAATATCGAAGAGGGCAGCGCCGGTTTTGGAGGTCACTACGCCAACGCGTTTTGGGTGCTCCGGCAATGTTTGTTTGCTGGTTTGGGCAAACAAACCTTCACCGGCCAGCTTCATTTTCAATTCTTCAAACTGCTGCTGAAGTCGGCCATCACCCTCAGGCTGCATACTCTCGATAATAAGTTGGTAGTCACCACGAGGCTCATACAATGACAGACGAGCTTTGACTAAAACCTGATTGCCATTCTGAGGTTTAAAAGTCACCCGGCGATTGTTACCACGGAACATGGCGCACTTAACCTGAGCACGGGAGTCTTTGAGGGTAAAATACCAATGGCCTGAAACGGGCGCAGAGAAGTTTGAGATTTCGCCGACCAACCACACAATACCCATTTCATTTTCTAGTAATAGGCGAACTTCAGAATTAAGACGAGATACAGTGAAGATGTTTTGATTGGTCAAAGATGACACAGCTAATCTCATAGGCGTGAGTATGGAAATTAGCGGCAATATAATACATAGCAAGGGGGGAATTGCAAGAAAAAAATTAAAAAAACTTGTGGTCAAGCGATTGCGTTAGCCGTATAATCCGTCCGCAATATCTAATCCAAATGCAGCCTAGCTTCTCCGCTAACTGCCCTCATTATGCGAAACGATGAGACCGGATTGTTCTTTTACTCCTCTAATTGTGAGATATTGCAAATGCTAAGAATTGCCAAAGAAGCGCTGACATTCGACGATGTTCTACTAGTGCCAGCACACTCCACCGTTCTCCCAAACACAGCTGATCTTCGCACTCAGCTGACGAAAAACATCACCCTTAACATTCCGATGATTTCTGCCTCTATGGATACCGTGACGGAAGCTCGTCTGGCTATCGCTCTAGCGCAGGAAGGTGGCATTGGCTTTATCCACAAAAACATGTCGATTGAGCAGCAAGCTGAAATGGTTCATCAGGTTAAGATTTACGAAGCTGGCGTGGTTTCACATCCGGTTACTGTAAACCCTGATGCAACAATTGCAGACGTTGTGGCTCTAACAGAAAAGCATGGTTTTGCAGGTTTCCCTGTCGTAACTGACAACAATGAGTTAGTTGGTATCATCACTGGCCGTGACGTTCGTTTCGTAACTGACCTTTCTAAGAAAGTTGAAGTCGTTATGACACCTAAGGAGCGTCTGGCGGCAGTAAAAGAAGGTGCAACTCGTGAAGAAGTGCAAGAGAAAATGCATGAAGCACGTGTTGAGAAAGTACTGGTTGTGAACGATGAGTTCCAACTAACCGGTATGATTACAGCAAAAGATTTCCATAAAGCAGAACGTAAACCAAACGCATGTAAAGATGCGCAAGGTCGTCTACGCGTTGGTGCAGCAGTTGGTGCTGGTGCAGGTAACGAAGAGCGTGTTGCAGCCTTGGTTGAAGCGGGTGTTGACGTTCTACTTATCGACTCTTCTCATGGCCATTCTGAAGGTGTCCTAAACCGTATTCGTGAAACTCGTGCGGCTTACCCAGATCTAGACATCATTGGTGGTAACGTTGCAACTAGTGCAGGCGCTAAAGCGCTGATTGAAGCGGGTGTCAGTGCGGTTAAAGTGGGCATCGGCCCTGGCTCTATCTGTACCACTCGTATCGTAACTGGCGTAGGTGTTCCTCAGGTTACTGCTATTGCAGATGCGGCAGAAGTTGCGAACGAATATGGCATTCCAGTCATTGCGGATGGCGGTATTCGTTTCTCTGGTGATATCTGTAAAGCTATCGTTGCTGGCGCATCATGTGTGATGGTTGGCTCAATGTTCGCTGGTACAGAAGAAGCACCAGGTGAAGTCATTCTATACAATGGCCGTTCTTACAAAGCTTACCGCGGTATGGGCTCTTTAGGCGCGATGTCTCAAGGCTCATCTGACCGTTACTTCCAGTCTGATAATGCTGCCGACAAACTTGTTCCTGAAGGTATCGAAGGCCGTATCGCATACAAAGGTCGCCTGAAAGAGATCGTTCACCAACAAATGGGTGGTCTACGTTCAAGCATGGGTCTTACTGGCAGTGCAACCGTTGAAGATATGCGTACTAAAGCTGAATTTGTACGTATTTCGGGCGCTGGCATGAAAGAGTCTCATGTACACGACGTTCAAATTACCAAGGAAGCACCAAACTACCGTCTAGGTTAATTTTTACTGTTGTAAAAATAAAACCTACACACCTGACGTAAACGTTTGCTTTTTTCCTTGAAGCATTAATAAGAGGCGAGTACACTCGCCTCCGTTTTAATAACCTAGCTTATAAGACTGCTCAAAATGACTAAAAATATTCATGACCAACGTATTCTGATCTTGGACTTCGGTTCTCAGTACACTCAGCTAGTCGCACGCCGTGTACGTGAAATCGGTGTGTACTGTGAACTGTGGAGCTGGGACGTTGAAGAAGCGGATATTCGTGAATTCAATCCAGACGGTATCATCCTATCTGGTGGTCCAGAAAGCGTAACGGAAGATAACTCTCCACGCGCGCCTCAATATGTATTTGACTCTGGTGTGCCAGTACTAGGTGTATGTTACGGCATGCAGACTATGGCTGAGCAGCTAGGTGGTAAAGTTGCTGGGTCAACCGAGCGTGAATTCGGCTACGCACAAGTCAAAGTTTCTGGTGAATCGACACTGTTTAAAGATCTTGAAGCAACTCAAGACGTGTGGATGAGCCACGGTGACAAAGTGGTAGAAATTCCAGCGGACTTCGTAAAAGTCGGCGAGACTGACACTTGTCCTTATGCGGCAATGGCCAATGAAGAGAAGAAATACTACGGTGTTCAGTTCCACCCTGAAGTAACGCACACTAAGCAAGGCAAGCAAATGCTTGAGAACTTTGTTCTTGGCGTATGTGGTTGTGAAGGGCTTTGGACTTCTGAATCGATCATTGAAGATGCTGTTGCGCGTATTAAAGAGCAGGTAGGTGGCGATGAAGTTATCCTAGGCCTGTCGGGCGGTGTGGATTCATCTGTCGTCGCAATGCTGGTTCACCGCGCTATTGGTGACAAGCTAACCTGTGTATTCGTCGATAACGGTCTGCTTCGCCTAAACGAAGGTCAGCAAGTGATGGATATGTTCGGTGACCAATTCGGTCTGAACATCATCAAAGTTGATGCAGAAGAGCGTTTCCTTGCAGCTCTTGAAGGTAAGTCGGATCCAGAAGAGAAGCGTAAGACTATCGGTCACGTATTTGTCGACGTATTCGATGAAGAATCTAAGAAGCTGAAAAACGCGAAATGGCTTGCGCAGGGTACTATCTACCCAGACGTGATCGAGTCAGCGGCATCTAAGACAGGTAAAGCACACGTAATCAAATCTCACCATAACGTTGGCGGCCTGCCAGACGATATGGAAATGGGTCTTGTTGAACCTCTACGTGAGCTGTTCAAAGATGAAGTTCGTAAGATTGGCCTAGAGCTTGGTCTTCCATACAACATGCTTTACCGCCACCCGTTCCCAGGTCCTGGTCTAGGGGTTCGTGTTCTTGGAGAAATCAAGAAAGAGTACTGTGACTTGCTACGTCGTGCAGATGCTATCTTCATTGAAGAGCTACATGCAGCGGATCTTTACAACAAAGTATCGCAAGCCTTCACGGTATTCCTACCTGTACGCTCTGTTGGCGTTATGGGCGATGGCCGTAAATACGACTGGGTCGTTTCTCTACGTGCAGTGGAAACGATCGACTTCATGACGGCACATTGGGCGCACCTACCATACGATTTCCTTGGTAAAGTATCTAACCGTATTATCAACGAAGTTGACGGTATTTCGCGTGTGGTTTACGACATTTCGGGTAAACCACCAGCGACGATTGAGTGGGAATAATCCTGTTCGTTGATGCAAAACGTTAAGAGCCAGCCTTCGGGCTGGCTTTTTTAATGGCTTAATAATTATATAGTGTAATGTTCTGATAAATTAACATTGCTCGCTGATGATGACAGTGTTATTGGATTCTATATCGGTGAATTATTTGGTGTTTTTGAAGCCAAAAGACATTTTTATTGGCCTAGACCGTTTCTTATTTCGTTGTAACTACAAAGTGACTCGCAACTTAACATCAGGTGAGTTCATTCACCGTGATTCTTGATCTGACTTTTTCTAATCTCTTTTCAGTTTTATAAAACAAGGAAAAGTGAGATGAAGAAAGTAAGTTACTTGGCCGCCGCCGTATCTTTGGCTGCTATGTCGTCCAGTTGGGCGATGACCAATATCCAACCTGACCCGCAGAATCCGAATGGTTATGTGGTTGCCCGCGCTGATATTCAGGCGGCAGAACAAGCACAAACTTCCGATCCTATGTACCAGATATGGTCTCAGGCACTCACTACAGCACCGAATAGCGTTGTTGAGGCGATTGAGCCCAACCTTGCCACTAATCCGGATAACGTTAAGCGCGCTGAACGTGTGTTCCCTCAGGCTGAGTGGGATTTTCTGACTAATATGGCTGCGCCTGAATATACTTATACCCGCTTCCTACGTGCGATTGGTAAGTTCCCTGCGTTTTGTGCTGAGTATACGGATGGGCGAGATTCCGATGCGATCTGTAAACGTTCGATCGTGACGGCATTTGCCCACTTCGCGCAGGAAACAGGGGGGCATATTGCCAAAGATAATGTGTCGGATAACCCATTAGGTCTTGAAGAGTGGCAACAGGCACTTGTACACGTGCGTGAAATGGGCTGGTCAGAAGGTCAGGAAGGCTATACCACTGGTTGTGGCCAGAACGATTGGCAAAACAAAAAATGGCCGTGTGCTGCTGGACAGGGTTATTTTGGACGTGGTGCTAAGCAGCTTTCTTACCACTTTAATTACGGCGCATTTTCCGAAGCAATGTTTGATGGTGATGCGTCTGTTTTGCTCAACAACCCAGGCTTAGTTGCCGACTCTTGGTTGAACTTAGCATCTGCGATCTGGTTCTTTTTAACGCCACAAGCACCGAAACCAGCGATGTTGCATGTGATTGATAAAACGTGGTCGCCTTCTCAACGTGAAATTGAAGCGGGGATTGGTTATGGCTTTGGCACCACGATTAATATCATCAATGGGGGAATTGAGTGTGGAGAACAGAATAAGAATAAAGGGCAACCCGTTAACCGCATAAGATATTGGGAAGGACTGTCGTCTTATTATCAGATTCCAATCGAAGCCGATGAAAAGAATACCTGTTGGCAACAGACTCCATACGGCAGCCTTAACCTAAATGGTGCGACTGATGTGTTGTACACCAACTGGGATGGCAACTGGAAGTACTATGCTGATCGTCCGGGTGGTTATTCATTTGAGTGTGAATTAGTTGGATTCCAGACCGCTTACTCTGCGCTGGTACCGGGTGACTACGAAAAATGTGTGACTAATTTGTACGGCTCTCACGCGAGTTGGCCTGAAGTGCGTGTTGTTGACCAGTTAGACCCGGTTGACCCTGATCCTGGCACAGGAAAGGCTTGGAGTGCTACTAAGGTGTACAACACAGGTGATGAAGTCACCCATGAAGGGGCGACGTATAAAGCGAAATGGTGGACACAGGGGGATAATCCGAGTGCTGGTGGGCCATGGGAATTAGTTTCCGGAACGCCAACGGAACCAACACCGGATCCTACGCCAGATCCAACTCCGAATCCTGACCCTACGCCAGTGCCTGATACCTTTATTCAGTGGCAAGCAGGTGTAACTCAGGTTGCTAACGGCGATAAAGTTACCCATGAAGGTAAATGTTTTGTCGCTAAAAACGGACCGGGCGTTTGGGACACGCCAACTCAGTCGAACTGGTTCTGGGATGAAATCTCTTGCCAGTAATGTAAAAGGTTCATGACTCATTAACTAAGCTCCTGCAATAAGCAGGAGCTTTTTTATTTGCGACTACTAAGAACAATGAACAGTGGTTTCAAGCAACTGTTCATTCTATTGATGGCGTAGCCTGCCATTGCTTCTAGCTTTATGGGACGGTTTTCGGAATCTTAGATTGCACATTCCAGATCTATCTTTTTTATCGAACGGAATTAAACTTCGCGCGTAAATTTTATTAATTTTTTTGAAAGGTGTGCGAAATGTCAACAAAACTGGCTAACCCAGCTCCACTTGGTCTGATGGGTTTCGGTATGACAACCATCCTGCTAAACATTCATAACGCAGGCTTCTTCCCAATTGACTCAATGATTTTGGCAATGGGTATTTTCTATGGTGGTCTGAGCCAAGTGATTGTCGGCATGATGTGCTTTAAACGTGGTGATACGTTTGGTACTACCGCGTTTACTTCTTATGGCTTGTTCTGGCTAACATTGGTTGGCTTGATTGTTATGCCTTACATGGGTTTACCAGCAAGCCCTGCACACTTTATGGGTTGGTACCTAGCTCTGTGGGGCATCTTCACGGGTTTCATGTTTATCGGCTCTCTTTGCTACCCAACAGCGAAGCAAGTGGTTTTCGGCTCGCTAACTATTCTGTTTTTCCTACTTGCCGCACGTGATTTCACGGGGAGTGAGCTGATTGGCACAATTGCAGGTTTTGAAGGTATTTTCTGTGGCGCAAGTGCAATCTACTTCGCGATGGCTCAAGTACTGAACAACGAATATGGCCGTACTATTCTTCCTATTGGTGAGAAAAAAGCATCGGTTGCAACAGAAGCTGTTGCAGCGTAAAGAATATTGCTTGCATGGCTAATGGCCGTGTTAGAAATATATTTGGGAACATAAGATGAAAGGGGTTAGCCATAGGCTAACCCCTTTTTTTACCACTGCTTTTTATCTTAGATATCCAAATTAGGTTGAAGGTTGCTCAACAGGTTTGGACTCTTCTTCTGCTGTAGGCTCTTTGCCTGTCTTACGACGGTATTTATCTTCCCAGTAATCTGCACCTTTGATGCCTAGTTTTACAGGGTTGAACGTGTACTCTTTCACGCCTTGTTTTTGCTGCTCTTCATAATCATTTAGAGCCTTAAGTGCAGGCTTCGCCATGAAGAAGATAATCAGAATACCGACGATGTTTAGCCATGCCATCAGGCCAACACCCACGTCACCCATTGCCCACGCAAGGTTTGCAGTCTTAACTGTACCGTAGAACACAACGGCAATAAGTGCCAATTTCAGTACGAACATCAAGCCGTTAACTTTGATGTGGCGACGGATATAGGCCACATTTGTTTCCGCAATGTAGTAGTACGCAAGGATGGTTGTGAAAGCAAAGAAGAACAATGCAATCGCAATGAACGGCTTACCAATACCCGGTAATGCACTTTCAATTGCCATCTGAGTGAAGACAGGGCCATTCGCCGCAATGTCCGCTGCTACGTTCTGAACTAGGAAGCCTTCTGCACCGTGTACGTTGTATGCACCCGTGATGATAATCATAAATGCTGTCGCCGAACATACTAGTAGTGTATCGATGTAGATAGAGAACGACTGTACCAGACCTTGCTGAGCTGGGTGGTCAACGCTTGCAGCTGCAGCTGCGTGAGGACCTGTACCTTGACCCGCTTCGTTTGAGTAAACACCGCGTTTAACACCCCAACCGATAGCTGCACCAACACCTGCCATAGGTGTGAACGCATCACCAATGATCATTGAGAATACGCGTGGTACTTCACCGATGTTTAGAAGGATGATGATGAAGGCCGTTACGATGTAAGCCAGCGCCATGAAAGGAACCACGATTTGTGTGAAGTTCGCGATACGCTTAACACCACCGAAGATGATGAAGGCTAGGATTACGGAGATAACAGTACCTGTTAAGATTTTCGCAAAGCTGAATGTGCCGATCGCTGTCTCGATCATTGCACCTGAGCCAAACGCTGCCTCAACAGCATTACCAATACTATTTGACTGAACACCCGGTAGTAGGAAACCACAAGCGAAAATGGTCGCGATAGCGAAGATCCACGCGTACCACGTCTGACCCATTGCTTTCTCAATGTAGTAAGCAGGACCACCACGGAATTCGCCGTTGTCTTCTTCTTTATAAATCTGCGCTAGTGTTGATTCTGCGTATGCTGTTGCTGCACCAAAGAATGCAACAACCCACATCCAGAAGACTGCACCAGGACCACCGAAACCGATAGCCGCTGCAACACCTGCAATGTTACCTGTACCTACACGTCCAGAAAGTGAGACGGCGAGTGCCTGGAAAGAAGAAATGCCCTTGGACGAGCTTTTACCTGAAAGAAGCAGACGCCACATTTCACCGAAGTGACGAACTTGCACGAATCGCGTCATGATTGAGTAGAACAAACCAGCGCCAAGACACAAATAAATCAGTGCCGGACTCCAGATGATTCCATTCAGAAAATCAACTAATGACTGCATAAGTATTTTCCCTGTTTAGTTTTATAGTGGTGGTTTTCTGAACAGGATATTAACCTTTTTGTAACTCCGATGTTAACCAATTTATACTTTAAAGTTTGTTTGCGTGAGCTCAGGCACAAAATGCTAAATAAATGTTAACGAGTGGTGTTATTGTAGTGTGGAATTTCAATTTGCTTGAGAATTGAATTGATATGACTAAATCCACAGCGCACTTAGGAATATGCGCCGTGTTTGGTAGCTCGTTTTTTGTACTGTGAGTGTTGGTTCTTGCAGATATTTATACTATTTACCGTATCGATATGTACTTAGCTCTTTATATTTAAGGTTATTAGACCTTGTGATGACCTCAGTTAGAATATCGGCTGACCCACAGGCCATCGTCCAACCTAAGGTGCCATGACCCGTATTCGTGAACAGATTCTCGATCTTTGTCTCCCCAATAATGGGTGTCCCATCTGGTGTCATTGGGCGAAAGCCTGTCCAGTACTCTGCTTGAGTTAAGTCCGTGCCCTGAGGAAATAGGTTAGCAACGACATGATTTAAGGTCGCGAGTCGTTTGTCTGGTAGAGCTGGGTCAAATCCGGCTAACTCGGCTGTACCCGCGACGCGTATCCGGTTTTCAAATCGTGTGACCGCTACTTTATACGTTTCATCCATAATGGTTGATTGCGGAGCAAAGTCTCGATTGATCACAGGTAAAGTCAACGAGTAACCTTTCACGGGATAGAGTGGGATGTCTATTCCGATTTGTTCCAGAAGTTTTTTTGAATAACTGCCCATTGCGACCACAAACTTGTCGGCTTCGATTTCCCCCTGTGATGTCGCGGCAGAGGTGACCTGATTGCCCTGAACATTCAAACGTTGAATTTCAGTGTTAAACAGAAACTCGACGCCAGCGTTTTCTGCCATTGCCTGAAGTTGCTGGCAAAACAGGTAGCAATCTCCAGTTTCGTCATCTGGTAGATAAAGTCCGCCAGTCAATGTGCCTTGAATCTTGGCTAGCCCCGGCTCCTGAAGCAGGCACTCCTTGGCATCCAGCAATTGATAGCGAGTACCACTCTCTTCCAGTAAAGTAATGTCCTTCTCTACGGCTTCCAATTGTTTATGGTTGCGGAAAATTTGCAGTGTCCCTTGAGTGCGCCCTTGATAATTGAGGTCGTATTGCTGGTTTAACTGCGCTAAACACTCTCGGCTACGATTGGCAATCGCCAACATACGGGCTTTGTTAATCCGGTACCTGTCCAGCTGGCAATTTTTCAGCATTTGGCTGGCCCAATGGAGGAGTTCGGGGCTGAGGCTAGGTTTGATTTTTAGCGGAGCGTGTTCTTCTAATAGCCATTTCATTGCCTTGAGTGGAACACCAGGTGCAGCCCAAGGGGATGAATAGCCATAAGAGATCTGCCCGGCGTTAGCAAAGCTGGTTTCTTCCGCAGCGCGGGGCTGGCGATCAATGACAGTGACTTGGCAACCTGCTTGAGATAAATACCAAGCGCTGGTTAATCCCACCACACCACTGCCTAAGATAACGACTTTCACACTCAACTCCACAAATTAACGATTTTGCTAAGCGTGGTGGATTTACATCTGATTAACAATCGATAAGAATTAACAGTACTGTTTAGAAAAACTAAAAGCTTTTATGAAATCTGTTCTGCTTAATGGCATCAATCTGGTGTGCATCGTCGCTAAACACAGCAGTCTGACCAGCGCTGCCCGTGAGCTCAATCTCACTACGGGAGCGGTCAGTCAGCAACTGCAGGCGGTGGAAGAGCGCTTAGGCTTTAGTGTGTTTGAGCGTCACGCAAGAGGTATCCGCCTGACCGAAAAAGGGAATAAGCTGGTTCAGTCAGTGACGCCACATTTGGCGGCAATTGAGGACAATGTCTACAAATTGACGCACGTTACCGACAGTAAACAGATACGGCTTAAGCTCACTCCCTCTTTGGCCTTCAAATGGTTGGTGCCGCGTTTGGACGATTTTCAGAAGCGTCATCCAGAGATCCAGATCCACACTTTTGCCGAAGGAGCGTTGGTGGACAGTGAGAGTCGAGACTTTGACATTGCCATTGATTATGGGCCTTTGCCTTACAAGTTGCCTCAAGCAGAACTGTTGATGGAAGAATCTCTTTTACCTGTGATGAGCCCAGGGTACTTTCATCACTTTTCACACCTCTGTGCGACGGGTTCATCTGAAGACTGGCAGCAAGTTACTTTGCTTCATGACGCTATGCCTTGGAGCGATTCCTCGAAAGATCAGGAGTGGAAATACTGGGCCGCACAGCATAGTCTTGACTTCGACACTCATCAGGGCCACTTCTTTAATCGCACCGACATGGCGATGTCTGCGGCGGAAGCGGGGTTGGGAATTGCGCTGGCGCGAATGGCTCTTTTGGGAGATGAGATCAATCAAGAAAGGCTAGTCGCGCCGTTTCCTGCCATTCGTGCCAATGCGGGCTATTTCATTATTACCCACCTTGATAATCCTCATACCCGATTATTTAAAAGTTGGCTGAAACAACAAAGCCTTATTGATTAAGTTGTAAATTGCGTTTGCGAGTGCATATGCACCCACTACACTTAATAGAGTCAGTAAGCGTCAGTTTGCTGACGTGCTTACGGGGCAGCGCATATGAAATCTACACAAGGCCAATGCAGCTATCAAAATCCTGATGGCTGGTGCTGCGATCAACCGTGTGGAGAGTCAGGACTATGTTACTGGCATGATCCCAAAGTCGATAAAAGCAAAGATGATATAAAAGACAAGGTTGAACAATGGGCCGCAGCGGGTAAACCTTTAGACGGATTTCAGTTGGCAAAAACGAACTTGGTTGATATCAATTTGGTCAATCGAGGTTGTAAAGAAGGCTATTCATGTCGCAACGTGGATTTTTACCGCGCGGATCTGACCGATGCACACTTTTTCGGTCTGGATTTGCGTGGCTCCTCCTTAATGAAATCAAAGATGTTGGGAGCAAATCTTCATTGTGCAAAGTTAGATAACTGCAACTTATTGGGAGCCGATCTCGGCCGGGCGAAACTGGAAAATGTTGAGTGGGGGACGTACCTCAAGCAAGAGCACCAGGCCAGGCAGGCGCGTAAAAAGCGAAAGTACAAAGAGTCTGCTTCTCTGTACCAAGAAGCGGAAGAAGTTTGTCGCAATATACGTAAACAGTGTGAAAAGCAGGGGCTGTTTGAGATGGCTGGCGATTTCTTCAAGCGAGAGATGCGTTTTCGTCGTTATCAGATGCCTAAGTTCAGCATAAAGCGGATCGTTTCTAAGGTCGTCGATCTGTTTTGTGGCTATGGCGAAGATCCAATGCGGGTTGTGGGCTTTTCCATTTTTCTGATATTGGTTTGTGCGATGGCGTATTTCTTTTTGGATACTACGGGCGCGCACCCGATATACGAAGATCTTAGCGGCTGGCAGTTCTACTTTTTTGAATTCCTCAACTCGCTCTACTTTAGCGTCGTTACGTTTACCACTTTGGGTTACGGGGATATCTCGCCCGTCGGGGTCGCGAGGTTTATCGCTGCCTTCGAAGCGTTTCTCGGCAGCTTTACCATGGCGTTGTTTGTGGTGGTGTTCGTGAAGAAAATGACGCGTTAGAGGCTGCGATAATGTTGTACCAACCAGTTTTCAGCATCGATTTCATCCGCTTTAAACTGGTTGGAAAAGTGCTCGATCAGCGCAGATAAATACTCGCCAGAGTCACACATGGTATCAAACAATAAGTCTTGGGAAGCGGCCAATGGTCCAGCTTGAGGCTTTGCTTTGGCTGCCAGTAGCACAGGAACCATATACAGTTCTTTATTGAGAGTCGTGAGATCTTTCAACTGTCGGGCTGTCTGATAAACTCGGGCGCTCGAACTTGCCTTATAGTCAGTGCTCTCAAGCTCAAGTTGAATAACAAATACGATCCCACGATAAAGCACCACAGCGTCAATCTCTTCACTCTCTAGACCCATTGGTAAGCGTAATATCACTTGTCCGGCTAAATGTGGCAGCGCAGTTAGTTGCTTTCGCAGCAGGGCAATTTTGTCCAGCCACACTTGTTTCGTATCTGTCGTAAACAACGAGAGGTCTGTTATGTTGGCCGTATCCAGTTGACGACAAAAGGTATAAAGAGGCGTATTTAGCAGAATCTTCTCAGTCATGGCTTTCAAGGGTTTAGTGTGAATGCATTCACAGTATGATTAGGTTTTGAACACAATGCGGGTATTTATTGATAAGACATTAATTCCACATTTATTCGCTTGCCCAAGGAAGGTATATGAAAGACGAAACCTTATCAATTCACTTTGGTTATGAAACTGACCCAACCACTAAATCGGTTGCTACGCCTATCTATCAGACGGTTGCCTACGAGTTTGACAATGCTCAGCATGGTGCTGATTTGTTTAACCTTGAAGTGCCGGGGAACATCTACACTCGGATTATGAACCCGACCAATGATGTGCTGGAAAAACGTATGGCAGCGCTGGAAGGGGGGATTGCAGGCCTGGTTGTTAGTGCGGGGAGTGCGGCAATCAACTACGCGATTCTGACACTGGCTCAGGCAGGAGATAACATTATTTCGACACCTCAGCTTTATGGTGGTACCTACACGCTGTTCGCCCATATGTTGCCAAACCAAGGTATTGAGGTGAAATTTGCGAAAGACGATAAACCAGAAAGTCTTGCTGAACTGATCGATGACAACACTAAGGCGATTTACTGTGAAAGTATCGGTAACCCGGCAGGTAATATTATTGATTTAGAGCGGGTTGCGGAGCTGGCACATGCCAAAGGTGTTCCTGTGATTGTCGATAATACGGTTGCGACTCCTGCCTTGTGTAAGCCGATTGAATTTGGTGCTGATATCGTCGTTCACTCCTTAACGAAATACGTCGGCGGGCATGGAACGACATTGGGCGGGATCATCATCGATTCCGGTAAATTCCCTTGGGCGCAGCATAAAGCCCGTTTCCCAGTTTTTAATCAGCCAGAACCGTCTTACCATGGCGTGGTGTACACCGAAGCGTTTGGTGAGGCGGCCTTTATTGGTAGGGCTAGGACAGTACCACTACGTAACACTGGGGCTGCGTTATCACCAATGAATGCATTTATGCTGATCCAAGGGTTGGAAACACTGTCGCTACGTATGGAGCGCCATACAGAAAATGCGCTCAAGGTTGCAGAGTTCCTCAACCAGCACGATAAAGTCAGTTGGGTTAGTTATGCGGGCTTGCCAACTTCAGATCATTACCCGCTGGCTGAGAAGTACATGAAAGGTAAACCTTCGGCGATTCTGTCTTTTGGTCTTAAAGATGGCTACGACGCTGGGGTACGTTTCTATGATGCACTGAAAATCTTTAAGCGACTGGTTAACATCGGTGATGCCAAATCCCTGGCTTGTCATCCCGCTTCCACCACCCACCGCCAGTTAAGTGAAGCAGAGCAGGCTCAGGCCGGCGTTTCGCCTGAAATGATCAGACTTTCCGTGGGTATTGAGCATATCGACGATATTCTTGCCGACTTGGAACAAGCGTTGAGTGCATAACGGCTAAAGCACTGGGAAATCCCAGTGCTTTTAATCAAACCTTATTTCCTCTCACTCTTTGACATTGATTTCGTGATATTTATTCAACTATTTCGCAACATTGCCGTTATAGTAAAGTAGACATTGAGTTCACCTTTCTATACAGATACTTACCAGTGCTGTTGATTCTACAATTACAGCCTTATGAGAGCATTTCTTTCTGGTTTAAGGAAAGTTCACCACTCGGGGCTTATACTAGGAGAGGTAACCAATGCTTCATCATAGTGTGAGCGACACAAGAGCTTGCAATGAGATTGATGAATTCTTCTGGCATTTATATTGATAAATGAGATAGTTTTACTTGCGCCTCAAGCATTAACTAAAAATACAAATCCCGAGGCGGCAGATTAAAGGTAGTTACGCAGGCGAGAAACACTCTGCGTAAGTGTGAATGATACCGGGAATGAGTAAAATCAACTATGAGCGTTTCAAGCAGTACAATTCTTACAGAAAGCGGCACCAATGAACTTGAGATTATTGAGTTTCATCTAGTTAAACAGATGCCCGATGGCTCTAAAAAGACCTGTTATTACGGCATTAACGTTGCCAAAGTGCGTGAAGTCATACAGGTACCGGAAACGACCGATTACCCGAATGCTCAGCCACATATGGTTGGTGTATTCTCTTCCCGAGATATTCTTACTCCTCTGGTCGACCTTGCTGGCTGGTTAGGTGTTCCAACGAGCAAAGATTTAGAGAAGAAGTTTGTCATTGTGACGGATTTCAACCGCATGACTAACGGCTTTCTGATTGACAGCATTAGCCGCATTCATCGTATTTCCTGGAATGATGTTGAGTCACCAAGCCAATTCCTTGAAGCTGGTGAACAGGATTGTGTGGTCGCCGTTGTGCGTAAAGATGGCAACCTGATTATGATCCTTGATTTCGAGAAGATCATCGCAGACATCAACCCAGAACTGAGTATGGAAAAATACGATGTTAAGGTGGATAAAAGTGTCGATCTTAATCAGAAAATGGTGGCGAAGCGTAATGCGAAGACTGTTATGGTGGTCGATGACTCTGCCTTCATTCGCAGCTTGATTCAGGACACATTAAGCTCGGCGGGTTATAACATCATTGCATGTAAAGATGGTGGTGAGGCGCATGAGAAGTTAATGGAAATTGCGGAAGTCGCTAAGAAAGAAGAGATACCTGTTACTGAGTTGGTTGACGCTGTGGTGACGGACGTTGAAATGCCTCGTATGGATGGTATGCACTTAGTCAAACGCTTACGTGACTCTGAAGCTTACAAAGAGCTACCGATTGTGATGTTCTCGTCATTGATGAGTGATGACAACCGGGCCAAAGCTCTGGCATTAGGTGCGAATGATACTATCACCAAACCAGAGATTGGCCGTATGGTCGCAATGATGGACCAATATATTTTCTAAAGACTGTGTTGCTCTCCTGAGAGCGATTTACTGTTCTGTCTTTCGAGCTGGGCAACTTCGTTGTCCAGCTCTTTTATTTTCGATGCCATTAATGTGTGACAATGCTCCGCTAGCTTTCGTGCGTCTTCGATTTTATACCCAGAGACATCAATGGGTTCGAGCATTTCAGAAATCACCACACCATTGTCACGACGATTTAAGTCAATCTTGTTATGGGTAGTGCTGACACACATGGGGGTAATCGGAACCCCAGCTTCAATCGCCATGCGAAATGCGCCAGTTTTAAAAGGTAACAACCCTCGACCTTTACTGCGTGTTCCCTCGGGGTAAACCCAAACAGACAGATCTCGTTGATGAATGGCTTCTGCTACTTGTTTGATGGTATCGCGTGCCTGTGACTTGTTTTCTCTGTTAATCAGTATATTGCCAGTAATCCAGTAAAGTTGACCGAAGAAAGGAATCCAGAGTAGATCTTTTTTCCCCAAGGAGACGGTTCTTGGGCGCAGCATCCCCGGTGCTGTGACAAAGTCGTACACACTTTGATGATTAGAGATATAAACGCTATTGGCTGGCGTTGGGGCTCTATCTAATCCACGTTGTATCAATTTGAGGCCGATGAGCTTGTGTAGCTGATTAAACCAACGACAGAAAAAGTAGACATGCTTTGGATTTCTTGGGCTGAACAAGCAATAAATCAAAGCAAACAGAGTAGTGAAGACAACAAAAATCGCAGCCAAAATCAGGCGAATAATACCAAGCAAAACACTTTTCCTCTTTAATACGAGTACGTCATGAGACCGATGGAAACCATTCGGTTTAAGCTAGAGTTTTCAATCTATTTAACTAAATTGCAACAGAAATTGAGTTCAGTTGGGGGAAACTTCATCGAGATTTCAATATTAATATGCAATTAACTTTATATCGAGGTGGGTATGGTAGCACGTCTCTGATCCAATATAAGAGGATATCAGCAAAGAGCCGCTATCAAGCTGACGAGAGTGGGGGACGGTTGTGCCCATTGTTTTACAATCATTGTGTTTGCAAAGCCGGAAAAGATCGACTTCTTGCTGTAATAGTAATATCCCTTTATTCATTTTAATGACTAAATTGTCATTTTGTCATTCCCTGTAAAGTCAGAGCTTCCATAAGCTCTAATTATTAATAATATCAATTTATATGTCATTAGAATAAAAACTCAAATAAAATAACTATAAATGCACTTTTTGTTATTAACTAATTGCTTTTTAAGGTTTTTTATTAATCATTTAATGTTAACTGGTCCTGTTGTTTAGTTGATTTCTTGCCTGTTTGTGAATATTTTATTTTATAAATTATTGGATGTTTTATAAGCATACTTTATAGCTAATGCTCTCTTGAGTAGTTATGAAGAATGACTGTTCATGAGGATAAAGTGAATAATAATAGCTCAAAAAGGATCAGAGCAAATGCACAACATGATAAATAAAACCAAAGGGATATTCGTCCTATCATCAATGACAGTGGCTATAGCTGGTGCAACGTCTGCTTTCGCAGCGTCACCAATGGGCTTTAATGAAGCGGATCTCCCGACTAAATATATAGTCAAGTTCAAAGAAGATGCGCCTGCACCATTCTCAATGGCTAGTTCAGCAGTCGCTCCATCGAAAGCGCGCGAAGCGGTGTTAGATGAAGTGAAAGCTCGCAAAGTAGAGAAATTGGGTAACCAAGCACTTTACAGTGTGGAAGTGGATGACAGCGAGCTGTCGGCACTGCGTGAGAATAGCCAGGTTGAATATGTTGAGGTCGACCCTCCACGTTACCTATTGAGTGAAACTACGCCTTGGGGCTTTAGCGCCGTTAACGCTCAATTGTTAAGTGACTCCAATGCGGGCAACCGTACTGTGTGTATTATTGATTCAGGTTACGACATCAGTCATAACGACCTGAGCGGCAACCGTGTCCAAGGTACTAACGACAGTGGCACAGGCTCATGGAGCTCTCCGGGTAATAATAATGCTCACGGTACTCACGTTGCGGGTACTATCGCAGCGATTGCCAACAACGAAGGCGTTAAAGGCGTAATGCCAAACCAGAACGTGAATCTGCATATCGTTAAGGTGTTTAATGAAGCGGGCTGGGGATATTCATCTAGCTTAGTGAAGGCGATCCAGACCTGTGCGGACAACGGTGCCGATGTAGTCAACATGAGCCTCGGTGGTAGTCAGTCGAGCATAACAGAGCGCAACGCACTTCAGTCGATATACGATGACGGTGTTCTACTTATAGCCGCGGCAGGTAACTCTGGTAACACAGCTCACAGCTACCCAGCCTCTTATGATGCTGTAATGTCAGTGGCGGCTGTAGACAACAAAAACCAGCATGCTGCTTTCTCTCAAGCGACAGATCAAGTGGATATCGCAGCACCAGGTGTGGCGGTACTGTCAACTGTAACTGTTGGTGAAGGTGTACTGTCAGATATTACGATTAACGGAGTGAGCAACTTCGACCGTGGTGTCGTTCCACACAATCGTAAAATTCTTCAGTCAGGCGATTACATTTCTGATCCGATTGCCGGTACGTTTACCGCACCTCTTGCAGCTTGTGATATCTCGTCAGGCAGCTATAACTGTGGCGATATGTCAGACAAGATCTGTCTGACTGAGCGTATTGATAACCAAGCAACAGGCGTTCGCCCAGAAATCAACCCAGTTAAGGCGTGTTACAACGCAGGTGCTAAAGCAGCGATCGTATACAGTAACCAAGAATTGTCAGGTTTACAGAACCCATTCGTACTGGATGACAACAATGACTATCGTATGGTTTCCGTTACAGTTGACCGCGAATTTGGCCTAGAACTGGCGAATCAGCTTGGTCAAAGCGTAACAGTCAAAACCACCAAGGGTGAAGATTATGAGTACTACAATGGTACATCTATGGCGACGCCACACGTAGCAGGTGTTGCCGGTCTAGTATGGAGCTATCACCCAACGTGTACAGCGCAACAAGTACGTAAAGCACTGACAGCATCGGCAACGGACATCGATTCTGAAGGTCGTGACAACCGTACAGGTTATGGTTTGGTGAATGCGGATGCCGCGAAGACTTACTTGGATTCTGGCTGTAATGGCCCACTCGATCTAAGTAAAGTACTTGAGAATGGTGTTGCGAAAACTTCACTATCTGCAGGAAGCAAATCAAGCACAATTTACACGTTCGACGTTCCTTCTGATGCGACTCAAGCGACCTTTAACCTGAGTGGAGGTACGGGTGATGCGGATATGTACGTGCGTTTTAATGGTACGCCTAGTACCAGTACCTATGACTGCCGTTCATGGGAACAAGGTAACGGTGAAAGCTGTTCACTGAACGTAAGCTCTGCGGGTACTTATGAAGTATTGGTGTACGGCTACTCGGCGTACAGCGGTGCCTCTCTGGTTGCAACGCATAACGGTGCAGATTCTGGGAACCAAACGCCATCAAGCTTTACTAACTCAGATACCATCGCGATTCCAGATAACAACAGCGCAGGCGCGACTAGTTCATTGGATGTATCACGCTCTGGTGATGCGGGTACGGTATCTGTTGAACTGGACATTAGTCACACATACATCGGTGACTTACGTGTTACGTTAACGTCACCGACAGGTGGTCAAGTGACACTGCATGACAATACTGGCAGTTCGGCAAACAACATCAAGGAGACTTACCAAGCTGACTTTAGTGGCTTTGAGTCTAAAGGAACTTGGAAGTTGAATGCGGTAGACAGCGCTAACCAAGATACGGGCAGCATCAATAGCTGGACACTATCATTTCAATAAGGAGTGAGTATGAAGAAGCAAATACTAACGTCATTGCCATGTGTTGGCGCTCTCAGCCTACTGGCCGCGACTTTCTCCGCCAATGCAATGGCAGGAAATCCGGCGTTTCCCCCAGTGGATAAGAGACCTGCTCAGGCAGCGGCAGAGCAACCGCGGTTCTTTGTGAAGTATCACGAAGGCAAAGAGCTGCAAGCTAGAGAGCTTCTTCATTCTAATGACATTGAAGTCGTCGACGCACTGGATAATCAGCATGTGCTGGTGGTGTCGGCCACTCAGGATCAAATCGATAAGCTGAGCAATGAGGAGCTGATTGATTATGTTGAGCCTGAGCCTATTCGACGTCTTTACTCACAATAACCAGAGCGCCCCTAATGGGGCGCTTTTTTATGCCCTTTCCAGTAGTGATCTCACATACTGATTACGGTGGTCTGAAATGCCTCGACGGCGACACTCCTGCGCCGCTTTACGGAAGTTGCCTGCGTGAATATGCTGATTAAATTTCACAAACGTATTTTTAAGTTTGGGCATGCCTAAGTTAAAGATCATATCAAACAGCGCCAGCTTAACGTTGTCTGGTAAACGCTCAAAGTTTGTCTTGCCATAAATAGCCCACAGTTCGTTCTCAAAGCTCTCGATGTGCTGCTCCATCATGGTAAACATAGCTTGGTCACTCAGAATCAAGCCTGTGTGTTTTTTGTAAAACCCCGCACCGTATTTTTGCCCGTAGGGAAGCTTCCGTATCCGTGTGAACTCTTTAATGATCTCTGATTTTGTAGCTCGTTTTCCCGAAGATAGATGGAGAAACTCCAATTCTGCGGCCTGATGAGTATTGGCAATCAAGTGCCCAATACCGGTTGTCACGTGGCCTCGGGTGTCGAGGTACATGTGAGGCACCTTACCTTCATATTGTTCAAGGTTGTGGCAGAGGGTGTGTTTCAATTGGCAGCTACCAGCCGGGCGGGATGATCCTAACCGTTGTTGTGGATTTTTTTGTCCCGGTACGCATCCTAACAGCATGGCTTTGACTTTATCTTTGGCCTGTTGCTTCCAGCGTTTCTTGAGCGATTTGAAATATGATTTTCCCGGTATCAAGGTGATGACTTCTACTAATGAAAATGACTAGCGATTATAAACAGCGCTATGTGGGGTGACGTCGAGAAAAGTGTTAACGAGTGTGTTGAATATCATGAAGATAACAGATCGTCTAATCGGCATTTATCTCAGTTAGATTACGGGGAATGAATAAATTTTTCTGTCTGTGATTAGTTGCGCATTCCTGATGAGGAGAAGTGATTGTTAATAGACAGTAAACAAGCGTGGCGGCACAGTAGCTCTATACCTATCTTCGCCTCCAAAAGCTTTTAAATTATGAATTCAAATCACCTTCAGTCACGTGTGATCATGGGATTTGCTATTACTATGGCTGCTATCGTAACCCTGTTCCCTCAGTTTAGTGTGTATAAAATAGCAGAGCTGACTAACTTGGTTATTGCTCAACTTGATGATGAAGTGATCTTACTCTCTACGTTGGCATTTGTTACTTGCGCGGTGCTGTGTCTGTCGCCTCTAGGAAAGGTGAAACTGGGAAACCAACAACCAGAATTTAGCTTCATCTCTTGGCTCGTTATGCTCTTTACGACAGGCATGGGCTCAGGGTTGATTTTCTGGGGTGTCGCCGAGCCTATTTTCCACTTTGCCAACATGCCGCCTTTAGAGCTGGTCAATGATGTGCAAGATACGGCGCTGGCCCTGACGTATTTTCATTGGGGGGTACATGCATGGAGCCTCTATGCGCTGGCAGGGTTATTAATGGGATGGTTAGCTTACGTTAAACAGCGGCCAATGCGTGTGAGTGCCTCGTTTTCTCGTCGCCGAACGGGTTGGCTAGGTATTGTTGACCTGATCGCTGTGCTGGCCATCTTATTTGGTATCGCTGGCGTGCTGGCCAACACCATGGCGCTGGTCGAGCAGGGTGTGAGAAGTTTGACGGGCACGACGGCTGACCTGACTAACCTGCGTATTGGGCTAACCATAGTCATTGGCGTGCTGTTTACTTTTTCTAGTGTGCTTGGGCTTGAACGTGGGATTAAGCGGCTGAGTAGCTTCAATATTTGGCTGATGGTCGCGTTGCTAGGTTTCGTACTTGTGAATGTTGATATGGCGGGCGTGATTGGTCGTCTTGCCAGTTCGCTGAAAGCGTACATCGCGATTCTGCCACAGGTTTCGTTGTCAGCCATTGAAGGTGGGGAGAAGTGGAGTCAAGGATGGACGGTGATCTACTTAATTTGGTGGATTGCCTGGGCACCATTCGTAGGGCCTTTTATTGCGCGTATCAGCCGTGGTCGAACCGTTCGACAGTTTTTGTTTTGTACAATCATGGTGCCTACTTTGGCGTCGATTGTGTGGTTCTCAAGTTTTGCCGGAGCGGTGTTTGAAAGCAGCTACCTCAATGAGGTGGTTGCAGCTGTGCAGCAGGATTATACGAAAGGTCTATTTGGTTTCTTTGAACACTTACCATTAAGTGGTGTTCTTTCGATTACGGCGTTAGTGCTGTTGCTGACGTTTGTTATTTCCAGTTCGGATTCAGCTATTTATGCCGCAGGCATGCTGACGGGAGATGAGCGTACCAGCAGTAAAGTTAGTTGGTCTATCATTGTTGTTGTGATGGGCCTAGCGCTGGTCGCCATTAACGATGTCGACTTGAATAAACAGGTGGCGATTGCTGGAGCAATCCCATTTACCTTGGTCATGGTGTGTCAGGCCATTGCCGTGTTGATTGAAAAGTGGTTACCGGACAAGTTTGCTACACGAAGTGGTTCAGGCTCCCAGCCACAAATATGAGCCGATTGCCGTAAAGTGAAATGGAGCAATCACGGGTTTAGCCATTGCTCCATTTCAATCATTTTAAGTGATCGCTTCTGACTTGGAGCGGCCTTGTTCTGCTGTGTTTGCTGACATGTGCAGGTAGGTTGTTTGGGCAGGCAGAGCAAATTCTGCGTGATTCGCGTTAACAATTTGCTCGATACGCATCAATAGATCTTGTTGCAACTGCAAGAACTCATTTCTGTCTTTGGTATCAATATGAGCCAGTACATCAATGTTTAGGCTGTATTCACCAAAGGAAGAAAAGTGGACACGTAGCGGGGACTCGAGAACATCGGGGTGGGCGAGAAGTGCTGTTTTTATTTCATACGCAATTTGCTCAACCTGAGGCATAGTTGTCTCATAACGCAGACCGATCTGAGTGGAAAATGGGTAGCGATCACGGCGAGTGAAGTTGACGATTTCCATCTTAACCAGATCGCCATTGGCAATAGTTATTTGGGTACGATCTTTCGCTCGGATTCGTGTCGACCGAACACCGATACGTTCAACAACACCAGAGACTTGGCCAATTTGGCAGTAATCACCAACGGATAATGATTTGTCCATAAATAGAATTACGCCACCGATCAGGTTTTCCATTGTCGGACGAATCGCTAGAGCGATGGCCATACCTCCAAGGCTCAGCCCGGTGACGATACCGTAAACCGGAACGCCGATACGACTTAAGCCATAGCCAAAGATTGACACTGCCAGAGCGGAGCCGACTAAAGTGCCGACAATTTGTGTCACGCTTTGACGCAGATTAGAGGCATGTTCACCTCGGTTAGGCAAAACCGTGCAGGCTTTATAGCCAATCAGGTAGGCTGACTGAGTCACTAAAAGCCAGATCAACAATTCACCAGAGACGTTTAATGTCGACATCAGCTTACCTGTCATATTGATTTCGTGGCTGATCAGGTACAGAAAGCCACCAATCCCCAAAGCCATAAAAATAGGCGTCATTATGGTGTTGCCAATATAGCGATAAACCGCATAACCGTAAGCAAATAACACTACACTCACTATCGCTAGTGCGAGCCATTGCCATATTGCTTGATCGGAAAATTCTTCCATGAATACATCGGGGAGGGCTTCAATGTAACCAAACCAAGCGGGAGGAATCAGCTTCCCGGCACTCAAAGAGTAGTACTGGTAAAAGTCTTCTACCGTACCGTTACGATTAGGTAAGTGCTTGACGAGCTGATAGCTAGAGTAGAGTTTATCGACGGTTTGAGCGGAAAAAAGGTATTTGCCATCGGCTTGCTTTTCAATGATCAACTGAGTATGAGGCAATCGCCAGTAGCTCAGCTTGCTTTGATCCGGAATCGATGCAGCTTCAAATTCAGGTAGACGGTCGAGGATTTCTTTCATCAACATGACGGACTCGAGTGCGACTCGTTGCTGGCTCGACTTGGGTACTTCAGACAAGTCAAAGCATTGCATTGCTTTGTTGAACAGGGCGTACACCGATTGTCTGGCCGCCTCTTTCTCTGTTGCTGGTAAAGAGGGGAGTTCAAGCAGCGTTTGATTCGCCTGCTCGACTAAATGTGTGAAGCTGAGATAGGTTGCTTGTGGGCTACTGGTGTCAGGTGGCGCCAATGGAAATCGCTCTGCAGCAAATGTATAAAAAGAGGAAAAACATAGGCTAAAAACACATAAAACTCTGAATACAAAAGTCATCACTGAGGCGCACCTTAGTTATTGGTCTATTGGTTCTCATTAATCTATTTAATGTGTGGTTTGTTGCATAGCTAATCCAATGTTCTCACTCCACTTTCATGAAAAAGTGCGTTCTAAGTCTTTGAGAGCGACAGATATTGCTACCCCTTTAGAGGTGTGTGCATAATTTGAACCAGCAACCATACTTAAAGCAATTCATTGAGCATGAAGAGTGTGTAAGTTATGTGGCCATTTGACAAAAATAATGAAGAATCTGAACAAAAGCTTAGCCTTCAGCATCACAATCATCTGATTGTTGCCTCTATGAGCAAGTCGTTAGTGACCATTGAGTTCGATACTGAGGGGCACATCCAAAATGCCAGTCCACTGTTTTTACAGGCAATGGGTTACCAACCTGAAGAGCTAATGGGTAAGCATCATCGAATATTCTGCGATAAGAGTTATACCCAGAGCGCTGATTACACTCAGTTCTGGCAATCTTTGGCGAGAGGTGAAGTGAAATCAGGTACTTTTGAACGCTACAGTAAAACGGGGGATTTGGTCATTATTGAAGCGACTTACTTTCCCATTTTTGATGATACTGGTAGTGTGAAAAGTGTGATGAAAATTGCCAGTGACGTTACTGAGAAAGTTAAGAAAGCTCAGGCGGATAAAGATCTTATTACGGCGCTTCATCAAAACTTTGCCGTGATTGAGTTTCAGCCCGACGGTACCATTCTTGACGCGAATAAGAACTTCCTCTCTGGTTTGGGTTACGCAATTGAGCAGGTTCAGGGGCAGCATCACCGCATGTTTTGTTTTGATGATTTTTATCATGAAAACCCAAACTTCTGGCGCGAACTGGCTCAAGGTCGTGCTTTCTCGGGCCGATTCTTACGTAAGACCAGCTACGGGGAGGAGTTATGGATTCAGGCATCTTACAGCCCAGTGCGCAACGAGAAAGGAGAAGTGTATAAAGTGGTGAAATTTGCTTCAGACATCACCGATGATGTGAATCGCGAAATGGCGATCTCGGAAGCGGCAAACATCGCTTATTCAACCGCACTACAAACTTCGCAAGTGGCTCAGGAAGGCAATCAGGTCTTGCAAGATACGGTGGGAATTTCGCAAAGAATGATGGATAACCTTACGGTATCGATCAGTCAGGTTGAGGAGCTAGCATCGCTTTCGGATGATGTCTCTGAAATTGTAAAAACCATAGGCAGCATTGCAGAGCAAACCAACTTGTTAGCACTGAATGCTGCTATCGAGGCGGCACGCGCTGGTGACCAAGGCCGAGGGTTTGCTGTGGTGGCCGACGAAGTGCGTAAGTTGGCTTCAAGGACATCAGAGTCTACGGAAGAAATCACGCAGGTGGTCAACAAAAATATGTCACTGACCAAAGAAGTCACGCAGGCGATGAATGATGTCAATTATGTCGCTCAGGAAGCCAGCGGTAAAATTCAAACTGTCTCCGAGACGATGGACGAGATATATACAGGTGCCGAAAGTGTCGCCTCTGCGGTGAACAGTTTTAAAGGCAACGAAAGTTAATGAAATCCAAATCGCAAAAACTCAGTAGGAAGTGGTTGGCTTTCTATTGAGTTTTTCTATCCGTTTTTCAACTAATTCCCAGCGTTACTTTCATTCCTAAACGCGAACTTGAAAGCTTGTCGGAGTCAGAATCACAATTTGACGTAAATTCAGTGCTTTAAATATCTCGCCTAATCAGTCAATTCGCTAGAATAAGTCCACCTTCAGGGAATACGTTGAGATAAGTGAAATGAAAAAACATTGGCTGGGCTTGCTCGCTGTCTTATTGAGTTCGACGGGGTACACTAAAGTCGCACCTGTTTCGGATTGGCAATGTGGCATGATGAAGAAACAGGGAGTATTGAGTGAAGGTGCTCCAGTCGGCTGTGATCGGCTATCCAAAGTGGATTTCGACTTCGTCACTTTTGATGGTCAAACGAAGCAAGGCAGCATGATCGTGTTCGATGTTGTGGCGCCTTCCGTTGAGCGGATTTTTACAGAACTGCACAAGCGTCAGTTTCCTCTTCATTCCGCTCGTTTGATGCGTGAATTCAAAGGTGATGATAATGCTTCGATGGCCGCGAACAATAGCAGCGCTTTCAATGCGCGCCCCATCACGGGAGGGTCTAGTTGGTCGAAACATGCTTACGGTGTTGCCATTGATATCAATCCAGTACAAAACCCGTTTCTAGAGTTTGGGCCAGATGGAAAAATTACCGTCAAACCGATTCAATCTGTAGACAACTATATCAACCGGACTCGTTTTCGTGCTCGAAATGAGATCGAACGTCAAGGCATGGCCGAAGAGGTCACGGAGCTTTTCGCACACTACGGATTTCTTATCTGGGGCGGGGATTGGAATACACCGATAGACACTCAGCACTTCGAAGTCGGCTCACGTCAATTCATTGAGAAGTTATTAACTAAACCTAAACCTGATGCGATGGAAGCATTCAACCAATACGTTACGTCATATCGCCACTGTTTCGAACAAAATGAAGTAGAAGGAAGTGAAAAAGCACGAGCGATGTGTGCATATAAAACAGTACAAGCGTTTTAATCTCGCTGATGCGCTGAATACAAAAAGGCCCAACTCGTAAGAGTTGGGCCTTTCCAAACGTTTGGTGGAGCTGGCGGGAGTTGAACCCGCGTCCAAAAACCATTCATCATTGGTACTACATGCTTAGTCGATCTTTAAATTCACCAAGTACCTGCGAACCGACACGCCAGTAAGTGACTATCCTGAATTAAATTTCGCCGTTCATCTCTCAGGCGGGAGAATCCGGGCTAGCGCGTTTGGGTTTGATCTCTCGTTGGTCCCCGTCTTACGTGCGGAAGCTAGGGCGAGAGAGCTCTGAGCAGGTTATTAAGCTGCTAGTGCGTAGTTTTCGTCGTTTGCGACTATTTTTTTGCGGCTTTTTACGTGGCCAACCGCCCCACGGCATGCACCTCAGACTGCAAAATTCCTGTCGAATCCTAAATCAGCCCCAAAGTGTTCTTCGCATAGTACCAGAAAAGCGTAACCTGTCTAGACTTGTGCGTTTAAGTGCTCAATATTAGCGCAGCGAACTCTTCATTACGCGAGCTTTTTCTCTCGCCCAATCTTTTTCTTTCAGATCAGTACGTTTATCGTGCAGCTTCTTACCTTTTGCCACACCGATTTTCATCTTCACCCAAGAGCGAGACCAGTAGAGCGAGAGTGCAGCAAGCGTCATACCTTCACGGTTAATTCGACCAAAAAGGTTATCAAGCTCACGACGGCTCATCAGTAGTTTACGAACACGTGTAGGGTTCGCCACAACGTGTGTCGATGCTTGGTTAAGAGGAGTAATAGTCATACCACTCACAAAGGCTTCACCATCTCGCATAAATACGTAGCTTTCTGCGATGTTTGCTTTGCCTTCACGAAGTGCTTTAACTTCCCAGCCTTGAAGCTCCATGCCAGCTTCGATTTCATCATCAATGAAATATTCGTGGCGAGCTTTCTTATTGACAGCGATGGTATTGCTACCCGCTTTTTGTTTCGATTTTTTCTTTGCCATAATGGCTGCATTATACGGTTAGGAACTTAGTTAGGAAATCCCTTTATTTGCGCTGAGTGCAAATAAAAGTAAAATTGGTACATGCCTGCTGTTTAGGTGTGCGCTATGAGGAGTCTATATGAAGCAAGTCAGCCGTTCTGCGCTGGTATCGTTCAGTGCTGAACAGATGTTTAAGCTGGTAAATGATGTAGCCAGTTACCCTGAATTTTTACCCGGTTGTTCAGGCTCCCGAGTGATTGAATCCAGTGGTTCTGCCATGGTTGCTTCCGTTGACGTTTCGAAAGCGGGGATCAGTAAAACGTTTACCACTTCAAATGAGCTCGTCAGTGGTGAAGCGATCTTAATGAATTTGGTTGACGGCCCTTTTAAGACATTGAAAGGGGGGTGGTTTTTTACTGCCTTAGACGATAAAGCCTGCAAAGTTGAGCTTAAGTTAGAGTTTGAATTTTCCAGCAAAATGATCGAAATGGCTTTTGGTAAGATTTTTAACGAACTTACCAGCAATATGGTGAATGCGTTTACTCAACGCGCTAAACAGGTTTATCCGTGCTATGAGTATTGAGTCTGATATGATCCACGTTGAAGTGGTTTATGCTCTCCCATTGGAGCAACGTGTATATACCATAGTAGTCAACAAGTCGATGACGGTTGAGGAGATCGTTAAAGAATCTGGTGTTTTAGAACAATACCCAGAAATTGATCTGACCAAGAACAAAGTTGGAGTGTTCAGCCGCAACGTGAAGCTCAACGCTACGATTCGTGATAAAGACCGTATTGAAATTTATCGCCCACTGCTTGCAGACCCGAAAGAAATTCGCCGTAAACGCGCTGAGCAAGCCAAAGAATCAGGGGCAGCAGACCCAGTCACTGGCGGTAAAAAAAATCCACTTAGGAAGGAAGATTGAGCGTAATTAGCTTTTAAGGTAATCACCTTTTTTCTGGTTGATTTACTTAATGCCAAAACAAAAGGGTTGACGCTATGCGCCAACCCTTAAAAATTTCTCGCTTCTCGCTTCTCGCTTCTCGCTTCTCGCTTCTCGCTTCTCGCTTCTCGCTTCTCGCTTCTCGCTTCTCGCTTCCTTAATTGATTCCTTCAAAGAAATCAGAGCTAGGTGGGAAGTCACCAGTCACATCGACCAATTGGCCTTTATCGTTGAAATTGACGATCAAGTCCTTCTGCACCGAATCTTTGTGCCCTTCGGTATGGTGGTAAATGTAGTACCAAGTATCAGGATAACCGTTTTCAATTAGCATTGGTGAGCCCATCACGAAGCGTACCTGCTCTTTGGTCATACCAAACTTCAGTTGATCGACGGCTTGTTGCTCAACGTAGTTACCTTGGTTGATGTCAATTCGATATACCAGCTTTTCTACCAAAGAGCAGCCAGTCAACAGTGTCATAGAGAGTGGTACAGCGATTAGCCACTTTTTCAATTGCATACGGATAAATTCTTGTAACGGATATTTCTCAAATTGGGCTGATAATAAACAAGCTGAGCGCTAATGTAAAAAGCTCATCTTGTTTTGAACTGTTTCAGACCACGATTTTTGAATTTAGTTGCAAACTCGTACCAAAATTCCCCTAAGTCGGAACTTTGGCGCTAAGTTGAGAATCAGCCGTAGAATCTATCAAGCCGCAATTAGTAACTCTTTTGCATTCGCCAAGGTTGACTCGGTAATTTCACTGCCGCCAAGTAATCTGGCCAACTCGGATACACGCTGTTCGTTGTCTAATGAATGCATCTGAGTTTCTGTTTTTCCGGCTTTGGTTTGCTTAGCAACAAAGAGCTGTTGATGGCCGCACCCCGCAACCTGAGGCAGGTGAGTGACACACAGAACTTGAGTCGATTCACCAAGCTTACGCAGCATTTTCCCGACGACAGCGGCAGTTGGCCCACTGATGCCCACGTCGACTTCATCGAAGATCAAACTTGGGGTATCGACTTTCTGTGCTGTAATGACTTGAATCGCTAGAGAGATTCGAGACAGCTCACCACCAGACGCTACTTTTGCGATAGGCTGCATCGGCTGACCTGGGTTGGTTGAGACCACAAAACAGACATTATCCATTCCGAGTGGAGAAGGGTGAGTACACTGCTTATCCACTTCAATACAGAATTGCGCTTTTTCCATGCTGAGCTCGTGCATGCTGGCTGTGATTAGCTTGTTGAGCTCTTTAGCGTAGCGACAGCGAGATTTGTGAAGCTTCTCCGCTGAGGTCAGGAAAGCTTGATATTTGGCTTCGACTGCTTGTTCAAGTTCTTCCAGCTTTTCATCGGAGCAATCTAAAGCCTCAATTTGTGACAACAAATCTTGGTGATGCTGATACAGCTCATCTGGAAGTACATGATGTTTACGTGCCATCGACATGACTTTTGAGAATCGTTCTTCAACAAAGGCCATACGAGCAGGATCAACATCTATGTTATCGAGATAGCCACGCAATTCACTGTTGGCTTCTTCGATTTGGATGATGGCTTCTGAGAGCATGTTTGGCAGTTCTGCAAGCGCTTCATCCAATTCAGCAAGCTGGATCAGGGAGCTACTGGCTGATTGGAGAATACCAAGCGCATTAACTTCTTCACCTTCGTAAATAAGCTCGATGGCTTGTTGGCAGGTGGCGGCGAGTTCTCCGCTGTTAGACAATCTTTTGTGTTCCTGTTCGAGTTCTTCATATTCATCCTCGCCAAGAGAGAGCTCGTTAAGCTCTTTGATTTGGTATTCAAGCAGTTGTTTTTGTGCAAGGTTAGCTGCACTATTTTCTTTTAACTGCTTAAGGTTGTTATCGGCCTGGCGCCAATTTTGGTAGGCGTTACGAGTACCTTTTAAAAGGTTTGTATGGCCTGCATATTGGTCCAGCATGGCCATCTGGTAGTCACTTTTCATTAGTTGATGGTGCGCATGCTGACCATGGATATTGATCAGTAATTGCCCAAGAGTTTTTAGTTGTGAAAGTGGTACCGGGCTGCCATTAATAAAGGCTCTTGAACGGCCTTCTTTATTGATGATGCGACGCAAGATACAGTCACTACCTTCCAGCAGATCGTTATCTTCTAGCCAACGCGTTGCGTGAATGTTGTTCTCAAGGGAAAAGGCCGCACTGACTTCGGTTTTCTCTTCCCCCTGACGTACCATGCCGGCTTCCGCCCGACCACCTAAGCAAAGACCTAAAGCGTCAATTGCAATAGATTTACCCGCACCAGTTTCTCCGGTGATGGTGGTCATGCCGTGAGATAGCTCCAGCTGTAGAGATTTAACAATAGCGAAATTATTAACACTTAGATGAGCCAGCATTTTGTTGTACCTGTTTAAATGAACAATACTGTATAAGAAAACAGTATATACTGTTTCTTTATACAGTAAAGGTGGTGATGAAAATTTTTGTGAGCGGGATCAGGAGTGTGCTTTGCTGGTGTGATTGTTGAGTGGGAGCCGTTGAGTTACGAAGGCTTTAAACAAAAAGGGCTGACGCTTTTCGTCAACCCTTAAAACTTTTCTCAATTAGAACAATTTGCTCGACCAGCCTAGTTTGTTCCGCAATACATGGTAGTAGCTGTAGTCTTTAGGATGAATGAGCTTAAGAACATTAGGGCTCTGGTAGATGTGGATTTCGTCACCCGGTGAGACAGGTAAAGAAACTTGTCCATCACAACCCACTTCTTGGGTGCCACGGTTATCCGGTGAAACAACCAATTTGATACGACGCTTACTATCAACAACCAACGGGCGGCTCGATAATGTATGGGGGAACATAGGAACGAGCGAAATTGCATTAAGGCTCGGTGACAGAATCGGGCCGCCACCGGACAATGAATAGGCTGTTGAGCCTGTTGGAGTTGAAACGATCAGCCCATCCGCTCGTAGTGAAAAGGCAAAACTTTCATCTATATACACCTCAAACTCGATCATATGGGCAACTTGGCCTGGGTGTAGCACCGCTTCATTCAATGCAGCGTTGTGGCTTTTTATCTGACCGTGGCGATGGACTTCCGCTTCCAGTAAAAAGCGCTCTTCTTCGATGAACTCACCTGCGAGGACTTTCTTCAGCGCCGACTGAAAATCTTCTGGATTGAGATCTGTGAGAAAGCCAAGGTTGCCTCGGTTGACACCGATAACCGAAATATTAAATCGAGACAGGACTCTTGCGGCACCAAGCATATTGCCATCCCCGCCAACGACAATGGCGAGATCGGCGGCTTTGCCTAACTGAATCAGGCTCGCAAAATGTTCACTTGGTACGTCGTCTAGAATTTCAGCCAGTCTGTCGTCAATAAAAACCTGATACCCTTCCGATTGAAGCCAGATATAAAGCTCTCTATGAGTCTGAATGGCTTGCTGATCTCGGGGTTTACCAATGATGGCGATCACTTCAAAAGGCTTTTTCATAGGTTTTCCGCACTAAATAGGCTTGATTCGACAATCTTCATCCCCATAATAATGGCAAGTTAGCTATTTATGCGAATTTTTATGTATCTAAACGCGATAAACGTGACGGTTTAGATACAGATGGAATTGAATTCTGGAGATATCATGAGCAACGAAGAAAACAAGATCAAAGAAGAAGAGCTACAGCAGCAAGACACTGCGCAAGAAGTTGAAGCAGAAGTTGTAGGTACTGACGCTGATATCGAATGGAACGAAGCAACTGAACAAGACAAACAAGAGTCTAAGATTGCTCAGCTCGAAGCAGCACTTCTTTCAAGTGAAGCGAAAGTTAAAGAGCAGCAAGATTCTGTTCTGCGTGCTAAGGCGGAAGTTGAAAACATGCGCCGTCGTACCGAGACGGAAATTGACAAGGCTCGTAAATACGCATTGAACAAGTTTGCGGAAGAGCTACTACCTGTTATCGACAACCTAGAGCGAGCGATCCAGGCTGCGGATACAGACAACGAAGCGGTGAAGCCAATTGTTGAAGGTGTAGAGCTGACACATAAAACGTTTGTTGATGCTGTTGCGAAATTTGGCCTGAAGGAAATTAACCCAGAAGGTGAAGCGTTCAACCCTGAAATGCATCAGGCGATGTCTATTCAAGAAAGCCCAGATCATGAGTCAAACACTGTGATGTTTGTTATGCAGAAAGGCTACGAGCTGAATGGTCGTGTTATTCGTCCTGCCATGGTGATGGTAGCGAAATAACTGCTTAATCCAAACTGATTAAACTTAAAAAAGAGAGGCTTCGGCCTCTCTTTTTTTGATCTCGTCAGAGCTCTCAGAACGACCAAATTAACACATTGATATAGTGAATTATTCTTGGGTTAAAGTTTACACGAAAATTAATTTCCGATTAGAAATATGTAACATTATCGTAAACAAATACTTTATTTTGTAACTTTTGTGTGTATTATGTGCGAGCTCTGCCGTAAAACTCGGCGGAATAAACTATAAAATCATAAAATATAAACACAACATTCTGGAGATGAATGATGGATAAATCGCTTTCAAGCAAGATATTTGTAGGCTTGTTCGCTGGCCTACTGATTGGTACTGCGATTCAGTACCTGTTTAGCGGAATTGCTATCTTTGACACTTACCTACTGGGTGCCGCAGAAGGCGCAGGTGGTATGTTCGTATCCCTGATCAAACTTCTTGTTGTTCCACTAGTATACGTTTCTATCGTGTGCGGTATTGTGGACCTGAAAGACATTACTGCGTTTGGTCGTCTTGGTGGTAAAACTTTTGCCCTTTACATCTTTAACACCATCATCGCAATTACTGCGGCACTGACTGTTGGTCTTATTTTCCAACCGGGTGCAGACGCGAATCTAGCGGGTACGATTTCAGAAACGGTTAAGCTGACGACGACTGAAACACCTGACATTTTCTCACTGGTCGTTAACATCGTACCGAGCAACCCTGTTCAGGCATTCGCCAACGGTGACATGCTGCAAATCATCTTTATGGCAATCCTGACTGGTCTTGCTATCCAAGCACTTGATTCACGCGGTGGCCCTGCGATCCGCACGTTCAAGATGGCTAACGAAATCATGATGAAGCTAGTTGGTCTGGTTATGAGTCTAGCGCCATACGGTGTATTCGCTCTAATGATTCAATTAGGTGCAACGCTAGACGCGAACACGCTAATGTCTGTAGCAGGTTACGTAGCGCTTGTTGTTGCAATGCTAGTATTCTGGATCTTCATCTTCTATCCAATGGCAGTAGGTATCGCGACAGGTACTTCACCAAAGACGTTCCTGCGTGCAACTCGTGAACAGATCCTGTTCTCTCTATCTACAGCGAGCTCTAACGCGACTATTCCTGTAACTATGCGCACTCTGACTGAGAAACTTCAAGTTTCTAAATCAGTGGCAGGTTTCGGTGTACCACTTGGTGCAACAATGAACATGTCTGGTGTTTCTATCTACATCGCACTGGCAACTATTTTTGTTGCGAACGCGTTTGGTCAGCCAATCAACACTGCTGACGTGTTCACGCTAGGTCTAACTATCTTGCTTCTGTCTATCGGCGCTGGTGGTGTTCCTGGTGGCGGTGTTGTAATGGTAGGTGTTCTTCTTCACCAACTAGGTCTACCACCTGAAGGTCTTGCAATCATCGCAGCAGTTGACCGTATCAACGATATGTTCTGTACATCTTCTAACGTAGTAGGCGACACAGCTGTAAATACTATCGTTGCTAAATCAGAAGGCGAAATCGGCAAAGAAGAAGTGGAAGCACAACCTGCACAAGCGAATGCTTAATCTATAAAGTGTCGGAATTTGAAAGCGAGGCCAAGTGCCTCGCTTTTTGTTTTTAGCATGTAGTAATGACATTATTTGGGCTTTGAGCATTACCACTCGAGAGAACGAAGATGTAAGTTTTGGAGCACCACTTGTTGAAAGTATGACTTCGGAATACGGTCTATTCGCTTATCCTCAAATCTTTTTTCACTTTTTTTCACTTCTTCCCTTGAAAAGCTATTTACAGCCCTTATCTATTGGGCATAAGTGAAGCAAACAAAATTATTTTAGTTTGTGAGTAAGGGTTGAAACCCTATTCTCCATCCCCACATAGGGGATATAGCAAAACGAAAATAGAATTTATTCGGAGATAGCCTGATGGGTAAAATCATTGGTATTGACTTAGGTACTACTAACTCTTGTGTTGCTGTTCTAGACGGTGACAAGCCACGCGTAATCGAAAACGCGGAAGGCGAGCGTACAACAGCATCAGTTATTGCATACACAGATGGTGAGACGCTAGTAGGTCAGCCAGCTAAACGTCAAGCGGTTACAAACCCAACTAACACGCTATTTGCAATTAAGCGTCTAATCGGTCGTCGTTTCGAAGACGAAGAAGTTCAGCGTGACATCGAAATCATGCCTTTCAACATTGTTAAGGCTGACAACGGTGATGCTTGGGTTGAGGCACAAGGCCAGAAAATGGCTGCTCCTCAGGTTTCTGCTGAAGTACTGAAGAAAATGAAGAAAACTGCAGAAGACTTCCTAGGTGAGGAAGTAACTGGCGCAGTTATCACAGTACCTGCTTACTTTAACGATGCTCAGCGTCAAGCAACTAAAGATGCTGGCCGTATCGCAGGTCTAGAAGTTAAGCGTATCATCAACGAACCTACTGCAGCGGCTCTAGCTTACGGTCTAGACAAGCAAGGCGGTGACCGCACTATCGCAGTATATGACCTTGGTGGTGGTACATTCGATATCTCTATCATCGAGATTGACGAAGTTGAAGGTGAGAAAACGTTTGAAGTACTAGCAACTAACGGTGACACACACCTTGGTGGTGAAGACTTCGATAACCGCATGATCAACTACCTAGTTGAAGAGTTCAAGAAAGAGCAAGGTATCGACCTTAAGAACGATCCTCTAGCAATGCAGCGTGTTAAAGAAGCAGCAGAAAAAGCGAAGATCGAGCTTTCTTCTACTTCTCAAACTGACGTAAACCTACCTTACGTAACTGCAGATGCGACTGGTCCTAAGCACATGAACGTTAAAGTGACGCGTGCTAAGCTAGAATCTCTAGTTGAAGACCTAGTACAACGTTCTCTTGAGCCATTGAAAGTTGCTCTAGCTGATGCTGACCTATCTGTAGGCGACATTACTGACGTTATCCTAGTAGGTGGTCAGACTCGTATGCCTATGGTTCAAGCGAAAGTTGCTGAATTCTTTGGTAAAGATGCTCGTAAAGACGTGAACCCTGATGAAGCAGTAGCAATGGGTGCTGCAGTTCAAGGTGGTGTACTTGCTGGTGATGTGAAAGACGTACTTCTACTAGACGTTACTCCTCTGTCTCTAGGTATCGAGACTATGGGCGGCGTAATGACTAAGCTAGTTGAGAAGAACACCACTATCCCAACGAAAGCGAACCAAGTTTTCTCTACAGCAGAAGACAACCAGAACGCGGTAACTATTCACGTTCTTCAAGGTGAGCGTAAGCAGGCGATGTATAACAAGTCTCTAGGTCAATTCAACCTAGAAGGCATTCAGCCAGCACCTCGTGGTATGCCTCAAATCGAAGTAACTTTCGACCTTGATGCGGATGGTATCCTGCACGTATCTGCGAAAGACAAGCAGACAGGTAAAGAGCAGAAGATCACTATTCAAGCTTCAGGCGGTCTAAGCGACGACGAAATCGAGAAAATGGTTCAAGAAGCAGAAGCTAACAAAGAAGCGGACAAGAAGTTCGAAGAGCTAGCGGCTGCACGTAACCAAGCTGACCAAATGATCCACGGCACTCGTAAGCAAGTTGAAGAAGCGGGTGACGCACTTCCAGCTGAAGAGAAAGAGAAGATCGAAGCTGCAATTACTGAACTTGAAGAAGTGAAAGGTGGCGAAGATAAAGAAGCTATCGACGCGAAAGTTCAAGCGCTAATGGCAGCGGCTCAGAAGCTAATGGAAATCGCTCAGCAGCAAGCTCAGGCTCAACAAGCAGGTGCTGAAGCTGGTGAACAGCCTAAGCAAGAAGAAGACGTTGTTGACGCTGAGTTTGAAGAAGTTAAAGACGAGAAAAAATAATTCTCGACTCTGACTTAACTTAAAGTAATATGCGGGCGTTTGAGGTAACTCACACGCCCGCCTGTTTGTAAATACGCTGTCTTTCCAGATAAGCACTTTTGCACAAAGCCTTTATCTAGAACGATACAAACACCAAGCGACAATCGGTCGTTTGCAGTAATAAATTGGTGACGAAGAACATGTCAAAACGTGATTTTTACGAAGTATTAGGCGTAAGCCGAGATGCATCAGAACGTGATATTAAAAAGGCGTACAAGCGCCTTGCAATGAAATTCCACCCAGACCGCAACCAGGGTGATGAGTCTGCTGCAGAGAAGTTTAAAGAAGTAAAAGAAGCGTACGAAATCCTACTGGATCCTCAGAAAAAAGCAGCCTACGACCAATACGGTCATGCAGCCTTCGAACAAGGCGGCATGGGCGGTGGTGGCTTTGGCGGCGGTGCTGGTGCTGATTTCGGTGACATTTTTGGTGACGTGTTTGGTGATATCTTTGGTGGTGGCAGACGTGGTGGTGGCCAGCAGCGCGCGCAACGCGGTGCAGACCTGCGCTACAACATGGAACTGTCGCTAGAAGAAGCCGTTCGTGGTGTTTCAAAAGAAATCGAAGTTCCAACGCTTGTGAACTGTGATATTTGTGATGGCAGCGGTGCGAAGAAAGGCTCGTCTCCTGAAACGTGTGGCACATGTCACGGTCACGGTCAGGTTCAAATGCGCCAAGGCTTCTTTGCTGTTCAGCAAACCTGTCCTACCTGTCATGGTAAAGGCAAGATCATCAAAGACCCTTGTAACTCATGTCATGGTCAAGGCCGTAAACAGAAGACTAAAACGCTTAACGTTAAGATTCCTGCTGGTGTTGATACTGGCGATCGTATTCGTCTTTCTGGTGAAGGTGAAGCGGGAGAAATGGGCGCTCCAGCGGGTGATTTGTATGTACAAGTTCACGTCAAAGAGCACCACATCTTTGAGCGTGATGGCAATAACCTTTACTGTGAAGTGCCTGTCAGCTTTGCAATGGCTGCACTAGGTGGTGAAGTCGAAGTACCAACACTGGATGGTCGTGTGAACCTGAAAGTACCAACCGAAACTCAAACGGGTCGTATGTTCCGTATGCGCGGTAAAGGCGTGAAGGGTGTTCGCGGCGGTGGCGTTGGCGACCTTATCGTTAAGCTGGTTGTAGAAACTCCGGTAAATCTAAGTACTCGCCAGAAAGATCTATTGAAAGAGTTTGAAGAGTCTTGTGGTGGTGAAGCGGCAACGAAGCACAAGCCAAAAGCTGAAGGCTTTTTCAATGGCGTGAAGAAGTTCTTCGATGACCTGACTAGCTAAAAAAAACAAATTCTACATAAAGCCTGTAACTGCAGGCTTTTTTATTGCCAGCAGCTAAGAGGAAACGCTTTATTGCTAGCATCAAGGCTGAGGTAATCAACGTTGTATTCCTGTAAGCAAGAGTCTAAATTTTGTTGGCTGTTTGCTTGCGCTGTCGCTTTGATAATGTACGCCGCATTGGCGCTACTGGTCACGCTAAACACAAAGCGACTTTGCTCGGAAAGGCACACCGTACATTTCCCACTCGATATTACCTTATGCCAATCATATTGGCCGTTATAGCTTGATTCTAATTCGAGTTGGATACGGGCGAGATCCGCAATAGCGGTGATGCGGTGAGACTTCCGTACCTGATCCAAATAGCTTGGATAGGCGAACATCGCCAAGATGCCAATCAGAGTAACCACGATCAGTAATTCGAGTAACGTCATCCCAATTAAACTTTGTTTACTCTGTTTGCAGTTATTTACGCCAATCACTTCGAGCTCTCCTAGTACCCACCTCTGACCTATTGTTATGCGCTGTTAATATCAAGCCAAGTATGGTTCTCGACACTTTTAAATTTACATAGGGATTTGGGAAATGCCTCGTGGCTTTACGTTACTGGAGTCCGTTGTCACTCTGTCTGTGATGAGTTTGTTACTGGTATGGGCGGTTCCTAATTTTAGCTCAGTTTCTGATACCACTAAGATGATGAGGCTCGCTAAAGAATTGAATGGCTTCGTCTTAATGGCAAAATCTCAAGCGATCTTGCGCCGACAGCCTCTATGGATACATCTCACAAGGTCAGGTGATTCTTGGACGTTGAATTTGACGGACAGCGAAGATGAGGACAATGGTTTAGTTCTTATGCGTTTATCTGGCGAGCCGTTTACTGGCATCGAACTGGCGACGACTTACAGCTCAAATCAAATCAGTTTTGATGCCACACATGGGCGACCCAAGAGCGGGCGGTTTACATTTTACCCTAAGTTATCTTCTGAAACGGTTCTCGAGCTCAGAACTCACTTTCGCTCAGCTATCGTAAGAGTGTGTGCACCTTCGGGCATTACTCTTGGTTATCAGCCATGTTGAGAGGAGGTCAATCGGGTTATAGCTTAATTGAGCTTCTCGTTTCTACTTCGATTTCTCTCATAGTCATTGCTATAGCCGTAACTATGCTTCTCCACAGTCAACGGCTCTCTGCTGCTCACGCCAAAGAGCTGATGTTGCTACAAAGCACGAATAGTGTTCTGCAAATGATGAAGTTAGATTTGTACCGAGCGGGTCATGGTGGAGTACTGGGTGAAAGCGTCCGTTTATCTGGCGCAGCACAAACGTACTACGTCAAACATAGTGAGCATCACACTCTGCTCGCGTTCGCTTACCTGTCAGGCAGCTTAGGATCTGAGACAGCATACACGAATGTGGTATATCAGCGGCAGAGCGAATCAAAAGAGGTTTTGAGAGTCTGCGCGAAGAAGCTACCAAGAGCTATGTCTGCTTTAGAAGCAGAAAACTTCACCACACATTTTGGTAATACCTGTAACACAGTGCTCGATAGCAATCTTATTGTCGTGACCGAGTTTGAACTGGAGTCCGTGCCTTTAACCAGTGCAGCCCATTCCTCCTCACTACTCAATGTTGAACTAAGTACCTATTTGCGCTTTTCCCCTGAGGTATCGAATACGCTCGCCTTTTCCATTAAACAGAGGAACTGGTGACGTGACATCTCAGCGAGGTGCTGCGACCCTTCTAATCACCAGTCTTTTGCTAGCTGGCGTACTCATGATTGTCATGGGCAGTTATAAAGCCTTGTTCTACCAAATGAAACAGAGCCAAAATGAAGTGGAAAGTCGCCGTGCACATTGGCGCGCAGAGAGCGGGTTAGAGTGTGCGATTTCCTCTGTTGTTGGAAAACAAGCCATACCAGAAGAGCTGAGTGAATGTCAGCAACAACTGAGTTTGGATGCGCTTAAGATAGAAACGGGAACACCACATATTGTCCGTGCAACCAGTGGCTTCTTAACCTTAAGCAAAGCGTTTCTTCTGCCCGAACTTCAAATCAAAAGTCCAATCACTACAACCTCGCATTTATTGGTGAATGGTGGACTCAACATAGCGCCGCATGTGAATCAACGCGTTAGCGAGTTCCGCTGGGCGTGTACTTCGGTTCGTTATCAAAATACTTTCTATGCGCATAGCTATGACACCATACACCCATATCAAGCAACCGATATCTCTCGCTACTTTCCTGAGAGTCATGGCTCAGATTTGCATCAGTGCAGCACAACTCACTACACCGATTTCAGTTGGCAGCTCCCTTTAACTCAGAATGACTTCGAGCATGTGGAGCAACTTGATGTATTTCAGGAAGTTTTTAATGTGCCACGTAGCCATTGGTTTGAGGTTATGTCAGACACCAGCTTGTTCGGTTATGTGCCAAATGAGCTTAAAAGTACCATGCCACGCTTATCCAGCGAGTTACCCAGTGCGAAATATATAGAAAATTGCGGTCAACAGATTACAAATCTTATCAAAGCATCTCATGAACTTATTTGGGTATACGGTAGCTGTGAACTTAGCGCAGATGACCTGCAATCCATAAACCTTGCCATTGATACGCATTTGAATGAAGGCTTGATACTGGTGCTTCACAATGGCATAGCTTCAATTTCAGGAAACCAAGCATTGAAGGCCATGATTTATCACTTTGTTTCTGAGACGCCGTCAGCAGGGTTTGTTGATTGGGCGCAATCAAACAACAATCTATTGCTATCGACTCTGATAGAATCCTTGAACGTGCACACAGTCGAGCAACACAGAGTGAGCTACTTTCAGAATGGAAATGTCTACCCATTAGGTGGTTTAGTATTGGATGCTCCTGATAGCTACGCTTTGATCAACAATGCTTTATACATGCAGTTCAATAAAGATGTCACGGCCTCGGCTGCTCGACATTTCCATAAGGTCAAATGGAGCAATGGCAGTTGGCATGATTTCTAACCAGAAAGGTGTCAGCTTATTTGAGGTGCTATTGGCTCTCTTGCTTGTCAGCGGCAGTGCTGTCGGTTTAGTCAAATTACATACCTATATTGAAATGAAATCCGATTGGGCTCAACGGTCTATTGAAGCGCTCTACTTGGCAGAGTCTGAGCTTGAACAATTCACCACGCATGGATCAACGGTGAAGGGAGGACGTTATCTATTCGACGATATAGAACAAGATGCCTGCTATTCGCAAACTCAGTGTCAGCCGTTATCGGCTGATTACTTTCAAACGCGATGCGAGGCTCGCTCCTCGTTACAAAATGGGATTGAAGTTAAGCACATTACCGTGGAAGTGTGTTGGTTCGATCGCCATGGAAAACAGCAATCCATTGAGCTAATGACATCAGTTTCCAAATTCAATGAATTTAGTATGTAGGGTATTTTATAATCAAAATTAATTATTGATATTTTACTTAAAAGCGTTCTCTATATTTTTCAAAATGGTTTCAAATCTGTTTCATTATATGGGTGGCTAGTGTTTTTACTTTGTTGCGTAGTAATGGCAATTTTGCAAAATATGTCTCCAAATATGGAAAAGCTTCTGGAATCTTGTGCTTTTTATGGGGCAATTTAATAAAATGTGTAGCTGAAAAATAGGTCGTCACAACAATTATTACAGGCCTAAGGCAACAACATCACATATGGAGTTACCATGAGTAACCAAGCAGTAAATAAAGCACCATCGTCCAAGCCGAATGGCATGGATCGCTTTCTTAATTTTATAGAACGAGCTGGTAATAAAATCCCGGATCCGGCCATTCTGTTCTTCTGGGCACTGATCATTACTTGGGCTGCGTCTGCACTTTTGTCGAATGTTTCTTTCGACCTTCTAAACCCTCGAACTGGCGAAGCTCTTACCATCACTAACCTTCTGACAGGCGAAGCACTAGCAAGTTTCCTTGCTAACATGGTGACAACGTTCACTGGCTTTGCACCACTTGGTATCGTTCTAGTAGCGATGTTGGGTGTAGGTGTTGCCGATTCTTCTGGCTTCATCACCACTGGTCTTAAGAAGATGCTGAACTTCACGCCAGCAAAACTTCTTACTCCAATGCTAATTCTTGTAGCAATCGTGTCGCACACTGCTGCGGATGCAGGCTACGTTCTGGTTATTCCACTTGGTGGTATTATCTTCCATGCAGCAGGTCGTCACCCTCTAGCGGGTATCGCGGCAGCGTTCGCAGGTGTATCAGGTGGTTTCTCTGCCAACTTCATCCCTTCAGGTATCGACCCTCTACTAGCTGGCTTTACTCAAACAGCGGCACAGGTTCTCGATCCTGAGTACGTAGTTAACCCTCTAGCGAATATCTTTTTTACTGGTCTATCTTCAGTAATCATTGTGGCTATCGGTTGGTATGTAACTGAAAAAATCATCGAGCCACGTCTAAAGAACACTCCAATCGACGAAGACGCAGAGAAAGCACCAGATCTAGGTTCTTTCACTGAGCTTGAGTCTAAAGCGTTTCGTTACGCGGGTTGGGCTATGATGGCGGGCATCGCACTTCTTGTTGTGGCGCTTATCCCAGAAAATTCTGCACTGCGTTCACCGGAAGGTGAGATCACTGCGTTCTCTGCGCCAATCATGAAGTCTATCGTTCCGTTGATCTTCATCCTGTTTATCATTCCGGGTTACGTTTACGGTCGCGTTTCTGGCACGTTCAAGACAAGTAACGACATCATCAAAGCGATGGCGGATACGATGTCTACCATGGGCGCATACATCGTAATGTCGTTCTTCTGTGCACAATTCCTATCTGCATTCGCGCAATCAAACATCGGTACGATGCTAGCGCTATACGGTGCAGAAGGTCTGAAAGCGATGAACCTACCAGGTGAAGCAACAATCATCGGTATGATTCTTCTAACGGCTTCTGTAAACCTTCTAATCGGTTCTGCATCAGCGAAATGGGCACTGATTGGTCCAATTCTGGTGCCTATGCTAATGGCTGTTGGTATTTCTCCAGAGCTATCTCAAGCGGCATACCGTGTGGGTGACTCTGTATCGAACATCATTTCACCTCTGATGGTATTCTTCCCTCTAGTCGTGGTTTACTGTCAGCGTTACGTGAAGTCGACTGGTATTGGTACGCTAGCGTCATTAATGATGCCATTCTCGATTGCTATGCTAATCGGTTGGTCAATCTTCCTAGTGGCTTACTGGATGTTAGGCATTCCGCTAGGTATTCAAGCACCATACACTTACACAATGTAAATACCGTCAGATTTGGCGCTGTAGCTTTGTTAACTGCGCAAGTTCACCGGAGCGACGGCCACTCTAATCACATAGAGCCTCTAGGTGATTAGGGCTGAACCTTGCTTGTTGCTTAGCTACAACACCAACTATTTAGGTATTAGGATTTTAGAAGCGCTAGTCGAAAGACTGGCGCTTCTTTTTAGTGCTAAGAAGTAGTTTATGTGAGGTGCTCTGCGTCCTGCTTTCACTTCCGCGTTCATACGGGTAGAATTTGCTACCCCTAGCCGTTTACTTATACAACCGGAGCTTCCTTTTGTCAGATTCACAGTTTTCCCCTCAAGACGAGTTTTTCATGCGCCGTGCTATGGAGTTGGCGGCTCAGGCCGAAGCTGAGGGAGAGGTTCCAGTTGGGGCCGTACTAGTGAAAGATGGTGAGATCGTTGCTGAAGGATGGAATCAGTCAATTGGGCATCATGATGCGACGGCTCATGCTGAAATGCAGGTGCTGCGTAAAGCCGGCCAAGTACTGGAAAATTACCGACTGTTGGATACAACATTATACGTTACGCTAGAGCCGTGCCCTATGTGCGCGGGGGCCTTACTCCATAGCCGAGTGAAACGCATTGTTTATGGTGCTCCGGACTTAAAGGCGGGGGCTGCAGGAACAGTACTCAATCTGTTTGAACATCAAGCGGCGTATCACTATGCCGATATTGAACAAGGACTGATGGAAGAAGAGTGTCGAGGCCAGCTTCAGGCGTTCTTTAAACGTCGTCGTAAAGAGAAAAAAGCGCAAAAACAAATGAAGCGTTCAGAAGGGTAGGTTTTTCAGCAAACACCTGATTCAAGGTGTTTGCCAACTGGTTTATGCACAAATTAGCTGCATAAAAGCTCGATGACGGGCAATGACTTTCTTCTTGTTATTGCTGAGCATTCTTTTACGGCGGTTTGCCGCAACGGTTTTATTAAGGCGTTTTGACTGCATTTTACGTCTACGCATAAAACAACCTCCTACTGTGGGTTAAAACTGTATGCCTGTTATCTGTATTGAAGGCATTGATTATGTTATGTAACTCGTCTTTTACCAGCCAATTGTTACCATTTAAATAATGCTACCAAAAAGGTTGGTTCACGATACTATGTTTGGGTCAGGCAAGTAAAATTCAAGTGCTCAACCATTAGTCAATGGCTGGGCACTTTAACTAGTTGTTTCTATTCTTGTATTTCTGCTGCTGGATCAGCAGAAGATACCGCTGGCGCCGCTGATATTGGGCTGTCAGGTACTTCAATCACGGCAAGATCATCAATATTGACATCACTGTTGTCCGTGGTCTGCTGTTCGACATGGCCGATGATACTCTGGTAATAGCGGCGAATATTCTCGACGTAGTTTCTCGCTTCATCACCACGTGCATAGCCATAGCGGGTTTGGCTGTAGTACTTTTTCTGGCGCAGCAACGGTAGGCGATCTTTCACGTCAGCCCATGCATCTGGGTTACCGCCTTGCTTCTTGGTGAGTCTTCGGGCATCCATCATGTGACCATAGCCGACGTTATAGGATGCAAGGGCAAACCAAATTTTTTCATGCTCATCAATGGAGTCGGGGATGCGAGACACCATTCGTCGCAGGTAATCAACACCTCCACGAACTGACTGCTTAGGATCGAGACGATTGGTTACGCCAACACTTTTAGCGGTTGGCAGTGTCAACATCATCATGCCTCGTACACCTGTCGGAGATTTAGCAAGCGGGTTCCAGTGTGATTCCTGATAAGCCAGTGCCGCCACGAGTCGCCAGTCAAACTCATCTGAGTATTCTTTAAACAGAGGTGACCATTGTGGAAGCTTAGAGTCTAGCGCACGAATAAAAGCGCGGGTATCAACGTAATCGAAGCTGCCAATATGACCGATATACTTTTCTTCTAAAGAGGCTAAGTGACCAGATTGTTTGGTGTAGCCGAAGAATTCGATCATAAGCGCATAAAGGCTTTCATCTTCAGAACGACGAACAAACCAAGAAATTGGCTGATCTTCTGTTAGCTCAAATGCGAGCGCAATATCTGGGTAGATACGTTGTGATAAAGAGACTTCGACTGAATCCGCAACAGTGAACATCAGCTCTCCATCAGAGACTTGTTTTAGCAGATCACTCACTTCAGCATCTGGGTCAACTTCAAAGGCAAAGTCAGGGTGCTCTTCTTGTTTGATGGCGCTCAGAGTTTGTTTAACGTGAGAGTCACTGATGATTTTAAGGATAGGAAGCTCTTCACCATCATCTGTTGGTACGGGTTGGATATTGAGGAGTTGCTCTAGGTTGCGTGGTCGTTTCTTACCTTTTTTATACACAACTTGCTGGCTGACGTAGTAGTAAGCGGGGCCAGGTCGGAATCGCTCCATACGTTCAGGTGACTGAGTCAAACCTGCAGCAATAATGTCGATTTCACCTTTGGCTAGCGCAGGATATAACGACGAGATACGGTAGGCTGGTTTCATTTCCAACTGCACACCAAGCTCATTGGCGAATTCGCGGGCCAGTTCGTAATCCAAACCTGCAGGGCCATCAGGACCGATATAGTAAGACAGCTGGTTATTCAGAGTTCCGACACGTAACACACCACGCTCACGTATCTGGTCTAAATCACTTTTGGGCTCTGACTCAATCTGACAGCCGGATAACATCAATACAGAAAACAGCAAGGCGCTGATTGATGTCCAACGGTTCAAGTAATGCTTCTTCATTCACATCATTCTCATACTTCCAGTAGGGCATTTATATCAAAGTGTCATAACAAGGCAAGACAATCAGAGTCACTTCGGGTTAAAGATTTAAAATTGGGATTTTTGCTGTAATTCAAATTTGACGAAAAAAATGACGCAAACGGTTGCTTTTGGTGTTACATCACAAAAATAATTCCTTTATAATGCGCCCGCAAAGGAGAGGTGAAATCGGCATAGGTTTTTAATCCTTGGGGAATAGCTTCGAAGTAAAACAGTCTAACCCACTGAATTTATTCCAATATCACCTTAATCAATTGCATAAGAGACCTAAGCACATGAGAATTTTGCGTGGCTCCCCAGCTCTTTCTGAGTTTCGTGTTAACAAGCTTCTAGAGCTTTGTCGTGAATTAAGCTTACCTGTAACAGGTATTTACGCTGAGTTTGCTCACTTTGCTGAATTATCAGCGGATCTTGATTCTCAAGAAGTTGAGAAGTTGGAAAAGCTCCTAACTTACGGTCCTACAATTGAAGAGCACGAGCCTGCAGGTCTTCTTCTGCTTGCTACTCCTCGCCCTGGCACTATCTCGCCTTGGTCTTCAAAATCGACTGACATTGCTAATAACTGTGGTCTAGATAAAGTCGTTCGTCTAGAGCGTGGTACGGCTTACTACATCGAAACATCGGCAGAGCTTTCTGAGCTTCAACTCGTTGAGCTAAAGGCGATTCTTCACGACCGCATGATGGAAGTGGTTTTTACTGACTTTGACTCTGCAGCTGCACTGTTCCAAGTGGCTGAACCTGCACCAGTGGCTGATGTTGACCTACTTAATGGTGGTCGCGCTGCGCTTGAAAACGCAAACGTTACCCTAGGTCTTGCACTTGCAGACGATGAAATTGAATACCTTTACGATGCGTTCGTAAACAAGCTAGACCGTAACCCAACAGACATCGAGCTAATGATGTTCGCACAGGCGAACTCAGAGCACTGTCGCCACAAGATCTTCAATGCAGACTGGACTATCGACGGCGTTAAGCAAGAGAAGTCACTGTTCAAGATGATCAAGAACACATTCGAAACCACGCCTGAAAACGTACTGTCTGCATACAAAGATAACGCAGCAGTAATGGTAGGTTCGGATGTGGGTCGTTTCTTCCCGAACCCAGAAACTCGCCAATACGGTTACAACCAAGAGAATGCACACATCCTAATGAAGGTGGAAACGCACAACCACCCAACGGCTATCTCTCCTTGGCCGGGCGCTTCAACTGGTTCAGGTGGTGAAATCCGTGACGAAGGCGCGACTGGTATCGGTGGTAAGCCAAAAGCGGGCCTTGTTGGTTTCACAACATCTAACCTACGTATTCCTGGTTTTGAACAGCCATGGGAAACAGATTTCGGTAAGCCAGGTCGCATCGTTAACGCTTTAGACATCATGCTAGAGGGGCCACTTGGTGGCGCGGCGTTCAACAACGAATTTGGTCGTCCTAACCTACTTGGTTACTTCCGTACTTACGAAGAAAAAGTGAACTCTCACGCTGGTGAAGAAGTTCGTGGTTACCACAAGCCAATCATGATCGCTGGTGGTATGGGTAACATCCGCGACGAGCACGTGCAGAAGAAAGAGATCCCAGTCGGTGCAAGCCTAATCGTTCTTGGTGGTCCTGCAATGAACATCGGCCTTGGTGGCGGTGCAGCATCTTCAATGGCGTCTGGTCAATCAGCAGAAGATTTAGACTTTGCTTCAGTACAGCGTGAGAACCCAGAGATGGAACGCCGCTGTCAGGAAGTGATCGACCGTTGTTGGCAGCTTGGTGAAGAGAACCCAATCGCATTCATCCACGATGTAGGCGCGGGCGGTATCTCTAACGCACTTCCAGAGCTTGTAGACGATGGCGAGCGTGGCGGTATCTTCCAACTGCGTGATGTACCAAACGACGAACCGGGCATGAGCCCGCTTGAGATCTGGTGTAACGAATCTCAAGAGCGTTACGTAATGGCGGTTGCACCAGAGAACATGGAAGTATTCGATGCGATCTGTAAGCGTGAGCGCGCACCATACGCTGTAGTAGGTGTGGCAACGGAAGAGCGTGAACTGAAACTTGAAGATTCACACTTCGACAACACGCCAATCGATATGCCAATGGATGTGCTCCTAGGTAAGACACCTAAGATGCACCGTGATGCGAAAACGCTAAAAGCGAACAACCCAGCGGTTAACCGTGATGGTATTGAGCTAAACGAAGCAGTGGATCGTGTTCTACGTCTACCAACGGTTGCAGAAAAAACATTCCTAATCACTATCGGTGACCGCACGGTGACTGGTCTTGTTGCGCGTGACCAAATGGTTGGCCCGTGGCAGGTGCCAGTAGCAAACTGCGCAGTAACAGCAGCAAGCTACGATACTTACCACGGTGAAGCGATGTCGATGGGTGAGCGTACACCAGTTGCTCTACTAGATTTTGGTGCTTCAGCTCGTCTAGCAGTTGGTGAGGCAATCACGAACATTGCAGCGACGAACATCGGTGATATCAAACACGTTAAACTGTCTGCAAACTGGATGTCTCCAGCTGGCCACCCTGGTGAAGATGCAGGTCTTTACGAAGCAGTTAAGGCTGTGGGTGAAGAGCTATGTCCAGCACTTGGCCTGACTATCCCAGTTGGTAAAGACTCGATGTCGATGAAGACTAAGTGGGAAGAGAACGGCGAGCAGAAAGAAGTAACGTCTCCGCTATCTCTTATCATCACAGCGTTTGCTCGTGTTGAAGATGTGCGTAAGACAATCACTCCACAGCTTCGCACTGACAAGGGTGACACGTCACTCGTTCTTATCGACCTAGGTAACGGTCAAAACCGTCTAGGCGCGACAGCGCTAGCACAGGTTTACAAGCAGCTTGGTGATAAGCCAGCAGACGTAGACAACGCAGCACAGCTAAAAGGTTTCTACGAAGGTGTTCAAGCTCTTGTTGCGAACGATCAAGTTGTGGCTTACCACGATAAGGGCGATGGCGGTCTATTCGTTACTCTTGCTGAGATGGCATTCGCGGGTCACTGTGGTGTTAAAGCTGACATCGCTGACCTAGGTGATGATGCTCTAGCTGCACTATTTAACGAAGAGTTGGGTGCGGTACTTCAGGTTAAGAATGACGACCTAGATTCTGTACTGTCTACGCTAGCCGCAAACGGCCTTGAAGCATGTTCACACGTAATTGGCAGCGTAGAAGCTTCTGACGAGCTAGTGATCACTTCTGGTGAGACAGTGGTTCTTGAACGTAACCGTACTGAACTACGTACTATCTGGGCTGAGACAACGCATAAGATGCAAGGTCTGCGTGATAACCCAGCATGCGCTGACCAAGAGCATGAAGCGAAGAAAGACAACTCTGACCCAGGTCTGAACGTGAAGCTAAGCTTCGATGTAAATGAAGACATCGCAGCGCCTTACATCGCGGGTTCTATGGTAAATACTGGTGCTAAGCCTAAGATGGCAATCCTACGTGAGCAGGGCGTTAACTCTCACGTTGAGATGGCAGCAGCATTCGACCGTGCAGGTTTTGAAGCAACCGACATTCACATGAGCGACATCCTAACCGGTCAAGCTGTTTTAGAAGAGTACCAAGGCCTAGTGGCTTGTGGTGGCTTCTCTTACGGTGACGTACTAGGTGCGGGTGAAGGTTGGGCGAAATCTATCTTGTTCAACGAGCAAGCTCGCAATCAGTTTGAAGGCTTCTTCCTACGTGAAGATACGTTCTCTCTAGGTGTGTGTAACGGCTGTCAGATGCTATCAAACCTGAAAGAGCTAATCCCAGGTGCAGACCTGTGGCCTCGTTTCGTTCGTAACGAGTCTGAGCGTTTTGAAGCTCGTTTTAGCCTAGTTGAAGTTCAGAAGTCTGATTCTGTATTCTTCGACGGCATGGCTGGCTCTCGTATGCCTATCGCAGTATCACACGGTGAAGGCCGCGTAGAAGTACGAGATGCTGACCACCTAGCAGCGATTGAAGCATCAGGCACGGTTGCAGTTCGTTACGTGGACAACCACGGTAACCCAACGCAGCAATACCCGAACAACCCGAACGGTTCACCAAACGCAATCACAGGTCTAACGACTCAAGATGGTCGCGTAACTATCATGATGCCACACCCTGAGCGTGTATTCCGTACAGTCGCGAACTCTTGGTCTCCAGAAGGTTGGGGCGAGAATGGCGCTTGGATGCGCATGTTCCAAAACGCACGTAAGAACATCGGTTAATCGACTTTAATCGTCACTACAAAGTAAACGCGCAGATCGTAAGGTCTGCGCTTTTTTATTTGTTGAAAAATCTATAGCCAAGGGCTCTTTTTTGCGCTCTAATACCGCGCTTGCCAAGGGATGGCTAAATCCCTCAATACTCCATTAGAATCCCTTAGGAAATGAATATGTCGAACAACAAAAAATTTGCCATTCGTGTGACTGAAAAGCGTAACGGTTGGTGTGCAGAAATTACTCGCCAAGTGACTTCACGTAAAACATCTGTATCTAAGCGAGAAGCAGGCTTTGAAACAGAAGCTCTAGCGCAAGAATGGGCGGAGAAAGAGCTAGCAGGTTTTATTCAAAACCAAGCGGCACGTAACGAACGAAAAGGCGAAGCACGTAAAGTTCGTGTTGAACGTGAAGAGCGCCTAGCGCAAGAAGCCGCTGAAAAGAAAGCACGTTACGAAGAAGCGAAGCGCGCAGCCGCAGCGCAAGCTGAATTAGATGATGAAGATGACTTTTTCGACGAAGAGTAATCACTTCTAATAAAAAACCGCCTGCTTAGGCGGTTTTTTGTATCCGATAACGCTTTGATTAACGAAATTGTCCTGCTTCTGGTAGGAAATCAAAACCTGCGGAAGCGAGTTTAGTCTCCAGTGCTGACTTATCGATATCAAAATACGTCGCCAGCTTATCTAAATCACCACCAAAGTCATCTCGTAGTTTCATGTTGACGATGCTCATCAGCATTATTGGATCCATCGTCTCAAAGTTCGCCAAGTTCATTATTTATCCTCGAAATCTGAAATCAGCAGATTAGCTGCTGCAAACGCTGCTTTGTCTCTTACATTTTGCGGTAGGCTAGTATCCGCCGCAATATCGTTTAACGCTCGTAGTGAGCAAGTAATCGCTTTAGGTACATAGGCTTGGTCGCCACTGCCGATTTGCGCGTAGAGCTCGCGGACCAAGTCGCAGCAATCATATACTTTCATGTTGTTAACCTAATAATTAAATGAGAACTGCTCTCAAATATACACAGGCTGTCAATGAAACTCAAAGCAGCTGTTTGTTCTGGCTCAAACTCTAGGCTGAGCTGCTGGATCTTTATTCGCTTTGGCTTAGTTTTGCAGTTGTTGTTCAAGCTGGAAAGTCACTTCTGGCGCCAGTTGTAACTGCTTGGCTAACTCCTGCAAATAGGTTTTCTCCATGAAATTCTGTTCATCGACAACAATTAGAGACGCGAGATAAATCTCTGAAGCTTGTTGTGGCGACTGAGCGAGCCGAGCAATTTCGCTTGGATCGAGAGGTTTGTTTAGCTCATTGTGTAGCATGGTCTGTAACCCAGCATCCGCACCTGCTTCTTTCAGCGTGGATTCTATGCGCTGCATTTCTTCCGCATCGACATGACCATCAGCTTTTGCAGCAGCAATCATAGCTTTGATGATGAGCTCGTTATGAATAGCATCGTGGGCATTAAAATCTTCTTGTGATGAAGCGGTACTTTGTTTGCCCTGCCAGTTATTGTAAACGGTATAAGCCAGTGCCCCTAAAGCCGCCGCACCACCAATTTTGAGTGCATTTTTGCCGACCTTTTTGCCAAGTTTTTTACTTTTTTTAGACCCCATGAGTAGGTTGACTAAGCCACCACCCACAGCACCTGCTCCGAGGGACTTTAGCGTGTTTGAACCGGACTGTTGCTGCACTTTTTGTTGACCCTGACGAACAAGGTCTGAGTTTAACGCTTGATTTAATAAACCTTTCAAATCCATTCCGGACCTCCTTAGTTTTGTTCAGACTAAATCAGGTGAGATGAATAGAAGATTAATACGTGATAACAAAAAGGCGAGCATTCAGCTCGCCTTTTCATATATCGTTTTCCGAAATATTATTCTTGGGCGTACCCATGAATCCCCAGTAGCTTGCCATCAAGATAAGCTTCCTTCTCGTCTTTCATTACCAAACGTTCTTCAACCAGCCACTGTACGACCAGAGGATAAATCTTATGCTCTTGAGTCTGAACACGTTCGGTTAATGTCTCAACTGTATCTTCATCGAAGATAGGCACTTTAGCCTGCAGGATTACCGGGCCACCATCCAGTTGTTCAGTAACAAAGTGAACACTGGTGCCGTGTTCTTCATCTCCGGCATGAATGGCTCGCTGGTAGGTGTTCAGGCCTGGGTATTTCGGTAGTAGAGAAGGGTGGATATTGATCATTCGGCCTCTGTAGTGGCGAACGAATTCGCCACTTAAGATGCGCATGTAACCCGCGAGTACAATGACATCTGGCTTGTATTCATCAATCTGCTTCATCAATTCATGATCAAACGCGTCTCGGGTATCGAATGATTTCGGATCCAAAGAGTGTGCGGCTGCGCCTGCTTTCTTAGCACGCTCTAAGCCATAAGCTGTTGCTTTGTTTGAAAAAACAGCGGTCACTCGGCCAGTACTGATCTTGGTTTCACAAGCATCAATAATCGCCTGTAAGTTCGAACCATTTCCTGAAACTAAAACAACAATACTCTTCATAATTTATTTGATCTCTACTTGTTCTTCATCTGCACTTGCATTGGCGATTTCACCAATAATCCATGCTTTCTCGCCTTCTGCCTCAAGCAACGCCACTGCCGCGTTTGCTTGTTCTTTTGGCAGCGCAATCACTAGACCAACACCACAGTTGAATGTGCGGTACATTTCATGAGTGGTCACATTGCCTTTTTCTTGCAGCCAGTTGAAGATCACCGGCCATTCCCAGCTATTGCCATCGATAACGGCTTTGGTGCCTTCAGGCAGGACGCGAGGAATATTTTCCCAGAAACCTCCGCCAGTGATGTGAGAAATGGCATGGATATCATGCGCTTCAATCATTTTAAGCGCAGATTTAATGTAAATTTTTGTTGGCTCTAGTAAGTGCTCACCAATAGTACGACCCGCTAACTCTTCGTTTTTATCCGCGCCTGATATTTCGAGAATCTTACGAATGAGTGAATAGCCATTTGAGTGAGGACCACTTGAACCTACCGCGATAAGCGCATCACCTGCCGCGACTTTGCTGCCATCGATAACGTCTTCTTTTTCAACTACGCCGACACAGAATCCCGCGACGTCATAATCTTCGCCTTCGTACATGCCAGGCATTTCAGCGGTTTCACCACCAATTAGAGCACAGCCAGCTTGAATACAACCATCTGCAATGCCAGTAACGACGTCGGCAGCAGTGTCTACATCCAGCTTGCCAGTTGCGTAATAATCTAGGAAGAATAGCGGCTCAGCACCTTGAACAATCAAGTCATTAACGCACATAGCGACAAGATCGACGCCGATGGTGTCATGTTTGTTCATATCCAGTGCAAGGCGTAGTTTTGTACCAACACCATCAGTACCTGAGACAAGTACCGGCTGCTTATATTTTGTTGGTAGCTCGCACAAAGCACCAAAACCACCAATACCACCCATTACTTCTGGGCGACGAGTACGTTTAACGGCACCTTTGATGCGGTCTACTAGTGCGTTACCTGCATCGATATCTACGCCAGCGTCTTTATAGCTAAGAGAAGTGTTATCAGCACTCACAAGGAAGTCCTCAGTTTGAAAGTTGGATATGAAATCGGCGCTATTCTAACAGCGGACAAACCAATATAGCAAACGTTTGCGCTAGTTTTTTCTTTTGTTCTATCGCAAGAAATTGAGAACGAAATCGTTTATAATCTGAAGGTTTGTTTAAAAATCACCTATGTATCCGGAGATGGAAATGAAAGTTGTTGAAGTAAAACACCCTCTTGTTAAACACAAACTTGGTCTAATGAGAGAAGGTGAGATCAGCACTAAGCGCTTTCGTGAGCTAGCAACTGAAGTTGGTAGCCTACTGACTTACGAAGCAACTGCAGACTTTGAAACTGAGAAAGTAACCATTGAAGGTTGGAATGGTCCAGTAGAAGTAGACCAGATTAAAGGCAAGAAAGTAACGGTTGTGCCAATCCTGCGTGCAGGTCTTGGTATGATGGATGGTGTGCTTGAGCACATGCCAAGTGCACGTATCAGTGTTGTTGGTATCTACCGCGATGAAGAAACACTAGAGCCAGTACCATACTTTAACAAGCTTGCTTCAAACATGGATGAGCGTATTGCTCTGGTTGTTGACCCAATGCTAGCTACTGGTGGTTCGATGATCGCTACGATCGACTTGCTGAAAGAGAAAGGCTGTAAGTCTATTAAGGTTCTTGTGCTTGTTGCTGCTCCAGAAGGTATTGAAGCGCTCGAAAAAGCACACCCAGATGTTGAACTGTTCACTGCAGCTATCGATGAGAAGCTAAACGACAAAGGCTACATCGTTCCTGGTCTTGGTGATGCAGGCGATAAGATCTTCGGTACAGTATAAATCGAAGATTGAAAGCAAATTATAAAGGGAGCCATTGGCTCCCTTTTTATGATCATGTTGCGCTAAACGATTATTTCTTCAAACTTAATGTACCGCCTGTACGGGGCTTATTTGATGGTCGCTGAGCGGGTTTATCCGACTTTGGCTTGTAGACGTTTTTGCCTTTGTTGTTGCTCGGCTTAGATTTGGAATCGGATTTTCCTCCACGCCCTTTTTTAGAATTAGGAGCATGGCGAAATTCTTCGGCATTTTTGCCTTTGAAGGTGCGCTGCTTTTGATTACGGCGAGCTTTCGACTCCTGATTTTCTTCACGACTGTCAAATAGCTTGGCGTCAGTCGCTTTGCGAATGTTGCGACCACGTGCATCCACTTTTGAGGCGTCTTCCGTTCCACTCGATGACTCACACATAGCGAGAATTTCTCCGATCTCGTCGTCGCTTAGGTAGCGCCACTGACCGTTCGGGATTCCATCGAGGGTGATATTCATAATGCGAACGCGACGAAGCTTGAACACTTCGTAACCCAGAGCTTCACACATACGACGAATTTGTCGGTTCAGGCCCTGAGTGAGGACAATGCGGAAAGAGAACTTTGTTTCTTTACTGACTTTACACGGAAGCGTAGTGGTATCGAGGATATCCACACCCGAACTCATTTTTTTGATGAACTGTTCGGTAATCGGTTTATCGACACGAACAACATACTCTTTTTCGTGATTGTTGCCGGCACGGAGGATCTTGTTGACGATATCACCGTCATTGGTCAGAAAGATCAAGCCATCAGATGGTTTGTCTAGACGACCGATAGGAAAGATACGCTTCTTGTGGCCAATGAAATCAACAATGTTGCCTGGAATATCACGTTCAGTGGTACAGGTGATGCCAGTCGGCTTATTCAAAGCGATATAAACAGGCTTATCTGTTGCAGCGTTGATCGGCTTATCATCAACGCAAACATCGTCGCCCGGTAGAACTTTAGTCCCCATTTCAGGGACTTTGCCATTAATCGTGACACGACCCTGTTCTATCAGGCGGTCGGCTTCGCGGCGTGAGCAAAAGCCCGTCTCACTAATGAATTTGTTTAAGCGTTTGGCATCTTGTGACATGTTGTTCTCTCTAACGTTTCACAACGGCATTAATCTAAAAATGAAAAAGCAGCCCGTTAGGCTGCCTGAACATTCTAGCACTGTTATGCCATCTGAGTAAGTTTAATATTACTTAGAAGATATCTTGGTTAACCAAGACGCTTTTGATGACGTTCTCGGTTTTCGAGTTTCTTATCTGAACTTTTGCGCAGCATGACATAAACAGCGCCGCTGCCACCATGAAAGCGCTGTGCACTATGAACGCATTGTACGTCGCGAATTTGTTCTAACCATTGTGCTACATAGCTTTTCATTAGGGCTGGTGGATTAGATTTCTCACCACGGCCGTGAACGATGACGACCGTTCTGATATCCATTTTTATGCACTGTTTGAGGAATTTAACCACTTCATCCCGAGCTTCCTTCAAGGTGCGGCGGTGCAAATCAAGACGGGCTTGGATGGGGTATTTGCCCAAGCGTAACTTTCGGTAGACGCCTTCCTGAACACCATCTCGCTTAAACTCGATGAGATCTTCAGGCTTCAGCATGGGAGCATGGTCTACTGACAAATATTCTGGGTCATCTTCGGTTAACCAGATAGCTGCTTCGCGTTTAGCAAGCTGTGCTTCAGTGACCTTATGGTGTTTTTTATGTTCGGTTGTATCTTGTTTGATTGGTGTTACGTCACCCATCATTTCTTGGAACAAAGCGAAATCATCATCGTGAGACATAACTGCATCTCAGAGTAGGGAATCGGTAAACTTATTATACCTATGACAGCCAATAATGGTGCAGAGATTTAGGTTACTGGAAATAAAAAACCGAAGTAGACAGAGAATCTACTTCGGTGCATAGCGATACTCTATTCGAAAATAGGGCTAAGCGATCTAGTGAGGAGATTTGTCGTTCATTACTTTGTATATGAAGTAACCGCCATAAAAAAGCATAAGACCTAAAGCCCCAAAGATGACTAGCATTGAAGATAGTCCAACTGCATTACCAAACAGGAGATTCAGCCAAAAGTCCATGTTTCCTCCAAATCCAAAATAGTGATGACATGGATTAAATTAATAGACGGTTACAATACTGGCACTGATCTGGATCAATTGTATGGTTTTGGTTGCGTATTTGTTTCTTGTGCTGTGTTTGTGCTCACATTTTATCACCCATTGGTGGTGTTTTAGTCAAACAAGCCTAAATGTAAAAAAACTTAGTAAAATGGCTTGCGTTAACGATCAGAATCCGTAATATACGCCTTCGTTGACGGGCAATCAGCTCGAAGAAACATCTCGGTGAATAGCGCAGCTTGGTAGCGCATCTGGTTTGGGACCAGAGGGTCGGGGGTTCGAATCCCTCTTCACCGACC
>NZ_CAMZNA010000007.1:0-259214 GCF_947311885.1 Vibrio sp. St2 | reverse complement strand
GAGCGAGAAGTGATGTTGATGATTCAAGTTGTCATTGCTCAGGGTGAGCATGGTCGATAGTTTGGCTTTGTACGTCGCCGCTGCCAGTGGATTGACTGAACGAGAAGTGATGTTGATGATTCAAGTTGTCATTGCTCAGGGTGAGCATGGTCGATAGTTTGGCTTTGTACGTCGCCGCTGCCAGTGGATTGACTGAGCGAGAAGTGATGTTGATAGCTCAATGTTGTCATTGCTCAGGGTGAGCGGAGTCTGCCAAGTGGAAACGAGGGGGCTGTTGTAGGGACATTGTGGTGATGTACTCCCGTCTTTAATGACTAATAAATGATAATGAATCGTGAAGGGCGTTGTGGCCACGTACGTTAGGCAAGCACGTTGTTCGTTTGTCACTCGGGTTGGTACTTCGCTGAACGCAGTGCCAATCCATCAATGTTAGGAGTACTGTTATGTCAACGGAAAGCAGCACAACCGCCGCGTTCGCCTACAAAATCAAAACCGTCGAGCCCATCCGACTGTTATCCAAGGAAGCGAGAAAACAAGCCTTAATTGACTCTGGCTATAACCCTTTTGGCCTGAAAAGCCGTGAAGTGTATATTGACCTGCACACCGACTCAGGAACGGGAGCACTCAGTCAAGACCAATGGGCTGCGCTGATGATTGGTGATGAGGCCTATTCCGGGAGTCGAAGTTTTGAAGCACTCACTGAATCCGTCCGAGAAGTTTTTGGTTATGAGCACTTTGTGCCGACCCACCAAGGTCGAGGTTCGGAAAAGATTCTTTTCCCTATCCTCGTCAAACGTGTCAAGGAACGTCGAAGCGACGCTAACAAAGATGTCAAACCAGTGTTTATCTCCAACTTCCACTTTGATACCACTGCCGCCCATGCGGAGATCGCAGGGGCAAAAACCATCAACAGTGTGGTGGATGAAGCGTTTGATACCGCAAAAAGTTACCCGTTTAAAGGGAATCTGAACTTAGAAAAGGCGCAACAGCAAATCGAAGAGTTTGGTCCCGAAAACGTGGCTGGGTTGGTGATGACGATCACCTGTAATAGTATGGGTGGCCAACCGGTGTCGATGCAGAACTTGAGAGACACCTACGCGCTGGCGAAGAAGCATGACATCCCGGTGGTGATCGACGCCGCGCGCTTTGCCGAAAATGCTTATTTCATCAAACAGCGCGAAGTCGGCTATCAGGATGAAACCATCGCAGATATTGCCCTGGAAATGTTTACCTACGCCGACGTCATTACGGTGTCAGCCAAAAAGGACCCGATGGTGAACATCGGGGGGCTATTAGCGGTCAGAAAGGATGACGATATCTTCCGTCAGGTTCAGGTACTGTGTATTTTGAACGAAGGGTTCATCAGCTACGGTGGCTTGTCGGGACGAGATATCCAGTGCTTGGCGGTCGGTTTGAAAGAGGCCGTGGATGAAAACTATCTCCATGCACGGGTCAGTCAAGTCGAGGCGTTTGGCCAAGAGCTCATAGAGGCTGGCATCCCGATCCAAACCCCAGTGGGTGGCCACGCCATTTTCGTTGATGCGGCGCAGTTGCTTCCCCACATCCCCAAAACTCAGTTTCCCGGTCATGCGTTAGCGAATGAGCTGTATCTGGAAGGTGGAGTGAGAAGTGCCGAAATTGGCTCTTTCTTAATAGGGCGCGATCCGGATACAGGAGAACAGAAGGAAAGTGGGGTGGAGTTGACACGGTTAGCGATACCAAGACGTGTCTACACCAACGATCAGCTGTCGTATGTGGTGGAAGTGCTGCGCCGCATAAAAGCGAGGGCATCTGAGGTGGGTGGCTATGAATTTGAATATGAACCCCCGGTCCTGCGTCACTTCTTGGCGAGACTAAAACCCATTCAATAAATCACGTCGCTTAGCCACGATGTCGCCTTCTTAATCAACAGCCCCAGCCAACTCGGTTGGGGTTTCTTCGTTGTCAGTCAGGGTTAATTGGTAACCCTTGTTGCGCTCAGTGCGGATGTACGTGCGTCCCAATTGGTCGCGCATTTTGCGTCGCAGCCGACAGACTAATACGCGCACCGCATCATGATTGATCAGCTGGCTTTGGCGTATCGACACGGCGATATCATCCAATGAAGCAAATCGATTGACGTTCAACATCAAATACGCCAGCAGATCGAATTCGGAGTTGGTCAGTGGGATCAGCGTATTGTCGCATCGCAGTGTTTGGTCATGAACGTGTAATTGCAACGGACCAAAAATCAAATGGCTTTCTGAAAGGGCACCATGATGCCAGCGCTCTAGCGTGAATCTAAGTCGTGTTTTCAACTCCAGTGTGGGCGTTGGCATTACCACCCAATCCAGCATGCCTGTAATAGGGTAGGGGATGGACTGATCTGACGGTAAGTGCTCTGTTAGCCAGATCAGTGGGGATGGGAAGTAAGGTAAGTGTGATGAGGTTAGGAGATCAACTAAGGCATCAAGCGAGCGCATCACGAGAATGCAGTCATAGCTTCTGAGCATGGGGATGGTAAAGAATTCACCGTTCTCATAAGACGTTTGTACCTCATATTGAGGAATGCTCGTCAATTGCTGGATAATGTCTTGCCCACTACGCAAAGCAGAATCCAACAGTAATAAAATTTTCATGGTGCACGTCTCACATCATTCTGTGCAACCACCATGTCATAAGCAATGAGTTTCGCAACTTATTAGTGATTTTTAACCTCAAATGCGCAAGTGCATTGTAAAAAGTCGTAAAGAAATTTAAATGTGACAGTGTGACTTTTAATGTTCAATGAAATCAGCATGGTAGATGAGAAAAGGGCTCTTTTGGAAAAGGATTGTCGGGCTATTGATTTAATAATAATTAATATAATTTAGTTTTGTGATGCGAAGGCGCTGGCTAATAAAAACTAATTAAATGATAAATCAGAGTTTTCTGATAAAGAGTCAACATTTGTGCCTATTTTTCAACGAAAAACGCAAAGCAGTTGCTCTAATATACTGATTGCAATAATAAAATAATTTATTTCAAATAGAAGTCATTGCGGAGAGGGGAGAAAACAGAAGGAGGAGTCATGACGGCCGTTGAATGCACCAAAATTTCGTGCGCGTTTTGCCGGGAAATCCGCTTGATTGAGCAGGTGTTAGGAATTCAAATTCGTTCGACCAATGGCAAAATGTCCATCGTCAAAGACAATCGGCGTATCGGGTGCAGTCTGAATGCAGTGCGAGCGATGTGCTACTTCTGCAAAATGCAGGACTGCCTCGTAACGAAGTCAGAAATCGAAGATTACGTCTGGCAAGGCGGGATCGTCGGCATGAGCAGCTTGCCAGTACTGATGCATGAAGTCCGACGCCTGATTGAATCCGGACCCTACGAAATCGTCACGCTCAGAAACAAAGGGTTTGTCTTTCATAACGCAAGAAACAAGCGCTTGATTGATCAGCGGCCATTTGTCCTACTGCAACCTTCAACGGGTTAAGTAATAAAGCAATATAAAGATTTTTAATGCGGAATTCAGGTGAGCTTTCCGTAAGATAGCAATTTCTGGATCAATCCTGCCGTCAGGACGTGTCGTGTGGTGGCGGCAGTGTTTTTGGAGCGATCAACACCAGACAGACGTGCTGACTCCCCTGCAGCAGGGTTGGTCCAGTTCTTAGGACTCACACATGTGCGTCCTTGCCTTGCCATGTGAGGTTGCCATGTCCCCATACTTTGTTCGTCCTTTTGTTCTAAACTCAAATCAACGACGTGTTACTGTGGCCCGCCGAGGGTTCCTCTATCGTGGTTGTCATGAGCAGGTGTTGAACGAGCTTCAAGCTTCCTCTGGTAAAGTCGTGCAAATGACGCTGAACTCGTCGCAGTATCAGCTGTTCGGTCCACTCGGTTATGGGGTCCTCGTCAAGCAAAGTTGTCCGGATAAGTGGTTTTCGTCCGTCGCACTGCACAGCGATCGGACACTCAACGTTACCGACTGGCTGACTCGAGACATGCTGGTATCCCAAGGTCGACATCTGATGATTTGTCTATGTACCGACGGAGATGTGCCGTCGTTTCGTGAACGGCTTCGCCAGTTAACATGGCTTGAAGACACCGTTTGTGTGCTTGGACTGCGCGTCCAAGGCACTTTGTGTGTGTCGATTGAAGATCGCCGTGAAAAAGGGCACGCTAAGCCGCAGCTTGATGTCGACAGTATGGCGGTGTCAACGCCGTTGTCACACCGAGATACGCAGTACATATCCACTATGTTATATCAGATCATCATGGAGTGCTTTGTGATGGGGTTTCGTTCAGAAGATGAGAGCGTGATGCCCTGTCGACACTACAGTATTCAACTGTCCGGCTTTCGCTCGGTCCGGCATTGGCCATGAGCAGGCCTCCTTTAGGCCTGCATGACACGAGTCAAACTCACTTGCTGAACGGGTGCACGTTGACACGATAGGGGATGTGTCCTTGTGTGTCAGAGTATCGCCGTACCAATCAAGCCACTTATCAGGTGAGTGGTCAGACTATCATCCTAGGTGTAAACCGTTTTGTAAGGGTGTTGTCCACTCGACCTGAGTCGACAACACCCTGCTTATGACGAGGTGTCTCACATTGAACAACCGGTTACGCGTGGGTTAACGCTGGCACTGGCTCGGTGATCTCGTGCTCGTTGTCAATAAAGCGCACGGCTTGGTAATCCCCCCGTTCGACCATGATGATTTTACTGAATCGGAATGTGGTACCGACAGTAGGGCGCTGTTCAGTGCGGTAATTAAGCACTAAAGTGTCATTTTCGATATAAGGTGGGGTGTTGAACGCGTACTCAGTGATGGCCTGAGCTTCGGGCTCGACCACAGCAACCACCAAATGTTGCTTGAAGTCCTTCTCGGTGAGCCAGGTTTGAGGCCCCATGGTTGCCGCAGGGTGGAAAACCGACTGGAAGGCTTTCAGATCATCAAACACGAAATAGCGTTGTTCGTCCGCAGGTAGCGTGTTGCCACTGAAGTAATTGTTGATGACCTGATAGGACACCTCATGGTCATGCTCGCTGACGGTCACCTCAAATTGCTGAGTCTCAACCGCTTCGGTCTCCCAAACGCGCATCAGAACGAATTCAAGCAATTGCGGCTGAGTGGTCGTGGCGATCGCTTTGAAGGTGAATGCCTGGGTGTTACCGTAGCCGACGACGTGTCTTGGATGCGGATCTGGGTACACCTCTGTGCCCACTAGCATCAGGCTAGAGGGTAACGTTTTTAGACACCAATTCATACCAGTGGATGCATTGCCTTTGAGTTCGATTTGAAAAGTGCTGCCCTTTTTGATGTGTTTTTGTTGGAGTGTGGTCATTGGTTTTCTCCTGACGTTGAATAATAAAAAGGCGTATGCCTTGTCCCGCATGTGAATGTGATTGTTTGCGTGACGTCCATACTCTAGGCAGGATGAGGCGTCCAGGCAGTATCAATTCGGTATCATTCAATGTGTCGAGCGATGAAGACGCTCTCGGATAAAAACCGGTTGGTGGTAGGGAGCGTGTCAATCACCACTTGGTACCCATCGAAACGGAAAGCAAAAGGGAGGTGGGTGACGTTGGCAAGAGAAGGGGGCAGGGCTGAGCAATGAATGTGCAGCGTTTGCTGCGTTTTGGTGAGAACGGCGCGGCGATGGTGCGCGTCGCTCAGATGGAGCTGCCAATCCATTGTCTGACCGTTGGCTTCAAGGAAAGGAGCATCAACTACATAAACGGGGTATGAGCAAAAAAAGCGCACCATGGCGTCAATGTCGTCAAATGCTGAGAGAATGAAGGTCCCGATGTGCGCTTGGCTGAGCACAAAGGCGTTCGTGGGGATGGTCAAGGTTGAGCGTGGGCGGACCTTGTCATTGCTTATGCGGAGTGCAAGCTGTAAGCCAGCTTCGTTCTTCCCTTGTTGCGTCATTAAATCATGAGGCAATGCGTCCGGAAATGTTTGATGAGAAAAGGCAAATTGCCCAGACCAAATAGCGCGCAGAGGGGCGGTATCTGGTTCAGGTTGCGCGCTCACGTCAAACACTTGTTGGGTGCGAAACCAAGTTGAAGAGGAGATCTGAAACGCCAAAGGTGAAGAGATAAAGGGATGAGGCATTGGTCGTTCGGGATGGGTTAACAAAAGCATGTCTTTTCCACGGTAACGATAGGGGTGGTTTTATTGAGCCCTGTTTTTATCGGCTGCGCAGTCTCATTTCGGTATCAAATGTACCCGGGCTCGCGGTTCTCTTTGCTACGACGATACCACCGTTGATAGGAGTCCTCGTGAGCTTCAGATCTAACGTAACGTTGGAGAGTGAAGGAGGCAGATTCAGAGTACGGAAATATTCTTCTTTCATACCTCGGTTCCTAAGGCAGCCCACAGAAGAACAAGTCAAATTTCTCCTTCTGTGGGTCATGATGTAGAGCGTTGCCGATCGTTAGTGGTGGTAGACGAACCAATTATCGTCTAGGCGTTGCCATTTCTTGCTCGCACCCGTTCCAGCAATTTCGCTTGGTGGAGTCTCTGGGAAGTAACCATAGATGCTGGAATGATCGGTTGGTTTTGCAAAGACGACATAACCGTTGTGTTTGCTGGCAGAATAACCTGCAATTGGTTGATCCCCCTGTGGAGTATTTTCTTCACGCAAAAGCCGCTCGGCATAGGCCTCTGCTTCGTCTGCATGGAACATCTCCCATCTTGAATCTTTGTCCGAGAAAAACACACCAATCACACCGACAAATAGAATCATTATTAACAAGGAAAACTTCATTTAGTGGCCTTATCGTACACAGTTATTAAGTATTAAAGTGGCATCCTGACAGATGCCACGCGTGAGACGCCTTATACAAGTGGCTGAAAAAAGCGAATGACCTCTTTCCACATGAATACGAGGTTTCCTCCTTTATCGATAAACAGATACCAGACAGATACCGCTAAGCTAAAAGATCCACAGAAAAAAACTTCCAAGGCATTGTTGCCAATTGATCGCGTCCTGAGATCGGAAGGTAGCTTCTGAAAACGATACTTCATGAACAGTTTCACCCCTTTTATCGTATGGATGATACCCACTGGTAACCCCACCAATAACATTGCGATTGTGAAAGGAACATAGATTAAAAAGTCAACGATATTATTGATTTCCAACGATTCCTCCTAGAGCTGCACCAACTGCACTTCCATGGGTTCCATAGTTCACGCTGACTTTAACAGAAGGGTCGAACACAGTAGTGTTTGGTGCTTTGTAGATGTTCTGACCTAATTTACCTATCCGTTGACCGACCAGACCTCCGGCCCCTCCAAGCGCTGCACTTCGGATTACTTTTGATGAATCAATACAATCTGTATTTCCACCTGCGGCTTCTTGATACGCGGCGTTAGTTGCACCAGCAGCCGCGCCGAAAAATATGGCTTTGGCAGCAGTGGAACCGAAGCCGCCAAGGGCACCGGTAGCTGCTGCCATGAAAAGGCGGCCGCCATCGATTTGACCTGATTGATATTGTTGATAGCCTTCAAACGATAAATTGACTGCCGCTCCGATGAGTTGAGGGACCCACAAGCCTAGTGGATCGGTGTGGATAAGAGGGTTTTGATACGCATAACCATAAGTATTCATTCCTCCGACTAAACCAACGGGGTCCGATTGTAGGTACCGTCCAGTGCTAGGGTCATAATTCCTAAAATAGTTGTAGTGCAAGTTGGTTTCGAGGTCGTAATATTGGCCAGGAAAACGCAAGTTGAACCTGATATTGCGGGCCAAACCAAAAGGTGTTGGCTCATTTTTCCACACGATTTCGCGATTGTTATTTGTCAGTAATATGGGGGTGCCCAAATGATCGTTGTGGATGCCGAACACTTCTTCGGTACTACCGATTTTGTCTATATAGGCGATAGGAGCGCCATGCAAATAGACATACTGGCGCATTAGTTCTCCTGTCTCTGGGTCTATTTCAGCAGACAATTGGCCTGTTGTTGTGTAGATGTAGTATGTTTTTTGAGACGGGGTTTGTTTTATGACGCGCTGACCCAAGCCGTTATAACGATAGGTGGCCACTGTCTCGCCGTTGACCGTCACTTCGCCTAGTCTATTGTCTGGGCCATAGTGGAACTCAGTTGAGATTTCACCATTGACCTTCTTTCTTATATTGCCATTGTGATCGTATTCATACGTTGTACGTCCTTGCGTTAACAACCGGTTACTGTCCGTGGCATAACTGAGAGTTTCATTCACACTGACGGTGCGCTTTGCAGTGCGATTACCGACAGGGTCGTAGTTAAATTGAACATCACCATAGGAGCCATTCGCTTGCTTCAACCGATTGAGAGTATCATAGAGGAAAGATTGCGTAGAATAATCGTCACTCCGGTTAATGATGCTTTCAATATTGCCGTTGGCATCGTAGTCGTAGCCTCTATCTAATAGAGTCATTTTGTCATTCCCAACCGTTAAACCCGACAGTCGATAATTCATATCATACTCGTGTTGCACAAGCATGTTTCCAAGAGTTCTCATTTGAGTCATCGGCCCAAAGGGGAGGTAAGTGACGTCGCTGGCAAGTGCGATTGCCTGCCCGTTCTTACTCGTGGTCATTCCATGAATTTGGCCAAGATCGTTGTATGTATAATGAATACTGCGGCCATTTGAAAAGTTTGTCTGGCTTAGTCTTCCAAATGAATCGTAGGAATAGCTGACTGTGTAGGTTCGATTATCATAGGTATAGTTTGTTTGCGTTATGTCACCAGCTTCATTGTAGGTATGAGTCTGCTGACCTGAACCGTCCCGAATACTGGTTAAGCGACCAATGCCCTTATTGTTGTCACTTGTGTTGTCGTAGCCATACGTTACGTTGAAAGTCGAGTCTGGATACGAGATGTTTTGTAAGCGATTTAAAGCGTCGTATGTATAGGAGACCTCTACGCCTTTTGCATCTGTCTTCTTTGTCAGATTGCCAGCAGCGTCGTAATCAAATCGGGTTTCTCCTGTATCTGGGCTTGTTTGATGTGTGATGAAACCCAAAGGACTCCTGGTGTAGGTAGTTGTGAGTCCACGTTGGTCTGTGGCGGAAACGATCTGATTGTGTAGGTCGTATTGGCGTTGAACCGATTGCCTCTCCGGATCAATTTGGCGTGTCAATCGATTGAGAGCATCATACGCAAACACAGTTTCATTCCCTTGCCCATCGATCTGTCGATCTGGATTAGCGTTCACATCGTATCGATAGGACATTTGCATGGAACCGTCGGCTTTCAGCGTCGACAGTAGGCGGTTAAGTTCGTCGTAGGTTTGGCGTTGAGAGAAAGTGATGCTGCCAGAAGCCGAAACAATACGATGCTCTGTCAGATTGTTCGCCGCATCATAGTCATATTCAATGCGATCACCCTGGTCGTTAATAACAACTTTCAAACGTCGAGCGTCGTCGTACTCAAACGATAACGTCTGATTGCCCGGGTTTGTAATTTTGGTGACTTGACCGATATTATCGTATTGGTAGGTTGTGGTGAGACTGCCCGTGGATAGCGTTCGCGTGCTAGAGCGCAACCAACCTTTAGAATGGTATGAGAGTAAAGTTTCTATGCCATTTTCGTCGACGATCTTGCTGGGTAAACCGCGGTCATTGTATTCTAGAAAGCGCTGACGGTGGCCCAATGGATTTGTTATCTGGTCTAAGTAGCCGTTTGCGTTGTAGTCATACAGACTGACATCGACAACATCAATGCGAGGGCCATCAACGGTAGCCAACTGGCCAGCAGCAACGCTACCAGCAGGATGATAGCTGTATACTGATGCTTGTTCTTGAGGTATCTGCGCCTTAACCGACGCACATGTGAAGGCCAACAATAGCCCACACGGAAGATGTGACGTATTTCTCATCGTAGATTCCTATGTTCTAGTTATCGTTATGGGTTTGTTGTGCGGTGAACCGAGTGCTTAAGAGCTGGCCATCATCATTGTATTCATGGAGAGTGACTCTATCTGTTTCGGTTATTGACACTGGCAAAGGAAAGACATCATGCCACTTGAAGTGGGTGATTCGCTCTACGGATGTGCCTTCGGCTTCGGTTTTTGTTGTGACTAGGCCTCTTGAGTTGTAATCAAATCGCGTTACGTAGCCTTTAGGATCGGTGATGGTTTCTTTCAAGCCTTGGCCGTTGTAGGTGTATTCACTTCTCGTCGCTGAACAATTGGCTGTTGCGGCACCCTCCACCTTGATTTGTTTTTTTACTCCCTGAATATCAACAAAATAGTACGTGGCTTTTAACCCTAAAGAGTTGGTAGTAGTGACCGTTCCATCAGCATTGTATTCGACCTGGCCGATATCAACGCCACCTGCATGTTGTGAACTGATTGCCCGCCCATCTGAGTCGTAAGTCCACGTGGCATACCTGACACCATTTTCGTCTGTGATTCCTGTTAATGCATGGGGGTGTTTGGTGTCTTCATAGTGATAAAGTTGCACCACTGCATCTGAATACCAGCGACTTAGTGTAGCCCAATCTGACTGCATAACTTCATCTGGCCACGAACTAGCTGTCGTGACCTTAAAGTTCGACGCGTCTTCGAAATAAGCGACGTATTTGAGCTGATCTTGATTATAGCCGTAGACAAACCGCTCCTGACTGCGTGTGGTTGCACTGTTCAATCGGCCTGTGTCGTCATAAGTAAATGAGAGGTTATCGCCAGAACTACTTTCGATTGCTATTACTCGTTCTCCCTGATAGTGATAACGGTGAATGATTCCAAATGCACTGCTCTTGCTGATTATTTGTCCTTGACTATTAAATAGCAGTTGCTCGGAACCGTTACGTAATAACCAATCACCGTTTGGCCGTGTGGTTAAGGACATAAATGGTCGATGTGGTACACGCCATTGATTACCATCTTGGTTGAAAGTGATCCCTTTACCATCTTCTGTCGCCCACAGTGTCGTCTCTGTATTAAACGTTAACTTTGTATTAGTCGAAAAACGCCACCCTTTGAGTTGACTGTTGTAATAACGAGATAAAGTAAGAGGGTATATGCCTTCACCAACGTAATCGTTGACTTTCTCGTATTTGTTGCCATTGGATATGTTGATGGGATTTTTGAAGCAATTCTCTTCTTCTGGTTCTCCACTCTCTTCATCTTCTGGCTCTTGACTCGATTCTGGCTGTGGCTCCGGCTCTGGTTGAGGTTCTGGCTCTGGTTGAGGATCAGGAGTTGGTAATACAGGGATGTTGATGGATTCACCACCACCACCACCACCGCCGCCTGGTCGTGTTCCAATTCCTGGACCGAAACCAGGGTCGAAGATAGGGAATACAGGGTCGGGAAGAGGGCTTGCTGTAACGATGACTGGTTCAAAGACAGATACGCCGCCGCCGCCGCCGCCGCCGCCACCGCCGCCACCACCACCATGGCAGCTACCACCACATTCTGGACCGCCAATTGCGAAATGGATTGGGCTTGCACCGCAAGCTATGACAATTATATAAGCCAACTTATTTCTTTTTTTATACATGTAGTTCACTAAACAAACTTGAATTTGAGGATGTAAATATTCTCTCTATCAATGAGAGGTCGCAAAAGATAATGCAAATGATAATGAGTTACAATTCATTTTAAGTAGTTAAAAAGAACTATTTTTTAATGATAAGATTATCAAAACTAACTTTCTTACAATGACTTAACAACGTTAAGGGGGAAATCATACGCTGTGCCTAATACTGAGTATCAGTCGGTTTGATAGCCTGTATGGTATGCAGTCGTTCTTCGTGGTGGCAGAGGGGAGTACTGTGGGTGTCTGGTCGATAGAAAAAAGGTACTAACCGTGTAGCGATGTTGTAAGGAGGAATGCAAAGCTCTGGTTAGGGTGGTGATCTTGAGACATTTTAGAAAGGCACGGGTAATACCCATGCCTTCTTGTACTAGAAGTGGTAGCTCACACCCAGTGATAACACGTTGATTTCTGCATCAATGCTTGCTGTGGCGCTGCCCGCTTTCAGCAGATCCAATTCCGGTTTCATGTACTCCCATTCGGCCATGACGCGCACGTTCGGAGTCAGGGCGTATTCAGCACCGAGGCCAAATTTGCCTGTCACTGTCTCATCCGATACGGTGTAAAGGCTTGACTTGAATTCCGCCCCAAAGTACGCAAAGCCGCCTTTTGCAAACAGGTTGAACTGCTCGCCGATTGGCAACATGCCTTTGGCTTGCACTGCCGCGAACTTCATGTCGCCCACCGATACCGTTTGACCATCGAGCGCATCATATCCGCCAATCGATCCCTCGATAGCGATGTACTGGTTGAACTCGTAACCACCAAATAGCTTGATTGCCGGGCTGTCGTCGTCGGAGATCTCAAGTGACTGGCTGGTCGAGTAGATCGGAGAAGATAGGTGACCCTGGATGTTGTCGAAGCTAGCTTGGCCTGCCGACAAACCCAGATAACCGTTGGCGCTGGCTGTGGTGCACGCGGCAAAAAGTGCTGCTGCAAGTAGGGTTTTCTTTAACATTGTGATTAACTGCCTATCGTTTATTGTCATTTATCAAAAGTCCACGTCCTTGGGCAGCCAATGTTGTCCTTTTCATTGGGTTTCGAAACGCAGTGATAGTAATCAATCGATATCGGTTAAAACATGTAGAATTTGGATGAATTTTTACCTTAATTCGTCACAATCATTCATAAGTTGTCATCAAAAGGCAGGAGGGGAGTGAAGGATTACTGTACGTCGAGTTTGTATTTTTGATAGTATTGTCAGAGGTTTAGAGTCAGGTTCGACGTCAAGAGCTAGGCGAATTGGGGACCGTATCACCCAATGAAAAGCCCTTTGCCTTCATGAATTGGGCTGGGCAAGCAAATAGGTATGGACAAATCGCTGTCACTCACGACCTTACATGGCACCAATAATACAAGTAGGAACCAATGAAAGAATTTCAGGACACACAGAGCGGTGCGATCCTGCGCTACCACGATCTCCCGGGCGACGGGACCCCGATTGTCTTTATTCACGGCTTAGGGTGCGCCTCTTCGCTTGATTACCCCCAAGTGGCGGCGGCCCCTGGTTTGGATCGCCATCGTCGCATTCTCATCGATATGCTGGGCTCTGGGTTTAGCGATCAACCCGACACGTTCAGCTACACCATAGATGCTCACGCCGCCTTGCTGGCGCGTTTGATCCAGGACTTAGCGCTAGGCGCCTTTTTTCTCTTTGGCCACAGCATGGGCGGCGCCGTGGCGACCAACGTCGCGACTCGCCTCGAAGACCAAGGCTTACAGGGGCTCATTCTCAGTGAAGCGAACTTGGATGCGGGAGGTGGGTTCTTTAGCCAACAGATTGCCGCGTATTCAGAGGCCGACTATCTTAAAGTCGGGCATTCGCGACTCATACAGAGCAGTCGTGCTGAGGGCAATGGCAATTGGGCAGCTGGTCTTGCCACCAGTGCACCACTGGCTATTCATCGTGTTGCGCAGTCTTTGATCGCCGGGCAACTGCCCAGCTGGCGCGAGCGTTTGTATGCGCTTTCTGTGAGCAAAACGTATCTGTTTGGCGAGCATTCGCTGCCCGATCCCGATAAGGCCATTTTGGACGCCGCGTCCATTGATATCGGCATTGTCCCAGACGCCGGACATTCGATGGCGTGGGAAAATCCCCAAGGGCTGGCGGACGCTCTACTGACGGCGATCCAACGGGCCGATTGAAGACCTCAATAAACCGAGATTAGGAGAGTGCTAGATGTTCAGAGTGATCTACGAATGGCGCGTGGCCGCCGAGAAAATGGCCGATTTTCAACACGCTTGGCAAGCGGTGACGGACACCATACATGAGACGGTGCCAGGTGCGCTCGGCAGTGCCTTGTTCCGGTCCACGCAAACCCCAGATAAGGTGCTGACGATAGCCAAATGGCGGACTCAGAAAGATTGGGAGGTCTTCTGGGGGCAAAGCGACCCGGCGCCCATGCGGCCCTTGCACCTGTTGGGTGAGCGGATCGGTGTCGAGACGTTTGACGAAGTCGAGGATCGTACCCGATGAGGGCGAATCAAAGAGGGGCCACCGCGTTGCACGATTGGCCGTGGGGACGGTGGATGGTGCTTTTCATTGGTATGCTGACCTCGACGCTCAGTGCCGCTGCCTGTGATTCCGAAGAGATCCGCGCTGTTCGAGCCAGTGCGCTTGCCGCCTATCAGGCGAAGGCAGTCAGCGATGCAGCCCACCAGCTCAGCACGTTTTATGATGAGACGTGCGATTTTTACACCTTAGCGCAGTCGTCGGATGCGGTGCTCAATGAAGGACTGTGGTTGATCAGCGATTTGATGCTCTATCGCCGAAAGACCAACGCGATCTTAGCGTGTTTGTCGTTGGGCGATGAGGTGTATCGTTCTTGGATGGTCAGTGAGCCTTCACGTCACTTGCCCCGAGCCGAGCGAGCACTTCAAACCAACCTGACCCAATGTCGGCAAACATTAGAGACCCAGTTTGTCTCACCCCCACCTTGTCCTCTCTCAGATTATGACACGATGTTTGCGTTGCCGGCCTCCTGGCGTGAGCGTAACCCCCTGTTTCATGAGGTGGTGTGTGTGGCGCTGAAAGAGAACGATCGTAACCTCGTTGGAGGCCAACGAGATGGTCCCCAAACTCACAGTGAGGGAATGCAATCTTATTTGCAATTGGAGGTGCTGTACGTAAAAAACGTCACGTCCGCGCAAACCACGTCGGGGGACAATGGGGAGTGGGTCAATCAATACGGTCTCGACGTTGTGTACTTCTCCACGGCCCACGAGTCGCTCATCGGTGGTGAGCAGTGCTACGCGCTCAACCTCAAGGTGGGTCATGAAACCGGCACCCTCCTATTGGAAGGCGGGTCGCACTATTGTGAGGGCGGGACCGCCACGTTTGTCCACCGAATGATCGCCACGCTCGACTACCCCTTCCGAGTCCGCGTACTAGAACAACGAATGCATGCAGTGAAATAAACCCAGAGGGCGCGCTCACGGACGTTTTCACTAAACGGTCAGTGTTTATGCCTGTTTTTCCGAGCATGAGAACAGGGTCACTGAGTCAACAATTTCAATACTGCTAGGATTTCTGGCCAGCTGACGTGGGATCACTGTAGTCAGCTCAGCTTGAGGAGGGCCTCAACGCGGCTGGGATCATTACGGTCGCCCGCTCGACCCCCAACCAGAAAGGACAGAGCGTGACGGTGACGAGAGTCACTGAGCGCTGTGATCGTCGTTCGTCAATTGGTATGTCTGTAAACCTATGTTGGATATGTTTGTTACTGCTCACAGTGAGCAAAGGGCCGTGCTCTACGCAGGCCGTGAAACGCTGTCTGATAAGACGGCCAGGATCATGCTGCGTCGCCTTGACACCGAGTATTACACGCGCTCAGAACACCGACGAGTGAAAGAGGTGCTCACCAAACTGGGGTATTTGGCCCAAGAGAAAAGTCGGGAAGCGGAGCTGCTCGACAAAGCGAATGAGACGATCCGCAAAGCCAATGCCCGTATTCATGAGCTGAAGCAGCAACGCGATAAGGCCGAGCGCAGTGCCAGCGAATTAAAGAAACAAAACCAGGTATTGCATGGCCGTTTAATGTCAGCGGCGTGTTCCCTGTCAGATAAAGATATTTTGGGTTATGAGTCCCTGCCTTCTGGGCCGGAATTAAGGAAGCGCTACAAAAATCTCGCAGCGATCCATCACCCGGATAAAGGAGGCAGTAAGACCATGATGCAACGGTTAAACGATTCCTACGAAAAACTGAAAGCGCAAGTGGCTTAAAAGCAAGCGCCTCGTGGCTTTGCGAAGGGCAGACCACGGTGTTTGGTATAGGTCTCGTCAATGAAACGGGTGGGTGGTATTATGCGCCGCTTTAACGATAAGTGGATGTATTTTCATGGACGACCAACAACGTATCAAGAATGGCTCAGTACGCTCTCGCATTGTGCTTAGCGGGGTGCTGCTCTCATTGGCCGGCTGCGCCAATCACTACCAATTAAGCCCGGAAGCGGCGTACGCTGAGGTGATGGTGACGTCGACCAATGACTCAACACGGACGCTGCTGCGCGATAGTGATGTACTGATTTTCAGTCCGGAGTGCCAATTGATTGGGAACAGCCCTGTGATGGCTACACAAGGGGGAAACGACGAAAGCCATGTGTTTCCGGTCTTGCGAGTGCCGGTAGGTCAAGCCATTGCCTTAACATTGGCATACCGAGACGCACGACTTGGTGAGAATCGTGCTTGTGCCACCACCTTGATTTTTACGCCACAGAGCCACCATCGTTACACCCTCACACATACGGTCTCGAACCAGGTTAGGCAGTGCCGTGCCGACATGGTCGATGATACGACCGCTGCACAACCATCGTATGCGCTTGCGGATTATAGCTGCTCAATGCAAGGAAAAACCGCCGCGGGGACGAACTCCAAACCAATCAGGCATCGGATGAAAATGGAGAACGGCGTCGCCATCGCAGTCAAGGACGAGAATTGGTGAGACGCTTGCGCCCGCCTCCCCGCTGTTAGAAGTGACAATTATTGCGTGCGTTTATATGCACTGTTTATCATATAAATTTCGCGAAAGCGTCTAGACTGTGACCGTCTTTCTAACGGTAACAGGATGAAAGTATGACGGTCGCAACAAGAGCCGCCAAGCGGGTGGAATGGATCGCGCAATGTCTGCCTTTGGTGTGGTTTGTGCTGCTCGTTCTGGTGCAGCATTCATAAGGGGCAGTGCAAGCCTAGGCAAAGCCTGCGTCAAAAGGCTTTGCCGGGTCTGTGAGGGCTCAATCAGACAGATAGTACTGCACGGTCGATACGACCCGTACTTTCTTTATGTAGGGCGTGTTGCTGTCGCGATCATAAATCGAAAATTGCCCTTGGGTGGCGCGTTTGATTTTCCCCAGCGAGCTGTCTGAATCCTTGGCAAATTTCTCTGCTACTTCACGCGCATTTTTGGTGGCTTCTTCAATCATGTCGGGCTTGATGTCATTTAATTGAGTAAAGCTGTAGTCAACCCGGTTAGTGTAGGGATCTTGATTGAGCAGCACGCCTTGCTTGCCCAACTCGCCGATTTCGTTGATGGCCGCTCTCACCACTTCAATATTCTGACTGTACACGGTGAGGGTTCGAGTGGCTAAGTACCGGTACTCGATGTTCGGTTCCCCACCGTATTGCTGGGCTTTGCGATCAGTGACCGCAGGCGATGAGAGAGAGACGCTGGATGGGGCTAAGCCTTTGCGACTCAGAAAGTGCTGGACCAGGGCCGTCTGTTTATCAATCTCGTCAAACAAGACAGCCATATCATTCCCTGCGACCGTAAACTGAATCGGCCAAATCACGGTGTCTGCGGGGTATTCGCGTTCCGAGAGTCCCTTGACGGTGACGACACGCTCGTACGCTTTATACTGGATGGCGGTTTGCTGGATAAAGAATCCCAGCACCCCCAAACCGATAATCAGACACAGACCTAACCATATTGATGATTTCGTGGACATTCGCTCCATTTCTCCTCCTCGTCGCGTCGCTGTCAATCGATAGGATGGCGATCATAACCAGGGCATGTCAATGCTGTGGCATAGAAACGTTAAGATTGACCCCAATGATGGGTTGCAATCAGGGCTGCCAAGCAAACGATGTTTAACCGCTTTTCTTGGCAGTCGCATCAAGTTGATAGGCTCGGGAGAAAGCGCTGAAGCCTGTGGGGGTAAACGCGATGGCTCGCGAGTCCAAATCACGGATGGCCCACTCGCGTGTGAGGAGATCGTCCAATATCCATTGCCCCAAGCTGCCCGCAAGGTGGCTGCGGCGCTCACTCCAATCTAAGCAGGCCTTGCAAAGCGGACGCCGAGCTGAGGTGAGGGCGTCAACCTCAGCCCCCAAACGTTCGAACTGACGGCGCCCTTCATCCGTTAGGTGGGTGTGATTGCGGTCTTCTGTCAGCCATCCGTTCGCGATCAAGGCATCGAATAGGTGCACCCCCAGTTCCCCCGCCAAATGGTCGTAACACACGCGCGAGCGCCTCAGGCGTGGGTCCGTCGTCCCCCGTAAGCGAGGTATTGCAGCGGTGACGGTCAGCAACTGCTCTAACAGTTCGGCCACCTGTGCGTCTTTTATCTGAAAATATCGGTGCCGGCCTTGTTTGCGCACGACGAGCAGCTCACCCGAGACTAACTTGCTCAGATGGCTACTGGCGGTTTGAGCTGTGATGTCGGCTTCTAGCGCCAGTTCAGTAGCGGTTAGCGCTTGGCCACCCATCAGCGCGGTCAGCATCCTAGCGCGCGCTTGATCGCCGATGAGGCCAGCCACCAGGGCAATGTTCGGTTCCATGGTCGTCAATTCGATGTGCATCGAAGCATCAATGAGTGAGGGCAGTAGACTGCCTCAAAAACCATAAGGAGACAACCACCATGACCATTACCTGTTTTATTGAGTATCGCATCGACCCGTTTCAACGGGAGGCGTTTGCCCATTATGCCGAACAATGGGGTGACATCATTCCCCAATGCGGTGGCGATTTACTCGGCTACTTCCTCCCGCATGAAGGCACGAACGATAGAGCTTATGGCCTCATCAGTTTTCCCAATCTGGCCGCGTATGAACGCTATCGCGAGCGGCTCGTTCGATCCGAAGCTGGCCGGGATAATTTTCAGTTTGCCCATGCCGAACAGTTCATCAAGCAAGAAAAGCGTTCATTTCTGCGTGTGCTTCCGGCTACCTATATGCGCCGAGCAGAGGGGGATGTGCATGATTGCCGTAATATTTGAGGTGACGCCAAAAAGTGGGGCGGCGCCGCACTATTTTGATTTAGCCAACCAGCTTAAGGAGGCACTACACCACATGGAGGGGTTTGTGTCAGTGGAGCGATTTCAAAGCCTTAGTCGGCCCGAGACTTTTCTCTCTCTGTCATTCTGGCGAAACGAGCAGGCGGTGGAAGCCTGGCGCACGCACTTCGCCCATCAACAGGCCCAGCAGCTTGGCCAAGCCTCGCTGTTTGCTGACTATCGCGTTCGGGTCGCGCATGTCGTTCGTGACTACGGTGTAAAGGAGGGGGGCTGTTGCTAGGAGGACTCAATAGCCTCAAGTCACTCAGAAATCGTCATTGTTGCCGCGGTAGCCTGGCTCTTTCCATTCCAAACCGGGAAAGAGCCAGGCTACGGATGTTGCGCTTAAAACAGAGGGAGTGTCAGTCTGCTGCCATCTGGATCACAGTTTGAAAAAGGAGTCGGGTCTATGCCCGAGCCTGCACTACGATTAAGCGGTCAACCTATCATCAATGCTCAACGTCAAAGGGAAAGCGCATGAGTCGTTTCAACTTGAGGGGCGTCCAATGGCACTGGCTGCTGACTGTCTTGCTGATCAGTACGCTGGGCGCGCCGATAGCGAAGGGGGCACCCCAAGCGGCGGACGGCACCTTTGTCGCCAGCCAAGCTTGCCCGGCTTACCAGAGTAAGAATAAGCAGACCAATCCAGGTCAATGGCTGACCCAACCCCAGCGTCAGTATGCAATCCATGAGATCATTGGATCCCCGTCGCTCTCTTGGGTTCGGATCACAGTCCCCGGCGCAGAGCCGGCGTTACGTTGGGTAGCCGCCACCTGTGGAGAAGCGAACTATCAAGTGCGAGGAACGGAGGAGCGTGACGCTCTTAACGCCTTTTGCCGCACGCCCGGGATAGCGACGTCCTATGTGTTTGCTGTGTCTTGGCAGCCGGGGTTTTGTCAGACGGTGCCCCAGTACGATCCCAAGCAGAAACCGGAATGCGAAGTGCGCGATGACAGCGTTGGTTTTGCCCGTCATTTTGTTATCCATGGTCTATGGCCCAACCACCCTAAATGCGATGGACAGGGTCAGCGCCCCTGGTATGGCTATTGTGGCGAAGTCAAAGGTAAGCCCGCAAAGAACCCAAATGCGCCGACCTTTTGTGATTACCCGCCCATTGAGTTATCGGAAGACGTTCGTCGCCAACTAGGTCAAGCGATGCCAAGCGCAAAGTACGGTTCCTGCCTGCAACGACATGAATGGCACAACCATGGTACCTGTCAGACGGTTTGGTCGCCGGACGGTTATTACCACCAGTCCATGCGCCTGCTCGATCAGATTAACACATCGTCGTTTGCTCACTTTGTTCGAACCCACATCGGCCAAGAGGTGGCCGTCGTGGATCTCAGAGCAGCGTGGCAAGCGGCGTTTGGCCAAGACACTGATCAGCAGATAAGGCTCCAGTGTCGACCTCACGCCCAACGCTCCTATTTAACAGAACTTCAGATTGCCCTGCCGCTGGAGGTGGAAAGGGAGACCGATCTGGCGGCGTTGCTCCAGATGGTCACACAGGGGCAATTCGAGCAAGGGAAGTGCGGTAAAAAGGTGTACATCGACCCTATTGGGCGTTGATCTGACGCGCTTTGAAGACGGTCATGCCAGGCACTGCAACGCTAAAAAGGAGAAAGCGTATGCGATTGATAGTCGGAGTACTGATCACTGTGGGGCTGATCTCTGTTTTGAGTTCTGAGCCTTGGTCTGCGTTATCTGCCGACAAGAGCGTCACACCATCAGGCGAAGCGTATCTCGCGCCCGATGGCCTTCACGTGATCTCTTGGAACATCCAAGTATTTGGACGCAGCAAAGCGAGCAAGCCTCAAGTGATGGCCCACATTGTGGAGACTCTTCAACATTATGACCTGATAGCCATTCAGGAAATCCGTGACAAAAGCCAAACCGCGATTCAGCAACTGCTGGAGGCGCTGAACAACGCGAGCCAACACACCTACACCATGATTGTCGGTGAGCGGCTTGGGCGCAGTGCCAGCAAAGAGCAATACGCGTATGTGTACCGCGTTGATGTGCTCACGCCGCTGCGTTTCTATACGGCTGATGATCCCGACGATGTGTTTCACCGCGAACCCTTGGTGGCGCATTTTCAGTGCCCAGCCTGTGTCTCACCAAACTTTATTGTGGTCAACGTGCACACCGACCCCGATGAGGCGCATGAAGAAGTGGATGCGCTGAGTGACGTGGTCACGACTGCGATCCAAGCCTCCGCGATCCAAGACGTCTTGGTATTGGGGGATTTGAATGCCGACTGTGGCTACATGAACCAACATGAGCGCGAGAGTTCTCCGTTGTTTGGAGATGGGTTCACTATGCTCATTGGTGATGACGTGGATACCACCACAGGTAAAACGCATTGTGCCTATGATCGGCTGGTGGTGACCAACAGCTTGCTTCCTCGCGTTGAGCACGCTCGGGTGGTGGCATTTGATGACGATCTTGACTTGGATGAGGCGCAGACCAAGGCCGTCAGTGATCATTACCCTGTGGCGCTCACACTGTACTGAGGCTCGGCGCTTGAAGATGATCACAGTTCCGTGTTGAGAACGCTGGTCAGGTTGCGCGTGTGGAGGAGAGCCGGCACAAAGTCAGCATCGGATTCAGAACTAGAATTATATTAAACGTTGTGCATATTTAAGTGGTCTACGCTTAAAGTGTCCGATGACAAAAAGCAAGTGACGTCTGTCACGTATGGATTTAGCTGGCTCTCCCTAAGCCAGCTCTTTTTTTCCCTAAGATCGCGTTTCCCAAGGCGTCGAATTCCTTCGATATTGAGTGGATTGCAGACGAAGACGGTCGGCAAGCCCGTGACTTGGCCTGAAACTCTCGGCATTGGTGTGCCAATGGTTCGATGGGCATCGAAGTATCGTCTTATTTGATAGGTACACTGACTCAACGATGACTCAGCGATGACAACCAGGATGACGCCCTTGAAATCTCTCTCCCTGCAAGACTACTTAAATACCCACTTTCTTCGCCGCAGTGAACTGGCGAAGCGGCTCAGTGTCCGCTCTGACACGCTGAGCCAACTTATCGCGTCTGGTATGATCCCGTCGTGGTCATACAAAGTGAACCAAGGCGCTGTGTACACACAGGTGTTTGGCCAGCATGACGCGCGCGATTGCCACAACGATGAGTACTTTTCGCCCAGCGTCCTTGACTGGTACCGCCACCACCGGGCGCAGTTCCCTGATCACAAGACCGTGCCGCCTCTGACCGACCAGCTGTGTGGTCAGTTTGTGGCGACGTTCGTAAAGACGGCACAAGCAAGCGAGACGTTTCGGTGGGCCTTTGCCGAGGCGATGAGTGAGCCCGGCGCCTTGCAAGCGATGGCAACCACCACTTGGCATCACCACCGACAAGGTACGTATGGCGTATGCGTGCGCCAACCGTCGAGTGTGGCCGCCATTATCGAAAAACAAGTCGCCGTGGCGGCGCTAACACGCATCACAAACCATGGTCAGAAAAGCCGCTACACCGAGCAAGAATGTGGTGAGTGGCGTCAATGGGCCGAGGTGTACGATAGGGTGGCCATGCCTTTTTCTCCCGTCGACTATGCGCAGTCCAGTCGAAAACGCCTGATCGATGACGTGCTGGACAGTTTACCGCCTGACTAAAGGGCAAGGAGGCTCGCAAGATGACGAGATCGGTTTTCTGAATCGCAAATAAGGGCATAACGGGCTTAACGTCTTGCTAAGGCTTCAAGGCACCAACGAAACGGTGAGTTCAAACGCCCTGATGACAACGCTGCAGTGTCCGGAAAAAAACGCGTGGTCATGCTATTTCCGATGGTAGCCTTCGGCAGGAACGGGCTCGGTGAGGCAAGGTGTGATGGCGACGAGATTTCTATTAGGGCGAGATGACGGCGACGGCCATCTAAGGCTATGGTCATGACATCGAGCTCATGCGGGTTTTATGGGACGCTGGGCGTGATACCACGTAGGTAAGGACATCACACCAAAGGACGATGCGTTGACGATACTGATAGTTTGCCTGATCGGAGCGGCGTTGCTGCCCTATCTCGCCAAAATTCCTGTGGCGATCGCCATGCACCAAGCTGGGGGCTACGATAACCACCATCCCCGTGAACAACAGGCTCGGCTTAAAGGGTGGGGCGCAAGGGCCATGGCGGCTCATCAAAATGCGTTCGAATCCCTGTTGATCTTTGCCATCGCTATCCTGCTCGCTGTTAGTACATCGACCGTTCACGACACGGTTCAACTGTTGGCGATGACGCACATCGGGTTTCGAGTGGTGTACCATATCCTGTATTTGCTCAATATCGGAGTGTGGCGCTCCGTGGCTTGGGCGATCGCCATCGGATGTTCATTTGCCATTATGGGGTTATGTCTGGACTACTAACCTTCGGCGTTTCGACGTCATGGCATCAGATAAGAGGGCGTCCACACGGTACCTGTCAGTGGCCACTGGGTCAATGAATCACGATCAGCACACGACACCAATGCGAAGAGGAGTGTATGGAACATATTATCAGTCAGGCGATTGAGCTTCGTCAAAGTGAGAAATATCGGGAATCAAGAGCGTTGCTTGGCACCTTGTTAAGCGATGAGTCTTACGCCGCTAAAGCGCACCTGCAGATCGCCTGGGCCTACGACAATGAAGGCAAAGAGCAAGACGCCATTACGCATTACCTGGCGTCGCTGTCCGGGCCACTGTCCAGTCGTGAGCGACTGGACGCCTTGTTTGGTTTGGCCAGTACCTACCGAAGCCTAGGTGAGTACGACCAGGCCTTGACGTATTTTGAACAAACGCTGACGGAATACCCCGATGCGATAGAGGTACAGCCGTTTTATGCGATGTGTCTGTACAATGTGGGCCGCCCTAAAGAAGCCATTGCACTGTTATTGGAGTTGCTCGTCACGACCACCAATAGTGATGCCATTGCGGCTTATCAGCGCGCGATTCTGCTGTACAGCGAAGACTTGGACAGAACGTGGTGACAGCGAGTGCAGGCAACCGCCAATGGTGCAAAATCAGTAAACCTGGTGAATCAGAATAAGGAAGATTGACCTGATCAGAGAGGGGGCGCGTATACAGTAAAAAACTACTGAGGACGCGACCGATGCTTTCGCTTTTTAAACGTAATCCAATGAAAAAACTCAAGAAACGCCATTCAATATTGCTCGAACAAGCGATGCAAGCGCAGCGGCGAGGTGACATCCGTACCTACTCTCGTCTGACCGAAGAGGCGGAAGCGCTGTATGGTGAGATCCAAGCCTTGCGTTCAGAGCGCTAACCCTTCAAATGCCCTGCCCATCAGGGTTTAACGCGCGAGTAAGCTCGCCATCCCACGGCGTCAATGTCAACCAGAGACGCACCGCGGCTTTTGCTTAACATTCCCTGGCTTGAGGGGCATAATTAGTCGCGGTGAATGACATGGAGCGCGCGATCGTGCAAACCCTCTTAATGATACTGGCTTTGCTGACAAGTGTGTGGAGCGGCGCTCTTCTGGCGAACCCGCAGGTGAGTGAGGAAGTCACGACCTCATACCAACCCAAAGGCGCTGCCTGCGTGATTCGGGATGAGGGTGGGCGCATCGTGTTGGTTCAAGACTATTTAACGCGAAAGCTCTCTTTACCTGGGGGCTACATTGGCGATCACGAAGCGTTTCACGTCGCGGCGAAGCGCGAAACATGGGAAGAAACAGGCATTGATGTCCATGTTGGCCCACAGCTTGCGCTCAATGCCTATCGAGTGGTGTTTGCCTGCCAAGCCACGACGCCCGTCGGCGTCATGGTACCTGCTTGGGCAAACGCGTTTGACGCGCCCATTATTCCAGCCTTCAACGCTCCACATTTCGGTAAAGAGATCCGCCAAGTCTACCTGACCGCACTCGCCCCTTCGGTGAAGGCGGCGTATCGTTATCCTGACGACTGGGAGGCACTGAAGGGCTGGAGACGTGACAGCTCAGCCAGCCCGTTTTATCACCGTGATCTCCGACTGGAGCACGCGGATACACGCCAGGCCTCTGAGCTGGCGATGATGACGGCGTTTCAATCGTGGGTGAAATTGCATTCACCGATGACAGGACTGCTGGCGTTTGGCAACGGATTGGGAGATGGCGCATTGGCAGTGGGAGTCTTGATCGTTTGTTTGCTGCTGTTTCCGCTGCGTGTTGGGCTGACACTGGCGTTTGTGCTGCTGGCGACGGCGTACTCGGTGAATTTACTCAAGATGGCGTGGGCGATCCCAAGGCCTTTTTATCTGTTGCCGGCCCTACAGCAGGCCGCCGCCAGTGGTTTTAGCTTCCCCAGTGGGCACACCACGCAAGCCGCCGCTCTTGTGGGCACGCTGTTCGGTTGGCTGGTCAGTCGGGGTCAAACCCGATCGCCGCTCACCATCACTGCGGCGTTGCTTGGGTGGCTGGTCCTGTCTGCTTTGGCGGGCGCGGCGCGAGTCTGGCTCGGCGTGCATTATCCCACCGATGTTCTGGCAGGGATGGGACTCGGCGGCTTGATTGCGCTGGTGGCGATGGGTCTTTATCACTGTCGGTATGCCGGTCGAAAGCGCGCCATTGAATCCAAGCGGTTATGGGGGCTGCTGCTCGTGCTGTGTTTGTATGGCACGCTGCAATTGCTCCAGCCCCTCTACCTCTTCGCGTGGTTCGCCTGCCTCGGGCTCGTCCTCGCGCTGTGCTTGGGTGAACCATCCCAAGAGGTGAAGGGTCTGAATCCTTGGCGACAGGTGCTGATCGCCGTCGCAGGACTGGTCGTACTGGCCATGGCCGCTAAGATGTTGGTGACCCCTGCGACTACCAGCGTGGTGATCCTGACCACGTATTCGGTCGCGATCCTTGTGGGAATGCTTTGGATGGTTGTCGGGGCGCCGAAGCTGAGCCGAAAGAAAGGCACAATAGGTGTGCCCTGATCCCGATACGGGACCGAAGAAAAATGTTCGTATGTCCCTGCTTTAGCACCGCTGACGACCAAGGGCGCTAAACCCCTTGCTTGAGGTAGAGCCCCATTCGGATCAGCAGCTCTATCGTGTTGTTGTCACAGATGTAGGCCATGAACATTTTTTTGTTGCTGACGTTGAGCAACTCGAAGGCGCGCTTGAGGTGGGTTTGCACGGAACTGTCTTTGATGCTCAGCGTCGAGGCGACTTCTTTGACTGACAAACTCAGTGTCGAGAGCGACAAGCATTCGACTTGGCGGCGAGTCAAGAAAGGGGAAAGTAATTGCGGGATGATCGCATACAATTCTTCCGATGCACTGCTGGGCTTAACTGGTTCAGAGCTCGATGCATTGCGGCCTATGAGCTGGCTGAGCAGGCCATGTGTGTCGACTACCGAGGCATAGTGACTGACTTTATTGTTGACGAACGTCAATTGGGAACGGCCCTGATAAATGACATCTTTACCTGTCGCGGACACCCCTAAAAACTCCCCCAAATGTGTGCCTTTAGCGCTCCATTCAATCTCGATGTTGTTGTGCCGAGTGGTCACCCGGTTTTCCTTGTATTCAAGCGTGGGAAAGGCGCGTTGCCACACTCTGAGCGTCTCACAGAAAGAGTCGGAACCGACCGACAGTTGCAGCGGACTTTCGATCACGGTGTGGGAAGTCATCACATCGGTCACGGCCGCTGTGACTTTATCATTCCAAATGCGATTCATGAGCTGACGTGCGGTCTGAACGCACGGTTGACGATGAGTGAAGATACGCACCTTCCTTTGTTGTACGCGTCGGCTTACGCTTTTCTCAGACGCAGAGCGAGCGTGGTGAACTTGGTGGCAGGCAAACTGCCAATCAACAGCCCTAAGGCAATCAGAGCACAGCTTACCACTTTTTGGGTAGTAATCCCTTCATGAAACCAAACACTTGAGCCCAACAAGGCAAAAATGGGGACCAGAAGTGTAAACGGCGCAACGTGTGACAAATGGTAAGACATCACCAACTTATTCCAGATCCAGTAGCCAAATAAGGTGGTGAAATACGCCTGATACACAATGGAAAAGGCCCCTGACAGTGTCATGTGCCCTATCAAGGCGTCAAACCCTTGAGCGCCGACCTGAAGATAGGAGAGGAGACACAGCGGCAGGGGCGCAAAAAGCATCGACCATACACTGAAGGCGAATACCTGTTTCGTTTGGGATCGCTTAAGTATCACCCCAGACAGCGACCAACATAAGGCCGCCACCAGGATCAGTCCCACCCCCGAAGCGGTGACAGAGCCGTCAGTGACCGTCAGACTGAGCGTCAAGCCACATAAGGCGATCGCGGCGCCGAGTGAGCGTCGAGGACTTACCGACTCTTTGAGTAACCACCAGCCCAGCCCCAAGCCGAACACTACGTTGGTTTGGATCAGTAAGGCTGCCATACCTGGGGATAAGCCCTCACCAATGGCCCAAGTGGACAGCCCCCAAACCCCCACGGCAAACGTCAGGCCATACGCCGCGAGGTATCCCCAGTGGACGTCAGGCTTCTTGACAAAAAAGATCGCGGGGATCGCTGCCAAAGCAAAGCGCAATGCGGTCAGCAACATGGGATCCAGCGCTTCTAACCCCAGTTTGACGACAGAAAAATTCACTCCCCAGATAGCCATGATGAGCACACATAAGGTGTAATCTTTTAAGCTCATGGTTTACTCCACGATTGGCATGGTGTCGGCTTGCTGCCAGATCGCGAACTGTTTGGCAAAGTAGGTGACGATGAGATCCGCGCCAGCTCGTTTAAAACCGGTGAGGGTTTCTAACACGGCTTCCTGCTCATTGACGATCCCCATTTGCGCCGAGCATTTGATGGCCGCGTATTCTCCACTGACCTGATAGGCCGCCAGAGGAAGTCGTGTTTGAGTGCGCAACTGAGTTAAGACGTCAAGGTAAGGCGTTCCGGGTTTGACCATCAAGATGTCGGCGCCTTCTTGCTCATCGAGTAAGGCTTCGCTGAGGGCTTGACGCCCGTTAGCGTAGTCAAGTTGATACGTGCGCCTATCGCCCTCTAGCTCACACTCCACCGCTTGACGAAATGGGCCGTAAAACGCTGAGGCAAATTTGGCGCTGTGGGCGAGGATCGCCACCTTAGTAAACCCAGCGGCATCCAACCCTCGGCGGATCGCTCCGACCTGGCCATCCATCATGGAGGAGGGGGCGAGCATATCGGCCCCAGCCTCTGCGGCATTAATGCATTGTTTGACTAAGTTCGCCACCGTTTGGTCATTGTCTACGTCATGTTTGGAGAGGACCCCACAATGGCCATGTGTCGTGTACTCACAGAAACAGATATCAGGGATCACCAACATGTGTGGGCACGTTGATTTGATCGTGCGAATCATGCGACTGAGCAAGCCGTCTTGATGCCACGTATCACTGCCGATGTCGTCTTTATGGTGGCTGACCCCAAATGGCATGACGGCGCGGATCCCCAACGCATCCAGTGCACGGATCTCATCGGTCAGTTGAGACTCCGGGATCCGCGTCAATCCGGGCAAGCCAGCGATGGGCACCGGTGATGCGAGGGCTTCTTCCACAAAGAGTGGATAGATTAAATCATGCAATTGCACGTCATGCTCGCGAACCATCGTGCGCATGATGGGGGTGGTGCGTAAACGGCGAAGACGTTGGGTGATCCCCAGTTGTGGGGAAGGAATAGAGGACGATTCCACTGCGGCGACTCCTAAGTATGGGTAATGGAAAACAGCGACGAAAGGCTACGAGGCAAGACGCCGCCTGGAGGAGAGCACGAGTCAGACGCGCTCGATGATCATGGCCATGCCTTGGCCAACGCCAACGCACAGGCTACACAAGGCATACCTTCCCTGTTGTAAGGTCAACTGATTCATCGCGGTTCCGATCACCCGGGCCCCACTCATGCCTAGAGGGTGCCCGAGCGCAATCGCGCCACCATTGGGATTAAGGCGCGGGTCGTCGGGGACAATGCCTAAGTGGTTGACCACGGAGAGCACTTGAGAGGCGAAGGCTTCATTGAGCTCAATCACGTCCATCTGATCCAGTGACAGTCGAGTCAGTTCCAGCACCTTTTTTATCGCGGGTGTGGGACCAAACCCCATGAGGCTGGGCTCAACGCCCGCGCAGGCTGTCGCGACGATACGCGCTTTCGGCACCAATTGGTGATCGCCCAATGCCGACTCTGATGCTAATAAGAGTGCCGCTGCCCCGTCGTTAATGCCCGATGCGTTGCCCGCTGTGACCGTACCTTGCGGCTGTACCACAGGCTTCAATTTGGCCAAGGTCTCGAGACTTGATAGCCTAGGATGTTCGTCAGTGTCGACCACCAATGGGTCCTGACGCCGACGCGCCACCTCGACTGGAACGATTTCATGGCGGAAAAAGCCGCGCTCTTGCGCCGCCACGTATTTGGTCTGGCTCCAGCGGGCAAACACATCCTGATCGTGTCGGCTGATACCAAATTTGACCGCTAGGTTTTCTGCCGTTTCAGGCATTGAACAGGCCCCGTATTGCGACTCCAGACTCGCGTTGATAAACCGCCAGCCCATAGTGGTGTCATAGAGTTCCGTATTGCGAGCAAACGGAGCGTCGGGTTTGCCCATCACGTAAGGCGCTCGTGACATCGACTCGACGCCTCCAGCAATGATCAGGTTGGCTTCGCCCGTTTTGATGGTACGAGCGGCAATGGACACGGCTTCCATGCCAGAGGCACACAGCCGGTTGACGGTGGAGCCCGGTACGTCAGTATCCAGTCCGGCGAGCAGCAAACTCATCCGTGCCACGTTGCGGTTGTCTTCGCCCGCTTGATTGGCACAGCCTAAAATGACATCGTCGACGCGACGCCAATCGACCGTGGTATGACGCTCTGTCAGAGCTTTTAACGGAATCGCCGCCAGATCATCCGCTCGGATCGAAGAGAGGGCACCAGCATATCGGCCAATGGGGGTTCTGACGAAGTCACACAGGTAGGCGTTAGACATGGGCGGCCTCCTCATGTGTAGGGGCGTAGCAAGCGGTGATCAAGGCTCTGGCCTGTTCGATTTCCGATTGACTCACGTGATGCGCGCGCTCGGCAGCAATCTCCAGATGGACGTGTGCCCCGAGTTGGTCAAAGTAGGCGGCCGTTTGCGTGATGCGCTTGGCCGGCACCCAGGTATCAGTGTGACTCCCTGATAGCCACAAAGGCATGCCTTCAAACACCGGCTTTTGAACGGGGGCCTCTGGGCACTGAGGACCGAACAGGCCGCCGGTGAACACAATGACACCGCCCAGTGGTTGCAATGCGCGTCGGACAAACTCCGCGGCCATACACCCACCTTGAGAAAAGCCCATGAGCCAGATCCGCTGGCGGTTGACTCCTTGTGAGAGGAGGGCTTGAAGGATCTGGTCGATGACTTTCAGCCCCTGATCCAACTGGGGTTGGTTGTCGTCCAGCTCGCGAGTGAATCCACGTGGATACCAGGTTGCTTCTGGGGCTCTTGGCAGGCAGTAGGTGGCCTCTGGGATAGCCAGTTTGTCAATCAAGCTCGCCATGTCGTCGGCGGTTTGTCGGCGACCATGTAAAAGGATCACCACAGGGTTGTCGTCACTCAGCGGTGCGCCTTCTATGCACATTGTATACGGGTGAATGTCAGTTTGAAGAGGTAACACAGTCGTTATTCCTTGTCTTGAGGGGTTATATTGTCGCCGCTGCGATAGGGTTGGTTTGGGGTTGGGAGCGGCTGAGGCCTAACAGGGCTCTGGCTTCGTTCACGGTGGCTACGTCTCTGCCCAGCTCATGAGACAGTCGGACGACACGATCGACTAACTGGGCATTGCTGGTGGCGAGCTCACCTTTTCGGTAATAGATGTTGTCCTCGAGTCCGGTGCGCACATGCCCCCCGAGTAAAATCGAGTAAGTGTTGAGCGGCAATTGCGCCTGACCGATGCCGATGGCTGACCACAAACTGTTGGTGGGCAGACTGTCCACCAGGTGCAGCAGATCTTTGCAGGTTGGGCGGACCCCACCGTGAATGCCCATCGCAAAGGCAAACACCAGCCTTTCACCAAGGTAGCCTTGTTGCTGGAGCGTGACGGCTTCGTGAATGACACCGGAATGGTAGATCTCAATCTCCGGCATGACCTGATTGGCTTTAAGTGCCTGCGCGAGTTTTTTGGCGAGCGCGGGGCTGTTGATGAAGGGCTTATCACCGTGATTGACCGAGCCACAGTTGAAAGAGGCGATTTCTGGACGGTACTCGAGGTGGTTCCAAGCCTCCTCTTCCGGGCTATTTTTTGGCAGGTTTAGGCCCGAAGTGCTGAGGTTAAGAAGGATGTCGGAACGTTCGCGGATTCGCTCTATGATCTCGCGCCACACAGCTTGGTCATAGGAGGGCCGACCAGCGTCATCCCGAGCGTGAATGTGGGCGACGCTTGCACCAGCTTGGCTGCACTGGATGACGGCGTCAGCAATCTCTTTCGGTGTGTGTGGTATTGCCGGTTGCTTACTTCTTGGGGTGATCCCGCCGTTGACGGCGGCGGTGATAATTAATTTGTCCATAGGTTTCAATTGTTTATATTATTCAATCACCTTCATAATAAATGTATAAAATTAAAGTAATGTCCCCAAAAAATGGTGACGCAGAAGGGTTTATTGAATGAAAGCGGCAAGGCACGGCGATTCGAAGCGCCTGAGGCAGGGGAAGCGCAAAATGTTACGAGGAGAATGAAGACAATCCGTGTATGAGCGACGAAGCGGGCACAAGCGAGCCTTTTACGTCCGTGTTAATTGGAAGGGCAACAAGGTCATCAATAACTCGAGGGCCAATGTCGAGGATATGATTGTTCTGGATGAGCCATTCATAGATGGCCTGAGGTATGGCAAGGGAGCGAGCGCGGTGATACCTAGGCGCTCACCAACAACCCTGAGTGAAAGGCACTTGGCACCCTAGTTTAAAGGCGCGCCAAAGAGATGGGCAAATTTTTCGACATCGGTGATCACATTGTTTTCCATCCAGACAAAGTACTCACATTGCCAACGCTGTGTTCGCTTGGCCGACTCAGAAAACACTTGAGACTTCTCCTCACCCCGACTCGAAGTCCAAGGAGGGAAGACTCGCACGGCCATTTTCCCTTTCGCTTTCTCTGACCTGACCACCCCTTTCTGTAGCAGCACCGATAAGGGAAAGATAAACATCCCTTGTTTGGAGGTTTGGTGATCATGGACCTCCACAAACAGGTAATCCAAATCCGGTTTCTCAAAAGGCCTCGTCTTTTTCGAGTCGGGACCCTCCCCATCAGAGCGCTTCCAGATGGTGAGAAAGTGCCCTGGCCTATCGGGCGTAACATGGCCCTTTCTATACAGGATTTGTTGACCATCAATGGAGAACGCGAGCGCGTCATACTGACTATTCTGAGGGTAAGGGTCTAACGCGATGGGGCGGGTTAAGGTGTAGCCATTCGCCAAGACGTTGTGACGCAAAAACCAATCCAACGCCTGGACATACGAATTCTGTGACAAAAGTATTTCCCCTTGAAACACGCCCGTGGCGCACATTCATGATCAAAGGCGTACAGGGCAAAGTGAATGGTAGAGCGCCCGCGAAAAGCGTGAGTTGGGGCGCTCAGTATGGTGACGTGACGGTCAACGTATTGACCTCATCTCCCTTTCCGTGTTCTAAGACACGGAGAGATCGCGCGAACGCTTGCGTTTATCTCGTGACCAATAATGCGCGAGTATCGAGCCTGACAAGTTGTGCCAGATAGAAAAAAGCGCCGCAGGCAGTGCCGAGATGGGAGAGAAAAATTTGAGCGCTAATGCCGTGGCCAATCCAGAATTTTGTAAACCAACCTCGATCGCAATCGTCTTACAGGTCACATAGTCAAACTTGAGCGCTCTGCAAACCCAGTAACCCAAAACAAGCCCCATGGCATTGTGCAAGATGACCGCCAGCGCGACCCCCAATCCGACGATGGCAATCTTATCATGGTTAAGGGCGACGATAATGGCGATGGCCATGACAATCGAGAGCATCGAGACAAGCGGCAACACGGGGGCTATTGTCATCACTGGACGACGAAAGAAGTGGTTGAGGGTGATCCCAAGGGTGATCGGGATAATGACGATTTTCACCAGATTGAGCACCATTGGTCCAACGGGGACGTCGACGTTCACGCCCAGAAGGGCATCGACTAAAAACGGGGTCATCATCACGCCTATCAAGGTGGAAAAAGCGGTCATGGTGATGGATAAGGCGACATTGCCCTTAGCCAGATAACAGATCACATTTGAGGCGGTGCCTCCCGCGACACTGCCAACCAACACCATACCAATGGTGAGTGCCATATCCATGTCAAAGGCGTGAGCGACAAACAGCGCACTCAGTGGCATGACGGAGAACTGAAGAATGAGCCCGACTGTCACCGCCTTCACACTGGATGTGACACGTTTAAAGTCATCGAGTGTGAGCGTTAAGCCCATGGACAACATGATGAGCATCAGCAAAGGGACGATTTGGGGTTTGAGGGGAGCAAATATCGCAGGTTGCAGATAAGCGACAACGGAACCCAATACCACCCACAGCGGAAAGGCATTGATTATAATTCTAAGCATAAGTGATTCAGTCTGTTCAACTTTCGGCTCTCAATAGTACATCGATTGTGTGTGATAACTAAGCAATAATTAGCATAGTGAAAACAGGCGATTAATAAATAAATGATAGGCTCAGCGTGTTGTATAGCGCTTAATCAACCATTCTCTGTTTCACTTACAACCTGACTGTGGCGGTCATACCCTCATGTTTATCCATAAAGTCAATGAAGCCAGATGTGTACAACATCCGATTTCTCTTATTCTTTGGCTCGTTCCGGAATGTGTCTTTAAGGGGAGACAAAAAACGATATCTTGTAGTCACGATAAATGGTCTCGCTACCACAGCGCGCCAAACCTTTTCTCGTACAATGTTTTGTTTTGGGGGACTGAAGTCGGTTTGGTTCGTTACTCTTAACTCTAAAACCCGGCTTGAAGCGCTGTTGGTTGTTAGCTCTTGGTCTCAACCTGCAGTAAAGTGTAGTAATACCAAGAGTGTTGATTGTAGGCAGTTATGCGAGAGCGGTATTGGGTTTAGCCAATTCCATAGGAATCGGTGTTTTACTTGATATTATTTATGAACCCAATTATATGGTCTTTGATAATAATAATGAAGACGATTAACATTATATAGTAGTCGTGTCTTAGTAACTTTTTGTTGAACATCTCTAATTGAGGGACTAAGGCCCCATTAAAAATACCTTCTTTATAGTCGATTTTTTTATTGTTAGATATTTTCTCTCGATTACCTTCATCTGTTTTTGTTACTTTTGATATAAAAATATAACCATGTTTGGGTATGGTTTTTATGAATTTCGGTGCGCTAGCATTGTCTTTTAAAATTCGCCTTAATGTAGACACTGATTGGGTCAGGCTTGAGTCTTCGACTAATGAATTTTTCTTTTTCCAGAGTGTGTGTATTAAGGTTTCTCGTTCCAAAACTTTACCTTTATTATTAATTAAAAATAACAAAAGTTGACACTCATTTGAACCAAGTCTCATTGTTCTATTATTTTTTAGATATTCTATACTATAGTCTTCCGGAGAAAATAAAATATCATCTTCTAATATGTATACAATTTTCATTATGTTAAATGGCAGTATTTAATTAGTTTTAAAGTAAAAACTAATGAAAGGTTAAGCTTTTATTAGTTAAAAAAAACGCTTATCGAATATAGATAAGCGTCAACACAATATGTGTTAGGGCAGTAGTCTACTTTTCCTTACAGATAATATCTCACACCGATTGACCATTTATCGTCATCTTCGGTTAAAGCGTTATCGTCACCTAGATCTAGTTGATAGGCGGCGTAGCCTCTTAGTTTAGGTGCAAGGTTGTATTCGGCCTGAAACGCACTGTGACTGTATTGAGTCTTGTTCGTTTTTTCATCTTCGACTTCTTCATAGTTGATACTCAGTGTTAGGCTGTTATCAAATCCATAAGCAAGAACGGCTTCATATTGTGAAGAGTCGGCTAAAGCACTACTTAAGCCACTTGGAGTATAGAAGTTTTCGTTGTCTCCGTAGACAAGCCCAACGTAGATGCCTTTACCAAAGTTACCGTAACTCAGTGAGTAGATGCTTGACTCAGCTTTCTGTTGATCGATATCCCCGCCGTTGTACGCATAGCCGAATGTCAGTTCATCAATCGAAGCACTCAGCGCTACTTGTCCACGAGCACTGTACTCAGCCGTTGATTCCTGATGCTTGCCCTGCCAGCCTGCTCCTAGGCCAATAGAGATTGATTCGTTAATCGAAAACTTGTTTCGGTAGCTCACCATTTTTTCTGCTCTACCAGTGCCCAAAGTGCCATGGTTACTGTAGATAAAATCGTTACCAAACATCAGAGGCATATCCGCTACCCCTGCTACGTCGTAGTACGGTGACCACTGTGTGCCGACAACAAGGCGCCCGTAAGTGTCATGTGTTGCACCAATGTAACCCAAACGAGTTTTGAATGACTCTTCGCCACCATCTAGGTAATTCAGAGCCCATTCCCCTTTTGCGTCAATGATAATGTCGTTACCAATATCTCTTTTACCTTCAATATTAATACGCGGAGAAACCTGATGAACTTCAACATCTTTATTCGAACCAGTTTCACCAACACCGACGGTTAGGTGCCCTCCAATAGAAAGAGTCTCGGCATCACTTTTGTAAATCTCAGCTGCAATGACATTATTACCACATGCTGCTATTGAAACAACGATAGCTATTTTTTTAAATTTCATATTAATTCCATTTTATTTATTAGTTCTAGATTGATAAGAACGAATAAATAATACATATAAGGTAATCACTCGTCACTGGACTATTTTCTAATTCAATTGGATTATTTGGAATTGTTGGCTGTTCCAGTTATCTCTAAACTTTTTTGGTGACTCGCCTGTATGCTTCTTATAAAATCGGCAGAAATAACCAAGGTCTTTAAACCCCATGTCGATCGAAATGGCTTTTACTGGGGCGTTGGTAAACGCAAGTTTTCGTTTGGTCTCCGTTATAATTTTCTCGTGAATTATTTGAGTAACAGTTTTATTTAAATGTTCCTTGGTGACTTGATTTAATCTTTTAGATCCGATGGATAGCTTTTCAGAGTAAAAATCTACGTCTTTATGCTCAGACATATGTTGTTCTATTAAGGAGTATAGTGAGACGATTCTATCGTCTTTTACACTGATTGGTAGTCGGCTTGGCATATATCTGTAAATGAACTTTAATGATCCGATAAATAAATCACTGATGATATCGTAATCAATGACATTTCTTGATAGTTCATCTCTAATAATTTCAAGTATATTACTAATGATGTTTAGCCCCGACGAGTCTATAGAGATATAAGGTTGATTCGAGTGGTGTTGAAAAAACAAACTATTCAAAATAGATTGACTTCTGTAGTCAACGTTGATGGCTTCTGACTTGAAGGATATAGCATACATTTTTGTCGGTTTTTTTGTAATACTGTGTATCTGACCGGGCTGAATAAAGTAGACTTTAAACTTACTTAATAAGTGGTCTTCGAAATCAATACAATGATATCCCTTACCGTCCAATACGACAAAAATTTTGTAGTACTCATTTCGATGGTGTCCGATAGTTTGTAATTCTGTATTAGACTCGATAATATCAACATCTAAAATCTTTCCATTTGAAAGTTTCTCTATCGTCAACATGACAATAACCTTGTGTTTTTATTTGTCCTACTTATTTTCATTTTTATTTTTAATGAAAATAATCAACGAAAATACTAGGACTATTGTCATTAGATGAGAATAGCCCTATGTTGCCTTTGCCTAGACGTAAAACTATGAAGTGTTTTTGTGATGAGAACAGCGTTTTATATTAAAGGTGTATATTGCTAGTGTCGCTGTTACAAATCGGTTGGTTTAATTGGCTTTGTCATTATTTAGTATAGAACTACTGAATTTAATTCTTTCTATCGAAATATCATTAAAATTCTCTGAAATGGATTTTTTTACCGATTCTCTATTCAATAGATTCTCCGACCACTTCATTAATCCAGGTGTTTGCTTTAATATCTTCGTGGAATAATGGTTATCTAAGAGTGCGATGCAGCGAAATACAGGAGCAAAGAACGTATCTACCAAGCAGAACTCGTCGCCATTGAAATAGTTTTTACCCTGAACCTCGGTCTCCAAATTTTTCAACAGATTGATCAGCTTATGTTTTTCCGCTTCGTACTGACTACGCGAATCAGCTATTTTTGTCTCATAGTATGCGTCCAGTATCTGATAACTGAATTTAATCCAAACTCGATTATTGGCTTTCCCATAAACGTCCTTAGGGTGCAAGCTGTTTGACGTAATTTCATCCAAGTATTCGTTGATCACGTATGATTCAGTCAGCACACTTTCATCAACAATCAAAGCAGGTGATTGGCCAGAAGGAACGCGATCAGTGAACCACTTTGGTTTGTTATCCAAGTCTAAGTAAGTGAGTTTAAACGGAATCTCTTTCTCCAATAATGTGATGATCGCTGGCTGAACAAAAGGACAAAATTCATAGCTCACAAGTTCTATAGCTTTCATTTCTTTTCTTCCTATTTCGTAGTGAAAAAATTCGTGGCCAGTTTAGCTAGAAGCTTTTTCTGACTTGAAGGCATCAATTGTGTAAAGAGCGATGGTAATGAAAATCAAGCAGCCACCGATCATGCTGTTTAACGCCGGTATTTCTCGGAAGAAGATGAACGCCCAAACTGGTGCGAGCACAGTCTCTAACATTAACGTCATCGTTACTTCTGGTGCAGATGCATAGCGCGTTGCGACTTTCGTTAACACGCGGCCTATTGGAGCTGAAAACATGCCCATGGCGGCCATAACAAACCATGTGTTGTTGGAATAGGTCGAAGGTTCGGCAAAGAACGACATAGTGATCGCAACAAACAAGCCACCCAAAGCCACACTGGCCATGCGATTTACATGTGGGTATTTACGCAAGAGCACAAACATTAACGACAAACAAATCACGGCGCCTGCTGCCATTAGATCTCCAGTCCAGTGCTCTGCGCCGGAACCACCGTGCCCAGAACCAATCGAGCCTGATACAACAATCAGAATACCGATGATCGTTGCACCTATGGCTAGCATTGTTTTTGGCGTTGTCTTCTCTTTCAGAAGGAACCAGCTAAAGACGGCGGCGATAGCCGGAGTACTGCTCAAAATCACAAATGTGTTGGCGACTGAGGTGTTCTTGACACTAAATACAAGGCCAGAAGCACTGCCGACCATCAGTAGGCCAGCGAAAAATAATGGCCACCCCCCTTCGATCATAATTCGAATCAAACCTTTCTTGTCGGTGACTTGAAGTAACACCGACATTGAAATCGCGGTAAACAGTCCGAATAAGAAAGCGGTGTCAAAACCACTAACGCCTGAGTAGCGGATGAATATTGGATCGAGACTCATTAACGCCGCTCCCACGACGGCAATTGCAATTCCTTGAGCACGCGAATAGGTATTTGACGGTTTCGTTAGTGTGGATGAAGACATATCTGCTCTCCTTTAAATTATAATACTGACCAGTATGATAATTGGTGCTCAAAATATGTCAATTAAAATCATACCAATTGGTATGATTATTTTTTATGTTGAAATTAAAAGGATTAAAAAACATGGTGTTAGTGTTATTTTATAGAAGAGACGCTTCTCAGGGATGGTTGTCAGTTGGGGTTATGAGCAAGAGTTCAAAGTGTGTTTGCCAGAAAGACTGGCGGAGCGCTGGGTATTTGAGAGCGGTGATCAACTATGTTATGGCACTTAGCAAAATGCTGTTTGCGATGATGGCGTGCCGGAATACTTGGTCGTCGGCAGGTTTTGGCATGCCCATAATCAAGTCTGATCTTAACGAGAGGAGCATAGCAAACCAGAGTTGTATTGCTTCTTCTGCCGTGGGTGATTCGGTTTGTCTCAACCCGAAGCGACGCTCTATAAACCGAAGGATGTGCTCTGTGATTTCTTTAGCCACAAGGTAATGGCAGCTTTGGTTAGACATATGAGCATATTCGCTGATCAAAAAACGGTAGGTAGCAAGGCTATCCTCCGAAATGGTGAACTGCACATACTTGTATGCGAATTGATCCAAGGCTTCCCGTGCGCTTCCTCCAAACAAGTGGTTCAATAGAGAGAAGTCAAATTGCATTTCCATCTCACAGATAACGCTCTGAAATAAATCTAACTTCGATGGAAAATATCTATATACGGTTTGTTTCGTCACTTTCGCCGCTTCGGCAATGTGATCCATGTTTGCATTAGAGTACCCCTCTGAGAGAAAAACTTGTCTCGCTCCGTCAATAATCATCTGTCGCTTTTTGTTTTTGTTTATTTGACCTTTCACTGCATTGCTCGTCATTTGTGATTTTTTCATACTATATAGTATGATTTATTGTTGACACAAACATTAAAATATAAAATCATACTAACCAGTATTGTGTTGTGGGTTTGATAGCATCACTTTGTGACCTGCCTTCGCCTTGTTGAAAACGTAAATGGCGCAGTAATTCATACCAAGCAAGACTGCGAATCGACGCATGCTTAACTTCTATCTGTTGAAACACTAATCAGCATAAAAATCACTTAGATCATTACTTAGAGGATGTTGACAATGACTCCTAATACCATCGTTAAGGTATTCCGACTCAGTTCTGTTGCTACTTTATCGCTTCTTACCATGGTTGGTTGTCAAGAGAGCGAACAGAGCGTCACAACTACCGATCGTATCCGGCCGGTTAAGCTGTATACCATTACTAATGATAATCAGCAGTTTTTGCGAACTTTTCCTGCAATTGTTGAGCCCCACCAAGAAGCGAATCTCTCTTTTAGACTAGCGGGAGAGCTTGTTAGATTGCCAGCCAGCGAAGGGGCATTTGTGGAGAAGGGAGACTCCCTCGCGGTACTGGATAATAGAGACGCTTTGAATGAACTCGAGGCTCGCGAGACGGAATACGACTTAGCGAAATCAGAGTTTTACCGAGTTGAGCGACTGCTGCAAAAAAAAATGGTATCTCCATCTGTTTTTGAAAATGCAGAAACGCGATTGAAAGCGGCTGAGGTAGCCGTACAACAAGCTAAAAACAACCTGATAGATACGACGTTAGTTGCTCCCTTTTCAGGGCGAATCGCGCAGACGTTAGTGGACAATTTTCAGTCTGTTGAAGCGCAACAACTCGTCGTCAAGTTACAAGATAACAGCAAATTAGACATTACCATTCAGTTGCCTGAGAGCTTGTTAGCTCAGCTCAAGGAGGAAGAGATTGATGAGAATTATCAACCGTATGTTTCTTTTTCTGAAAACAGCCATGTAGCGTATTCGGTGACCTATAAAAAGCATTCAACGCAAGTTACCCCCGGCACACAATCCTACGAAGTGACCTTCTCTTTGCCAGCACCGAAAGAATTTATCATTTATCCCGGGATGACTGGGACATTGACGTTAGACCTACATGCACTCAAAGGTAAAGAACGACGTGATGAGATATTCATTCTTCCAATCACCTCCGTGCAGAAAGAGCCGGCGAATGATGACTACCGTGTGTGGGTTTTCAACTCTGAAAGTCAAATGCTAAGTCCTCGTTTGGTCACCGTATCTGAAATCACTAACCATGGTGTTGTCGTGACTGGAGGCGTGCGAGAGGGAGAGCAGATCGTGAGTGCGGGTTTGAGTCGTGTGAAAGAAGGCGTGTTAGTGAAACCACTCCATCGAGAGCGAGGCTTGTAACAATGAACATTGCTGAATATTCCATTAAGAACCAAGTCGTGAGTTGGATCTTTGTGATTCTGTTACTCGTTGGAGGCGCGTTTTCCTTTAGTAGGCTGGGTCAATTAGAGTTTCCAGAATTCCCGATTCCCCAGGCTATGGTAAACACACAATATCCAGGTGCTTCACCCGAACAAGTTGAGGAAGAAGTAACGCTGCCGTTAGAGCGTGCCATACAAGAACTCGAATACATAAAAAACATCACCTCGGTCTCCAGTGCCGGCACTTCGCAGATCACGGTGGAGATCTCTGAGCAATTCACATCAGAACAATACCCTCAGATCTGGGATGAATTAAGGCGGAAAGTGGGCGATATTCAAAGCTCGATGCCCCCATCGGCCTTAACCTCCATTGTGAACGATGACTTTAGCGATGTGTATGGAATGCTGTACAGCATTAGTGGTTCGGATTACAGCTATCGAGAGCTTGAGGAGTACGCCAAAACGTTGCGTAGGGAACTCACTTTAGTGAAAGGCGTTAAAAAGGTGAGTATCGCTGGACAGGTTGAAGAGCAAATTATCGTCGAAATAGCGCTCGAAAAATTAGTCTCTTTAGGCGTTGACCCAGAATTAATCTATCAGCAGATAAACGACCAAAACACCGTGTCTAATGCAGGGCGTTTGTTGGTTGAAGGGCATTCCATTCGAATTCATCCTTCTGGAGAGTACCAAAACCTAGAAGATTTAAAACAATTAACAATCAATATTCCTGGACGCAGCGATGTAGTGCATTTAAGAGATATTGCCAATGTTTACAGGGATTATAACGATACACCACTGAACCTATATCATAGCAATGGAGATAAAGCATTATCATTAGGTATTTCCTTTTCTAAGGGAGTGAACGTTGTAGAGATAGGAGAAAGTGTCACTGCGCGTCTGGGGCAACTCGAGTCGGAACGCCCATTCGGCCTGATGCTGTCGCAAGTCTATAATCAGGCCGATATTGTTGACAAGGCTGTCAGCGACTTTCTCGTGAGTTTACTGCAAGCAATTGCCATCGTGATAGTGGTGCTACTTGCCGCAATGGGCGTCCGTTCAGGTCTTCTGATGGGAGCGATTCTTCTCCTTACCATTTCTGGGACCTTTATCGGTATGCATCTGTTCTCGATACAGTTACAGCTGATTTCGCTTGGTGCTCTAATCATCGCTTTAGGCATGTTGGTAGACAATGCGATTGTTGTTACTGAGGGCATACTTGTTGGGTTACAACGAGGGCTTTCAAAGCTTGAATCGATAAAATTGGTTGTACGGCAAAATACCTGGCCTTTGCTGGGAGCCACGGTAGTCGCCATTATCGCATTTGCGCCAATTGGTCTTTCTCCTGATACGACTGGTGAATTTCTAAATTCTCTTTTCAAAGTTCTGTTAATCTCACTCAGCGTAAGTTGGCTGCTGGCACTTACACTCACCCCATTTTTCTGTTTCCTGTTTTTCGATGAGCCAAAGCAGGCCATGGTAGGGGAACTCTCTGATCCATACAGAGGAGCACTATTTGGCTTGTATCGAAAAGTATTAAAGGTTGCTTTACGATTCCGCTGGTTATCATTGATGCTGACGATTTCAGCCATGGCAGCGGCTTTGTTTGGTTTCTCTCACATCAAGGAGTCTTTTTTTCCTCCTTCGAATACTCCGGTGTTTTTCGTAGACGTCTGGATGCAAGAAGGCACGGATATTCGAGAAAATCAAAGGCAAATGCATCAGTTGGAACAACAGCTCTTGAGTTTTGAAGAGATTGACAATGTCACGACCGTGATGGGAATGGGGGCCCAACGTTTTGTTCTGACGTACAGTCCTGAAAACGTCTATAGCAGCTATGGGCAACTGATCATTGAAGTGGACAGCTTAGATACCATACAGGATGTGCTGCCAAAAATTAAACAACGTTTTGAATCGACCTATCCAGAATTTGAATACAAGTTCAAACTACTGGAAAACGGCCCAAGCCCACTCGCTAGGATCGAGGCGAGGTTCTATGGCTCCGATCCGACGGTGCTTCGTCAACTCGGGCAACAGGCAATGGATGTCATGAAAAGTCACCCTGGGGCCGTGGATATTCGTAATAATTGGCGCCAGCCTGTCTATGTGATTCGCCCGAATATGGATGAAGCGGCTGCTCATCGGAGCGGTGTGTCCAAGGCGGCGCTAGACAACGCTTTGCTGGTCAACTTCACGGGTAAACAAGTCGGTATTTATCGAGAAGGCAGCTATACAACGCCTATCGTGACCCGAGCGCCAGAGGTGGAGCGTTTGGATGCAAACAGAATTCATGACGTACAAGTTTGGAGCCAAAGTCATCAAACGTTTGTACCGATCCAACAAGTGGTACAGGAGTTTGACGTTGAAATGGAAGACCCATTTATCATGCGCAGAAACTTAAAAAGGATGCTAAGTATTCTCGCAGATGTCGAGCCTTTTGGGGATGAGACTCCAGAGTCAATGCGTCAGAAAATGCGCGAAGAGATTGAGTCGATCCCTCTGCCTGATGGATATCACCTAGAGTGGGGTGGCGAGTTTGAAACGTCTACGGAAGCTCAGAGCAGTCTGTTTGGGTCTGTCCCATTTGGCTACTTGGCTATGTTTGTGATTACCGTTCTTTTGTTTGGAACATTACGCCAGCCAATTGCAATATGGGCCACTGTGCCATTGAGCCTCATCGGGATCGCTTCAGGGTTGTTGTTACTCAACGTGCCCTTTAGCTTCACAGCTTTGCTAGGAATGTTAAGTTTATCCGGTATGGTCATTAAGAACGGCATTGTCTTGGTAGAGCAGATCAACATTGAATCGTCTCGATCTTCAAAGATTCAAACGGCCATTGTGGATGCGTGTGTCAGCCGTGTACGTCCTGTGTGTATGGCGGCTATTACGACCATGTTAGGGATGTTGCCGTTGCTAGCAGATGCCTTCTTCCGCTCAATGGCTGTCACGATTATCTTCGGCCTAGGATTTGCGACGGTTCTGACTTTAGTGGTGTTACCCGTTATTTATTCGCTGCTCTATCGAATAAAGTATTAAAATAAAATGCAGTCCCAGCAAGGTCTATTTCTTGCTGGGTTATTATTTTGATATAAAGAAATTAAATCGATCATTCATCGGTTTAAATAATTAAAATTTATAGCTGCAAGAGATACATGTCGTGAAAAATTTGTGCATAAAATATAATGATATTTACTCTTGATGTGAAATTATTTCAATTGGACTAGCAGTTTTTGAAATTAAAAATGAAACTAGTAATGAGATAATGCCTATTTATAACAACGTTAAATAGGTTTAACTTTGCCAGATTCTATATTCAAGATTCCTTTTGGGACCATTTTATTATTAATGCACAATGTTGTTCATGCAGAATCTCATGACAATCATAGCGATATTGAAACAATGCAAGTCGTTGGGACGTACGATCTGTTTTCTGATGTTGATAACTTCAAAAACCGACAATCAGACGATATTGACGGTATTTTTTCTAATATGCCCGGTGTGTCGGTGAGTGGAAGCGCTAATGGAACCCAAAAAGTCTATTTGCGAGGCATTGAGGATATGAAAGCCAACATAACCCTGAATGGAGCGTCCCAGTCAGGACAAATTTTTCAAGCCCGCGGTCGTATCTTGGTCGAGCCAGAGCTGTTGAAGTCGGTTGACGTTGTTAGAGGTGCGGGGTCCGCTTTGGATGGATTCGGTGCCTTAGGCGGGGCAATTCGTCTTGAAACAAAAAACGCGGAAGACTTCCTACGTTCAAATCAGACCTATGGAGCCATGTTGTCAACACGCTACAACAGCAATAATGACGCGAAACGAATGAGTGCCACCGTGTATGGTCGATTGAACGACAACTGGAGCGCAATGTGGTCCATTGGTGGAGCCAAGAGTTCCAATTTGAAAGATGGCGCGGGGAATACGTACTCTGGGACTGCGAGTGAAAACGCATATAACTTGTTTAGTATGGTAGGTGAGTTATCAGACTCCTCGACGCTAGAAGTCTCTTATGAAACGATACGAGACAGCGGGGTAAGGCCGACTAGAGCAGTTCTCAGAGAACTGCCCTGGAACCCTCTAGGTTGGCAAGAAAGCGACAGGGATACCTTTACCATCGGGTACCATCTCTTGAATCCCACGAAGCGACTGGATCTTTCTGTTAATGCTTACCATAGCCACAGCTTTATGAACATTGCCGACGGTTCCATGAACCATGAGGGGTACGTCGATACCTATGGACTAGATCTCCGCAACCGCAATCATTTTGCCAACCATGATGTTGTCTACGGCTCCGAGTTTCGTTTTGACCAAGGTGTTTACGAAACGCACCAGGCAAAAGAGGACGGTAGTGTTGCCGGGCTTTACTATCAAGGTGATGTTTATGGAAACGAGGATCTGTTGGTAACCTACGGTGGACGATATGATTACTATCGCTTAAAGACCTACAGTGGAGAAACACTGACAGCGCAGGGGGCGAGCCCTAATATCGGTGTTGACTATTATCTAACAGATCATTGGAGTCTTAGGGCCAGCTATGCCCAAGCTTTCAGAGGGCCATCTTTGAAACAAGTTTTTGCGATTGTGAGCTCACCGAGTGAAGCGCTCAAAGAAGAGAGGGCGAGCAACAGAGAATTAAGCGTGGGTTATGAATATGAATCGTGGTCTTTGGAAGCAACGCTCTTTTCAACGCAAATTAAGGACGTCATCGGTTTTCTTGGGACCACGGGTCCACAGAATCGCGTGTATGAAAACCTAGGTTGTCTCACCACCGATGGTTTCAACGTGTCGATTCTCAAAGAGTTTGATAACGCACAGTGGAAGGCACACTACTCAAAAAGCAACCCTGAGTTAAACAATCGTCCTTTGGACGACAGCTATGTTGGGGTCGGCACCGACATTGGTGATAAGTTTGTGTTTGAGCTCACTCATCACTGGTGGGAGAAAAGTCTGCTGCTAGATTGGGAGTCAGTATTTGTTAGGACGTTGAATAATTCGGCTCTGTTTACTGGGAAAAAAGCAGGATATCAAGTCCATAGTGCGCATTTACTATGGTTCCCTAGTGGTCAGGATGATTTAGAGTTAGCATTTTCGATAGAGAACATTTTTGATCGATTTTATTACAATCATGCCAGTGTAAGGTATGATCCCAAAACTGGTGAAGAAATTGGGATACCCGCGTCGGGCCGAGATATTCGATTGTCCCTCCGTTGGTCCATATGAGAATGTAAGGGAGGTTGCAAACTTGCTTCCTCCCTGTGTCGACATTAACGTGTTAGATGGCTTGCTTTAGAGATAGCATGAGCAAGTCGTTTGCGGCAAGTACGTGCTGTTCGATTTGCTCCTTCGAGGGTTTGTCCATGCCAATCAAGAGCTCTGATCTGAACGATAAAAGCATACCGAACCAAAGTCTGAATAATGTGTCGCAATCTTCTACGCCAAAGCGCTCCAAGAAAAAGGCTTTGAGTACCGCTAGTAAATCTTCCTCTCCCGCTGATTGAAATATTTCGACTATCTCTGGAGCTTTAGCGCTTTCGGCAACTAACAATCTAAAGATCGAAAGATGTTTGTCTGATAGGTGGAAAGTAACGAATTCCATGGCGAAGTCATTCAAAGCTTGCTGGGTATCAGCCTTACTCAGATGCTGGATTAAACTCTTATCAAACTTTTTTCCCATTTCATAGAGTGATTGACGAAACAACTCGATTTTGGATGGGTAATAACGGTATACGGTCTGCTTGGTAACGTTAGCTTTTGAGGCGATTTTGTCCATGCTTGCAAGCACGTAACCTTCAGATAAAAATATACTTTGAGATGCCCTTAATATGTCTCTACGCTTCTGTTCTTTGTTTTGTTCACTCTTTCCCATGCTTCTTTTCTTCTGGCTTAAATCATGTTCTCGATTACTGGTTATATGATAAAGGATACAAGAAAGTAGACCAAGAGAAGCTTGCGAATACTGCAGCTTAGCTGCGCTACTTGGCCCAATTCGGGAGTGAGCGCCAGAAAGAGAAGTTGGGTCGAGTGGCGACATATCACTGAAGGCCAGAGGTGACAGTTCGAGCATGGAGGGTGTGATTGGAAAGGCGAAGGTAAGGAGAACCTGACGGTGCTTGCCTTCGCCCATCGTCTAGTTGGCAGCTGTAAAGTACCTTTTAAGTAACACGACACTAAGCGCGCACGTAATGAGTTCCGCATTTAACGTCAACAGCCAAATTCCGTGTGCTGGGAAGAGCGCCGGTAAGACTAAAAAGCCTAATAGGATAAACACAAAGCCCCGCGACAGCGACACGATTGTGGCCAAATTTGGGCGTTTGATGGCTTGGAAAAAAGTCGTACTCATCAAATTGATCCCAAGAGCCACCGCTGCCAAAAAGTAAAACTTGGTTGCGTCAAGGGCCAGATCTTTCACTTGTGTTTGCTGCTCGATGTACAATCCGACCAGTTTTGGCGCAAAGTAAAACACTAATAAGGTGGCTAATACACCCATAGTCATTGAGTAGATGAGTCCGAGTTTAAGGACTGCCCTTACTCGTGTTATCGATTTTTTTCCTAATGAAAAACTAAATATGGGCTGGCACGCCTGCCCAATGCTGCTCAGAAAAAGCATCAGCACCATACTGAGATTCACCGTTATTCCATAAGCCGCGAGATGATTTTCACTATACTCATTCAATAGAACATAGTTAAACACCAGCATGACAATGATGGTCGCTAGCTCTAAAAAGAAGGTAGGGGAGCCTATGTAGAGGATCTCCTTCAAACGATTAAATCGTAGCGGCACTAAGTTGAATGTGAGTCGCCCCTGCCTGAAAATGAAATGAATGGATAACACCAGTAGCATGACAATTTGTGCAACAACCGAGGCGTAAGCCGCCCCCTTGATCCCGAAAGACCAAGAAAAAATTAGCACGTAACCTAAGATGATGAACGCGACAGTCCCTAAAAACATCGCAAACATTGGCAAAAATGGGTTTTCATCATTGATGACGAAAATAGTCACCACAACGACTAAAACATGGAATATGTAAAATATGACCATGATTGATAAGTATTCGCCCGCAGCCTGCATCAGATTCCCTTCTGCACCAAAAAAAGCGAGGATCTCTTCACTGTAAGAATGAGTCAGAAGTGCGAGTGAACAAGTGACGATCAATATCATCACTAAAGACTGGTTAAAAACCTCTTGGCCTTCCTTAAATCTACCCTTGCCAAACTCTATTGACATGAGCGCTGCGCCGCCAATACCCACAATTAGTGACAAAGCCGTAAACATGGCCTGAAGTGGCATGGTTAAGCCAATGGACGCCAAACCGATGGGACCCACCCCTTGGCCAACGAACATTCCATCCGCCATAATTACGCCAGCCTTGATTAGAACGGTGATCAAAGCTGGCCAAAAGTACCGAAGAAACAAAAGTTTTATGTTTTCGGATTCAAGATTGATTTTATTATGCACGACAATTCCTTTTTGAAAACAGGGAGCTATAGACTCACTAATATTAAGCCCTGCTTAATTTCTAATTTTGTTAAATAGATATGGATAACTATTATCATTTAGTTTCGAAGTTAAGACGACCATGATGATGAATTATCGCCTGTACTATTGACTATTTCGTTTGTACTTTTATGACTTGCCATGAATTAGTGATACGGCCCCAGACCCGAATTTTTGGAGTAAGAATTCACATTTTATTATACTGTGAATAATCATCTAACTTTTAATAAACCCTCCCTGACTTATAAAGGAAAATATAAATAGATTTCATTATATTTTACTATTTGGGTTCGGGTTTTAATCCTTTTATAAGGCTATGAGTTTTATTTGGGGCTAGGTAAATAAATGATTAGGTATACAAGTTTTTAAAAGAATTGGATGTTAAAGCTAGGTCGTTTTTTCGCGTTAATAATGTATGCATCGACAATAGGTCGAGATTAAAAAGTGTTTAAACCAAGCAAGCTCGAAGTTTTGGTTGCAATTATCATACTTGTTGGTATGATTTTTTGTGAGATCATACTTGTTGGTGTGATTTCTTTCTGAGCCAGCAGGTGAGTCTTCGGATACTACGCCTAGCTGTTTGGTCAATCTCGACTGAGGCCATTTAACGTAAGGATAATAAAATGCAGAAACTAATTGATACCAATCTTACATTTATAGGAAAGATTCATACACCTTATGAGAGTGTTGATGACTGTCCTTGCAACATTCAGCAGGAAGGGCCACTGTGCAAGTTAAGTGTTGAGCCACAATACCAAGGAGAGCTAAGAGGGCTAAAAGCAGGCAGTGCAATCCTCATCCTCTATTGGTTGGGAAAACCAATAGATGGGGTTGGGTACGTAGCGTTAACAGATGAGAATGAACCAGGAACGTTTGCAATGCGCACTCCATTCAGACCGAATCCTATTGGTGTCGCGGTCGTTGCAATAGAAAAAATGGAAGGCAATCTTGTGTATGTCAAAGGGCTTGACTGCCTCAATGGGACCGAACTCTTAGACATTAAGCCCGCTATTCTTCATGAATATGACGCCTCAATACAGCGGAATGCCAGCTTAGAAGGATGCGATTGTGACAAGCCTGAAGTGTCCTGTAGCTGATCGTAACACGCGTAAGCCTCTAAATGTAAAAATTTAAACACAAGTGATTGAGGATGGTTGCATGTTTGAAAGTCGTAATAACGAAGTGCGAGAGCTGTATAAAGACGTTGACTGCTATTCTGACGCGATGGAATCAGAAATTCATACAGAGATATACACGCTTGGTTTAGAGAGCTTGTTCTCTAGTTTACAAAACGTAAATGGGGCTGTTATTGATGCATCGTGTGGTTCAGGTCATTTTTTGAAAAAATTTTCTGAACAATACAACCAAGAGGTGACTCTCATTGGTGTTGATCTCTCGCCGCTCATGATACAGAAATCAAAGAACTTGTTACAGGATTCCGCCACGCTCTATGTTGGGGACATGACGAACTTGTCAATGATTGAGGAAAAAAGCTGTGCGGCATTAGTGAGTTACTTTTCGATTCAGCATCTGACGCACGAGTCTCTATTATCTACGTTTGTTGAGTGGAAAAGGGTGTTGGTAGAGCAGGGGACAGTCATTCTCGCAGGCTGGGAAGGCTGTGGAACGATCGATTATGGTGAGAAAGAACGGCATCTCGCTTATAGATATTCTGTCGATACATTAAAAAATGCGCTCGCCATGGCAGGTTTTAGGGTCGATACGTCTGGTGTGATACCCGTTCGTTCCCCTGGTGAACCAATGGATGCTTTTTATCTTCAAGCAACCAATTGTTAATGAAAGTTCAGTGAGTGCTGCCAATATTTGGTGTCCTACGATTTCAGTTGTGAGGTTAATAGGTTGGAGGAATAATGAACAATTAGATAAAGGTTGATTCATTCTAATTCTTCAATCTATCCAAAATTAATCACGAGAACCGTCGCTTCAGTAGCGGTATAAATAATACATTAATACTGTATTTTTCTAGCGCCCTCTTTTGATTGATTATTTTGGTTATATGTTCAATCACATTAGCAAATAGTACATATTTACGTCCCTTATATAACTATTATCTCAATTTTATTTAAATGATAATTATTTTGATTTAATTGAGGAGTAGATAATGATTCGAAGGACATCCTTAGCTTTTTTTCTTATATTGAGTTTTACATCGTCAATATCGTTTGCAGTACAGGGAAAACAAGACGCTAATATTAGTACACCTGAAACCATGACGGTGGTTGGCACTTCGGTTACGGGCAACAACACCATTGATACCGATGATATACAGTATCGGCAAGCGAATGATTTGGAAGATATCTTTAGAAATCAACCTAATGTGACGGTTGGTGGCGGGTTTGGTGCTGCGCAAAAGATTTATGTGCGTGGTGTCGAAGACTTAAACCTGAACGTCAGCATTGATGGCGCTGTACAAAGCGGCCAATTGTTCCATCACCAAGGGCGGTTGGCTATTGAACCTGACCTCATCAAAACCGTAGAAATCAAACCCGGTGCTGGAACAGCGTTAGATGGAATAGGAGCGCTAGGCGGCTCTGTCCGATTTGAAACCAAATCTGCCGATGACTTATTGAGTTATGACGAGAACTTCGGTGCGCTTCTGAAAACGGGGTATTTCTCCAATTCCGATGGCACGAGAAACAGTGCCACCGTCTACGGTCGACTCAACAGGCAATGGTCAGGAATGTTGATCATCGGTAAGAATCACACGTCAGAATTTGAAGATGGTAATGGTAGAGAGCTGGAAAATACAGGAACAAATCAGGAATACGGTATTTTTAAGATAAATGGTGAGATTTTTACCGGGGATGAGTTGTCGTTCAGCTACGAAAAACGAGTGGATGACGGACAGAGGAATGTTCGTACGCACTTTATCTCGGCTCCTTGGAATCAATCTAGCCGACAGGAAAGCCAGCGCCAAACTGGCACATTTAACTATAAATATGATGCTCAAAATGAGGTTCTCGACGTCAATCTTTCTGCATATCTAACGGAAAACGAGTTTTCTTATTATCAAAGCGCTGAAAGCGATGCAGCTAGCATCAAAACAGTAGGGGCAGATCTACGAAATACCAGCATTTTCGGTTCTCATGAATTCACTTACGGTTTTGAATACAAGAAAGATAAAGCGCGTCACAGCAATGCTAATGCAGAAGAGCAAAGCCAAGTTTATGCAATATATGGCCAAGATACATATCGTTTACTGAGTGACTTCACACTGAGCTACGGTGCTCGGTTTGATTCATACCACCTAGACACTTTTGATGGGAAATCACTAACTGAGGCTGGATTGAGCCCAAATATAAATGCGCAGTATTCAGTCAATGGATCTTGGTCTTTGCGCGCTGGCTATTCTTCAGCAATACGTGGGCCTCAGATCCGCCAAGCCTTGTCGATCGGCACGGTTACTACTCACAGCGATCTTAAAAAAGAGCAAGCGAGTAACACCGAACTGACGGTGGAATACGCTCACGCTGGAGTATTTGGTCTTCTAACCGTGTTTAAAAGTGATATAGATAATGTGGTCTCAGCTGTTGGCTCACCAGGGCCAATGGGTGAAAGTTGGTACGATAATGTCGGTGAACTGGAGACGACGGGCTTCAATGTCACACTAGGTAAAGCGTGGGAAGACACCAAGCTGTCAGTGACGTACTCTCATACCGATCCTGAGCTTAATGGAAAGCCTCTTGATGACAGCAACTTTGGTTTAGGCACGTCGTTTGGTGATAGCGTGTTGGTTGATGCCTCGTATCACCTATACGATAATAAAATCGTTCTTGGTTGGAGTGGCAAATGGGTACAGGAGTTAGACGATGTGCCTACGGGGTATCCCTCCAAAGACGCTTATAACGTCCATGACATCTACGCTGATTGGTCTCCTTTACCAAGCGACAACTTAACTTTGAATTTAGCGGTCAATAATCTTTTCGATGAGTACTATTTCGACCACGGTACTTTTGGCTATGACCTTGGTTCTAACTCGATCATTGGTCTTCCCGAACCGGGTAGAGATATTCGATTATCTATAAGTTGGAGGATATGACCCGAGTCTTTGCCTCGAGAACCTTAGATTCGAGTCTTAAGGAATAGGTCAGTTTCGTGGGGCTTACAGTTAATACTTTGTAGGTTGTAAGCCCCATACCTAAAAAGCGGGTGTGTGATAACAGGTTCTTTCATGAGAGTGCCAATGGGGAGAAACGCCACAAGATCATGTTTTGAAACTCGTTCGTCCAGTCACTGTCCAGACAAGCCAAAAAACTGAACCAGGCTGCGCGTGCCACTTCGTTGAGCCAGAGAAAGCCACTACTTAACTAGGTTTTTATTTACGTTGTTGTCGGTGCTCGCAATAAGTCGAGGTTCACTGCTCGTCAAAGCACTATAAATATTGCCAGCGGACGTATTGGCAATCGAGCAGGGCATGAAAGCACTAGTGTAAAAATAATTACAGTCACTATTTTTACAGTAATCCAAATACCGAGAAACGGTCCTCAAAGTGGTTGATTTTACTTGCTGACAATCTGCAAAAGAAGGTTTTGGATAACACTGGGTTACGAATTTCATATGACAGAGTTTACTTAGATAACCGTAGCGGCGGTCAACCCTCAAATGGCCAACGGAGTCGCGGCGAATTTGATTCATCCAATATTCACAGAGCCTTATATTTTTCCACCATCCCCTTATCAATCTCCTTGATGAGATTTGGTGACAAGCCCAGGTGTTTGGCCTCATGGCTAAACGAGCGTGTTGTATCGAATATTTCCTCAGCCATCACCATGATCGCTTTCTTTGATGACAACCCAGATTGAGCTGCTAACTGGTCTAGTGCGTGCTTTGGCGTCCGACCATTCCCACCAAAGGCCGTCATGTGCTCTTTGTAAGGGTTAGGGCTGTATACAATGTCGTAGAAAGGTGACAGCGTCCAGTTATCGGCATCACTGGCAAGAAAACTAAAGTTCTTACTGTGGTCATCTTGATTAACCGTTAGATAATTAAACAGGCAGCGCTTTATGAGCTTCTGAGACTCTGTGATGCTGCACATGATGCGCGTCGCTTTCACTAAATCGACATAGTCCATCGAAGGCTCTCGAAACGGGGCATCCAACAACCCGCACGCAGAAATCATATGGAGCCGACCGCCCTGCTCGGTGCAATCAAATCGTTCCTGCTCTAGCCAAAATCGTCCATGACCCGCATCAATTAAATTAAAGTCAGGCACCGCTATACCGACATTACGCGCCATCTGCATATAGCAATATTCGACTAAGGACTCAGAGTGCTTCAAGTCAAACTTTTCAGATGTCAGCTTTACGATAAGCTTGGTTCCAAGTGCGTTATCTAATGTTGAATATTGCCCATTCGATAAACGCGTCACGTTCATTTTGGGCCTGGCTCCACCCGATCCACCAGTATTCATCAAGTGCTCAAGCAAAGCAGACTCGGTGCCTTCAAACTCTTCAATCGCCGCTCGGCCAAGGGTAATGATATCAATCGACTCCTTGGCCTCATCAAGAAGATCTAATTCGGGCTCGTAGCTCAAGGCGCCCATGCATCGGTCACCTAGGTAAGCCAATCTCTCCAGTGCAGTCACTTCCTTTGGGTTATGATCGTTCTGTCTAAATACACGATCCATAAGATAAAGGCCCCAACCATCAGGGAGACTATCTGCAAACACCCCATGGATACCGTAATGCGGCCTTTTAGGCGCCATTTGCAGGCTGGTATCTGGCTCTAAATTAAACGGAGCCAGAGAGGTTGAGTGAGCGTCTAAATACGTCTCATCAAATTGAAAGAAGCTTTGCTTACTATTTTCAACGAGCTTACCGACTAGGACTTTTTCACCGTTGCTCAGCGTTCGTTTTACCGTGAGAGGGGATTTAAGCATGTCGAAGTACATCCTCTATGGATTTAAATTCAGGCTCAGACGACTTTGTCAGGGCTTTCACTTTTTTCAAGTCACCGACGGTCTCATAAAGCATGAGAAACTGGCGCAATGAGATGTTGCCCGTTGACTCAAACTTTCTGATCGTCGCGTAAGGCACGCCAGAGAGATCGGCCATTTTCTGAACACTGAGTTTGTCTTTTTTCCGGGCGGACTTGATAAACTCTTTGAGTTCCATTTGCAAATCATAAGCGGTGTAAAGAGATAACATTCGTGCCTCTTAAATTGCTATTATTGTATTAATTTTAACACCAATAGTAGGATAATTGCTATTATTGTGACAAATAAGATGCCGTTAATCATGGCTTCATTATCACTAATCACAAAGCCACCATTGCAGCGGTTTTTAATTGCTACTATGGTGACAAATTAGTGGGTATTTTGTAATGATTTGCTATCATTATGACAAAGTGTAAAGATGAGCTGTCATTCTTCAGGTTAATCGATGAGCTGTGATGGTATTGGATTAGGTGAGAGAAAAGGGAGACTGCCTATCTTCTACTCCTAACGCCGTTTGGGACACAAGCGTGTTAGCTATTCATGACTAACGTGTTGTCTCCCAAACCCCTGAGAGACCAACGTTGTCAGCGGTGATCTCTCAGGGGTTTGCACGGTTAAGGACCATATCGTTCAGAAGGCCTTTCAGTAGATTTTTCTATGCTATATCATTGAAATATAATGCATTTAATCTATCACTTAGTTTGCTTTAGAGGCGCTCTATTTCTTCAGTTTATCAACGTGATAAAGAAACGACTCCATAGCACTTTCTACCATTTGTTGCCCTAGAAGTACCGCTGTACCAAGCCCATTGATTAACCCTAACAACAGAATGGCCTCGCTCTTTATATTAATATCACGGTTCAATTCCCCGTCTCGTATACCTTTAATCAGAACTTCCTCTATCCTGTTTTGTAATCGATTAGCTCCCTCCAGCAACGCTTGATCGTTAAATTCAAGTCGTGTTAGCGACAGCATGGCATAGGACATCGAGAGCTGATGAAATTGTTTACTTTTCTCATCTGTTGGCATCGCTTCTTCGAAGATTGCTGTGAACGTTTCAATTGCTCCTTTAGTTCCATCTGTTGCAGAGAGCCGCTGTGCAACACCTTGGTAACTGCTGTTTGTCAGATGGTCCAGTCCTGAGGTGACCAAAGCATTCTTGGAACCGAAATAATATTGTACCTGGCGTAGCGAGACATTGGCATGAGAGGCCACACCTCTGAGTGACACATTTTCTAGCCCCGTTTTGGTCGCCAAATCGAGAAAGGATTTAACCAGGTCGTCTTTACGTGCTTCATGATCAACGATTTTCGGCATAACACATCACCTTTATTGTAGGGGGTTGAATTTTTATTTGATACAACTGTATCATAAAAAGATGTCATAAGATACAGAAGCCCTAGATATGAAAAGTCTACTCCTAGAAGCCAAGATACTCATGCAAGTTGCGTGGCCCATTTTGATTGCTCAAATTTCTCAAACACTAATGGGATTCGTAGACACCGTGATGGCAGGTCAAGTTAGTGCGCAAGATGTTGCTGCTGTTGCTCTGGGAAACAGTATTTGGTTACCTACTGTTATTGTTGTTGGGGGAACTATTATGGCAGTGCCCGCAATGGTCGCTCAGATGTATGGAGCCAATAGAAGCACTGAGATTCGTCCGCTCATTCAGCAAACGATTTATATGTCATTATTCAGTGCTTTAGTAGTTATGCTGTTAATGAGTAATGCGACTCTCGTGCTAGAAAAAATGCAAATTGATACTGAACTGCTGTTTTTAACCTCAGGCTATCTTGATGCGTTAATGTGGGGGGCTCCTGCTTTTTTCCTTTTTCGTGCTTTACGCTGCTTTTCTGAAGGAATGTCGATAACAAAACCGTCTATGATTATTGGCTTCATTGGCTTTTTCATCAACATCCCTGCGAATTATATTTTTATTTACGGTCATTTTGGGATGCCAGCTCTTGGTGGTGTCGGTAGTGGAGTAGCCACAACCATTGTTAATTGGTCTATGACTATTTCGTTCGCGCTATATATTGTGTTTTTTAATCGTTTCAAAAACTTTCACTTGTTTCGTGGATTTGGAAGGATTGATTTTTCAATGCAACGGCAATTAATCATGTTAGGAATGCCTATCGCGCTGGCTGTATTTTTGGAAGTAGCTGTATTCGCTGTAATAGCAATCTTACTTTCTCCTCTTGGTTCAACGGTTGTGGCAAGCAATCAAATTGCCGTAAATTTCACGATGATAACTTTGATGGTCCCGCTTTCCATTGGCGCTGCAGTGACTGTTAGAGTCGGTTACTATTTGGGGCTTGGAGCGCCAATTCAAGCTAAAGTAGCCATTTCCGTTGGCGCCGTAATTGCGGTTTTTTTGGCGATAGTTGGAATGATTCTAATCCTGCTCTTTAACGAATCTATCGCCAACATATATAGCTCGCAGCAGGCAGTCATTAGCTATGCTTCTCAGTTGCTGTTTTTTGGCGCGATGTTTCAAATACCAAATGCCATTCAAACAATTTATGTTGCGGGGCTTCGTGGCTATAAAGATACGATGCCAACCCTGTTCGTTGCCTTTGTTTCTTATTGGCTTATTGGAATGAGTATCGGGTATGTACTAGCAAGAACAAACTGGGTTGTTCCTCAGATGGGGGCCAGCGGATTTTGGGTTGGCTTTATAGTTGGTCTAACTTTTGCGGGAGTGACTCTAAAATACCGGCTCACAGCTACCCAAGAGAATGACCATCGTGCCCTCGTCACTGATTAAATCTTAATTTGATACAGGAATGCCATTACGCTTGCAGCTAAAGAGATCAGAGGGTTAGAGATTTCTATATCTACATTTTAGCTATGTTTGAGGGTGACTCTCAGGATAAAGGATATAAAGATTGTCACTTTGCTCTGGTAAGTTTGTTGAAAATATTAATGTGCGTTAACTTCGGACTGAAAAAACCTGCAATAAAGAGGGGGGGGGGGAACTTATGCTGTCTAAAATATTAATAAATGTAGATAGGGCTTTGAATGAATGGGTCAAGCAAAAAGAGGAAAGTGGCGAATTAAAAAGGAACCCTTGCTATGGAAAGCCGATAGATAATAGAAAGTACTTCCAAACACCAGAAAAAAATAGAATGAGTATGACTGTTCTTAAGAATGCAGATGTTCTGCCAGAGCCAATCTTAGTGAGGAGAAAAATTGAAGAAAAAAAGAATCAACTGGGAAGAATTATAGAGACAAATGAGTATGAATCTATGAAAAAAGAAATTCATGACTTAGAGCTGGTATACAGATTATTGCTAGAAGAAGTGAATAAACAAACTTAATAAATGGGCAATTACAGTTAACGAAAAGTGCGCGTCGTACTTTAGCACATATTGTTCAGTCATAATCTCCTCCTTATTTCTAATTTGCGTAATAATGCCACGAAAACCAAATGATATATTGGCGTTTGTGAACTATAGACTTTTGATTACTACTCGTTAGCCCAAACTACGAGCTTTAGCCTTCGACGCGCTCCATCATTTTACTGGCTATTTGGAGCGGTCATGTTTTCTACTTTGGAGCGATGAGTAAGTGCTCGCTAAGCGCTTCCCATACACAGGTGACTGCGCGGCTACGCCCCTTCTTGCCCAAACACACCAAATGGATCGGCTGCTTATCTGGGTGCGTGTAGTCGGTTAAAACAGGGACTAATTCGTTTGAGCGTAGTTCTTGGTCGATGAAGGCAGGGTCGACCATGATGATCCCTCGTCCTAAGGTGGCAAGTTGCACGAGGCCTCTCGCGTCGTCACTGATCATCGCTGGGGTGACGTTGATCGTATTGACGCCACCACTGGGATGCACAAAGACCCAATTATCCAGCGTCACCGCCTTATTTTTAAACACTAGACAGCGATGGTGAAGCAGCGATTCAGGCGACTCCGGTGCGCCGTTTTGAGCCAGATACGCCGGACTGGCATACCAACCAAAGGTTTTTTCACCAATCTGTCGCGCCAGCAGCGAGGAGTCCGGTAAATGGCCAATACGAATAGCAATATCAACGTGGTTATCGATGAGATCAACGACTTCGTCAGTGAGATTGAAGTCAAAGCAGATATCGGGATAGGTATCGCTAAGCGCATGAATGTGCGGGATCAAGAGTCGATGGGCCATCAGCGTTGAGCAACCAATGCGGACTTTGCCCTGCGGCCGAGCATGAACTTGTTCGCTGAGCGTTTCCGTATGGTGCAGTACCTGTTGAAGCGGCTCGGTGCTTTTGAGCAGTTCATGTCCACTTTGTGTTAACGATAGCTTTCGCGTGCTGCGTTCAAGCAAGCGAAGGTTCAGCGTTTGCTCAAGCTTCGCAATGCGTTTGCTGACCGATGAGCGTGGCAGTCCGACTTTGTCCGCCGCCCCTTGAAAACTGCCACTCAACGCGACCAGATGAAAGAGGTATAAGTTTTCTAACTGTTTATGAAAGGCCACAGATTGTTTCTCTTTGGGAACATATAAAGTTCATTTTTGGTATCTAATTAGATTTAATACGAATTGGTATTCTGAAGCAACCAAATAAATAGAGGGTAAGGAATACCATGTCTTTTCAAACGATTTTAATCACAGGCGCAACCTCAGGTATTGGTTTTGAAGCGGCAAAACAGTACGTAAAACAAGGTTGGCGCGTGGTGTTTACCGGCCGTGATCAAGAGAGAATTGCCAGCGCCACCGCGAGGCTACGCGATGACGCCCATTCGCCGGATCAGATACTTGGCCTATTGTGTGACAATGCGAACGCCCAGCATTACCCGGCACTTGTGTCTGACATTCGCCACAACGTCGGCACACTCGACGCGGTGATTTTGAATGCGGGGGTGTTTCACCCCAGGCACTTTAGCGAAACCACACAGAGTGAGCTGATGACAACGATGTCGGTGAATTTCACCGGCCCAGCGATGCTTCTTCAAGCCTTACTGCCTGTCCTCAATGATCCCTGCAGCGTGGTCTATGTTTCAAGTATTGTCGTCGAGCGAGCCTTTCCAACCGCGTCGAGCTACAGCGCCAGTAAAGCGGCCTTCGAAGCGTACGCGAACGTTTTGAATCTGGAACTGGCTCCCCAAGGCGTCCGGATCAACTACCTCAGACCGGGCGTGACGGCCACCGAGATCCAAAGTAAGGCAGGCATGAGCGAGCATCAAATTGACGAGCTTAACGCAAGCTTAGCGAATTTGCCTTTAGGCCGAATGCTAGAGCCGACAGAGATGCTGTCCAGTCTTGAATTTCTCACCAGCTCAAGTTCACTCGCGCTGCGAGGGGCCCACATCACCGTTGACGGCGGTTATTGTTTGTAAATGGTGTGGTGCTGTCCATCCAGTGAGAGGGGACGGTCATTCGTCGAGGATGGTCAACTCCGCCGCTAAGAGATTAAACACGCGGCGAACCCGTCTGTTCGTTTTGAGTTCCTCATGACAGACGAGCCACAGTGGGAGCTGCATGGTTGGAAACAAACCGTCCGGCGCTCGCATCAACTGTGGCTCTTGTGCCGCAATGTCCTCTGGCAAATACATCACACCCAAATGTTGTTTGCACAGCGCGAGTTGTGCAGGCTGAAAGTCGGTAGAAAGCTTGAAGTTATCCTCGTTCAACGACCAGCCGTGATGGGAAAATTGCGTCATAATGGGCCCGTTGTGGCCAAAGCCGATGATTTGCAGTTCGGGGACATCCTCAATGGATTGGGCCTCGATGAACGGTGTCAGGTACGTTCTGGTGCCGTACAAAGACACCCGTTCATCGCCGAGCTTCTTTGCGATGAGACTTGGCTGAGTGGGTTGCGCGCTGCGGAGCGCGATATCGGCATCCCTGCGTTTGAGATCACTGACCTGGTTTGTGACGACTAGGTCAATGGACAGTTTGGGCTCGACACGTCTCAACTTGGCCAGGATCGGAGGCAGCCGATACATCGCATCAAGCTGACAGACGGATAGGGCCACCACTCCGTTCAGATCTTCTGATTGACCACTGGCCACCATCGAAAACTTGTGCGCCACATCGCCCATTTCGCGCGCGATATGAAGCAATTCTATACCACTGCGCGTGAGAGTTAATTTCTGCGCTGAGCGCTCAAAAAGTGCCACACCAAGCTCCTGCTCTAGGGCGGAAACCTGGCGGCTTAGGGTCGGTTGGGTCACATTCAAAGAGTGTGCGGCCGCCGACAAGCTGCCAAGCTCAGCTGTCGCCAAAAAGGCGCGGGTTCGGTTCCAATCGAACGAAATGGCTGTCCAGTTCATACAAATTTGTATGCCTTTATGCATTTTTCAGTAATTACTATTAACTATATGCATGGATATAGTGTCAGCACAATGGTTTTATTCGAGGCAGGTTATGGCAGTGTTGGTTTTAGGTGCAACCGGGGCAACCGGACGGCTCGTGGTCAGAGAGCTACTCTCGCGGGGTGACCGCGTTAAAGTCGTCGTGCGCGCGCTAGAGCGCGTGGACAGGGACCTGATCGCTTGTGAGTCGTTGGACATCGTGGTGTCCAACGTATTGGATTTGTCAGAGGCACAACTCATGGGCCATCTGCGCGAGTGTGAAGCGGTCATTTGCTGTTTGGGACACAATTTGACGTTGAACGGCATTTACGGCCAGCCTAGAAAACTGGTCTCAGACACGATCAAACGGATATGCCAAGCGGCGGCCCAACTCAAACCGTCGCAGCCGATCAAGTTGGTGTTGATGAGTACGACGGGCTTTCAAAATCGACGAAGAGGGGAGGTCGTGTCGTGGCGACATCGCATGGTGATCCAGCTCGTCAGGCAACTCCTCCCGCCCCATGTGGACAATGAAGAGGCCGCCCGATACCTGCAAGACCAGGTGGGCGATGCTTCCCCGTATTTGGAGTGGGTCGCCGTCAGGCCTGACAGCTTAGTGGATCACCCATTCAAGACCGAGTTTTCGGTTCATCCATCGCCCACGTGTGACCCGCTGTTTGCCCCGAGGAAGAGCAGCCGTATCAATGTTGCTCACTTTATGATCGAATTGGTTGGTTCGCCTCAAACGTGGAGCCGATGGAAACAGGACATGCCCGTCTTGTATAACAACCCGTAACGCAGACGAATCACTCAAAGATAGTCAACATACTTAGCATCAGGAATATACCCGTATATTTTAAAGCCACTGTCCAGCTCATCGGCAGGCACATGGATTTTGCGTAACACGGTTTTGACGGACTGGTGCTGAGAGGGGGTGTCTGTCGTGATTTCTACCCATTCAATGGTGCGAAAACTGGACGCCCTGAAATGGTAAAACCAGTCTCTGTCCCAGTCGGAAACATAACCACTGTCTACTTCACGCGTTCGCCATCGTGGACGCGGATGCAGGGTACACATCGCTGCCCATAGCTCATTCCATTTTGTCGTATTCATGACACCGTGCATCTTCGGGCTCCTGCTCGATAACGGACTGCTAAGTGGTGAGCAACGCCAGCCATAAGACTTGAGCATCCCTCTGTCACAAGCCCAACATAATAGGGCTGAATGTCCTTTTCAGTCGATGGTTAGGCCAAAACGCGGCCACTATTTTCTTGATGGTTCGTGCCCTTCATACCTTGGCAGCGTTGTGTCGAGCTCTTCCCAGTTGCCTTTTGAGGTGATGAAGTTGTGTGAAATGGGCCTTTCGGTGATGTCACTGTCGATAGCGCCGAGACGGATCCTCACTTTATCCGGGGTGGTCGAATTTGAGCTGTAGATTGGCGCACCGCATGTCGAACAAAAGTACTTCCGTTTTCCAACACTGCTCTCGTAATAGGTAAGCGTGCCTTTTTCATCAGTCAGTTGGAGTTCCGACGTATTCACATACCCATTAGTGGCAAAGGCGCTACCACTTGCTTTTCGGCATCGAGAGCAGTGGCAATAGATGGGGGCGGTAATTCCACCGTGTAGCTCGAATTGGATTGAGCCACATAAACAACTTCCTTTGTACATTTTAGTTCCATGATGTCTAAATCTAGATGTGGTTACAGCCGCATGCAGTTGAGAGCAACCATTGTGCCTTAAACATGGACGCCGATTCAAACGTTCAGTGCCCAAGGTGACGCATCGGTCTGAGTCGCTGGTCAGTCAGATTGGCCGTGGCGGCGGTGATTCCCCCTGCTCCCTACCATACAAAAAGGGGCGTAATCCTACTCATTGCTCCCCTTTAGGTGCTTAGGTAAGTATTCGGTGTAGTACAGAGGCATAACAATATGTTTGGTCTCAGTAGCTGGCGAGCCTTGAGTCCCCGTTAGCTTAATCGTTTTGTGAGGGCAGCACTTCTCGATATACGATTGCAATGATTTGGCTCGTGTGCGTTTGCCACTTTTAACTTCAACGGGAATGACGCGGCCGAGATCATCAGTAACGATGAACTCGATTTTTGCGCGGGCATCCCCCCAAGAGAAGCTAGGCTCAATACCGAGTGCTGTGATTTCTTGTTGAACATAATTTTCCGCGACATAGCCTTTATACTCATAACCTTGTTGCTTGATTTCACGATAACCAGTGCCCAGCATATGGTTAAGTAGCCCGACATCAAAGAGGAAGAGTTTGACCGTGTTTTCCTTCTGATAAGCCGCCATTGGAGTTCTTGGTTGCCCTTCTATTGGGTGGTTTTTTAAAGCAAGTCTGCATTTATGAAGCCAGGCGATGGCGCTTTCATATTCAGCATAACGCGATTTGCGTTCATGGACCCCTTTGAACTTAAAACGCTTCACGGAGTCGTCATAGACTGATGAAAGTTGGGCTGGAATACTTCGAAAAACGGACTCAATTAACTGTGCATCGATTTTTCCAGAGTATTTTCCAAAGTCACGCATGTAACCTTCGATTAAGTTTTTATGTACCTCCGAGACCGCTTCAAGACGCTCAATGACGCTAAGTTCAGAACGTTCGAACCAGGAGCGAACGGCTTCAGGCATACCACCGACGAAGTAGTAATCGGTAAGAAGATCGAACAGTTTGGTGTGTGCGGCTGGTGCGTTTAGCTGTCTTTCAAAGGCGTTCAGCAGTGCATTTTCACCTGATGCCCAGACAAATTCTTTAAAGGTCAAAGGCCTTAAGTTGTGCTGTTCGACTTTGCCCACAGGAAAAGACGTGAGTAAGCCGATGTTGAAGCCACTCGCTGCAACATAAGCTTCAGGGGCTTTTTCGGCAAAGTACTTAAGCGCCGTCACTGCTCTTGGACATTCTCCGATCTCATCAAGGATGAGCAGATCGGTGGAAGGATTGAAGACGTTTCCTGTGAGTAGTTCAATATTGGTGATAATGTCATCCGGAGATAGCGATCCGGAGAAAGCGTCCATGAACTCTGGGTTTTCCAAGAAGTCAATTCTTAGCACGTTTTCAAACGTTTTTCCGAGCAATTCTTGCAATAAGAACGTTTTCCCTGTTTGTCTAGCACCATCAATCAATAAAGGCTTTCTAATCTTCTTGCTCTTCCAAGCGAGCAGGTGGTCAAGCAGCGTACGTTTCATCCAATCACTCTTTCGGCAATGTATCGTCAATGTCACATTACTCTTTTATGCGCATTAAAAGGAAGATGAACCACTAAAGAGGTGCGAGTCGTCAGGTGAAAGGCTCATCACCATCAATGTGAAAGGGTCGTGTTCAAGCTAAAACGGTCTCTGATCTACTCTACAGATTTGGACACAGTATTCACAATCTCAAGGGACGTAATATGACTAACAATTGGTTCTCGTCAACTCATGACACTGCTCTTAAAGCGAGAATTTCGACAACAACAGTTACTTTGCATGGCCCTGTGCTACCAGAAATATTGACGACAAAGGTATTTGAGTCTTGGTTCAGTGTGGTTTCTACAGAAGCCACTTTGGCGTCTGGACGAGTGCGCCAGCAAAAACAGAATGGGAGCAAAGAATCGACGTCATTGTGATGAGTCTCTTCGTGCTAACTCTTATTTACGTTTGAATGGGATTCTATACTTATCGAAAGTAACCTATTCATTCAATTAATATTTTATGGTTATTGTGCAAAAGCTCAGGATGGATCTAACCGAGGCCACCGACACGGAGTCAGCACAGTACGCGCCGACTGACTTTGATACCGTGGGAATGGGTGATTTACTTGAGACTGGCTTGGATGATCAATAGCTCGATGTCATGGTTTGAGGTATTGACCAAACCATGGGTGCCAAAGCGTTGATTGACGATCATGTCCCCAGCGGACACCGGTCTTTTCTCACCTTCAATGATCATAGTGCCTTCGCCTTTCAAAATGATGTACATTTCTTCATCATCGCCATGAGTATGTTCGCCCATCGAGCTCCCCGGTGGCATCACGACACGAATCGCGAAATCCCAAGCACCATCGAAGTCTTTCCGCCTGAACGCACGATAGATGTCGATAGCCCCTTCTCCATCATGGCTATTTGTATCTACTTCTTTGTCGCAAGTGTAAAAGTTACGTATCACTTTCTCTGAATTCCTTTTTGATCATGGCCCCAAAGCGGTAAGGCCTCATCACGCCACATGTGAAGTGGTGAGTGACGCCAACCCACTGTATTGTGCCATAAACACCTCAGTGAAAGTAGGCCGAGAATGCCAAGCGTTGGGCGTCCGTTAACATGGCTGTTCCTGCACCACCAGAGGGAAGTGCGACCCTGGCAGGCGACGAATCTCAGCCTAAATGATCAGGGGTATGCAGGGAAGTGCCACACGCGGTACATTGATAATCGCCGGTAGCTTGCCCTTCCATCAGGGCACTCGCGATGGCCGCGAACAGGCCCGAGAAGAATCCGTTGACGCTCGTGTCCTTACGTTCGTGAGACGAAGAGAAGCCTTGATACTTGTGAAGCGTCACTTTTTTACAATGACAGCAGAAGGCTTTGGTTTCTTGAGAACCGTATATTTGAACCAATGTAATGAACTCCAAACTGTAGGGGCTCCCCTGATGCCGATTCAGCGCGGGGAGCGATGTTTCTGCCGAGTACGTGAAACCAAAGGCTAAGGGCCGTCATACTTATTGATTTTCCGCGTACATCTGTTTGTAGGATTTTGTCTGCAAGGCCGACTCTGTCAGTCCAAACTGGCAGGCGAGCGCTTCAAGCTGTGACTTATAAGTCACTAACATCGATTCCTCGTCTGTCATGATGGCAAACTCGGCAAAATCCCCAATGCCGTCTAACGTGTCGACCGTGATGTGAAACTGACCGACGAAATAAATGCTGCGAGTTTTGGTCGCCTTTAAGACGATTTCGTACCCCATGGTTTCAAGCATACTTCTTGCCTTGGTGGCATCGGTGATATTGGTGGCCTCGCATCGGTCTGCTTCTGGGCCTTTCACGATCCAAAGTTGGATGCCCGAGGGCTGCATGGTCCGAATACAGACACTTTTGTTCTGCTGGGACAAGGTTTGGTCTGGGGTATCAAAATACCAATCGGATTCTAGATTGTCCTCTACCATAACCTCATGGGGAATGTTTTCCAGGACGCCCAGGAAAGCTGCCTTCGACGCTAGGCGATACTTAAGCTCGACCTCGTATTGACCTTGAAAATGCTCATTGTTCATGTGGTGGTCCCCAAGCAAAATGAGAATGTTACCACAGGAGAGAAACAGGCGTTCAGGCAAAACAATGCATTAAGGTATGGATTAGGTTATCACGTCATCTCCATCTCTGCGTTGTAACGACGACACCCAAGATGGAATGCAGAGTGCCCGTCGTTGGGCATCGACCTGACACGCCTCGTGCCGGGAATAGGGGTTTAACGGTTGTACTTCACCTTGTTTAGTACTTCCTTGAGTTCATGAGTTTGCTCAAGATCCACCTCATAGATATTGGCCAACGCGCAAACATAATACAGGACATCATATAACTCTTCAGCAATGGAGCCCTTAAGCTCCTCTAAACTGGGTTGACCCCGTTTTCCATTAGCTGCGTCTAACGCCACGTTAAGATGCAAGAGAGGTGACTTCAATTCTAACAATGAATTGCAACCAACCAAACGTGTTACCGCTTGGTATGCACATTTCAGCGAAGGCGGACTTTGCCAATTTCATTGATACGGCTGTAACGGTATTTGGGGTAATACACCCAGAAGATATGCCTATTGTCGGAATCTTCGGCAACGAGTAACTCGATTTCACCATGTTTACCCGCGATCCTGACTTTGCGCTTAGACAAGGGCCGTGTTCTATTGGTGGTGATATACCTTTTGTGGGTGAGCGCATCCAGTAATTGAGTGTCGCCAATATCGGCATCGGACTCGATAACAAAACTGGATGGATGGAGCTCTTCGGCCAGTATCGTTCTGATTTGGTACGTCTGGGAGAAAAACAGTATCCCGCTTAAAAATGCCACCCCAGTCAGTCCGAATAAGGCGGTATTGCTTTTACCCCAGCACCCGATCCCCAGCGCCGATAGCACGCTAAGAACAAAAACCGCTGCGGTCACCAAAAACCAAATATCTATGTAGTTATCCATCTGTTCTCTTTGCATCACGTCAAATTAGGGTGTGCCTATGGCTGACGCTGTATCTAAACCGTTGGGCTACCCACACGAGACAGGCTAAGCAAAGGGTGCCCAACGCTGTGGAGCACACGGCCATGTCTTGTGGGGTGCTGGGTATTATCGCGGCTTATACTGGGTAGGACAATAACCTCTCATGACGTCTGAACGTCGCAATTTCTTGTGCTTGGTTTTACGACCCGACACACGCGCACGCCACAATTTAAAACTGCTCGGCTTGAGCCGTCCACGCATTAACAGAATCACTTTGGATTCATTCAAACCAAATTGCGATTCGATTGCCTCAAAGGGCGTGCGATCTTCCCAGGCCATTTCTATGATTCTGGACTCTATCTCCGAGCTCAGTTCCATGTTCAATCCCCTCTTGCTGAAAAGCCTTGTTTTACGAGGAAATAGGGGAGTGGGTTCAAATTGAGGCGCGGCTTAGGGCAGCAGCGTCGTCACACTGTCTAAAGACCAAGCGTTGAAGGCGCTTTTTAGTGTGGTTTAACGGGTGCTGCCGCGTAAGGTGACGTTTGCCGATAGCACAATGGCATCATCGGAGAAACGCGAGACTTCAAAATAACCACCCGACGATGAAAGCTGACAGACATGCAATGTGTCCAAATCCAGCTTCTTAAACCAGTATGGCGCCAGAGAGCACTGAGCCGAGCCTGTGGCCAAATCTTCAGCGATGCCAATTTTGGGCGCAAAGTATCTGAGGGCATACCCATTGGTGCCATAAGCGGCGGTCACAATCACAGCGTGATGTTCATGGAGCTGTCTAAAACGCCCCTCATCGGGCTGAAAACGCATGACGGATTCTATCGACGGCAACACTAAGATTAAGTCTCGAGTTGAAAATGCATCAACGGCTTCCGCCGCCAAATCCGATAGTTCGACTGGCACCTCACAGGGTTTGCCTTCCCAGCTCGGCAGTACAAGGGTGTAGAACCCTTCCTTTTTAGCAATGGAGACATCGCCGTATTGGCTACGAAGCTGCACGCTATCGAGTGAGTACTTCGAAAGGATGGCAGCCCCAGCCCCCAAGCTTCCATGCCCACAAAGGTTGATCTCTCCATCCATGGCAAACCAGCGAATGTGAAAGTGCTCTTGGACTTTAACCACAAACGAGGTGACGGGGAGCCCCGCTTCACATGTGATGTGCTGCAACTCTTCATCGGAAAGCCAACCATCGAGCTCGACCACGCCACAAGGGTTACCGGCGGCCGATTCGCCACCAAACACATCATAGATCGCTACTTTGATAGTCCACCCTCCTTGATTGGCAGTACGCTACAGCATGGTACGATTACAATACGTCGCTTTTTCAAAATCACTGATGTTCATCGCGATGTTGGGTACCTTCGGAAACAAGGTGACCAGTGTGGACACGACTTGCTGAGAGAGCCTCGCCTTCTCCTCCGTCGTTCTCCCTTGCATGATAGACGCAAACACATGAATAAACGCTTCTCGCTTATTACCCACTGAGTATTGTTGGAAAGGGTTGATTCTGATCTTGATGTCATTGGCATCAAACAACCCTGTCGCGTGCGTCACCAAAAACATCTGTTCGAGAATATACGCTTCATCGTGAACAGCTAAAATACTGTCTGAACAATCGAGAACAAAATGGGGCATCATTCCTCCTTACTAGGGTGGTATGGCTCATCTTCTCTGAGCCGCGTTAGGCAAGCCGCCGCCGGCCACCTTGATATGCTCAACGCCTGATCATCATGCCACGTGTTGTGGGTCTGTGTCGCCCAGTTCTGCAATGATGTCGTCGGGGGTAACGATCTTGTCCAACAAATGCGTAATATCAGGGTCTGAAATCGGCTCTAGCGCGTAGACTGGCTTTCCCAGCCCAAGTGCATAGCCTATGTCCATAGCAACACTTTTGCCAAGGTAACCGTTGAAATTTAGAATGTAGGTGACGTCAGCTTCACGGATGCGCTGCAAGCAACCGTCGATACCATTGTGTGGCGAAGGCTCTGACATCGTTGTTTGAATACCTGCGTCGAGTAGCGTGTCGCGTACCGCCTGCATTTGTTCCAGGCTCTTGAAGCTCCCGGCCACATAAACGGATTTTCTCATCATATTCCTCTCAATGTATCGAGTGTGATTGCAAATACTGACACCCGGTTAACGGGTAAGTACGGGCATGTCGACGCCGTCGAAGCCCAGTTCAATGGTCAACCTTCGGACAACAAAAAAGCCACCCGCTTGCATCGTTTGTTGTCGATCAACGCCAAGAGAGCACCTGTATTGTCTGCCACCTAGCCTTATAGCCAGCGGTCATTTTGTCGTAGTTCGCTTCGGTCATAGCTTGCTTGTTCGGCTTAATCAACATAGCAAAGGCGTCTTCCAATCCGTAGGGCGCAAACAAGCGAGGGTGGCCTGACTTATCAAGAGTAAAGCCAATCGCGAAAGCGGATAGCCAAGATTCGATACCTTGCTCGACACACTCATATGGCTCGATGGCGCAACCAAACTTCTTCGCATAACGCTCATGTATGATGGCTTGGTTTTTGACATCAATGTCGATGTTATGCGTTAACCGCGAACGAATACGACGTTTAAACGCCGCTTCAGAGGTGAGCGCAGAGCGATCAAAGTAGACAACATCAACGTCTTTCACTTGAGCGAGAAGCGGCTCATTGATGAGGCTATTCCAGATGACTTGAGTAATGGCACCGCCCGCGATGTAGAAATGTGGTAACCCGACGTCACGACACGCTTCGGCGGTTTCCATTAACTCAGGAACTTGCTGGATCAGATGCCGGAGCTTTTGTTTAAGCATCTTGACTTACTAAATAGTGTGGAGCGGTGTTCAACACCTTGATTTGGTATCGAGCGACGTCAAAACCATACATTTCTTGTCTATCGACAAACTCAAAACCAAATTGCTCATAAAAATGGCGCAGACGCACTCGGCCACCATGACAATCACACCGTAACCATTCGCAGTTCCATTGCTCCGCGAGTGACAAGATTTCAGATAACGCCAACGCTCCCAACCCTTGGGCGCTAGAAGCATCGATAAGCGCGAGTTTGTGAAAAAATAAACTGTTTGAATCGATGGGCAGCTCTTTCCAGAAGTCATCGGCGCCAAGGGAGAGAAATACACACCCCACATACTCGCCTCCATGTTTGAGAAAGTACAAGCTGTCTAACGAGTATGCGGCTTTTAAGGCGGTGATCTGCACTTGTTCGTGCGTCCACAGGGGGACTTGACGGGCATTACAGCGCTCGACAACTTCGAGCAACATATTCGAAGCCAATTCCCAATGTGCTTCATCTGAAGCTTTGTATAATTCCATTTATTCTCCATTCAGAAGGCGAACGACCGATTAAGGGGTGAGCAAGGGCAAGCCTTTCACCATAAACACCATACACCGGGGGGCGGCGTTAAGTGCCTTGTGCGTTGAACTCTTTATTAAACGCCACATAGGTACCTTGGAAAGTGGCCACGACCTCATCTCCACAAAGAATATCACTGCTGACGTTAATGCGTCCGCGGCCACGTCGAGCAAAAGCACGATGAAACGTCGACCAGTCCTTGCTGTCTTCATAAAAGCTGGTGGCCGTAAATGGGCCATGTGCTGGCTTCAAATAGGTCATGGCACTTTCCTGAATAACGATTTCATTGTGAACACCATTTAAGCGCATATAAACCAATGACCAACCGGCTAAGATGGCGATGACAGAAAGGCTTCCGCCAAAGGCCGTATTCTTATGGTTGATATTGGGCTCAAGAGGCGCCGACAGTTCTATCTTTTGTTGGCTGCAACTCGTAACCCCCATCTTTAATGCCTTGGAAGCGGGGATTTGTGCATGCAAATAGGATTCGAGTTCGTGTTCTTTCAAGTTATGATCTCCAGTTAAGGGACGAACAACACACTGCCGAAACTCCTGTATACCACCTTAAAGACAAAACGCAAAAGAGGAGGTCAATCGATGACCTCCAAAATGCATGTCATTCAGGCGTTTCAAGAGTGGAATGCTCTGAAAGGTTCCGCTCTTTAGGTTCCACGCCGGGGGCGCTGGTGATCTGACAGTCGAATAAATCGTAGAGTGCTAGGGCCTTCATTTCGAGGTTGTCTGGATCATTGTCAACCATGGCAAAAGTCGCGACAAAGTCCGTGTTGTGTCTCGGAGGCCTGTTTTGCTGACCGAGACAACGATTGATTTTCACGAACGGATAAACACTCGGGTTAAAATCCTCAATGGAGGATATCGATACAATCTCACCTTCGTCATGCGCAAACAAAGACACAACTTTTGCATACTCAAACGTACTCGTCGGTTGAGAAGGCGTCAAGCCTAAGCTGATTCGAACCATTTCACGGTTGAGATCGACGCCCAGTTGATATTTTATGGCTTCAACGATACCGCCCCCAGCTGGTCTCAAACCAATTTCACAGAAAACAACCGTGTCTTGGTAGTAAAAAAACTCAAAATGGAAAACTCCGCTTTCTAGGCCAAATGACGTCATGATGTCGCACAACGCGACGTTAGCTTTGTCGAAGAGCGCCCCTTTATGAATCAAATTGGTGGTTTGGCCAATACTCTCAGCAAAGTATACCGGGGGCTCGACATAACTACCCAGGCTCGAGAACACGAGCTCGTTATTGAAATACAAACCATCGAGGTGATAGATGTCTGCTGGGATGAATTCCTCAAAGATGAACTTGCCTAGGCGATTGTCTTCAACCAGTTGAGTGATGGTGTTGTCTAGGTCGGCCATTGAGCTGATGATAGTGGTCTCCTTAGACCCCATACCATCAAGTGGTTTGCAAACCACACGGGTGTGTTTGCTGAAGAAATGCCTAAGCGATTCAGGGTTCTCAGACGTCAGATAGTCCGGGCATCGAACCGAGCTTTTACGGGCCCATTCTTTCATTGTGTTTTTATTCCGCACCATTTCAGCGGCGTCCGGCTGTAAACCCGGTAATTGGAAGTACGCTCGCGCCAATGCGGCAGGGTAGATACATTGCTCATCCATCGCAATGACAGCGCTAACGCTATGCTTTAGGCTCAACGCTTCTAGCCACTGCTCAATAAAGGCCTCATTGTCGATCATCTCAATGATGTGCAATTCTTTATAGGCATCCGCTGGTGGTATTGACGTTGCACGAACCGACAAGGCGAAGATGATGTCCTTGTCGTGCAGCTCGTGAAAAAGCGCCTTGTTGTCGTCCAAAACAGAGGTATACCCATTGCGACTAAAAATCAGTACTGTTTCCTTCATAAATCCCTCTATTTTTTAAATGCTCTGTCGAGCCAATACAGTGTGAGTCCAAAGTAGAAGCGCCATTTCTCTTGGGATGTGACGACTTGATGGTATTTAAGCCACCCAAAAGTGGCATTCGCACAAAACACTCGGAGTTTCCGCACGAAGGTGCTGTCGTCAATGAGAGCCGGTAGCAACGCGTGTGCAGATTGTAATAGGTCCGATTCCAACTTTTCGATGACGTCAACCAAGTCAGCGCTGGCGGCAATCGTTCCATCGCGGTTTGTTGACATTTCCGTATGGTCTAACTTCTCTAAAACTGAACTGTGGAGCAGAGTGGCTAAGTCATAGGTTGGATCGAAGTGCCCATCAATCGAAAAACATCCGTCCCAGTGAAGCCGCGGATCAATCAACTTGATGGCGCCCTCTTGACTACCAAGCACATTTGGCCAGTGAACGTCACCATGTATACAACAGGTGAATGGACTCTGGAACGTTGGTAACGCGTCATTGAGGTCATCGAGCAGGCTTTTCATCGTTGATGTCTGTCGCTTACCCACCCACACGGTCTGCTCAAGGGCGCGCCCCTCGGTCATCGATAGTGAGGTCAATGTATGGGCAAAGCCTTCTGAGGCCAATATTTGAAAAAAGCGCTGGTAAAGGTGGTAATCAAGGTCGATAGGGGTATCGGTTCGAGTGGAGTGGTAGAAATGGGCTAATCGCGCGATAAGCTGGTGCGTGTTGTGCTCTGGCAATTCGCCTAGCTTTTCCATGACAACCCAACGTTCTGAGCCGAAAACGCTTTGTGCGTACATGACGGGAAAAATCGAATTGTCGTTCTTCTTCGATTGAAACATGTAATCCGTTTCAATGTCCGTACCCTCGGCGGGCATCCTTTTTAAAACATAGGGATGGGTCATGTCGAAGGACAGAACTCCCAGGGAATCCGCCCCGGTTGGTAAGGCAACAAGACGACATTGGGACAGGTCCTCTTCATTCATGCTGTCGTTCGTGACGGTATGAACAAATTGTCGGTAGGCGTGCTCGACCTTTCTAAACCCATCCTCGACCATTCGCGCCCCATCGGGATCAATCCAGCGCTCAACTTGACCATCTGGGTGGACCAGATACGCGGCACGCGCAAAGAAGTGCTGTTCCCCTTTGGTCACAAGGAGGTCTTTCGGGATCAACTCCGCAGAAACCGAACCAATCGGAAAGTAGGCTGAATGCAAAGATTCTACCGTCTCATCGACGGATGATAACGCCGCGATCTGGACGCCAAGTGTTTGTGCGCGCTCTTGTGTGGTGGCTAACTGACAAAGCTGTTGAGTGCATCCAGCTAGGTCTTCAAAGACTTTTCCAACGCCAATGCCTGGATAGACGAATAATAACGTAAAGGGCGTGTTAGAGAGATCCACAGAGAAGCTTGAATGGTCAAGCAGGTGATTGAGTTCTTTTTTATATGACATATCGGGCTCGGAAGAGTAAGTGGCAACACGATGGTTGCCACATGTCGAAGTTAGTGTTCTTTTTTAATGGCGGTGTACAAGCCATTCGCGTATTGGGTCGCCATCAAATAACGGATTGCGACGCCAATACAGATTTCTTTAAAGAGAATGTCGCTCTTATTGATCAGAGGGATAATGGCGTCATCGACCCACTCTTGCGCGTGCGCGGCGTCATATTCAATGTGAGCTTCTTGATAGAAGATGACTTCACTAGGGACTGACAGTCGCTTACAGCCCGCGACCACCTTTTCGAAGTGGACGGGAGCGATCGTTTCGATAAACGATAGGGCACCGATGATGCGCGGCGCATAGCGACGTCGAAAGCCCATACAGAAAAAAGAGTTGCTGTTTTGAAGGATTTCTACGTTATCGGTTAAATCATCATCCTGCAGTACGGCTTTCGCCCAAGCGACGGTTTTATCAAACAGCGTCGTATGCACTAATGCTGGGTCACCTTCCCCCATCTCATCCCAATAGTTATGGGCGATGGCCATTTTAGGCTTACCTTGAACGCCCAGTTGAGCGAGGGCTAAGAGATCATCGAAAACACCATCGACAGAGCGCTCATGCAAGATGTATTGCGCCATCTCTTTATCGGTCGCTTCCTCAGCCAAAAAGTCATAGAAGTGCTTGGTTGCTTCTTCATGCTGACGCTGAAGACGTGCTTGCCATTCAATAAATTCACTCGGTTGTGAAGGGAGCGGCACTTCCTTTTGGATTTGAGTTTCAAGGGTGGCCATCCATTGATCTTCAAGCGCGTAACGCCATTGGATATCTTCCACCGTATCCATGGTGTTGTAGCAATGCTCCGGTGTGTGCAGCAAACTTAAATAGTGATCTCTCAACAGAAACTGGGATTGATAGAGATTCGGGTGTAGCTCAAGACTTTGCGTTGTTGTGTCCAATGTTTTATACCTTTTCGGTTATTATTGTGGGTTAGATAACTTGCTGGCATACACGCAGATCGCTAATGCCAACAAGGAAGAAAAACAAGCGCTTGCCCAAAGTACGGATGGAGAATATTGGTCTAATAACCACCCTCCAACAGGCGGGGCGAGTACGAAGCCTAGTTTCTTAAAGCCAGCAGCGCCGTAGTAACTGCCTCTTTTGGACTCAGGAGCAGTGTCATCAGTTAAAATGGTGGTCATCGGGAACATAACGGATTCACCGGCACAGATGATGACGATGGCGAAAACGAACAGATGGTAACTGTCTGTCGGTAGGATAAGTACCGCGTATCCAGCAGACATTAAAAGGCCGCTTTTCAACAACTTGTTAAGGGTCGTATCATGTCGAAGTAAGTAGGTCATTGGGGCCTGAAAAAGAAGCACACTGATGGCGTTGACCACCAACAACAGCGTGAACAATTCAGCACCACTAAGGGTGTGATCCCAGTACCCCGTCCACATACCCAGTAACCCACTAGCACTCTCTGAAGTGCCGAATTGTTCGAGAAGCTGCAAGGATAAAGCAGAGCTGGTGAAGGCATAGGCAAACAGCACCAATGTAAATGCCACGACATAAAACGTGAACGTCTTATCGGCAAGGACAACCTTCAAAGTGTCAACAATACTCGGCGTCTTCTTCAGGCTCGCTGTGTGGGGCGCAACGTCAACCACCATGACGACAAAAAGCAAACAGAGGCTCAAGATGCCTGCGATGAAAAACACCATGCTTGGATTGTCACTGGTCGCAAAATAGCCCCCCACAAGTGGGGCAATCGCCGCAGAGACATTGATCGAGGTATAACGAAGCATCATGGCTCTTTGGATCTTGGCTTTCTCTCCTTTGTCTCGACACGCGGCCATAAGAACGGGTTCAAAGACCGCGGTCGCCATACCAAAAACTAAGTTGGTCAACGCAAAGTAGAGTGGGGAATGTAGGTAGAAAAACAACGCATAGGCAATAGTGACCAGTGACGCCGACAGGATGAGAACCAGTTTTCTTGGTAAATGGTCGGACAAAGCCCCGCCATAAAAACCCGCCATCACCCCTGCAAGCGGACCGCACGAGATGATCAATCCAATCGAGATATTGGACAATTCCGAGGTCGATGACAGGTACAACGCCAGAAAAGGTAACGACATAAACTGTCCAAACCTATTGAACCCAGAACCCAGCACGAGGATCCAGCCTTCACGGCCAATCGTGAACCAAGATTGTGAGTCTGTGAGGGTGTTTGCTTCTGACATAAAAAGTAACAATTATTAATTATTTGTTACACTTTTATTAAAGATATGAACCTCAGTCAATATAATTATTCTATCTATCGATAAACAAAAGCGCTTTTGCAACAGGACGTTAGATGGTAGGCCGGACGAAAAACCAGAAATTTAACAATACTCAGAATAAAAAAAGCCAAAGCGTCAAAGTTCACCGGAAAAAAAACTTCGCAAAGCAATTTTACTTAAAGTAAGTGATAACTTTGCGAATAGTCTTTTTTATCAATGTTCCATAGCGGTTGAGTGATAAACGGGATCTGAAACCGTTGAGTGGCTCAAAAAGCCCGCCTCTGACCCCTGCGCCAATCAGAAAGGCATAAAGGCATTCGGGCTTGCATTCAGGAGATCCCGTATTTGTTTGAGTCCTTCAATCAGTTTACCTTCTTGACTGATTGAGGTCAGTGAAAGCCGGATGTGCTGCGTGCTAGAGCCATCCACACAGAAATAACTGCCGCTGGTGACAATTAATCCGCGGTTCTTGGCTTCCATCGTAAACCTATCTTGTTGCCAATGTTCGGGTAAAGATAACCAAACATGGTAGCCAGTAGAATGGACACCATTCAATGAAAAAATCTCGCGAGCGATTTTTTGTCGGCTCGACGCCATGTCTCTTTGATTCGAGGCAAGGGTGAAGGCTTCACCTGACTCGATAAGTAACGTCGCGGCAATGTAGTTGATAGGCGATGACAGCCAGATATTGGCTCGTATGTGAGCGTTTAACAATGCAATCTGACTATCCGGTGCTTTAATGAACCCACACCGCATGGCCGGGCTAATGGCTTTAGACAACGCGGTGACATGAAAGGTGTAATCGGGTGCAAAGTTAGCAATGGGGGGAATGGGCCGTTCATCTAAGAAGCAATAGATGTCATCTTCCACCAACCAAACTTGATGCTGATTGATGATCTGAGCGATTTCTTTTTTTCTGACTTCGGGCATCGAAACTCCAGTGGGGTTCTGATGGCACGGAATGACAATGATGAGAGTCGGTGAGTATTGTTGAATCGCGCTGTCCAGCGCTGATGGACAGAGGCCATGTTCGTCTAAGTCAACGCCGACAACGTTGCGGTTAGATAAATTCGCAATGGCCAATATTCCTGGGTAAGTCAGGGATTCGACTAAAATGGTATCACCGGGCTCAGTTAACGTTTCTACGAGTAGAGAGAGGGCATGTTGAGCCCCATTGGTGAGTAGGGTGTTATCGATACTCCCGCCTTCCAACCCATACTGTTGGGCCCACTTTACGGCCGCTTCTCGGTGTTTTTCATGCCCCGAATCCTCACAGTACCCAATCAGCGTTTCAGTGAGGAGGTCAGACGCTTGTCGATAGGCGTTCTTTATCGCAGGAATGTTCTTGTGCAAACAAGGCTGTAGAAGAGAGAAATTGTAATTGGCGTCTTCATTGACCACTTGAATGGCTTCATTCAGATCAGAGTGAGCAGCCACAAACGTGCCTTTGCCAACAAACGATTCAAGCCTGCCTTTGTCACTAAGCAACTTATAGGCCTTCGCGACCGTCGCTGGGGTCGTGTTAAGCTCATCGGCTAGCTGTCGATGGGTCGGTAGTTTAGTGTTGGCCGCGTATTCGCCACTATCAATTTTTTCCTCAATAGTGTCAGCAATACGCACAAATTTGTGGTTATTCAATCTACTTCTCCTTAATTCTCCTCTTCAATTATAAAGCATAACGTATGTCTTTTCTCGATGAAATTAAGAAGCTTGTGATGTAATTTTAACATTGACATATGTCAATTTGGTAAATAACATGCGTCAAAATAATAAGGAAATTATATAACACACAGTAAAGGCTAAAAATAATGTTAAATCAGGAAGCTCAGATTCACTCATTACAAAGCGTACAGGAGATGCATGTTTCTTATGAATCTGCCCACAAAATAAAAAGTGCGATTCATCACTTAAGATTGTCTGAAGACCAGTCATGGTTGGACGCTAAAGATTGGCTAGGAAACGCCATTAAACACAGCCTTCCTCAAGAGCAGATAAAGACCATTACCTCGTTTTCACGCGATGATTCCAAAAGCGCTTTAATTATCCGAGGGTTTCCTGTTGACCACGACTTATGTGCCACGCCATACAAAGGGTATCTTTCGCCATCAAAAACGCCCTTGGTCAGTGGTATACATATTGGCATATATCAATTGGCGGGAATTGAACCAATATCTTATCAAAGTGAGAATAATGGGTTCCTATTTCGACATGTTGTGCCTGTTCAACATGCCCAAAACGAGAAGTCCTCACATGGCTCCATTCATACGTTTGGGCATCATGTGGATAATCCTGATTTGCCTCTGGTTTGCGAGGACATGATCGAACGCAGTGGTTGCCCTGAGTTCTTGTCATTGATGGCATTGCGCTCGGATCTCAGAGTGAATTCGAATTTTATTCTTGTAGATGAACTGCTTGCCAATGTGAGCTCAGGTGTGATCAGCGAACTATCAAAACCCAATTTTCTTATCAATCGGCCAGATTCCTTTGCTCAAGCCAAAGGCAGCCGGTTGCCAATATTGGCCACGGGTGACAATGGGGTCGTTTACTGTCGATATGATAAGGAAAACACGACCCCTCTGACGGAAAGTGCTGCGGCAGCCTTAGTTATGCTGGAAGCTCAGCTCGCCAATGAATCCCTTAAACGCCATCTGGTCTACCAACCCGGTGACTTGCTCATTATCAAAAATCAACGTGTGGTACACAGCAGAGAAGGGTTTTACCCACGTCAAGATGGCGCTGATCGCTGGTTGGTAAGACTCTTTGGGATGAGCTCGCTTGATCAAATAGTGCCGCACGGAAATTCAAAACATATAGGAAAGGACTAAGGAGAACGCGATGAAAAACAATGTTGCCTTTATTGGATTAGGTGTCATGGGCTACCCAATGGCAGGGCACCTCTCTCGCCACGGTTACCCAACCAAAGTGTACAATCGCACCACGAAAAAGGCTCATGATTGGGCGAAGGACTACCACGGTGAAGCGTGCTCCTCGCCTGGTGCTGCCGCTCAAGATTGCGATTTGGTCTTTGTGTGCGTTGGTAATGACGACGACGTTCGTAGCGTGGTTTATGGTGAAACGGGTCTTATCAACAATATGAAACCAGGAAGTATCTTGGTCGACCATACCACCACATCCGCTGAATTGGCGGTGGAACTCAGTGTGGCCTGCAAACAAAAAGGGATCGCATTCATTGACGCGCCGGTGTCTGGTGGGCAAGCGGGGGCTGAAAATGGTGCGCTGACGATCATGTGTGGTGGTCAAAGTGATGCGTTTGAGCAGGCAGCGCCTGTGATGAGCGCTTATGGCAAACAATCCAAGTTGATGGGAGAAAACGGTCAAGGTCAACGTTCGAAAATGGTCAATCAGATCTGTATTGCTGGCGTTTTGAAAGGCTTGAGTGAAGGACTGACGTTAGCAAAACGTTCTGGCTTAGATATCGATGATTTGGTGGAGGTCCTGAAGCATGGGGCGGCGGGCTCGTGGCAAATGGAGAATCGCTCCTCAACGATGTCGAGAGATGAATTTGATTTTGGTTTCGCGATTGACTGGATGCGTAAAGATTTAGGCATTTGCATCGATGAAAGTAAAAGGTTGGGGATAGATCTGCCCCTTACGACGAAAGTAGACGATGAATATCGTGAGCTACAGAACAGCGGTTACGGTCGTATGGATACGTCTGTACTCATCAAAACTTACCAAGAAGCCTCATAACCGGAGTAAGACAACATGGAATTTTTAGGAAGCGATATTACAGTGTGGATTCTCATTGCACTGATGGTGTCTGCATTTGCGGCGGGGTTTATCGATTCGGTTGCCGGTGGCGGGGGGCTGATCCTGGTGCCTTCTTTCATTCTTGCTGGTCTACCGCCACACATCGCGTTGGGGCAAGAGAAGATAGTCAGCACCATTGGCACAATTGCGGCGATCCGTAATTTCGTCAGAAATAAGTGCGTTATCTGGACTGCGGTGGCGACGGGCATTCCGGCAGGCTTAGTGGGGGCCTATGCAGGGGCGGAAGCGATACTGTATTTCGACCCTGATACGATTGGCAAGATCATACTCGCCATGCTGCCGTTTGGTATTGTGCTGTCGTTTATTCCCAAAAAGAGCAAAGCACACGATACGGATGCGCCCATCAATAGATACGTCATCTTGTTGGGTGTCCCTGCTGCCGTATTTGTGATTGGATTTTACGATGGTTTCTTCGGGCCGGGAACGGGCAGCTTTCTGATCCTCGCGCTGCATTACTTGTTAAAGTTCGATTTGGTTTCCGCTTCAGCGACGTCAAAGCTGTTTAATTTTGCCTCCAATATAGGCGCTCTGATCGCCTTCATGTTAGCAGGGAGTGTGATGTACGCGTTAGCGGTCCCATTAGTGATGATGAACTTATTAGGTAACCATGTCGGCAGCTCTTCAGCAATGAAGTATGGTCCAAAACTCATCCAACGAACGATCTCCATCTCTCTGAGCCTGTTGATGATCTCTTTGGGCTATAAGTTCATCTTTTAACGGGTACCCATATACCTTAGCCCTTTATGTCAATAGACGTCAGGGGCTTCTTAGGCGCATCAAGAAGTATCGACATTCGGGAAGGTCCTTTTTAACTTTTGACGTATGAGAGGTGGCGAACGGAGCGATCGCTTGTGGTGCTCAAGAGCGTTAAATCGCCCCTTGTTCGCGAGGGGCGCTGGCAAGGCGTGACGCCTGCCAGCCGGGTCTCAGTGGCGATATCGGCTGGCACGTCATTCCGCTTTGCCGCCACACCAGTGATAAAGTGGGCGATCTGCATAGTCAGATCTTGGCTCACATTGCCATGGGAGTGCCGCATTTGTGCACCCCCAACATCCCGCACCCACCGAGTTTCCCTTTTCTTAAAGGTCCGTTCACTTCTTATTATTAGAAAGCTTGGCTTGAAAAACGAGAGTATTGCAATGCATCAGCCACTTCTTCCGCTTTCGAGGGAGAGCTCATCAAATTTAATAATTTGAGAGCCGCTTGGTAGCTCACTAGACTGCCGTTTGACGTCAGTACCTTATCATCAATGACGTAGTTTTTGTCGCTCAGCACGTTAACTTGTGGGTAGTCACTTTGGAAATCACGCTCGCCCCCTGCCCATGTTGTGGCTTGTTTTCCATCCAATACGCCGGCTTCGGCCAACAGATAGGCACCAGAGCAATTGCTTGCCATCCATTCAGCCTGTTTTGCTGTGGAGGCGACGTATTCAATCAAGCTTCGATTGTTGATCAGGGGGTCCATGTCATAGCTTGATGTCAGTATCAGGACATCTAATGGGGGCGCTTCCCCGATCCAGGTATCTACACCGATTTTTAATCCTTCTTCGGTGGTGACGGTGTGCTTGTCCGTCACAGAAATCGTCACGACGTCATAATCACTAAACCAAGTTAATCGACTGGCGACGCCAAATACCTCGAGGGGAGCCGTCACATCGGAGGTAAGCACACCATCGTAAACCAGAATACCAATGGTCTTATCGGCAGCGGAGACGGTCGGCGTGAGAGTAACAAGCCCGAGAATAAGTGTTGATAGAGCAATAGTGCGGCGCTTCAGTTGACCATTAAACATTGTTTCACCTCGTGATTAGACTGAAAGAATTCGCTCTATCTTATCGAACCTGATTCGTGATTGAAGTGCTTTGCTGGCTCGTCTATAGTGATTTAAATTCATGAATAATGAGGGCGTAGGAATGGATAAGATACGTACTTTACGCTTTTTTGTTGCGACGTTAGAGCGAGGAAGCTTTGCGGCAGCCGCGAAAAAGTATGGCACTGATCCATCCACGGTGAGTAAGGCGCTGCATCGGTTAGAGTCAGAGCTAGGGATCCAGCTATTTCAACGCTCCACACGCCAGCTCAATCTAACCTCAGCAGGTCATCAATACGCTCGGACGGCGCGATTGGTGCTCGATGAACTCAGTGCCTGTGAAGAAGCATTGCAACAATCTAATCGCCTTCCATCAGGGACATTAAAGGTGAACCTACCGGTGTCTTATGGGCGAAGGTACATCCAGCCCTTACTCGCAACATTTCGTCAGTTGTACCCTAACATCGCCCTAGAGATTCAGTTTGATGACGCTTACCTAGATATGATCGAGCATGGCATTGATGTCTCGATTCGTTCAGGGTCAGTCCAAGACTCACAACTGATCGCGCGTCAACTGAGCCCTATCGACTATTTGATTTGTGCAAGTCACGACTACCTCAATCAACACGGAGCCCCAAGGGGACCACATGAATTTCATCACCATTCTTGGATACGCTTTCGCTTTAAACAAACAGGAAGATTGTTAGGACTGAAACTGGCCCCGAGCGACGAAGCAAAACTACCTGACATAGCCCAAAACATGGTGGTCAATGACGGGGAATCAATGGCAGAGCTTTGTGCTCAGGGCCTTGGCTTAACCCAAATTCCTCATTTCATCGCTCGTGACTGGATAAAAGCGGGGGAGATAACGCCCCTGTTTCCAAGCTTTCGTCCGCGAGATGAAGGTGTCTATATACTCTATCACCGCCGTGAACATGTGCCCCTCAGGGTTAAGCTGTTTGTCGATTTTGTCATCGAATCTATACAAGCTCAAGGCGAAAGCCCTCGTCGCACTTGGGTCAGCAATCTCGACGCGTTCGCTGCCCCCCAAACGTAATACATAGCAAAAATGCCAAGCGTTAAGGATCCTCCTGAAATGGCGAGGTTAGGCGATGTTGCTCCCTGACTCATACAGGTACTGTCATCCGACCTAGCCTAATACCTCCCGTTAATCTGAGGTCAACAACCCATGTCTTCGATCGCATTACAGCGTGATGTTGGTGTGTGGATTGCGTCTTAACGCCGCCTGATCATTCCACTTTTCCATGGCTTCGAGAAATTGCGGTGTCACCTTTCCGGGTTTAAAGGTGCCCAATTTGAGCGGCGAGATAACGCCCCGGACAATTTTGTATCCCCAGGTCAGTGAGCCAAGGTGGCGCATGGATATTTTGCCTTCTCGTTCACGAATTTCGATCGCGGCCGTTTCAAATTCATGGCTGATGGTGCCGTGAGCCGGCACATAACGACAAGGCATGTCGTTTAAACTTGCTAAGGCTTCGCCATAAGCGATCTCACACGCATTCGTGGAAAGTGAGGCCATCAATGTGGAGGTGTCATCAGCCAGATCTAGGGCGCCATAGATAGGGTTTTCCGCTGTACAGCGTCGGTCAAGATAATAGCCCATGGCCGTGTCTTGCGTCATACGGTTGAGTTGGCGTTCACCAGAGGACATGAAGGTGACTTTATTGTCTTCTATTCGGATAGGACGACTGGTTTGTACCAAAGCAATGCGGACCTGATCTTCATCGACAATGCTGTCGCGCTTGGGCGTAAAATTAATGGTCACTCTCAGTGACCCTCGTTTGATGTTTCGAGGGTTGATCTGTGGGGTGATGTCACCTTCTTCTGTGAGTTGGTCGATGGTTGCTTTTGATAGCACCGTAGCGCTCACGTCTTCCCCTTCGTCGGCCTGACGACAATCTTCAATATTGGCCTCGTATTCCGTGACCTCAAAGATGCCACTACCGACATCGAAACGGGTGGGGTCCCCGGCGAGCTGAGGCTCAGTTTGCAGCCGCAGCCGCCGGATCTCCGTTAATACCTGCGACAAGCCAGGGTTTGCGGATTTCTTACTAAAGGGTTTGTTGCTGATCAGATATTCATCCGCGGCGAGCTTCTTTATTTTGGTTGCGGTGATGGCCTGATCGCGGAACCAAACGAGGTTTCTATTCATCGACGTATTCTCCATGACGCAGCGACGTTAAGGGGGGCTCAATACCACAAACAATGAGCTGTAAATGGGAACTAGCGTAAGGGGTAACACGCGCAGAGGCTCGGTGAAAACCATGGAAAATGTGGGGCACCTTAGGGAAGGCATGCGCCGCCACAAAAAGTCGCGCTGGCAAGGGCACGCTGACTCATCACATCAGTATGGCCGGCCGAGAGTGCACGTAGGACGCTGCCGAAGGTCCAGGCCGCCCAGTGTGAGAAGCCGAGTTCTTTCAACCGAAGGGCTATTGCAGGAGTGGTGTTTATATAAACATGAGTGCATATATCACTTAAAGAAATTCTTACTCTCAATGATATGTTGCTAATGAATGTTGTTGAATATGATGCCCGCCATCCAATCGACATGGGTCTGTTGGCAAGCGAACAAACAACATAATGAGGCTTAAGAATTTAACATGAAAACATCACTGATAGCGGTCGCCGTCACATCCATCGTGACATCGCCAGCGTATGCACTCCAAACGGAGCAGGACTTTCTAAACCAGGTGGACCCTCAACTGGTGTCTGAACGTAAAGCGGATGGCAGCTACAACTTCGATCGAAAAGACATCTATACCATGGTTCATGACGACGGGACCGTCGAGTACCCGCTGTTAAACAGCGGCAAACTGCTTCGTACGAGAGATCGCGCCGCGCCGGACTCCACGCGATTTGCAGCGTACTCGGGCTCTGAAAGTACCGCTCAATCTGACCGCATCGTTCAAGAGCTGGCCATGCATCTGGATCACGATCCGACCCCGCTGGATATCTCGCAAAAGGGCGCGCCGGCAAACAGCGAATACCATCCGTTGATGGACCAAATGGTGAACGTCGATGGGAAAGAATATTTCAGAACCTCCGATACTGACGAGCTCTTGTTCAATCAAGGTAGCACACCTTACCTCTTTACGTCCGGAGAGCCGAATTCGGCACGATTGCCACATCGCTTCTCCGGGGCTCTGTCGACGACCGCGGTGGTGGACGTGAACGCCGATGGTGTCGAAGAGCCGCTCTCTGTGTCGCAGGTGGGCTCGTCACGATACATCGAGCATGGCGCTTCTTTGCACAGCTTCGGTGGGTTTGCCAATCCGAGCCGCACCTGGAATAAGAACAACTCGTTTGTGCAGGCCATCGGGGGGGATTTCAATGGAGACAATATCAAAGATGAGGTCATCGTCGCCTACAATGGCGCCATCGACCTCTACCGTTATGACGCGTCTACCCGCACGTGGACATGGGTCAATCAACACAACCCGTGGTCACCCGATGGTAGTGAGTACAATTTGAGATCGTGGAATCTATCGATGGATGCAAAAGACATCGATGGGGTGCCTGGTCTTGAAATCGTAGCCATGTACAGCGCTCAAGAATCCTACAATAACACCAATGAAAATGTGCGAGGGCGTTATGAGCTGTATCGGTACGACAATGACCACGTCGAGATGATCATCGGCAGCAATGAACTGTACGTCTATGACCCTTATTTTAACCCCACGGCGGAGCACAATCGTCATATTATTCCCACCGACGTCAAGCTGGCGCAGCTGCGACCTGGTGGCGCTTACGAAATTGCCGCGACCGGGCACTATTCGCACGCAAGTCGCTGGGAGTCCATGGTGCTGGAGTCCGCGGTCATCGACTTAGTGAACCCAAATGGGGCCACGCTCTCTCATTACACGCGCAATTATTGGGATTCGCCGATTTATGCGATGGATTACAGGCCCCAAATGACGGTGTGGAAGGCCTCCGAATCAGGCGAATGGGTGGTGGTCGACGGCCAGGTCTTTCAAAGAGAAGTGAATGACGAGGGGGTGCCGGTGCACACCACCAAAACAAGCCTCACGGATAGACCCCAAAATGCGGTCCTAAAAGCCGAAGCGGCGAACTTTCAGCATGAAAACGCAAAAGAAAACGACGCTCCCGAGCTCTATTATGTTTGGGTTGATAAACACAGTGGGCGCATTTTAGGTGACCGCTACCGCGCGTTGGCGTTCCATGACGACGCACAGTTCGTTTCGTCATCACACCCCATTTTTGACGACGAGTTGGTGGCGGGTGAGGCCTATCCGTATCTGGATTTGCAAGCGGTGAATTATCATTCGGATGAAGATCTTGCGGTGTATGAAGGGCATGAACTGCGTTACTCAGAGCCCACGGTATACGCCATGTTAGCCTCGGTGCCGTACTATACCGAGCAGACCAATCCGAGCTCGGCGTCAGGCACCACGTTAGAGCTAGGGAAGAACTCGGGAACGTCAGAGGAAATCGGCTCGGTGCAGGGATGGGGCAGTGACTTTGGATTCAATGTCTCGGCGGCAGGCGGATTCATTGGACAGGCAACCGTCGAAAGCAGTGTCACCACAAGCATTAGCCAGGAAAACGCGCAATCGTATTTGAAAGAAAGCGCCAAGGAGATTGGTATTGGTTTTAATGGCTCATTGGGCGAGGAAATTGTCGTTATTTCGGTCGCCGCCGCGGATCACTATTTCTATTCCGTGGTGAAAACGACCGAGATGGATAAGCCAATCTCTGGCGATGCGGATTTCGTCATTGATGTGCCAAGACCGTCGCGTTTTGCATCGGTCACCCTGGATTACTTGAAAAGCCAGGACCTCACCAACCAATACATTAATAGTGCGAAATTGGAGTCGGCCTTGGGCTACACCCGTGGCGAGCCGGGCAGCTATATGAATAAACACGATGCGCTGCAAACCATACAGGAAATGCAAGAGACGGGCGATGTGATCACCTACCAAGGGGAAGGAACGTATTTGGCAGAAGTGCACCAAGGACAAGGAACGGCGACCAATTTCATGAGCATTAACTACTCGGATGGCTCAGCCAATGTCCAAGGCTTCACTCAGACGGTCGGTAATTCAGTAGAGACTGGCTTTGGAAGTAAGGTGGGTGTGCCCTTGTTTGCTGAAGCCGAGTTTGGCACCTCAATGTCCTATGGGGGATGGGGCGCACTCTCAAGCAGTCAGACGGTGTCTGCGGGAGAAAGCTCAACGATTGTCGGCAATGTGCCTCAACTTAATACCTCGGATATCGAAAGTGGATTACGTCCGTTTACATGGGGAATATTGGGTTACACACTGGATCTCAGTGAAGAGGGAAGCGAGTTGGAAAACAAAGCACTCCTAGTGACTTATTGGGTCGAGTAGTCAGTATGTCTCGATAGTGGTGTAGGCCTAGTATCAATAACAAGCCGTGGTGTGTAGCGATGTGGTCGTCAATCGCTACACTGATGATCACTTTACCACCACGGCTAACCGCCTAGATGGACACAAGCAACCAGCGTGTTCTCACGCTTGTGAAGCCTTTAACGAACTTGGCTTAAGGTGGTAACAGCAGAATTATCGTTACTGATGATAAGTAGCTGATCTGATAGCTTGGTCATTCAATTGGTTAAGCGCTACGCCAACACCTCATGGAGATCATGCTTTTGAAATCAGCGCTCAAAAAACGTTACAGCTTCGGTGTACTAGGGTAGCCATTTAAATTTGGTGTTATTGTCGGCTCAGGTATGACTTTTCACAGTGCGTACTCTGCGGCCTTATATTAAAACATGTTGCATATCAGGCACTAAGTATTAACCAACCTTATCTAAGCAAAGCTCGATTGGAGGTGTGTAATGTACAAAAATCAGCTTTTTAGAGAACTAGAGTGCGGTTTTAGCGTCGAAACTACAGCGAAACTCTGTTTCAAAAGTGTGAGTACGGTCAAACGGTGGGATAGGGGTAATCCAATCCCACCAGAGTGTAAACGTTTGATGCGGTTGGTATCAGGTAGAGAACTTTCTCCAAACGAAGCTTGGAGAGGTTTTAGAATGAATCGTTTTAAGCTTGAACTACCGAACGGTCAACTAGTCAGCCCACAAGAGCTAGTAGTAGCTCAAGCTATATTAGAAATTGGTGGTGAGAAAGAGCATTACATATCTAGAAGACTACTGAAATATTCAAGGATGTTATACGTCATTAGAAATGCTAGTAAGGTTACCTAAATTTCTGACCCAAGCTATCCGGTCCTATACAAGAATTAGTACAAGTGTTCCCAACCAACCCCATGTCCCTACAGTATTTGCCCACATAAAAAGTCGGAACTTAGTGGATTGATTTCTTGTTCGATGATGTATGAAAGGATACTTAATGCAGTAACCTATAAAGCGACTGCCGATAGAGTATGACATTTGATAATCAGGGCGCATGAAGCCATTCTTGTCATAGTATTTGCCTAAGTCTTTAGCAAGATACTTATCAATAGTAATTATATACTTAAAGTCACCAAGTGAGACCGTTGCCAATACTATCGCAGCTGGTAGCGACCAAATTATTATGTATAACGAGATAAGACCTATGACAATAGTTTGTACTTCATCGAGGGTAGTGATCAAAATAGCTGCTCCAATGTGTCCTCTGACAATTCTTTGAGGTCCATAGTTTTATCATACAATACATCGCCAACTGCTTTACCTGCCGTCGCACCCGCAACACCTCCAGCAAAGCCCCCAGTTACATATCCTCCAATAGCAGCAATAGCTAGCACTGGCGCAGAGGCAGTCACTCCTAAAAGTAGTGCGATACCACTTACAGCCGCAACAGCTCCAGTAGCTAGCACACTGCCACCGATTGTTCCTCCACCTAAACTTCCCAGAAATCCAGAGGTCTCACGTGTTACGGTTTTACCACAATTACCTGAGCTATCAACCTGACAGGCATCATAAATATTATTCAAACCACTTGTCGCACCAACCATCACGCCAATGTAACCAATACCTCTGGCTGCAGACATACCCATAGAAATATTGGCGATGCGTTTTCCAAGATTTGGGACAACTCCAGACTTCAGTATCTCATCTGCATTATGCACTACCGATTTGGTCGAAAGTTTTAAGTTTCTTTTTACTTGCACATAGGCAGGTATTTGAACATTGCTTTTGGACAACATTGCAAATGAGCCATCTAGTTTTTTAAACAAAGCAGCTCTTTCAGACACAAATGATCCGTAGTTAATACCGCCCGTTCGGCTTGCCATTGCCACTTGTGTTGTATAGAGATCATTTATCTCAAAGAGGACACCTTGAATGTTTTTGAGATTTTGCTCCACCAAAGCACTCGTTGCTCCAACACCTGCGGATACTTGAGCATAATAATCTGAAGGTAATCCATCAGCTTTAACACGTTCCTCAAGTTTATAAGCAAGCAAATCAAAGTGACGGTTTAAGGCAGCAACTTCATTAGAAAGCAACTTTCCTAACTCGACACTTGCGGCTTTTGCTTCTTCCTTGAGAGCTTCTAGTTGCTTTATTTGGTCTTCTGTTTTGGGCTCAACTGTTGGAAGTACAACAATTTCGCCTTGATTAACATATGAATTCAAGTGTTTGTTGTGCTTTTTTAATAACCTGACGGTTTTTTTAGGCGTCTCTGGTGTTAGTAGTCCATCCCACATTAAATCGATAGCACCTGATTCTTTTACCTGATACCAACCCAACATAAACTCATCTACAGAACTATCGTCTTTAGTTAGTGGCGCTTCTTCCTCGGGTTCTGCTGTGGTATCCGATGAATTGCCACTTGAAGCCTTAGAGTTAGGTTCCGATGATGGAGGTTGAGAGGTCATGTGATTGTTAACTGAATCTGCAACCTCTGCCTCTGTTTGTTGATTTGAAGTAGACACCGTATTTGTAGTGCTGACAGGGTTACGCATCATTTTCTTGTCTAAGGTATTTTGCGCGTCAAACATGGCTACAGCATTATCATATGAGGTAGTTTTATTATCTATCCAGTATGCAGAACTTTTGGGAGGGAAAGGGAAGTCTTTAGCCATGTCTTGTTATCCATAAAAAGATGGCATCATATCTATAACTGATGGAGTTGTTTATTTGTATACGAAAATTTAGACAAAATACCTATAAAAAACATCACATTGTCATCTAAAAAGTTTAAGTATTTCTTTTGTGGTGCGCTATGAAACGTATAAGTTGGTTAATGATAGTCTGAGGTAGTATTGCGAGATACGCATTACGGGCGCTTATGTTCAATAATATTCATATCAATAAAATTAATGCATTAATAAACTCTCTCGCTTTTGAGAGAGTAAATCATGAAGTATCACGAAATGACTTAGAATTACATTTTTCGTGAATTTGAGTGCGGTATGACTGTTGAAGAAACAGCAGAACTTTGTTTTAAAACTGTGAGAACAGTCAAACAGTGGGATAAAGGAAAGGAGATTCCGAAAGAGTGCAAGAGGCTAATGCGAAAGCATAAAAGGCTCGAGCTTTCGCACAAAGATGAATGGTATGGATTTAAAATGAATAGTGGCCTTTTGGAGCTACCAACAGGTCATAGAGTAACTCCTCAAGAAATACTAACTGGTATTGCTTTGCTTAATATCAATTCGGAACTTGAGGTTACAATTTCTTCAAAGCTATTAAAGTACGCAGTCGCTATAGCGAGAATTAAAACTCTTCGCTGAATGTTACGGAAAAGTGCACCCAGTGATACTATAGTCATGGAGGTGCACAATGAAGCCAAAGAACAAGCAAATCAAAATCCGACACCATCATGTATGGGATTACTATTTAAAGCGATGGTCGTTAGATAAAAAGAACATTTGGTATACGAGCTCAAAGCACAATAAGATTTCATTTGATAGCACTAAGGGTCTGGCCAGAGAAGACTCTTTCTATAAGATTTCCTATATATCCAAAGAACAGGCACAGATCATCAAAAGGTTTTCTAGTAAAAGCTCTGAATCACTCCACAAACTGCACATGTCTTGGCTAGATGACTTCCTCTTCATACAGTTTCTAGAAGACACTTACAAAAGCTCAGGACGAAAAGTACCAGAGTTCGAAGAAGATATTGAAATTAGGCAACATAACATGCTCGAAAATCTTCATACAAAGCATGAATCTGATGCAAGATACATTATTGACGAACTAGCCAATCATAATCTGAATATACTCGAAGATAGAACGAATATGATTAAATTCATGATCTACTTTGGGCATCAGATAAGTAGAACAAAGACATTCAAAGAAACAGTAATGGCGGCAAACAGGAATGTAACTGAAGACGACGGCCTTGTAATTACAAACGTAATGAGGGATTGTTGGTGGTTCTTCAGTTATATGTTCGGAATGAGCTTTGGGCAGAACATTTATCTTGGAAAAGATAAAGGGAACCAATGCTTATTGATTAACAATACTGATGAGCCATTTATTACTTCGGATCAACCGATAGTAAACGTTCATAGTTGTACCTATTCACAAGATGAAGCGTTAATCCCACCAGAGTTTTCAGACTTCTTTTATCCAATTTCGCCAACAATAGGATATATGATAAATGACTCTAATGAGTTCGGGAAAGGCATACAAAATGTTTCTCTTGAGACAGTTCAAAAGCTAAATAGCAAAGTAGCATCTCATGCTAATCTTCACATATTTGGGTCGACAAACGAAGTTGTCAAACGATACAAAAATTTAGTGGGCGACAACCTTAAAAAGGTTTTGAAGCACACAGAGTCAGCGCCTCTATAAATCAGGAAAGCCCCAAAAGAAGGGCTTTAAATGACTTTAAGCTAGTTAGACTTTACTAGTAGAGAAACTAACTGGCTTCCCAGCGAACTTAGGAGTTTCTGCCTCCACTATTATTTCTTCATCCGTTTTGTCTCTAGACTTTAATATATCAGGGAGTATCCCTTCATAAACTCTTACTCGAGCTGTAAATTGGGATGCTGTTTCTACTGAACTAGAAGACTCACAGCAAGGATCAAATCCATCTTTAAAACTCAAAGACTTTATTGTTTCGATATGTTCATCTTCTAACCAATCTCCAAACTTAAGTACGCGAACCAAACCTTCTAATCGCTTAAATATGTAGGTATTCCTAGATTCACCCTCAACTAGTACTTCTCGTTGTTTTAGTAATTCAACTAGGTCTAATAACTCGCTACTTAAAGTGTAACCAATGAGTTTGCCGTCAATCATCAAGTCATCAGAATATGAGTCATAAATTGCTGGCCTTATATTGCTTTGGGTGATGTTATCGGAAATTGAGAGGTAGGAGTTTGTTTGAAGAAGAAGTCGATTTACATCCCAATCGATTGCAACTTCGTCGTCATCACCATAGTCAGCGAGAATTTTTTTAATTCCATAAGGGACAACAACCTTTTTATGTAAAAATACTTGTATCTGCTGCTCATACTGGTTTATGAGAGTATCTAAGCTCTCAACTTGTTGTTGAAGCGCAGTTTTTCTAGCTTGTTCTGTATTTTGAGTAATTGAGAAATAAAGAAATAGAACACTTAACGTTGTCACTATTGGCATTGATAAGTTCTGGAAGTTTTGCGTAAACATCAAAAAGTTTTCTACATTCTCTTTAGTACCCTTAAGGACTACAGTTAGTACTACAATCGCCAGCACTAATAGTAAAAAAATGAATAATAGAGCGACATTTCTCGCTTTCATTTCGATATTGCTCTCATGTGATAATGGGTGAATAGAATAATGTTGCTATGAACAAAATTAGTCAAATAGATACAGCGCTTTTTAAATCAATCTTAAGGTCACGTCTCAGGATTTCTCTTGAGCCCAAAAACATTTAGCAGAGACTTTCACCCCGTATTACATTACGGGGGCATCATACTGAAATCGAAAAATGAGCTAAGGTTCAAAAGAATCGCAGAGTGGGCGCGTTGACTCTGAGGGGGTGGCTGGTTAGCCTAATAAAGCACTGGCAAAATCCAGTGCCGGGATTGGACCCCCGTTGAATAGCACATAGCGCATCGATTCAGATTAACCCTCTGACAATGTGTGACTTAGGCACACCCGTAAGTCGTGAATGCATTCGAGATAATCACTTCACGCCCGTTTTATGGTGAGCTGGGCAGGGCAGCTCATTGTAGCTGGCCGTTACTATGTGGGCGGTAGGTCCAACCTTGTTCAGTTCACCACCCTTTATTGGGGGTTGAGGCCTCTGGGTGGTGTGGGTTCTTCCACTGGGAGGTTGCTATGCCCCATGCGCTACTCGAACACCTCGACCACGTTTGTCATCAAGCCTTGCAACACACATCCACTCAGCCGCGCCAACTGCGCGACATTTCCAATGCCTTTGATACCTTAAAGCGCCAAGAAAACACGCCGTGCCCCTGGCTAGAAACCGCGGTGGAGTATGGGGTGTTGTCCCGGTGGTTACAAAGGGATCTGCCGAGCGTCCCGACGAAGCGGCCCCCGGTTCGTGTGGGACTACTGCACGGTTTGTCGCGTCATGCCTACCAATTGTGCCTCAGTCGCGATATCGACCGGCGCATCATTCAGCTTCGCCGCCGCAGCGGGGAGAAGGTTGAGCTGGTGGCGGTCGGACAGGCAGGGGAAAGAGCCGATCCGCTCAGTCAGACTTTAGTGCACATCGTCACTCGAGGGGACAAATGGTTTTCATTGTCGAATCATGAACGTCAACAGCTTATTGAGGCGTTAAAACGGAGTCGGTGAGGCGGCTAGACACATCTTTTTCGCTAATTTAGCAGGTAAGGTTTCTCGATGGATTGAGCGAGGAGCAACACTATAAAAAGCGCAAACAGCATACTTTTGATTAAGCAGTGGTTGAGAGCTTGGTACAACCATCATTCGGCTGATACCTGTTTGCAGTTGTTTTGCTGCTTGCGTTTTAATAAACGCATGTAACTCTGACTCATCACAATCAAATGAGCTAGATCATGCTTGGGTTTACTTTGGTCACGAACTCTTCCCCCGAACTCACGTGATGCCACTCTCTCTGACTACGGTACTTTCATGCTGTTCAATTCCTGAGTTGCATCCTCATCCATGAGTCTTACTACGTACTCAGTAAGGCTTTTATGACCCAGCAAAGCCGATGCTTTTTCCGCTTTAGCCTTGATCTCTTTATCAAGGCGGATATCTAAACGTGCTATTGCCATAGAACCTCCTGTGAACGGCCCCATTTCGTAAGGATGAAGACACTCGTGCAAAATTTGGACTGACGCAATTTGAACTAAGAATGTGCGGAAGTGAAGAGAATAAAGCGCCGCATTAAGGGGGGGAGCAACGCAATTATAACGCTCCCGCATCACACCTTAAACACTCAAACCAACACATGCTGAAAATGCCACGCGTTACAAATCCTTATTAAACAGATCGTATAGGAAATTATCCCCATTCAGCGACCAGTTTCGGGTAATGTGAGATCTAGGTTTTAGCTGCAGCTAAAGCTTCCTATGTAATAGTTCGATTGAACGCTGGCTCCTCCGTTGAGAGACCGATAACAAACGAGAACGTTACATAGGACTTAAAGCTTTAACCTCGAATAGTAGACTGGGTCTCGAACCCGCATTATGCAAGCAAGAGTTCGCTTATTATGGATAGCAACATGAATCAAAGCACCACGATTGGAATTGATACAGGCAAAACACTATTGGATATTCACATCAGGCCTGTCGGGTTGTTTTTCTCTGTTAAAAATAGTGAAAAAGGGATAAAAGAAGCACTGAACATCATCAAGAAGTACAGCCCCACACGCATTGTGATTGAAGCTACGGGACGATTGGAAATGCCTTTTGTTTTAGCTTGCGCTGAAGACAACTTGCCGATTGTGAGAGCCAACCCCGTTCACATAAAACGCTTTGCAGGCGCAGTTGGGCGACGAGCTAAGAACGATCGACTTGATGCTGAACTGATCGCCCACTATGGCGAAGTCATTCAACCTAAAACCACCCAAGTTAAACCCAAAAATATGCGTTTAATGAGCGATTTAGTTGTTAGGCGGAATCAGCTACTCAGCATGCAAACGATGGAAAAGAATCGGATTCAAATCTTGCCGAAGTCACTTCACGCAACGATCAAACCGATATTAACCGCGATGAAAAATCAAATCGCTAAAATTGAAGAGAAGCTTGTAGCACTGATTGAAGAGTGCCAAGAGTATCAAAGCAAGAGCCTCATTCTAAAGAGTGTACCCGGTATTGGAAACATTGCCGCTGCATCTATCATTAGTAACGTTCCTGAGCTCGGTTACATCACCAACAAGCAGGCAGCTTCGCTCATCGGTGTGGCTCCAATAACCAAAGAAAGTGGCCGCTATAAAGGTAAGCGAACTACCCAAGGAGGGCGTGCACAAGTTCGAACTGTGTTGTATATGGCGATGATGTCTGCCATGCAGTGCAACCCCGTTTTCAAAGAAACTTACCAACGGTTGGTGAAAGCTGGAAAGCCCAAAAAAGTCGCCATCATTGCCTGTGTTCGCAAAATGGTCGTGATACTAAATTCAATGTTGAGAGATGGTGTCATTTGGAATGAAAACATGGCTAAAAACTAACTATTGACGCCATAGGCGTTTGTTATGTGCATTTTAACCCCAGTTCCATGATCTTATCTTCACTCAAGTCATCGAACTTTTCGCACTTAATAAACTTTTCCTCACAATACTTACCGATGAGTTCGTTCAGCTTTTCTATCTTTGGATTACTAGCCTTAAGCTCGCGAGTTAAAAGTGAACCAGTTAGGACAGTATCTAGGTTAACTTCTGATGTTTGTGTAGTTGATAAGCCCATATAGAATGAGTTCATTGAAAGCACGAGCGCAATAGCCTTACCTTCGTCTGCCCCAAGTTCACAAACACTATAGCGAGCTAACGTATTCGAGGCCTTGATCAATGGTTCTGCGTTCTGCGTATTTATAAACTTGGAAACAATAACTTTTTGAGCTAGAGCGGCCTCATGGTTTTCCTTTATATTTGTCACGTAATCCGAAAGGATATAAAGACTCACGTATCCCCCCAGACAAAACGCCACAATAAAAACCGCCAATAATCTTATCAACTTTGCCTCCTGTATATAACGCTTAGTTATGTACGTTTTCTCAATTTAACTCTCGACGCAGCCCTATTGGCTAAACGCAAGCTTTTCAATTGCTCTTTTCGGATTGCTTCTTCATCTGGGTATACTTCAAATATCCAGTGCCGAAATCCGATGCCACAAAGTAATCCCCCCAAAGCCGCAATTGCACCGCAAAGATAAGGAAAATATTTCCTATCTTTACTCACGACTTCAATCTTCTTATTTTCAATAGAAATACGGTCTTCCTTGATACTATCAGGTAACTCATCTTGAGCTTCAATAATTGAAATTTTCTCAGCCGCTTGAAACACGATATCGTTGTATGTGTAAGTTTGACTCAGTAAGAAATAGAGACTAAACACACAAATTACAGCACCAACAATTGCCATTAACTTGTAGGGATTGTCAGTTGGAACACTCAAAGATGAATTCATACTCAATAATCTCGTTTTATTGCTAGCACATAATGCTGCGTTAAGTCGTGACCAACGCAAGTATCGAAGCTCACGCAAACCACTTTAAACATTAACGCACAGCTAAAATGCCAAGCGTTGGAAACCACTCTTCAAAACCAGTTATGCCACTTTCTCACGGCGCATTGTGGTTATCGAATAACCCATTTCACGATACTTTTCACAACGTTGTTGGAGAAACTCAGGGTACTGATTTTCTTCAACTTCTTTGAATCCGATGTGTTTGTAGAAATCGGTTACGTGGGCGAGAGGCATACAATAGGCTGTGCGCGAGTTTAACACCGGCTCAATGTGCTTTAGAAACTTGAGCCCTAAGCCTTGACCCTGAAAATCACCGGCAATGTACATGCCTCTGAGTATGGTAACGTCGTTGATAAGCTCAACTTTGACAGAACCGATAATCGCTCCATCGTTAACACATATAAAGGCTCTTTCTGTCTGAGACCACGCACTGTGATAGCCTTGCTCTTTGTAGAATTGACCAACCGCTTCTTTCATAGCGCTATCGGCTTCAACTATTCTCATTTTAACTCCATTTTCATTCCCGTTCTGTTAAGGCATGAGCCGCGCCATCGCCTTACCCAAGTTATTGTACACATTCACTAAACGAATAATCAGTGAGGGGCGAGGGTTGTGAATCACGCTTAACTTATTGTTAGGTCAGTTGTTGATGATCACGCAAAGCGGCTTTTATTTCCTGCATGACTAGATAGGTGATTGGCGTACATTTTTCTGGTAACTCGTTGACATTAAACCAACGTAATTCTCCACACAAGTGAGGCTCTGCGTTCTCAATTTGGCCTATCCAATCAGTACAGAGGTAAAAGTAATGGCGGATCGGCAAGCTAGGGTCATCTAACTCTACCATTAAACTTAATGCTCTAGGGGCCACCGAAGTCTCCTCCAAAGCTTCACGCTCTGCCGCATTGATAGGAGACTCACCGTCTTCGATTCGTCCTGAAGGAAAGCCCCAATGCTGATCAAACGCTTCGGTGTTTTGCCGATAAGCCAGCAATAACTGATGTCCTGAAACAAAGACAATTTGAACGACGTTTTTCATTGATATGATAGTTCCTTTGGAGATTATAACGTCCTATTAAGTAGCAGATTTTGCTACCACCTAGCCGAATGCATGGCATCGTAAACACCAACACTCAACCCAGGACTCAAAATGCCAAGCGTTGAGGGTCCTGCTTTAATGGTGGTTGGTTACCAGTTTCCCTAACGCTTTTTACTTTCGACGTACACCTCTATCCCATTGTTATTCGATGCGATCAACGAAGGAGACACGGTACTCGGTATGCCAATGACAATTTCATTCGCATTACGCCATGAGATATCAATGACTTCATCAGAGTTGTACACTGACTCATAGAGGAGTTCGTACCGAGTGACGCCTACGTCCGGTTGAAGCCACACTTTCATGATGTTGTCACTATTCGGGCACTGTGAAAATTGTGCATGGATTGCCCGTTTTCCCTCTGGACTAAATTCTTTGTCGCTCTCTCCAGTAAGACACCCGTCTGGACGTTCGACAACGGTACGTTGTTTATTTAGCCCTAGGCTCGCAGATACAGACAAATACACGGTTGAAATTCCGATCACCGCGAGTAGATGGATAATGACCAGATACACTTTTTTCCACATTTTATATATCCCCTAAACCTTTACACTTGCAGCGAAATGCTCATTATATTTCTAATTTTTGTACCACACGCTTCGCACACCAATAACGCTGAAACCGACGGATTTACAGTTCTTACTACTGGTGGTGTTGGTCATTACATCGGTTAAGACCACCTGTACACCTAACGATAGGGCATCTTCGATTCGCGCCCTCAGTAAGGCCGTTTGACAGCCCTTGGAGCGATAGCGCTCTTGGGTATACGCATTCGCTAATATTGCGTATTCATTCTCGATAAAACTCGTTGCCCAAGCACACGGCTCACCATCTATTTTTGCCACATAAGCGCGAAAAGTCTCTGTACAATAAAGCGAGCGCTTCTTCTCCCATATCGAGTCTGAGCACTCCAAACCTGACGTTTTGAGTAACGCTAAAAATTCATCGACCTGCTCATGTGTCCATCGCTCAACCGCTACGTGACCGGATACGTCTGCAGGTGCAGCGTAGTCTGCCGACCTCAGTTGAAGAAACTCATGCTCGTAACCGGGTACAAACTCGTGGCGGGATAACCAGGCTATCAACTCATTGGTTTTTGCCTGTGGCTCGATTGCAATCTCAGGAGAAAAACCATGCTGATACAACGTCAGATGGCTGTCTAGGTCTGCAGTGCTACAAACACCATGGAGGATTATCTGATTGTCGTATTTGCGTGTTTTGTCCACGAAAACAGAGAAGCCTTTCGCTTCTGACGACCAAAGTGCGCTGGCTGCATCTGTTGAAAGTGTTCGCTCATTATTAAAGTGAAAGTAAGAGCGATAGACGTCTTTTATGCTTTTATCTTGCATCGTTCCCTCGATATTGATTGAAATGTCGCACTCTATTCAGGTGCGAAGCACGCTACTCCATAAAAGCGCACTGGATCACTTAGGCGCTTGTCATGTGTTTGGCTACCGTGTACAGAGTTTCTTGACTAGGGCTTGCTTAAGTTCTCTAGAGAAATACTCACCCGTTTCTGCGTTCGTCAAAACGATCGAAGTATAGAGTAAGCCGGTTCCCTGAACGGCTATTGTTGATGATTGACAGTCAACCTCAATCGTGGCTTCAAATGAACCCGACTTCCCTTCACGGTGAACGTCAATATTGTTCAACCGATTCAAATCGCCACTCACAAACCACTCGTCAACATACGGTCCGCCGACCACCTCTTGATACACAAACACCCCATCTAGACTGGAGGCGGCTTCCTTAGCAAAGGCTGGCATTTGCCCGCCGCAAAGAAGAAGGGCGGTGATGCCACCCCTCGCTATGTTGTGCATATGTCCTCTCTTACCTGACTGGCACATAACGCTGCGCATCGCGCCATGCCAAGTGTTGCGAATCATTGTTCACCACACTGGGATAAGTCAAAGCCTCTGGAGTGGAGCAGTGCTAAAACCTCCCCATGCCCGAGCAAGCAAGAAGATAAGCGGACCTGATTGCCAGATTCAAATTGGAACGTGTACCAGTGCATTGACGGGTTAAACTTCGCTGAAACAAGGTCATCCCAATTTTCTTTTTTTGTCCCCGTCCAAGGCGTCTGAAATTCGATCCCGTTGTCATTAAACCGGCCTCTCGTTTTAAAGTATTCAGCAAAAAATACGAACGAAAAGACACTAAAGCCAGAAAACAAACCTATAACCGCCACAAGTTCGCCCGCTTTTTCATGTACATCGTCATCGTAGACAAAAGACCAGGCAGCAAAAAGGGAAATTGTCATGCAAACCATAGCCAGCACTAAAATAAACACGCCATGCTTAAGTTCACCATGAGTTATTTTTCTCTGAGCGGATTTGATGATGAGGGTGCTGATGATTGCGGCGACTAGACCACCAATCAATCCGGAAGTAATGCCAGAGTCCAAAGTTTTCTCCTTGATTTATAACGTCGTATTAAGGTGTGAGTGAAGCGGAAACACCAAGCGTTGCGAATTACTCTTCAATGCTTTTTTATGCGTTCTGAAAGTTAGCTAAAAAACCTAACCATATCACTATGAAACGATTCCATTGCTACTGTAGTGGTCTTAAGTTCTGACTTGGCTTTCCAAGGTTCTGGGCCTTGATTTTCACATACAGAAACCAAAACGCTAACATGCCCGAGAAAGTCACAAGTAAAAGTTAAACTGAGATCTTGCTCAATTGACTGGATTAGAACTTTGCCATCCCAGCCCTTCCAATTTTCAGCCATAAATTGAATGCTTCCAATCCAATTAGCAGCATCCGAATAACCCCATATACGTTTGCTATAGCTAATGCATGGAGATTGATACGAGATATGGAAGTAATCACCGTCGCGGTCAAATAAACGAATTTCAGAAGAGGTTTCTGCCGATTTTAGAACTACACTTTTCATCTTGATTTCAATTGCTTGCTAACTGACTACTTGAGAGAATAAGCCGCACTTGTTCCCTAGTGTTTTGTAGCCAGAGTAATTAGTAGGAGAAAAATTTGCACCCTCAATATCAGCACCAGCGTTTAATGCATTGTTTACCGAATTGAACTCACTACTACGCGCTACAATGCAGTTGAATACCTCGGCTAACTGCGGCTCATTGTGGTAAATTTCCGATGCCATCTCAATACCAAGCTTATAGATGGGTTCTTCCTGAAATGAAAATTCACCTTCTTTTCCTTCAATACAATATGTATCCGAAAAGCCGAGATTAAACGTGTGACTAAGAGCAATTCGGCAAAATGCACTCGGGAAGAATGCCGAAACTCTTTCCGCGTCCTCAAGTTTTAGCCCCTGAGCCTTCAGTACTTCACTGATTTCAATGTCATCGCTTTCTTTCATTTCAAGAAAGACTGGCAAGACTTCTTTGATTTGTTCTCGATTTATCATATCCAGTTAACGCCCTGTTAAAGTGTGAGCAACGCAATACCGAAGCCGCCGCAAACCACCTTAATCACTTAAACTAACGCAAAGTAAAAATGCCACGCATTGCGAATCACTCTCAGTGAGTTAAATTCTTTCTAACGTATACATACCCAACTCTCTAATTTTTTGAAGAAGAGGCTCTGTAGACGCTCGGCACTTAAAGTAAAGCCAACAAGTATCGTCATAATCTTGTGTGAAAACAGCTTTGTATTCTGGAATAACGACACGAAGTGCTCCGGCAATCGAAGATCTAGATAACCGACTAACAAACAAAGAGCGGCTTCTTGGCTCCTTAAATATCAAACAACCAACAGATCTGTATTTGTATTGATAGCACGAGACGTCCTCAGCTAGAAACCTATAAAGCAATTGCCAACGTTGGTCGATATCAGTTTGTAGGTCTAACGAACGATGTGTAAAACAGTTCTCAAATTCTTCTCGTGTTAACCAATGATCGAATACGGTAATTGCAACACATTGCCAACCATCAATGCTCTCGCTCGTTTTATTGTCTAGCGCTGGATAAATTGCCTTTAAATGATCTTGCTGTTTTTTTGATATGTTTCGAAATGCTCTCATTGTCCCTTAAGAATTTAACGCCCTGCTAAGTGGCTAGCAAAGAATACCACGATATTAGTTCAACTACCTCAAACACTATGGCTGACCAGAACCAAAATAGCCGGGTGTTGAGAATCCCTTGTCAATACTTGTTATGTTTGGTTCCTTGAGACCACTCGATATTCTAGATAGTAGTTTCGTAAATTGGTATCGCTCTCACGAGGAGATCGGCAATGTCGCAAATCCTTTGGTTCAGCGGCTCCAAACACCAAGAAGTTAAATCTGGCTTCACTCAATGAAACACCGTTAGGCCCACCTAGATATTTTTCAGCATCTGGATCATCTTGCCCATCATCTTCCCAAAAGCAGATTTCACATATTTCATACTTCGCAGGCTCTCCAATAGTCGCGTATCCACAACAAGGGCATGCATACAAGGTATCCTTAGCTTGCTCTCGAGCTTTACCCATCTAGACCCCACAAATAAAACGCCCTGTTAAGAGGCGAGCAACGCAATACCGAAGTCACCGCATACCACCTTAAACACTACAACCTACGCCTCGTAACAATGCCACGCGTAGCGAATCCCTCGTAAGCAGTTTGTTTGCAATATTTATGCAATCTGCTCGATTCTGCACTTTTGACATAAAGGATAACTGCTAACTAAACCGGAAATTTGCGATTTCATTTTAGAAAAAGATGTACCGTACAAATAGAAAGCTGTTTCCTTTGGTCCTTGCCAGTAGCTATAGACTTTACCATTGCCATCAGTCAATCGATCTAATTCGCTGTAGACGTAGTTAGAGTCGCTTTGTGCATACACTTCGGGGTCTAGGTCTGTACCATTTAGGTAAATAGCTAAACCTTCCAAAGTACCGAACTCAATTTCCGAGTTAGTGGTTTCAATTTTGAGTTTAGAGCCTTTAGGTATTCCTATTTTTTCGAGTGAAGACCGGATGATCTCAACCGTTTCTCTGCTTGAATTGTTCACCTGAATTTCCACATCGCAATGCTCGATTTCACCAGACTGGGATTGAAGAGTACCACCTCCAGAAACTTCACCGATTGAATTTTTAGAGAGCACTTCATCAAGTGGGTCTTCGTATATTTCGCCTCTGTGTATTGGTTGTACTCGAGCATTTATAGTGACCACGATATATTCGGGCTCAGTTTTTGCGCTGCTTTCTTTTTTCTTGAACAATCCGAACATCAATCAATCTCTTTCTATGTCTCACGCCGCGGACGACGCTGCGAAATACTTAAGCCATTATGACGTAAACACTAACGCCAAGCTGTGAGTCAAAACCGCCAAGCATTGCTGTCCAATTGAACGCTTGGTTATCTGCTTTTACGACTTCCCCAAATACTGTGCTAAAAAGCCATTCACCTGCTGACTACACAGGCCAATATCGACCTTTATACCTGCCTGTTCAAGGATGGCGATACCCTTACCACTATTGCGCTTGTCTGGGTCGAGTAGGGCAACGACAACATGTTTAATCCCCGATCTCGCTAGCGTGTTTGCGCACGCGGGAGTACGTCCGACAAAGGAACAGGGCTCTAAAGTCACATAGGCGACTACTCCGCCCATCGAACCTTCATAAGCATTAAGAGCTTGCACTTCCGCATGGTTTCCACCAATAGCTTGGGTATGGCCCTCGGATACCACCCTATTACCTTTAACAAGAACACACCCTACAGGTGGATTGGGAATACAATGAGGCAAAGCACTTTTGGAGATTTCTAAAGCCCTTAGCATGTACTTTTCTGACACTATTTCGTATTCCTTGCTCTGGCAATCAACGCCGCGTTAAGGTGTGAGCAATGGCACCTCTGCACACCACCTTAATCACCCAATAAAGCAACGCACTGCGGAACTTAATTAAACAGATGGTGATGTTTATTTTGCCAAATCTACCCACTGGCCTTGTGTTAGTTCACCTAATTTCTGCGGATTCAGTTTAAACACTGAGTTAGGTGTGCCCGCTGCTGCCCAGATTTCAGAATACTGATTCAGATCGTTGTCCAAAATGGTGTGGACTGATGAGTGGTGAGCGACTGGGGGGACACCGCCTATCGCGTAACCCACTTTTTCACGGACAAAAGAAGCGTCTGCTTTGGTAAGAACAATTCCTGTCGCTTCTTTGACTTTGTCAGCGCACACCATATTAGCGCCAGACGCAACAACCAGCACTGGCTCACCGGTTTCTCCATGCTTAAAGATGACCGACTTCGCTATCTGAGAAACCGTACATCCGATAGATTCAGCGGCATCAGATGCGGTGCGAGTAGAGCTTGGCATTTCCTGCACGACAAAATCTTGGCCGTTTCGGGACAAAAACTCTTGTACTTTCAATGACGAAGACTTCAATTCCTTTGACATATATCCTCCTTAATCTCACCCATTCGAGGATGAACATAATGCCGCTTTAAGGTGTGAGTAACACCACCACAAAACGTAACCTTACCACCGTAAGCACTAAACTCAACGGTGGAATGAAAAATGCCAAGCGTTAGGGATCACTCTTAAATGCTTGTTAGCTCAGTGGTTGACTAGTACATATAACCTAGCCAATCAAAATGTCCAACGCCCCACGGTTTACTTCTGAGGGGTTTCACATACAGTTCATCAATATGCTCTACAGCGATACCAAAGTTAGTGTGCTCATGGAGCCTTAACCATGACTGCATGCACTGAACTTTGTCAAAACCGTTGGATGAGTAGAAATCATGCAACTCCGATATAAGGATGATGAAATCGACATCTTTAGTTTCCGCAAATGCCGATACTTCTGACAACATTAAAGAGCCAATACCTTGCCCTCGATAACGTTCGTCAACACAGAAGTCGATTACGCCCAGAACTTTATGTATTTCTTCACCGACGCTAACAACTCGATAGTCCAATCCAAGATAACCAATCAACTGTTCACCTTGAAAGTGAAGGGCCCGCATATGAGGTAACTGCTTAAAGTAAGAACGATTGACTTGGCTGTCTGGAAAAGCTTGGTTTCTTAATGCTTCGATTGCTTTATGGTGCAATTCTGAAACCTCAATTTCCTGCACGATTTCCATATCATTTCCTCGAAAAGGGCTAACGCCGAACTAATGGGCAGGCAACGCAACCACAAGCTTAAACTATTATGGCATAACCGTTTATGCCAAACAGTGAGTCAAAGTGCCAAGGGTTGAGTGTCCTTTTGAACACTTGTTATAGGTTTAGTTACCCCTTATCTGCAAAGTAAGACATAATTTCTTCTGTCGTCATTTCCTGGGTTTCATTGGCAAAACAATAATAACTTGGACGCATATCGCTAAAGTATTGCATGTCCATTTTCAGACCTTCCACGTTTGGGAACAAGCCCACAGGCATATTGTATTCACCTGTTTCTTTGAACTTGTAAAACAGATGGGTTCCACACTCCTTACAGAATCCACGAGAAGCCCAAGAGGATGACTTGTACATTTTTACTTTGTCTTCACCTTCTACTTTCACCTGAGTACCACATTTAACTGCGAAAAATGGCGCACCACCCCAAGTTCGACAGGACTGACAATGACAAACTGTGAAGTTAGGATTGAGGTTTTCTGCTGTGATTTTTACAGAGCCACACAGGCAACTGGCCTCTGAATAAGACATTAAATAACTCCTAAATTGATGAAAATATATAACGCCCTGTTAAGGTGTGAGCAACGCAATACAAAAGCTGCTGCATACCACCTTAAACACTAAAAGTAACGCACGGTAAAAAAGCCACGCGTTGGGAATCACTCCTAAACAGTTTGTTATGTGAAAATTAATTTGGGCAGAGAAAAGAACCTGCTAGCGGCTCATTCACAACCTCACACTCCAGCGTTCCATTGACTGCGAGTTTTAGAGGGTTCAAAGGTGTACAACATTCATTTTTAGGGACTATTGAGTTTTCGACTTGGTACTTAAAAATGTTGTCACTATCTTGCCGATAGGTAAATTCACATCCCGTAAACTCACCATTACTGTCGCCAAGCACGATACCATAGCGTGTAACTATCTGAAATCTATCTTTAAATTCAGTGAAAGTTTGAGAGACAATTTCAACGTTCCCCTCGTAGCACTCGAATATAGTCTCTGTAAATTCATATTCGTTCAAAGTACTAGTTACATTGATTGGGCGAAAATAAATATAAGGACGGCAAAGGACACTCTCGTTGTAGCGAAACACAACGCCAAGCTCATCTTCTTCTATGTACTCATAGTCATTTCTATTCAAAGTCACATGCTGCGTAAAGTACGCTAACTTGAGCATTGTATCTTCCAATATCTAATCCTCTTATTTTGTGCGCGCTAAACGGTAGCGCCTTACAGTACCTTCACTTGCGTCTGTGTAGTTGCCAAGATATTCACCACCACAGTTTTCAATAACCTTTTGAGATGCTGGATTATCAATTGAGCAAGTGACAATAACTGGATCAGTTAAAGCGTAGTCACGAACCCAAGCAAGGAGATATGAGGCGACACCTTTACCACGAGCTGAAGGCCTAGTTTCGTAGCCAATATGACCAATTACATTTTCTACGTTGGGATTGCTACCTTTACGAACTCGGATGGCACCTAAGATTTTAGAGTCTGATACGCAGTAATAAGTTGTGCTGGGTAAATACCCATTGGGTAACTCAGAAGTTGCCTTAGAGCGTTCAACCAAACTGGACAAATAAGCTTCTGGATTTTGCTCAACACCCGAATATTTAGGGATACCCGATCCCAAGCATTCCCTCGCGTAACTCGCTAACAATGGAGCTAAATCTGGACTTGCTTCTACTACTTCCATGTCAATTTTCCTTAAAAGTACATAACGCTGTATTAAGGTGTGAGCAACGCTATCACTAAACCTAACCATATCACCATAAACACAAAACCCAACGATGGAGTGAAAAATACCAAGCGTTGGAAGTTGCTGTTAAGTTATTGTTATATATAAATCTTATCATGAGTGGTGATTTCACTTAGCCACCAATTTAGTTTGCCGTCGAGTTGGGCATGATCTCGCAACTCATAGATTTCTGATATGGCATGCTGCTCTGATTCAATGTCAATGGCTTCTAAAACAAGGTTGCCCGTTTCCCACAAAGTTGCTCTAGATAACAAGCCGTTTCCTTCAATTTCAATGTACTGAGCTTTTATTTCTTCACCAAGTTTCTCTGATAACTCAACGATTAAACTTTCACCGCTAAATATCTTGGATTTTGATGATGCCCATGAAGCTAAATATTCGAGCATATCTACACCTGCAAACATAACGCCACATTAAGGTGTGAGCGGTACTTGGTTATACTTGAGCGAGGCGAGTAAGCCAAGTGTTGCGAATCCCTCTTGAGCAGTTTGTTATGTATCAATCTCATCAAGAATCACCATGCACTTTTCACTAACTTCCAAAGCTATTGTTTCAACGTGGTTAAGCTGTTCAAGAATGACGCTATTAAATCGCCCTAGTAACTCTAAGTTTATCCCTTCATTTAACAAGGCTATTTCTTCGTCAGTGAACTCTCTTTCTTCCCTAGTGTTCAAGTAAACTCTCACTTCTGAGCGTGTAAAGTGATCTTTTAATATTTGTAGTTCTCTTAAACTGATTCGGTTCGATAAAGAAGGGACCAAAGAGTCATAAACGCTAAACCGATTATTCCTCAAGCATACTATCAATTGCTCTGCGACTTCGGGAGGAAGGCTTGAGGAGCGAAGGGACTCTATAAGCTCTTTATTCGGGATTGATAATACAGGTTCCAGAGAGTCTAATAAACTATATACGCCATGTTCATATTCTTGTTCCGCGCTATAGGCAAAGCTAGGTACAAAAATTAGCATGATGTAAAGTAATTGTCTCACGATTTGATACTCTTTATACATAAGGCCCTGCTAAGGTGTGAGTAACGCTACCTCAAAACTCGAGTCATATAAACACCAATACTGACATTTCAAACCAAGCCCGCCAAGCGTTAGGAATCACCTTGAGCAGTTTGTTATGGCTGAAACTTAAGCTTTCTTAGCGATCATTAATATCCCTGGGACAATGTAACCATCACTATAAACGTGAGTCATATCTCTCTCGGGGTAACACCAAGAAAGTAAATCGTGCTCTATTGAACTTTGTACATTTTTTATTGCTTCATCTAGAGCCTTAATAATATTTGGAATCGACCTTTCTTTCATAAAGAAAACAATGAATGAAACGCCTACAGTAGATATACCATCATCACCTCTTGAGAACTCAGCATCTTCTACAGCATCAGTTAAAGACAACTCAATATGTTTAATATAATCTCCATTAATAGAGATTCTCTTAAATTTTGCTTCTACATACTCCTCGTCAGATTCTTCAGAGCAAAGCCACAAGTCAATTCGGCCATTTTTCTCACTATCGCCAGAACCTTTAATAGTTTGGAATTCCTCTAGCGCAATATTTCCACAACTCCAAGCAGCCCCTGCTAACAAACTAACATTAGCTCGTTCATTGTTATCGTAAGGTGCATCGCCAGATTCTGTAAGCCGTGTATAGCGCTCAATATTAAAGGCCCATGTATTGCACATTGGAACCCAGTGTTTCAGCTTTTCCTTTGCAACTACGCCTTTCACTGTACTTGATAATATTTTCATAAATCCTACTAATATTAACTGTTTCTTAAGCTATAACGCCGTAACAAGCGGTGAGTGAATATGAGCCATACTTGAGCGTTAGAGAGTTCTGTAAGAGTTTGAGAATCCGGCTTAATGCTTTGTTATGACGAGTTTCTAGTTGTTTACTTCTTTACAATATAACTGCATAAAATATTTCAATTCTTTGAACCTTTCCAGCTTGGTTGGAACCATGAGCAAAAAAAGCATGATCAGTAGACATAATGCTATTAACGAAGCCCCGACGTATATGAGTCCGCTACTATCAAGTTGTCTCCAAACAATGGCACAGAAACCAAGAAAAACACCAGCACTGAATGAAGCAAATCGTTTCAGAACGACACCAGAAGTAGAAGCTATATCAATTTGAGTATCTACCAAATCAAAGCAATCATGTACGTGGCTGGGTGTTATATGCTTAGACTTTAGGCTTTTCTTAAACAGCAGGTATCTAGATTCTTGGTGTGTATGGTCGTCATGTGGCAGAAAGCTGTTATCTTTATCGCCAAATTCAGCTTCAATTAAACCATTTTTCAAAGAAGGCAACCTGGCGAAAAGAATAATCTCACCAATGGCCACTGCCCAGATAGCATTAAACAAAGTAGAAGTAAAAACTAAGATCAAACTAACTACGACACTGACAAAAGCAAGTAATACAAGTACTCTATCAAACCAAGTTGCATACTTTATGACATCAAAGAACAATCCTCTTAATGTTGCATTATAGTGATAGCTTTCCCACATTAATTTCCAATGATTCATAAATTTCTCTGTCGTTATAACGCCTTGTTAAGGTGTGAGGCTCGCCATATAGATACTTCCGCATATTACCTTAACCACTAAAACCAGCGCTTAGCAACAATGCCCAACGCGGCGAATCACTCTTAAATGGCGTATTCTGATTTTAACCTTAAGCGTTTAGCCAACTGACTCAGAGGCGCCTCTAAGGTTAAGACCCCATTAGTACGACTTAACTCTTGAAAGCCAGCAGCATAATACAAACTTTCAGCAGGGTTATTTTCAAACACACAGCATCTAACATTTTTTACTTTAGATAGCGACTGAGTGTGTAGAAGCGAAGCTTTAAGTAAACGACCACCCAGAAGTCCATTTTGATGTTGTTTAGCCACTTGTAAGGAGTCGATGAAGTGGAAATCATCACTTTGATGGAAAGCAATGAAACCGAGAATATTGTGGTCTTGCTCTATAACGATAACGGACTTTCGTTTGTAGAAATTCAGGATGGCTTCTCGATCCCATTTCAGACCTAGCTCAAGCTGCATTTCGAGCATATTATCTTCCATGAGTTGATACACCTGATCCCAATCTGACTCATGAATATCTCGTATTTTCATTATCTCTCCAACAACATAACGCTTGGCTGCGTCACTTGATAGCAATGGTTTCTAACTCTTCTCCGGCAAGTGCAGTACTGTTTACATCTAAGCATTTCCCAGTTCCCCAAACCTGAACAGTTTTCCCACTCGCGTGAGCTGACAAAACCATTGATAGCCACTGAGCACCACCTGGATTAGACGTGTCAAAAACATAATGACCTCTATTCCCCATGTTGGAGCACGTAGGTTGAGAGCTAGGCGTGGACGCTACCTTAAAGGTAACAATTGTTCCATACCAAGGACCCGACCTCACCTCTATGATTTTGGTATTTTGGACTTCACTTGCTAAAACAGCACCAGATAACAAAACTCCCAGTGCCAATATTAATAGTTCCTTCATTATTATTTTCCTAAAGTCTTCTTTATGACATAACGCCACATTTAGGTGTGAGCAACGCAATGCCTCTGTAAACCACCTTAATCACTTCAAGCAAGGCATATTAAAAATGCCACACGTTGCGAATCACTCCGAAGTTGCTAGTGCATTTTTGGTAATGTAGTGCTCGTAAGAACAATTTGCTGATAGTAAATTGGTAAGCCAAAATCAGTTCTCAGTTTTTTAAGGTAATTTTTAGCTTCATTCGTTACTCCATGCTCTGAAACAATTACTATTTTGCACGGTACTACTTCCATACCCCAATAAGCATACTCAAGTAGCTGACCTATCGATTCTCGAATGCACAATTTCAGAGTAGATGCTGTTTTTATTTCATAAAATACATTACCACTTGATGTTTGGACAACAGCGTCCACCCTCGTACCAAATTTCGTTAAACATTCATCTCCTACATTTTCAGCCCCATAAATTTCCGAAAGCAAAGTACAAAGTTGTATTTGTAATTCATTATGTTTTAAATCTATCTCAAAGGACTTAGAACATGTTGTTCCGGCAGCCATAGATTTTTTGCTTGAAAACCCAGAGGTAAATTTAAAGCCATCGCTTACAGAGCTTATGGATTCATCTAGTGAAATATCACTTTCAACATACTCGTATAGCGGAAGTAGTTGATCAAAAACCTCTAAGATTTGAGTTGTCTCAACACCGTCTGGTGAACTTATTTTTCCGATAAAAATGAAATTTCCTTCTTCAAAGTATTCGCTACTAATTTCCGTAACTTTGAATGTTTCAGTACGTCCGCTATCGTGAGTATATACCCACATGTCAAAGTGTTTGAGCTCACTGTAATGTGCCAGCAGAAATTCATTAAATCTTTGAATTTTTATTTCAAATTCTGAGATATCAGGAAGAGTCTTACTAAGTTGTAGAGAAAGTGCTACGCCATATCGAAAGCCTCGACTTTCATAGCCGATATTAAATTGGAGCTCTGTGCGTCCACCAGAGTGAAAAGCCCACTCATCAGTGATTGTCTGGTCACTAAATAATTTAAGTGTTTTGGGCTTAGAAAGTCTTTTAATTTTCTTTCTGAGTCTTTGAAGTTGACCGATTTTATAATCTTTGGAAAGAGCATTCAGCTCTTCACAAATTGAACTAATATCCATCCAATATACTCTTTAAATGTACTAACGCCCTGTTAAGGGGGGAACGGCGCAATACCGACGAAGCTACTGCAAGCCGCCTTAATCACTCAAACTAACGCATAGTGGAAATGCCACGCGTTGCGATTCCCTATTAAACAGTTTGTCATGCGTACAGCCTCTACTCTGAACGCTCTATGCTTTTAGTTTGATTAACGTGTCAAGCTTACGCATATGAGCTTGATAGTCTTCATACTTAATAAAGACATTGCATAACCTAGAATCAGCACCACGTGTTTTAGCTAGTTCCCATGCGTTTTCTCGATCATCAATATCCCCTAATTTGACGTCTAACAAAGGCTGCATATCAAATGAGCTATAACAGTTCGATACAAGATAGCTGCCAACTGGAAACGACATGATTGCTTTTTTAGTCAGCTTTCCAGTATGTATCGGCTTACCAACTAACTCTTTTCTGCCCGATTGAAAGATAGCTCTAGAGATCTGTTCAGCCACATGTCCAAGGCCATCACTAGTACTTACTGCGAGTTTACCTGCAATAAGAGGAGAGAATTCACTTACCTCTTCGGCGCTAATATTATGCCAAACAGGTAAAATAACTTTCTGACCACCCATTTCCCTTGTGAACAAGCTATCTAACTCAGCCCTTGTCCAATTTTTTGCAAAAAAATTGTGGCTTATAACGACAACTCCAAACCGAGACTTAGCAAGTCCCTCATCTATTTTTTCTCGAATACTGTCACCTAAGAAAATCTCACCTTTATCTAGCCAAACTTTCATCCCATTACACAGCAACAGGTCAACTAAAGGCAGGACAACACTTTCTTTGTCCTCTGAAGCGTGGGAAACAAATACATCCCAGTTAACTTCACTCATTTCATTGCCTCTTTGGTGATCAATTTTAACAGCCAATAATATAACCTAAGATATTAATATAATCAGTTGGTTAGTTAGATTTAGCATGCTCAGGACGTATAACATTTGTAATCTGAGCATGCACACTTTCCCAGTTATGTGCGCATGAGCATTAACAATTTTATTCGGGATTTTAATCGATTGATATGGAAAGATTAATTATCAAAATCACAGAAAAAATGAGACAGTGCATTTTCTCGCCCATCATCGACTCCGGTTTAGTGAGACATCAACGGTCAATGTATGAAGCGTGTGCTGAGGAAGGTCGATGTTTGGCAGTCGAACGGCTTTTGGCTTTTCAACGTACCGATGGCCGCTTATTTAGGCGTTAAGACGGAGTGACGCCAATGGATAGGGGAGAGTAAGGAGGCCTGAGGGACTTGATCGACATCATTGAACAAAATTGACCGAAATGTATCATGTTGCATATGTGGTTGTATGTTCTGCGCTGACTGAAATGGAGTTTAATGATGCGTGTGGTCGAGTATGAAGTGGATGGACGGCAAGTCGATACGGAGACATTCGAGCGCCATCCTGACCAATACATAGGCTTGATCACATGCATCGAGTGCAAGAAAAAGGCCTGGTATACCAAATCCTATCAGTACAAAGACACGATTCGCGCTGCGTGTTTTAATGCCCACCATGTGGAAGGGTGTGAGAAAGCAACGTCTGTGTTAGTTGCCGACGGAGAGGCAGGGGAGCCCAGCGAAGAAGGCCCATCCGCAAAAAGCGCAGAGATCCTCATCAACCTCGATAAGACCAAACATAATTCCATGGAAGTCTCTAGCCCCGCGGATAAGCACGGCGGTGAAGCGCATACCTGGCCAGGCACTTCAGAGTCGCTTCCTTCGACTCAACGCCCCAGTGATTTTCCCGACACGCGCTCCTTGCGTCAGATTTTAAGCTACCTAGTGAAAAATGCGGCCTATGGTGCGGGCAAGCACATCCGCATCATCGCCGACAGTGGCCGAGAAGTCCTCAATGGCGATCTGCACGCCTACCTGACCAACATTGCGTCGATGACCGCTGACGATCTGCAAACCGAAAGACTGTTTTGGGGGGAAATCAACAACTATACCGAACAGAAGGATGGCTCGGTCTGGTTAAACGTGGGCTCTTACCAAGAGCCAAGTCTCTTGATCGACAAAGAACTCAAAGAGGGGATCATGCACGTCTATCACCTGAGCTCTCTGGAGCGCTTTAAAGGGGCGCATTTCATTATGGTCGGTTGGGCAGGGACCTCGAAAACAGGCAAGTACATTCTTAGAACGGCGCTGCCCAAGTATGTGAACTTTATAAACTACCGAGAGCGGATTCGCTAATACCAGCAGCGTCAGACTTTGCCACCGGTTACTGCTCTGGCCAGATCATGTAGACGAGAACGCCATTGCCCCATTGATGAACTATGTGCTGAACCCCTAGACGTGCGCCGTTTGTTTTGGCCCAGCCATAGGAATAATGACTATCGATTATTGAGATCTGAAAATGGGCGAGCCCCCTTTGATAGTGATTGTGTGCCTTTTGCTCTGCCTGTATTTCGTTCAGATAAAACTTTGTTATTATGTCGGTTTTTTCATAAGCGTATTAGAATGCGATATCAATCTCCTCCCGTTTTACCATCCAATAATCAAGATTCACCCCGAGAGCGTGCGGAGCGACACCGTCGAAATCAGCAGGAAGAGTTAAGAAGAACATCGGCCGATAATGATCGATGCGCTGAACAGCGGGCAAACGTGCTGTCAGAAAGAGCGAAATGCGGGGAGGCAAGGTCGACAGAAGCCGACATTCATCGCGCTGTGACGAATTGGCTCTTTCCTCGTTCAGCGGTAAATCAGCGGACAAAAACATCCCCTGAAAACGACATTGTGAGTAAGGGCGTCTTTGTTTGGGTGGAGACCATAGGTACAGGGCATACATTGCTTACCGTACATGACCCAGAGATCACCATGTTTTCTTATGGACGGTATGGTGACATATATGAAAATACATTGGGTACAGAAGGCGAGGGCGTTTTAATCAAGGCCACTGGCGACGATAGTTTAAAATATCTCAGAAGTCAGCTCTACAAGAACAATGCGAAGGTGTTTAAAATCATTGACGCGAACGCAAGCAAAGTTTTTGAAGAATTAGATAAACATTGGTCATCAAGTGAAAAGACCGTCGATTCGCAAGCCAGAGAGCTAGTCGCGAAACACGGTAGGGTTATTGACTCGTATAGTTTGCTAGGGAATAACTGTACAACAAAAATCGTTGATGCTCTGAAAGTGTCAGGCTCGAAGATTTTTGATTCTTCACTTTTTGGCGTTGAGTTTGAAGAGGATTTTATCATCCCCAGTTCTCTGAGTGAGCATTTAGAAGATTCGGCATCAACATTTGATATGATTTCCATTGAGGTGACGTCAGAGATGAAATTAAAAATCAAAAACGTCAATTCAATAGACAAAAAAGAGTTGAGTGATAGAGATAGGTCGTATCAGTCTGCAACGTCTTCATCAGGTGTGCTAGGAGAATCAAGTGGTCTATCTATTAATAAATAAGGTGTTTTAAGGTATGACGAAGTGGATTGCGGTTTTATTTGTTGTGATTTTATTCCCTGTAGCGATGTTTGCGTCATTTACAGAGATACTTCTTTATTTGAAATACACCATGTCCCTCGAGTGTGACCCAGAGAACTATTTATCGGACATTGTAACGAGAACACTAGCGATATCACTTATTGGATACTTTGTGTCTATTGCTACGACGGTGTTTTTTACCTTTAAGATGAGACCGTTGAAATCCAAAAAATAAATGGCTCTTCTCTTCATTACTCTGACAACCGGCGTTGTTAAGCAAATCAATTTGAGGCTTAACGATGCCACATACAATGGGCCATCGACTTCTGATGGGCATGCCTAGCGGCATGACTCTATTGATAGCCTAGGCATTCACTATGATTTCGCCCACTTGAGCGTTGCAACATTGCAAACATAGTTTACTGCTTGTTAGCTCTGTTTTGGTAGGCGTTAAAGTCTTAGATATTGACCCATGGTGATAACCAGATTAGGTTTCCCACTCCGCTGTTTTACCTCAGTGACAAAGTCGCTGGATAATTAAAGTGCTGCAGAGTCGCTTGGTGAGATCGGCTCTTGCTCATTTTTGGACAAAAAGCCATTTAGTGGGTTCACTCTAAGCTCCTTATGCCGGATAAGAAAAAGCATATTGAAACCATTGTCGTTTGTTATGAAGTAGAGACTGAGTTAGGCTAAAAATATCAAAGTAAAAGCAGTCAGAAATCGCAATGTTTTGCCTACCATTTGACTAGGTCAGGCAGTCCCCAGACTACGAGATCATTACTGGTTGTGCTCTGGGAAAACTTATAAAGTGATGCCTGAGGAGCATGTGTCTATAAAGACACGTGATGAGTTATTATAAATTGATGTTTTAACTTAATTGTAATAGGATTTTAATTTTTAAAAGGAAATTAATTTTGAAGTTAAATGGTATTTTTCTCGCTCTATTAGTTGTTATTATATGGGGCGTTAATTTTTCTATTATAAAAATTGGATTAGAAGAGCTTCCACCATTGTTATTTTCTGCATTGCGTTTTACCGTTGTAGCAATTCCAGCAGTATTTTTTATTCCATTTCCTAAGACATCAATATGGAATGTACTTGGTGTAGGTCTATTTCTTGGGGTTTTAAAGTTTGGTTTTCTATTTTTTGCCATGAAAGCCGATGCTTCAGCTGGCTTGTCCTCCCTAATCTTACAAGCTCAAGTTTTTTTTACCATAGGTCTAAGTGTCTTTATATTTAAAGAGAAAATCAATAAAGGTCAAATAATAGGTATTTTAGTGTCAAGCTTAGGATTTAGCTTGTTTTTTATTGAATCTGGTAAAAATATCACATTGCTTGGCTTAGCGTTAATTCTGATGGCAGCATTTTTTTGGGCGGTATCGAATGTCATTATGAAAAAAACAAAAGGAATCAATTTATTGCATTTTATGGTATGGGTATGCTTAATACCGCCTTTACCCTTATTGGTCCTCTCATACTATACAGAAACAAGCACACCTATCGAACTGGTTTTGTCTGCTAGCGTTAAAGCATGGAGTTCATTAATATATGTCAGTTATGCTTCTACATTAGTTGCTTTTGCCATTTGGGGCTGGCTATTAAGAAAGTATTCAGCAGTATCCGTTACCCCTTTTGCTTTATTGATCCCTGTCGTAGGTATCATCACTTCAAGTTTCATATTACAGGAAAGATTAAATAATATGGAATTAATAGGGACATTAATTATTATGTCTGGATTAGTCATTTGTGTTCTGCATAATAAGATTTCTAATTGGTTAAAGGCCAAATTAATTGCTTGTTAATGTGATTTTTATCCCTAAGCCGCTTTCTTCAGTAAGTGGTTATTATCCGTTTCGGCTTTGCCTTTAAAACTACTCATACTAAATGCATCTTTTTTACAGAAGTCAAATAGGGCAAATAACATGAGTGGATACAATCAAGCTAACCCAACATATTATGGCGGCGCCTTATGTTCAGCGAGGAGAACTACAAAAACTCGACGAGGATTTCTCAGCCATGACGTTTCCGCTGGCGGCCCTGTACCGCGGCGGCGAGTATCAACCCGAACGGGTCAGGGTCTTTATTGATTTTGTGGCGCAACAATTCGGGACGTGAGGAGGGGCCGCGTAACACTTCTGAGGAGCCAAGATTGAAACGGGGTGGTGCTTGCTTTTCCTGACTTCTTAGTGCGACAGCAAAGGCTTCCATCAGACGCTAGATAGAAGCCTTACAGTGAGTTAGTTCTGTTCGACAACGGTGATAGTTTTACTGGCGCTGTCGAAAGACACCCGATAAGTCTTGTAGTCACTGACTACATAGTCTGAGCTTGGATAAGCATCAGTCCAACTGCCATTGTCAATCTTAAAGCGTGCGGGACTCTCTTCACCATTAAATGACTGGATCGTAAAGTATTGTTTGGTTGCAGCGTCATAGCTTAGCTGAGTGAGACCCCATTGGTTAGGTGTGCCTCGGAAATACCATACTTCGTTACCTTCATTATTACACTGGCTGAGCGGAGCCCAAACACCAGCGAGGTAACAAAATGCCCCTTGAGAGGCGATAAGATCAGCTGTCTGATGACTACCATTGTCACTAAAGATAACTTGGGCACTACTTATCTTACTCCCGAAGTCATGGCAGTAAACGCCGTTCTTAAGCTCCATTTGAACACCTGGCCAAGTGGCATTATCGATATTCGATTCGCTGGCGACGTTCCAATAGTACAGGGTTGGAGAATGGAAGTTATGCTGATTATCAAAACAGATCTCTTGCTCGGTCGCTGGTTTTGGATCTGGGCCACAGTCTGTACAAGCATCACCCACCACCGCGCCAACATGAATGGCAGCAGCATGATCACCGGCAACAGAGAAATCCGCGTAGCCACCGCTGACGGTGATCGTCGATGGGCCTTGCGCTCCCGGCGCGCCAATACACTGCCCCGTCTGCTCATCATAGTTTGCCTCAATGATGTTGCAGTAGACATTATCTGGCATGCCAGTGTACAAACGTTGAGATAGAGCGCTACCATAGCGTTTGTTGATCACCACATAACCGAGACCACCGCGGCCGAACGCGATTTGATCGTTTCCGTTTTGCCACCAGTCGGTGACCGTCCACTCTGAGGCGGTATGGTTTCTGAATGAGACCATGTTGGCGATTCCGCGCCATTGGTGCTCACACACCCAACTGCCGCCGTCAAAACCACACGCATCACCTGTATGAACACCGTTGCTCGGTGGCCCTGCATCGAAGTCACCACCAAAGAAATAACCCGACATGATTTTTGGATATCCATATGGGTACGCTAGGGTAAAGATATTGGCGAGATTATAACCATTCCCTGAGACACCATGCCAGATGGGTCCATTAGGGTTGTGTCTCTCTTCGTCATGATTGGTCACGAACGTTACGGCATCGCTACTCGAAAGTTCGAGCTCGTGGCCGATGTTGCGAAGGCTCGCAATATCACTGTTTCTAAATGCAGGTCCCACACGTCGAGCGTAATCAAACTCGGTGACATCACCGATATGCTTGTACTCGGAAGGCTTGACCGGCTCTGAATAAGCCCCAATGACTTCTTGGAAGATATAAGGATTGCCGTTAAGTTTATTTTTGATCGCCTCAATATCGCCAGCAGGGATATGTTTGGCGGCATCAATACGGAAACCAGCGACCCCCATGCTGATCGCATCATTCATGTAGTCAGCGATCTTTTGGCGTACATACTCAGACTCAGTTTTTAGATCATTGAGCCCAACTAGGTCACAGTTTTGCACCTGCCAGCGGTTTCCATAATCAATCTCTTTACTGGTGCACGTGTGGAAGTCATTACTGCCATAAGGCACTTCAGGAAACGAACGGTTCCACGCCGCCATGTGGTTGATGACCGCATCAAGGTAGATGTCGACACCGGCTTCTTTACATCGCTGAACCATGCTTTGAAACTGGGCTCTATCACCACTTCGACTGTCAAACGCATAACTGACAGGTTGATAACGTGTCCACCACTGGTTGCCAGAGATGGTTTTATTCGGTGGCGAAACTTGTACTGCCGCGAAGCCTTTCGGCCCGAGAAAGGTTTCACATTCAGTCGCAATATCTTCCCACCCCCATTCAAATAGGTGTACAAAAGCCGTTTTTGGGGTGGCCGCTTGTGCGACAGTGCTGAAAGCTAGACCAGAGCTTACAGCGAGCGCAATTAACGTTGTTTTTTTCATCGATCTCTCATTCATAAAGTTAGACACAGGCTGTTGAATACACTGCACTTTGTAATATGGCCACTCCATCGGGGGTCGGTGTGCGCTTTGTTTGTTAGCGTTGCAGAGGTAAGGAACGTCAGACACAGAGGAGATGCCTCCTTATTCAACAGTGCACTTAATGTTGCACAAATAATAACCAACATGAATTTGTCTTGGTTATATCTTTAAGACTCATCACTAATGGTGTGGGTATTTGAGAGTGCGGTTAGATCCGGCTCACTTAATGTGGCGAAATAATGAGCACATTAAGTGCCTTAGTAGAGTGTTAAGCATGAACCGCGGAAAGTAATGGGATTAAGGCTTGGCTTTTGAGCAGTCACAAAAATAGACTCTCAAAGAGTGAATAGACTATTTGCAGTATCAGTTCGCATAAGGTTGCTGCGATAGTCTTAATATGTGAGCTCATCGACAATTTCTTTAGTTGTACAACGACTACACCAATACGACGTTAACTATCGCCATCGTAGTCGTCGTTAGGCCACGGCCTCTGGACAAAATTGAGCCAGACTTTTCTCTGGCTCGTTATCCTAGATTTGGGTTATTACAGGTCAACCCTAATCGTGAAGCTTTGCGCCTTTAACGATTTTATCCACGAGCTTTTTCTCTGCACATAGTGCAATCCCGACCAAGGGTAAGTGCTCCGTATCATAGGAACGAACGGTGCCTCGATTCGCTTCATCATGACCTGTTGCAAACATATCATCGATGAATATGGCCGTTTCTGTGCTTGCACGATGAGCGCGTTGGACAAAAGTTGGCAGTTTACTTCTCTTCACTTTAAGGACAATTGTTGGCTGAATACAAAGCGGTAGGTAGGTGTTGTCACTCCCATCCACATACCGTTCTCCAGTCTGAACCGCGGATGTTGAAGTGATGCCACCAGATAAAAAACTGACAACATTCAATTTCTGCCATACCGGTAAATCCTCCGCCACAACAATGACAAACTTAGAATTAAATTGCATATAACCTCTTATTAATCAGAACACTAAATCAATGACAGGCGACACGCCCATCTTTAAGCCAACAAACATTAACAACACGGCCATTAGCTTATTCATGACAACTAAGTAGTCAGTTTCGTTTATCTTTTTGCCAATAAGACGCCCTGCAATGTAGTAAACCGTAGGGGCACCAAACGCCAGTAGTGCCAAAACAGCGCACCACACAAAGATGTACCCGCCCGTAATCCCTGCGGAGGGAAATTGAACGGTTGCAATAGGTAATGCAACCGTAATGCCTTTCGGATTAAGCAGTTGAAGCATAAAACCGTCTCGCAAATTCATGTTTTGGCTAGGCTTGAATTCAACCTTACCCACTTGGCTTACGAATATTTTGTATGCCAACCAAAGAATGTAGAGAGCCCCCAATATTGCGGTCCATTGTAAGAAAGCATCATTCATTAATGTTTCGCCAATCAGCGAAACCGCGCTGAATAATGCAAACATGGCGATTGAGACACCAAGGCTAAAGCCAAATATTGAACTTTGTTTTTGTATGCCACTGTTTAAGCAGATAGCGTTGACTGGCCCCGGGGTGTACATGACCCCTAGAGCATAAATAATTATGTCCAGCATAGCGTTGATCTTTTGGTCGATGCTTTAGTTGAGGCTAAAGCGAGAGTTGTTTTTGGTATTGGGTTGGCGTGATGCCAAACGTATTTTTGAAGTTACGATTTAGATGACTCAAATCAGAAAAGCCGTACTTAAACGCAATATTCGCGGCATTATCACCTAGCTCTAACTCGTGTTTTACTCGGTTGATTTTATAGCTAAGTACATACTGGTGTGGCGTCATACCAAACTGTTTGTTAAACAGTCGAATGAAATGATATTTAGACATATTGGCAGCGTTTGAAATCTCTTCAATCCCTAGCTTTCGATTTAGGTTGAAGTGAATAAACTCCTTGGCTTGCTGCAATAGTTTGTCTGTTCGCCCATACGCCTTCTCAATGAACGAGCCATCGCCAAGGCGAACAATCGAGTGCGCAATGCCCAGCAAGAGGTGCTCTTCTTCTAGTGAAGAAAGCGGCTGTGCTAAGTTCATAGAGCGGGCAAGTGAGATGATCTGGCGTTGCAACACCGCATCGTGAAAGGATGACGCTTTCAATCGAGACTGATCCTTAGACACACTCCCTATGCTTTGCATCAAACTCATCATTGTTGATTCAGGGATGTAGAGCATTTCATACTCCATATCTTTTCCACCTCCAGCATGCCCATCATGAACCTGCTCTGGATTAAAAAAGACAACGTTTCCTGCCTGACTTTTGTGAAAAGCGCCATTGCTGAAAAAGTCCTGACGACCACGGCAAGTCACACCAATACTGAACTCTTCATGAGCATGTTTACTGTAACTAAAGTCTCTCATCTTTGCCGAAAATGAACACAATCCTAGAGTGTGCGCACTTTTTTGATAGCTAAACTGTTCTTGCATTCTGACAGACTCAATCTATTTGGTGGAAACATAAGGAAAGTATAGAGAGCAAGTGATGGTGAAGATAGAACAAAATTGCTCAATGCATAACCGTTACTTTTTCTTACCTAGCAAACGTTGGGGCAATTCTGAGTGACCAACTGTCAACGATAAAGCGTCTGGATCGTGGGAAGTGTTAAGTTGACTATTTATGAATGAAGTATGCGATGACGACTTTGGCAGTGTGGACGGGTGTGAAGAAGCAACCCTCTGTTGAATAGTTAGTGCTAAGCCTTAACTCGACTCTAAAGATTCAACAACAGAAATTGATTAAACCTGCCCGCCGCATCAGCTCAGGCTTTTCAAGCAAAGAGTGTTAGCGGCATTTGATCAGAGAACGTTGGTAAGTTAGACACCCATCAAATCTAAGTGGACTACCGCCTAACTCGATTCCCCAGTATTTCGATGTAACCAAAGGTGTCTGCGCGTGTTGTTTCACGTCATGGATAGAACAGACTTCTTGATTTTAAGGCGATGAATAAATGACTCGACGTCTAGGACTTTCACCGCCATCAAGCTCAGCACATTAAGAAAAACCCTCAATCGATGATTAAGGGCTTTCTCGTACTATGAATTGATAAAATGGCTTAACTTTGGCGTAACTGGGCTTTCGTCAGCGTCACATGCACCTTAGTGATATGACCATTTCGTGCAAAAATTGACTTTGAGACACTGTGAGGAATCGTTAGTTGATCATAGGTTTCGCTTGATCCTGTATTGCTAAAGCAAGTAATGCTTGCCTTATCGGCAATCCGATAGAAAAACGGGATCTGACAGTAGGTAAAGGCAAGTTGGCCTTTCTCAACGTTAAAGCTGCAGTTTTCACCTTGTATATTCTGACAATCAAACTGCGCCGCTTCTGTTAAGAACTCAGTGTGATTAAGGAGAGTCGGGTTGATGTGAATCGTTGCATCCTCAACCTCAAGACCCAGTTCAACAAAGCGTGTAATCACCTCTTCTTTTACCTGACCCGTCATCCCCGGTTGTTGCGCGCCTGCCTGTTTAGGCGTATGTGAATAAGGATCGGTTGGGAAAGCGCCGTAGTTCTGTGGAGTTTTGTTGAAGCCAATGCCTGCACGCACGCTATAGTAGTACTCAGCCAGCTTTAGGGTCTCTTCGCTTTGTGCGTCGAGTTTTCGAGCAACCAGATAGTTCTCTTGAACCGCTAGCAACAGCTTCGATACCATATGCCAGTAGATACAGCCAAGGCCTTCATAACCAAACATGGTGCCAGAGCGACCAGTAAAGGCTTTGTGATTAAATACCTCTTCATATAAAGCTTGGACCTGCTCTTTCACTTCAGCATTTATTGACTTAACGTCCTGTAAAGCCACGGCAAGGTAGCCTGCATTTTCAAAGTCCGGGTTAAAGTGAACGTTACCCTCTGCATCACTGTTGATAATGCGCTTATCACCTTGCTGCAACATCTCATTGAGCGCTGGGATGGCCTCGAGTTTGTCTTGAGGGATGTGGTTTTTATCTGCAAAGCGACTCAAGTCCCGGTCTGGGTAGAGCATAAAGCTGTGCTGATCCGGTCGGTACATGTCGCTGGCAAAGAGTTTGTCCAAAAGCCCAACCGCTTGTTTCGGCGATAACACGCCAGAGCTCAGTACCGCAACCTGACCTTCAAGCATTGGGTAGAGTTGTTCGATTTTGAGTGTTTCCGCCGAGTAAGTGACAATGTTGTATGCATTGTATAGACCGTCTTGGCGCAAGTTGCTGCCAATGCTTGAATCAAGCACCGCTAAGCTAGTAGTGAGCAATTGTTTGACTGTCGATAACTCGACATTGGTTTTACCAGAGAAGCCATTCATGCGGTAAACCTTAGCGCGGTATTGTTCAAATGCTTTCTCTAACTTAGTTAGAATGGCTTTGCGAGTCTGGCGAGTAACGGTTTCGTAGCGAATTTCTTTCTCGGCTTCACTCAGCGTCTTCTCAATCGCGAGCATCCACTCATACACTTCTTTAGAAATGGACACTGAGCTCGGAGCTGCATTGATGAGTTTTTGCATAAAGGCCACATAGCGGCGCATGTAGTACAAAGTCACCATCGACAATCCATTGCCGACAATCGCATTGTTCGCATCGTTCCATTCTGGACGTTGCGTATTGAGCCAGATACCGCCATCTAGCACTAGGTTGCTGAGCTTCGACAGTAGAGGAACCAACACTTTTTCCAGGAGGTTCACCGAGTAAACTTGATTTTCCCCTTCAATGAGCAGTCGGCCGTCGCTGCCTAGTCTGGCAACGCGTTGCTCGATAGTCGCTTGAAGCTCTTTGTCAAAAGCCACGGTGTCTTTTGGATTAGCAAATAACTGCTCAACATTGCACAGTTTGTAGGGCACGTTGGCATAGCTGTATACATCACTGACCAGCAGCGTTTTTAGCTCGTCACTTTGATACTTGTCAGCCAGCTCTAAGAACTTGAGTAGATAGATGATCTGATGATCGCCCCAGTAACCGATGTTGCTCCATGGATCGTCTGGTTCAAGCAGTTCCCAGTCAATTCCGTCTTTGGTAATGCGGTATGGGTTGTAGCCGTCAATGGTCGAAGCGTTAACAAACTTCGCAATAAATGAGGGGATAAACTCCGGGTAGCTCAGAGCAATGGCTTCCCAGTTTTGGAAGATATCGCGCCAGTTACCTTGATAAGAGAGCAAACGCTCACCATTCTCATCTTTAAGCTTAATTTCGTAGTGGTTCCAAGGACGGCTTGGATCACCGTGTCGGCGGCCAAACGTTAATGGTAGGTATTCATAGGCTAGGCGGATCAATTGAACGTCTTGAGTTGCTTTGGCTTGGCAAACTAGCTCTCGATGGGTAAAAGTTTCTGGCAGATCGGCAAAGAAAGAGTCATGTTTGTCTGCAACCACTTTGTTGGCGTTAATGATGGTCTTAATCACGTCAGCTTTGTCGAGATCATAGTTGTTCTCAATCACGCCGCCACGCATATTATTAAACAGTACATTTGCGTAGTGGTGGACACTGGTAGTTTCTTCGGCGGTCATTTGCCAAGCATCGGCACCAGACATCAGTGTGATCAGGTCGTTTTGATTGTCAGCGATGCTCTGATCGACTTGTTGGCGTAGTTCTAAAGGCTTGGTGAGTAACTGATTGAGCTCAACGACTTCACGGTGACCTTTGTCGATATCGGCGACGAGCATCCAACCCTGTTGACCATGGGCCTTCAGGGAAAGGGTTTTATGAATGAGGTAACTGCCGCGAACGCCTTTGGTTAGTGTCTCTGGCACTATCTCACGGCCTCGACGGAAAGCGTTCAGTTGCTCACTGGAGAGCAGGGTAGAACACGCTCCCTGACCAAGCGCAAACACGGTACTAGCAAGGAGCGATTCTGCAGGTTCAGCACGGTCACTCAGCTTTGCATACATAGTATAAAGCGCCAGAGGCGAGTTTTCGGAACGCTCATTCCACTTGTAAGCGTCGACCAATGCGCTACGTGTTTGCAGCGCGCTGAGCGGCGCGCCAGAAGGCAATAGATTTTGTAAACCATCAAGCACTTCTAACTCGCGACCCTGACCTGAAAGGTCGCTAAACTCACAATGTCTGATAAAGCCAAAACGCTCACTGCTACTCCAGCTGTAAGTGAATTTAAGCTTTAACGTGTGGTTAAGCTCTTCGAATACGATCTTATCGCCAATGGTATTTTTGTATAAGTTGCGTTTTGTATGGTACAGCCCATCATGGTGGCGGTTGAAAGGTTCCCAAAGTGTCGCACCGTTTTCACTTTTTACTCGAACGATGGTTTTAGAACCTGTGTTCTCGGCGTTTTCATGGATATGATCGACTGAACGATAAGGGAATAGCGCATTTTCAGGACGAATACGACCCGCAGAAAGACAGCCGGTTGATGAGATAAATAACCAATGATCGCTGGCTGATACAACACTGATAAAGAAAGGGCTCATTCGATCAACGTTAGAGATTTTGTAGAATCGCTCGCCCATCAGGTCAACAAACTGACCGCCGATCGCCTGGTTTGCTTGATAGTTAAAGTTCATAGATTTGTTCCTTTTTGAGCGCATTTGTATTTTTTGGCCGAGCGGGGGCCAAACCAAGCACCATCGGAGTATTTGATGGTCAGCTTGGCTGATAAAATGCACTATTTAGATTGTGTTAAATTCTATTGCTGTGGCTCAAGATGGTGGCAGCGTGCGTAATGATCTTCTCCGACCCTGGTTGGTTCGGGAATAGATTCAGTGCACGCTTCGGTCGCTTTTAAGCAGCGACTTGCGAACGGGCAACCAACACTATTGGGCTTCCAGAGTGGGATTTCCCCTTTTTTGGCTGACAGTTCACGTTTACCCGAGTTGCCCACCTCCGGAACCGCAGAAAGCAGTAGCTGCGAGTAAGGGTGTTGTGGATTTTGTGTCACGCTGTCGCTGTTACCCCATTCGACCATATGACCGACGTACATCACGGCGGTTTTTTCTGCGAAGTATCGAGCAGTGGCAATATCGTGAGTGATGTACATAAACGAAATGCCGTGCTTATCCTTTAAGTCAGACATTAGGTTCAAAATACCTAAGCGCACCGAGACATCGAGCATCGAGATGGGCTCATCGGCAAGAATCACTTCTGGAGAGACCGCGATGGCACGGGCAATGGCAACACGTTGACGTTGGCCACCACTAAGCTCATGCGGGTATTTCTCCGCGGTTTCTTTGACCGGAGAAAGCCCAACCATCTCTAGCAGCTCATACACAAGCTTTGGAATGGCATGCTTTCCTGCGCGATTGTGAATCATCAATGGGCGCGCAATATGGTGGTAGATAGTGTGAACAGGGTTGAGTGAACCAAACGGGTCTTGGAAGATCATCTGCACTTGGCGTGCATACTCTAACTCGCCATTTTCTTTGATGTACTCATCGAGCGGCTGGCCTTTAAACTCAACATCACCGGCGGTTTTGTCGTAGATACGTGTCAGTACGCGTGCGCCAGTACTTTTACCAGAGCCCGATTCGCCAACAATCGCCAGCGCTTCGCCTTTACGTAGGTCGAAGGACACGTCATTCACTGCGCGCATCATAGTGTCTTTGACTGACTGACCAATCGGGAAGTCTTTCACCAAGTTTTTGACTGAGAGAATGACCTCAGGATTTGTTGCATTTTCCATCTTTTTATCCTCTTAAACTAGGTGACAAGAAACGAGATTGCCGTTGTCGACTTTAACCAAAGTGGGCTCAACGTCTTTACACTTGTTGATACACTCAGTACAACGCGCTTGGAAATTACAACCTTGCGGGATCTGTAGCAGGTTAACGGGGTTGCCAGGGATGCCGTACAAGCGCTCTTTGGGACCATGGATGGTTGGGAACGACGAGATCAAACCTTTGGTGTATGGGTGTTGTGGGTTACCAAACACCTCTTTCGCATCCCCAAGTTCAATCAAGTTGCCTGCGTACATAACGCCGATACGGTCTGCGATCTCACCCATCAGGCTTAAGTCATGACTGATGAACAAGATAGAGAAGCCAAACTTGCTTTTCAGTTCATACAGCTCGTTGAGGATTTCACGCTCAACCACGACATCCAGTGCCGTGGTCGGTTCGTCCATGATGATCAATTGAGGCTCTAGCGCCAGCGCAACCGCGATAACCACACGCTGACGCATACCACCACTGAGCTGGTGCGGGAAGCTAGCCATACGATCACCGTGGATACCGACAATGTTAAGCAACTCGACTGCACGTTCATGGGCTTGCTTGTAATTGATTTTGCGGTGCGCAAGAATCACGTCAGTTAACTGCTCACCGATAGTAATTACCGGGTTGAGCGAGTTCATGGCACTTTGGAATACCACAGAGACATCATTCCAACGGAAATGACGCAATTGCTTGTCGTTCATCTTAAGCACGTCTTGGCCGTCGTAAATGATCTCACCCTCAGAGATAAGTGCAGGGGCTTTATGTAGACGAGAGATAGCAAAGGCCAGTGTACTCTTGCCACAGCCAGATTCGCCAGCGATGCCCAGTGTTTCCCCCGGAGCGATAGATAGACTCACGTTGTTTACCGCTCTTGCTACGCCGTTTGGCGATACGTAGTCAACACAAAGGTTGTTGATTTCTAATAGATTGCTCATCGTAGACCTCGGCGCTTATCTGCTTCTTTTTTAAGTTGATACCATAGTTTGATGTGTGGACCAGTACGTAGTTTAGGGTTGCTGACTTGGTCAATTGACATATTGATCAGGGCCAGTGCACCCCCCGTAATTGCGAGTGCCATCGCTGGTACCAGCATTTCCCACCATGCGCCTGTGTACAGTGATGAAGACGTTTGTGCCCAGTAGAGCATTGAGCCCCAGCTTACTTCTGTCGCATCGCCTAGACCAAGGATACCTAAGCCTGCTTCAGCGCCCATTGCGTAAATCACTGTGCCCAAGAAGCCTCCAAATACGATAGAGACAAGGTTTGGTAGAATCTCAACCAGAATGATACGAACCTTCGACTCGCCCATAACCTCTGCAGAGATGATGAATTCTTTGCTGCGAATCGCCATGGTTTGCGCGCGTATGACTCTTGCGCCCCAGGGCCATGAGGTTATTCCGAGTAACACGGTTATCACTAAGGAGCCCACTTGTCCTAAGAAGGCTGCGAGGACGATCAGCAAGGGTAACTGCGGAAAAACCAAGAATACGTTCGTCAAAAAGTTCAAGCGTTCATCAATTTTGCCACCGAAGTAACCTGCGGAAATACCGATGATGACCGCAATGCTCATCGCGATAATACCCGCAGAAATGGCGACGGTGAGCGACTTCTGTCCGCCGTGCAGCACTTGGCTGTAGACGTCACGACCGCTGCGAGTTGTGCCCAGGTAATGCTCAGCACTGATTGGTTGATGTGGACGAGCAACGCGCTTTTCTGGATCGTGTGTCGCTAATACTGGCGCAAAAAGGGCCCCCGCTAGAACGATGGTCAGTAGCAGTCCGCCGATGATCGCTGGAGGATTGCCGTAGAAAAATGCGTAGACTTTGCCTAGCGACTTTTTAATACGCTGCCAAGAAAATTGAGACTCACGAACCGTTAGCGCCGGGTCATTGGCTGGAGGCGTGGTGATTGATTTGTCCATGATGCACCTTAATTTGAGATTCGTGGGTCAAGCCAAACGTAAAGTAAGTCGGCGATAAAGTTTGCTGTCAGAACAGCAGTAACCAAAATAAGCAGAATGGCTTGAATAAGCGGGTAATCACGCGCAACGATACCCTTAAGCAGGATGTTGCCAAGGCCTTGGTAGTTAAAGACCACCTCTGTCATGATAGAGCCCGCGAATGAGAAGCCAATGGCCATGGCGATAGCGGTTGCAACAGGAAGAATAGCGTTACGGCCTGCATAGCGAGACATCACTCGATAGCTGCTGAGCCCTTTTGCTTCTGCCATGGTGACGTAGTCTTCACCGAGTACGTTAATCATGGCGTTACGCATGTTAAAAACCCAAGTAGAAATGCCGACGACCACCATTGACCCTACAGGTAGCACTGCGTGGAGGGCGACGCTTGAAATGAACTCCCAGGTAAATCCTGGCTCTAGTGACGGATCATAAGTGTAAGCAAGTGGCAGCAGCTCAAGCTTTAAGCCAAAGAAATAAAATAGTAACAGAGCGGTAACCACATAGGGGAAGTTACTGATGAACGCGAGTACAGGTGGTACCACCTGACCAAAAATGCCTTCGCGTCGGTAAGAGGCATAAGTACCAATACTCACACCGATAATGAGTGCCACAATCAGAGAGCCTAACGCGAGGAACATAGTCCAAGGTAGTGCCATTGCAATGACTTCAGATACGTTGACGGGGAACATCAACACTGATGGGCCCAAATCCAGAGTGAAGACACTCTTCATGTAAGCCAAGTATTGAACAAAGATGTTGCCATCGACAAATCCGTACATTTCACGAACCGCCTCCATTTGCGCAGGGTCCATGCGACCTTGAGCGGCAGCGAACAGGGCATCAACAGGGTCACCTGGCATTAAGCGAGGCAACATGAAATTGAACGAGATTGCGATGAGAAACGCGGTAAAATAAAAGCCAAATCGGCGAGCTAGAAACGACATAACGAACCTTTTTAATGAGGGAGCCATATTCAGCTCCCCTTTGTACATCTTGAATTGCTGGTAACTCACATATGAGCTACTAACGCAGCATTACTTCAGGTGTAGTTTGTTGAGGATGATGACGCGCTTACCACCGTCATACCATACAGGTTGCACGTATGGGTTGCTCTCACTTGGCCAACCGACAACGTTTTTAGTGCTGTACTGGAACCAAGTTGCATTGGAGAACAAAGGAATAAACGGCAAGTTTTTCGCTGTGTATTCCTGCAACTGAGAGATGATTTTTGCTTGTTCTGCTTCATCACCAATCCCACCAAAGCTATCAATCAGATCATCGATCTCCGCTGAGTTAACACCATGGCCAGCATGCCAGGTTTTACCAATACGAGAGGTATGGAAGTACTCTTGGTACGCCAAAATAGGGTGAGTGGCCACCAGTGACCAGTTGATTGACATGGTGTAGTCACCTTGTTTCAGATTGGCGTCATACACAGCCCAGTCAACGGTTTTAACGTTAGCCTTGATACCGACTTCGTCGAAGTACTCGGTGACCATCTGTACAACTTGAATCCAGTCTGTCCAACCGTTGACCACTTCGATATCAAAGCTGACGGTAGAGCCGTCTTCGTTGTCGCGGTAGCCATCGCCATTGCGATCTTTGATGCCAGCTTCATCAAGCAGTTGCTTGGCTTTTTCTGGGTTGTACTGCGCTAAATGACCGTATTTATCGTTCACGCCTTGGTCGATATGGGTTTTGTACAATTCAGCGATACCACCAACATTGTAGTTAGCGGTTGGGTAGCCATAGGCCGCAATATCGACGATCATGTCGCGATCCAGCGCCATAGAAAGCGCTTGGCGTACTCGGATTTCATCAAATGGTGCTTTCTTGGTGTTGACGTAGAGATGAATGGCGTCGTTCGCTGGGTACCAGAATTTGTGATTGGTTTTATCTGAAGCGACGAATGTCTCTTCAACGCTAGCAATAAAGTTTGAACCCCAATCGATCTCGCCTTTAATGAGTGCAGGCTGAATCTGAGAATTGTCGTTGTATGAACGGAAGTTCACGCAGTCTAGGTATGGACGTCCTTCAAGATAGTAGTTCGGGTTGCGACAGAGCTCCATTTGTTGCGGTTTCAGGAACTTAACTTCAGTCATCGGGCCGCTGCCAACGGGATTAGGATTGGTGAAGGTCGTCAAATCCTCCACTTTTGACCAAATATGCTTAGGTACAATGTGGTAACGCTCTAAGTTCCAAACAAAGGTTGAATCGGGTTCGTTAAGCTCGAAGACAATCGTTTTGGCATCCGGAGCGGTAATCGCTTTTAGGTTCTTACCTGACCAAATCCCTTTTTGGTCAAACGCAGGCGCTTCTTTGGTTAACATAAAACTAAACACAACGTCTTCGGCGGTTAATGGTATACCGTCAGACCATTTTAGATTGTCACGCATTTTTACCGTGATAGTTTTGAGATCATAAGAGTAAGAAAAAGACTCAGCCAAGCGGAAATCCGTTTTCCCCGTCATGTTATTGAATACAATCAAAGGCTCAAACATGATGCCATGGAGTAGGTCCTTGGTGGTGTAAGGGTTGTAGTTATCAACAAAACCCGTATTTACAATAGGGACGGTCAGTGTACCGCCTTGTTTGATGGTTTCGGCTTGAACAGCGCCAGAACACAGAATCCCAGTAGCGAGTGTAGCGATAAGAGTTTTATTCAGCATCTCAAGTTCCTTAGATAGCCATATTTTTAGTGTAGCGACAAAAAGAAAGCGCTTTCTTTGACACTATTGTTAGTGAATAAACTGTCAGCTTCAAACCCAAGTAGTAAAAATCATTCTTAGATCACAAATAGTGCAAAATCGAAGCTAGGCGATGATGGAAATGCTGATTCATTGTAACTACTTGTATATTAAGAATATTATTATAATTATGTGGGGCCGTTTTTAATATGTTGTTTTCATATGCTGCCCTACGTAATGCACAAATATAGTGCGTTGAAGTGTGTTTTTTTGAACAGGATCACCTCGTTTTACTGGATATTTTTGCTTAGTATCACAAAAACGTTAAACATATAAGAAAGCGCTTTCTTTGGCGAATTTGAAGAGTAAAGTAAGGCCGTTATTGGTAATCTCGGAGAAACCATGGATACGTTTTGGAATGGGAATAAGACGGCCGTCAGACAGCGCTATGAATGGGCACTCATCAATCTTTTGTTATCAAAATTCAACGAACACAAAAGCTTGAGTCGTGACCAAACCGATTACCCCAATGCCGAAGATGAAGGGAAGGTGCTCGAACGTGGAGCCAGTGCTCTGGTCACCGTTGCAGGCAATCGAAAGTTCGAAGGCCGCTCATTCATTGAAGTGAAAAAGCCATTATGTTTTGGCTTGTTGGGCCGCCGTGTATTGGTGGTTAAGGACAATCGGGTAAACGAATTTGAGCATTTAAATCAAGCCGCCCTTAAGAAAATGAAACTGGGCGTTCCTGCTACCTGGGTCGATGCAGAGTTGTTTCGTGCCAATGATTATCATGTTGTTGAGCAGGGCAGTTTGGAGCAAATGTTAGCATGGCTTAATGAAGAAAAAGTGGATTATTTATCGTTAGGGGTTGCTGAAGCGCAGGACGTATTAAATAGCTATCCTGAATACTCCCAAGATTTAACCATTGAAACTACTTTGCAGCTCAACTACCCGTTCCCGTTGGTTTTCTATGTCAATCAACGTCAACCTGAGTTGGCTGATATGCTGTCAAGAGCCATCGACGAGATACGACAAACAGGTGAGTTCGAAGCGCTTTACAAGCGCTATTTCGGCAAGGTGATTGAACAATTGGACTTGCCGAATCGGACGCAAATTCATTTACATAACCCGCTGGTACCAGAAGGTTACTGAGCAAGTGGATGTAACGATGTAATACAAAGCAAAGTAGCAATAGGAGAGCTGCACTGGCCTTATTTCATCGTGTATACCGAGTCACGCTCGACCATTTCTGGGTTGAGGATATGCTTGGCTTGGTATGCAGCGTCTTTGACCATAGCCAACACGTATTTCGCGGCTTCTCGCCCCATCTCTTGTACAGGAAAATTGACGGTAGTGAGGCGCGGTCTGATATGGGCGCTGTGATAGTCGTTATCAAAACCAACAATAGATAAGTCTTTACCGATTTCGATACTGCGCTCAGCGGCCACATCATAAACAGAAATCGCAATGTTGTCGTTTTGACAGAAAATAGCGGTCAACTCAGGGGCTCTATCTAAAAGGCGGCGAGCACGTTCGTGGTTACCATCGTGATCAAAACGTCCTTCTATGACATAGCTGGTGTTGTACTGAATACCAAACTCATCCAGTGCCATTCGATAGCCTTGTAAGCGGTCTCGGCTATCTCCTTTACTCAATTGACCCGTGATACAGCCGACTTTTGTATGACCGCGGTCAAGCAGGTACTTGGTTGCGATGTACCCACCCAGCTCGTTATTGATGTATATACAATTATCGGCAATGTCAGGAATGTAGCGGTTCAAGATAATCGTAGCTGGATTCTGTTTAACCACATTGATCAGTTCATCGTCAGAGAGCATATCAGAGTGAAGAATAAAGCCATCCACACGCTTAGAACGCAGAAAATCAATCGACTCTCGCTCCTTTTGCAAAGACTCCTGACCACTAGTGACTATCAGGTGGTTGTTGTTGGCACGCACTGTATCTTCGGTGTGGTGCATTAATGGACCGTAAAAGGGACCATCAAGTGACCCCACTAACATACCGATACTGTTAGAGCGACTGGAAGCTAGGGCTTGGGCAAAAGTATTGGGTTGGTAACCGAGTTGCTCAATAGCTTCGAAGACTTTTTGCCGATTACTCTCTTTGACCGTTGGATGGCCGTTGATCGCGCGAGATACGGTTGACTGAGAGACTTTTGCTAATTCTGCGACTTCTTTAATTGTGATCAAGATACTTATCTCTGAATGAATGAAATTATGACCAATACGCCCAGTGCGAAAAACACGAACTCAGAACGGCTTATCGTAATGGCAATCTAGGCGGCAATTCATTGGTCGAAGCGTTAGTTTTACATCTCGCACAATGCCTGTATTGCGGAGTTTAAAAGTATAACCAGTATCTGTGATATAAATCCAAAGAAAGCGCTTTCTTTGAGAGTTGGATCAAGTATTTTTGTGAGGAAAAATGAGTAATATCAAGCGGATTTTTCATACAACGTAATTCTCAGTAAAACCTTTTTGTGGAGTAGGGGGACATGAATCGGTCTGAACCAAGTGTTACGTGCTTTTAGCATTAACAAAGGATCTACAATGTTCAAAACTATCCATATCAAGCCGCTCTTATGTTCTTTAGCTAGTGTTGTCGTTCTTTCTAGCTGCTCTAGTGCGGCTATGGCTTCATCTCAACACGGGGGGAAGATCACGCCTCGAAGTGATTGGCAGTTGGTTTGGGAAGATCAATTCGAAGGCAGCACTATTAGCAAGCGCAACTGGTCATTTGAAGAAAACTGTTGGGGAGGCGGCAATAACGAACTTCAATGTTACACTGCTAGATCAAACAATGCGTTCGTCAGCGATGGCTATTTGCATATCGTTGCTAAGGAAGAAACGTATACCGGCTCCGCTGATCCCCAAGGAAAACTAGATGGTCCGTATAAGACTCTCCCATATACCAGCGCTCGATTGAGCACATTGGGCAAGCGTGATTTTAAGTATGGCCGTGTAGAAGTGCGAGCTAAACTTCCTGCTGGGCAAGGGACTTGGCCTGCCATCTGGATGTTACCTTCAGAAAACAAGTACGGAAATTGGGCGGCATCTGGCGAAATTGATATTGTCGAGGCAGTGAATCTAAAAGCGCAATCTGATGCGCCAGACGCAAAGGAAGGTGACTTAGAGCAGCGTATACACGGTACCCTTCATTACGGTGCTCAATGGCCCAACAATGTAAGCAGTGGAGCAGAGTTCTCATTACCCAATGGTGTCAATCCGGCCGATGACTTTCACACCTACGCAATAGAGTGGGAAAAAGGTGAGATTCGCTGGTATGTCGATAATATCCACTATGCTACGCAAACCCATCATGGCTGGTACTCTCAATACGAGCAAGATGGGAAGATAGTTAATGCCCCGAGTTTTGCTCCTTTCAACGAGAAGTTCCACCTTATCTTGAACCTAGCGATTGGCGGTAGTTGGTCCGGACAAACCAATGAGACGGGTGTTGATGAGAGTATCTTCCCTGCTACGATGCTGGTTGATTCTGTCAAAGTTTATCGCTGCTCTGTGGATCGCTGGAAAGGTAAAGGATGCGCTGCATCAGCACAAGAAGCGACGTTGGTAAAAGGCCATCAAGCACCAGAAATTCTTACACAAGACACAAGCTATGCCGATGGCCCAAACCTAAATGTCTTTATTGATGATTTGAATGCAGCCTTAGCCTTTGACAGTTACGATCCTACCAACGTAGTCGAGCACCAAGTGATAGAAGAGCCGGAAAGAGGACGCGTACTATCGATCATCAAAACCGGGGACGTTGGCAACCTTTATTTCCGCTCGCCGGAAATCGATATCACACACTGGTTAGAGTCTGGTGTGTTGAGCTTCGAAATCCAAGTTGAGTCTAAACAGGATGATACCGAACTATTGGTTAAGGTCGATAGTGGCTGGCCATTGACTAGTGATATTGCGGTTAAACTGGATCAATCGAATCAGTGGCAGACGGTCAAGGTTCCTCTATCTGAATTGGTGGCGCAAGGTAATCGATATCAAGCTGGGAGCTCTGTTGACCCAACCCGAGTGACCAATTTGTTGGTCTTTGAGCCAACGGGCCCTATGTCTTTCAAGCTTAACAATATTATGTGGCGTAAGCACTGAGCTTGAGCTGCTGATACAAGAGCCATGCACCTGCATGGCTCTTTGTTTTTCAGATAGATAAATAGTTCCTGCAAATGCATAATTGTGATCAATATATAAAGAAAGCGCTTTCTATGTGATCTGTGTAACTTTTTGTAGTGACAAAATATCGCTAATATTTCTGACAGAACAAGTAAAAGCGCTCCATTAGCTGGAATTTGTCGCATATATTGCGCATGCATCGAGTTAATAGCCCCCTATAGCGCTCATGCTTGTTCATTTTTTAAAATAAAAAGAAAGCGCTTTCTTTGTGAGCGTACCCTATCAATAATGGAGTTAATATGAAACTGTCAAAGCTTACTCTTGCATGTTTAGCCGTCTCTGCTGGATTCACTTCTTTACCTACTTTTGCAGAAAAATCCGATGGTTTTGAGTTCCATGGCTATTTTCGTGCTGGTGCACTATTTAGCAAGAACGATGATTACAAGCGCTCAAAGTTCCCTGGCTCTAAAGAGAGACTAGGTCGTCTTGGTCTCGAATCAGACAATCATTTTGAGTTGGCATTACAGAAAAATTTTGAAAATGACGATGGTCAGAAAGTTCGCATTAAAACTCGTGCTGGTGCCGATAACGCTCAATATGCGACTAACCAATTAGGTGCCAATGCCGACGCCGCTAACAGCGAGATTGGTATGATTGAGACTTTCGTCGAGTTTGAAGGCGTGAGTGAAACCGGTGTCGTTTGGGGGGGCAAGCGCTTCTACGGTAAAGACAACTATATTTTTATGACAGATTTTTTCTATACCGACATGTCAGGTACGGGGTTCGGTATTGAAGGCGTTGAACTTGGTGATCAGAAATGGGACTTTGCATATATAGCCAGTGATGATTCTGGTGACACAAGTTTTTACGGCGACAGTAACAACATCATGCATGCTTTGCATACTGGGGTGAACTTCGGTAGCGTTGAGTTACACGCCATGCTGAAATATATGCCAGACAACATCATTGAAGAAAATGGTGTTAATAATCAATACACAAGTAATGGTATGGACCTAACGGCGATTTACCACTCAGATAGTGTGTTCGGTCTTTCTGAAAAAGGCTTTACTAAATACATTGGACAAGTCGGTAAAGGTCTGGGGTCTGGTCAATTATTGGGTGGCACACTCACAACTTATAACACCTATAAACCGGGTAACAATGTCACGTCGTGGAAAATTACCAGTAGTGGATGTGGCAGCTCTTGTGTTAAAGCAGCCAATAATGGTGATGTTTCCGCCCGCGCATTGGTCTGGGGTGGGTATTTCTTTGAGAATGGCGTGAGTGTGTTCCACTCTATCCAAGGTCAATACAACGATATGGACGACGGTAGCACAGATAGCTGGGCATCGGCGATGGTTCGACCAACTTTCCCAATAAATCAGAACTTCTTCATCGCCACAGAAGCAGGTTACCAGTACAACCGGGGTGAAAGTGTCGCTGGCGTGACATCAACAAGTTATGATTACAAGTTTACGGTTGCGCCAACTATTAACGTCAACACAGGCTTCGGTCCTGTGCCAGAGCTACGGTTCTTAGCAACATACCTAGATGGCGATACTCGTGACAAGGCGGATCTTATCGTCGGTATTCAAGCCGATATGTGGTGGTAATTCTCCCACCTACATGGCCACACTTTGGAGCCTGATAGTGCGTCAGGCTCACCTCTTCGTTGAGCCTAAACAGTTTAGCTGACACAGGGATGTGATTTGCCGATGAACGTGGAAAGTGGGGGACGCTTCTTCGCGTTTATATTGCCGCTTATTTTAAGCGGCCTTTTTCTTTTTAGGTCCGCGCTTTATTAAAAGCTTTGCGCACTTAACCTGAGTTGTGCCGGTATTGGGCTCGAAACTGTTTTGGCGTGATGTCGAAAGTGTTTTTAAAACACTTAGAAAAATAGTTGCTATCGCCAAAACCACTCTGCTCGGCAATCGATTGGATCGAGCATTTATCTTCACTCAACAGCAAGGTTTGGGAAAAATTCAATTGTAGTGCTCTGACATACTTGGTCGGCGACGTGTTAAAGAACTGGCGAAACAGTCTTTCAAGCTGACGCTTGCTGATAAATGCGTGCTTGGCAATTTGTTCACTCGATATTTCAATGTTTTGAAAATTCAGCTCAATGTATGCAATGGCACGTCCTAAGGCTAAGGTGGTGGTGGGGAGAGCGCCTTGTTGGTTTTGATAGATTCTTGCCAAGTGAATGACCAATTGCTGCATCGCCCCACTGATCATAATCTCAAAGCCTGCCTCCGCGCGTTCATACTCGTTCCTGATTTGCTCTAACAAACGAATGATGGTCTTTAGCTCCTCTCTTTTGAGGGTGAGCTTGGCTTGATACTCTGAGGATTGACGTGCGAATGGCTCAATTTTGAATAAGGCTTGGTAACCTGCCAAACGTCGCATTGATGAAGACTCAAAAAAGGGGTTTTGGGCATCAAACATCAGATTGATCAGCTTTAACTCTTCTACATCTTGAAAGCCATGCTCAATATCGCCATTGATCACAAACACGTCGCCGGGTTGCAACGAATATTGATGTTTAGCAACGTTATGAATGCCTCTCCCACTGACGACGATGAATAGCTCAGAAAAATCGTGTCTGTGCATCGCAAAATCACTTTTATGATCGCCATCGACATAGGCAAAGCTAAGGTGAGGATGCTTTTGGTGTGTGGCAAGTTTATATTTCTCAATCATGTCGCGTTTTTACCAACTTATGTCGCATTTGTCGTCGTTTTGCGTAATTGGTGAGTTTACTATGGCTCTTATAGGTTGAAAACCACAACAACAACGCGATGTGCGTCTTAATCTACTCGAAATGGAGGGTCCCATGCACAACGAACACAAATCGCTTCCATATTACTCGGACTGGCCGCTATTGGTGTCTGACTTTACTTCGGATCCGGTAATCGAGTCAGCGATTGAAAAAATCGTACATCAAATGACACTGGAAGAAAAAATCGGTCAGATGATTCAGCCAGAAATTCGAGAAGTGACGATTGAAGAGTTTAAGCAGTATAAGTTTGGCTCGATCCTCAATGGTGGCGGGGCATGGCCGAACAACAATAAACGGGCGTCGGCGCAAGAATGGGCAGACAAAGCCGATGAGTTTTGGCACGCCACTCAAGAGATGTTTGCCGATCGCCCTTTTACTATTCCGTTTGTTTGGGCGACGGATGCCGTTCATGGGCACAACAACGCCTTTGGTGCGACTGTCTTCCCCCACAATATAGGCTTAGGCTGCGCTCGTGACCCTGAATTAATTGGTCGGATCGGGCGTATTACTGCGTTGGAAATTGTTGCGACAGGGCTAGACTGGACATTTGCTCCCACCGTGGCGACACCACGTGATTTACGTTGGGGTCGCGTGTACGAAGGCTACTCTGAAGATCCACATATTACTTATCAATATGCGCGAGAAATGGTCAAAGGCTTGCAAGGTACGCAAAATGAATTGAAAGGCCAAGCACACGTCATTTCCAATGTTAAGCACTGGGTCGGAGACGGTGGTACGGCAACTGGAGTGGATCGGGGGGTAAATAACTACAGCGAAGATCTACTACGTAACATTCATGCTGCAGGTTACTTCAGTGGCTTAGAAGCGGGGGCGCAGGTGGTGATGTCTTCGTTCAATAGTTGGGCCAACAAGGCGAACTATGACCATGACACTGAACAAGGAAACATCTACAACTATAAAGTGCATGGCAGTCAGTACTTACTTGATGATGTGCTCAAAGAAAAAATGGGTTTTGACGGTTTGGTGATCACGGATTGGCATGGTCATGCCGAGGTAAGTAAGTGCAGCGACGGGAACGCAAACTACGCGATCAACGCGGGTAATGACGTGTTGATGATTCCAGTTCGTGAGCATTGGCTAGCGGCCTATCACAACGCGCTGGAAGGGGTGAAAACGGGTGAGATCCCAATGGCACGTATCGACGATGCAGTAATGCGTATTTTGCGCGTGAAAATGCGTGCAGGTCTATGGGAAAAACCCGCACCGACTCAGCGCAAGTATGCGGGTCAACAATCAATCTTAGGCGCAACCTCGCACAGAGACACTGCACGCGAAGCGGTGAGAAAGTCGTTAGTGTTGTTGAAGAACAAAGCAAACCTACTTCCGCTTAACCGCTCACAGAAGGTGCTATTGACGGGTAGCGCTGCCAATGACATTCAAAAGCAATCGGGGGGTTGGAACCTGACTTGGCAAGGGGATGAAAACAGCTTAGAGGACTTTCCGGGGGCGACCACACTTAAGATGGCGCTGGAGCAAGAGCTAGGTCCAGACAAGGTGACCTACGATCCAGAGCTCAACTCAGATTATCAGGCAGGGGATGTTGCTGTTGTGGCGTTTGGTGAAGACCCTTATGCAGAAATGATGGGGGATATCAAAGCGTGGCAAAGCTTAGACTTCTCTACTTTAAAGCGTAGCTATGGTGAAGATTGTCAGCGCATTGAGCAGCTCAATCGTGCAGGCGTTAAAGTCATCAGCATTTTCTTCAGTGGCAGACCACTTTATGTCAATGAACAAATTGCTCAATCAGACGCCTTTGTCGCGGCTTTCTTGCCTGGTAGTGAAGGGGAAGGAATGGTCGACGTATTGGTGGGCGATAGTAAAGGGCAACCAAGATTCGATTTCAAAGGAAAGCTTTCTTTTAGTTGGCCAAACAAAAAACTTAGCGCGACGGTGAATGTGGTTCCTGAACACATTCCTGATTATGTGGTGCCAGAGATAGAGCAGTCCCCATTTGGTGAGCACGCGCCTCTGTTTGAGTACGGCTATGGTTTGAATTACAGCACTCAAACGCAGAGCAGAGATCTGGACAACCTTGATTTCGATACCGTCAGCGAAAAGGAAACGACTGAGGCAACCCATGCGCAGCATCTGTTTGGCATTCAAGCTTGTGTTGGTGATTATCAGTTAAAAATTGCGGATAGTGGTCATTGGATGGGATTAGATGTATCGCGCAACAATACGATGTCGCTCAGCCATATTCACAGTCAGCCCTATAACTATCAGCAGCAGCAAGATGCCGTTAAGATTGCCACTGATTCGTCGGGTGGAGTGGTTTATATTCAACCAGCGAATGGTCTGGCTGAAGATTTGTCTCATTTTGAGGCTAATGGTGCCGTGAGCTTTGAAATTAAACCAGTGCAGAGCTCTACTGCTAGTATTTATTTTGGCTTGCAAAAAGCTGTAGGCGAAACGCTTAGACCTCATGGGCCGTGTGTTGATCTAACCCAAGCATTCAATGCCTCTGTGGGTGAATTTACTAGGGTTACGGTTCCGTGTTCTGCTTTAGTTACCGACGGGCGTGACTTAAACTGCATTGATACGCCATTTTTACTCGCGATAGAAGGGGAAATAGATGTTGTGATTGCCAATATTTGCTGGGATATCTTGCAATAATTGTATGACGATAAGCGGCATGGAATCAGTTTTGAGTACCTTTTCCGACTCGGCTCACCTTACTCTCTATTTAAAAGGCAGATCAGAGAAACGCCGAGACAGTATAGGAAAAATAAAGGCTAGATACCTATTCAAGACCTTTGGTGATATTGATTACCCAGTACTCTTTTATTTGTCGTTTTTCAAAACTAAGCGTCACCCTACAAAGGTTATGAGTACATAGCTCCAAAGGAGAGGGTTGGAGTTATGCGGTATGGAAAGAGTTAACAATAACCTTTCAGGCTTCGGAGAACTTCTAGTATAAAATCGATCGACCACCACTAAAAAGCGATGGTCGATTGGCAAGGAAATCGACAGAATTCATCCGCGACACGCGAATTTGGCGGTGTATACATGAGTTCAGAGACATGGCAAATAGGTGTCTTATTCTACAGCTTAAACGCGAGCTTCATCACTAAGAGCAGATTACCTAATACTTGTTCCAGCAGGGGCATGTCATTCCATTTATTTAAGCTGCGTGTTTCCTTGCGACATAAGCTTTTAATTAATGAATACGTTTCATATTTTCTTTCATTAATTAACAGCTAAAAAATCATTAGAATAAAAAAGTAACGCACCTATTTGTTTCTATTCTTCATTGTGTTTTTGTTGTTATTCCTTTGTATACAAAAGAGACTTACACTACTGATGTCGACTAACGCACTGATTATTCAGTGTATGTTGGCAATGATATAGAGTTTTATTCCGGATAAACGCGTGCGAAAACATTTCTGTTGAAATGTTCGGAATAGTCACAAATCTGTAGCTCGAATAAAATCAGGGCTTTACATCCATTCCAATCAAAGTCAAATGTACACTTATTAATAACGAGCACAATAGGCTAGTTCGATCTCGCTATTAATTTAATCATCAACAATGTAATTATATTTTAATAATATTTCGTAAAATTGACCAAAAATAATGGATAATACATGTTTATAAGAAAACTGATTGCAACATCAATTCTTGCTTCTGCCTCTCTATCGGCTGCGTATGCTGGTGATATTGACGTTTATTTTAACCACCCAGTCAATGCGCCAGCGCAACAAGCGAACCTGGAAACAAAAATCATTGACTTCATTAATAGCGCTCAGACATCGGTTGATCTCGCTGTCTATGATCTCGATCTTCCGGGTATTGCAAACGTCCTGGTGGCGAAAAAAGCTCAGGGTTTAACGGTGCGCTTTATTACCGATGAAGACAATATCGCTGGGGAAAATGAGGAAGCCATTAATATCTTAAATGCAGGCAATGTTCCTTGGATAGACGATACCGAAAACGGAAGCGCAGGCTCTAAAATCCAGCACAATAAATTTATTGTTGTCGATAATGCAAGAGTCTTGGTTGCGTCAGCTAACTTCACCCAGAGTGGTATCCACGGCGATCTGGATGGAGAAGGAAACCTGATCAGTGACGGTAACGCTAACCACCTAGTTACTGTTGAATCCTCACAGCTCGCGAATATTTACACCACCCAATTTCTGCAAATGTGGGGGGACGGGCCTGGAGGTGCAAAAGACTCTCTGTTCGGCTTGGGCAAAGTAGACCACCAAATTGAGACCGCTTACACCGACAACGAGAACATTCGACTGGATGTGCAATTCACGCCGCAGTCACCCAGCCTGTACACCGGTTCAACTCTGGAAAACTTGGAAAATTATGTTACTGCGGCCAACACGCGTATTCATACTGCCCAGTTTGTCTTCAGTGCTCAGGATGTTGCGGATAAAATGAAACTTCGCCATGACGCTGGTGTTGAAGTTCAAGGGGTGGGGGACCCGAGCTTCTTCAGCCGCTACTACAGCGAGTTTATGGATATGGCCAACACCCCTAAGCTGAACCCGAATGGCGCCTATGAAACCGACAGCTATACCGGCGCGCCTGACAACCCTTGGAGTAACCCAGCTGACGTCCGAATTGCTAACCTGAACGGTGGTGACAAGTTCCACCACAAATACTGGATTATTGACGATCTTGTCATCACCGGCTCGCACAACGTGTCCGGCTCTGCAGCCTTTGGTAACGATGAGAATGTTCTGGTCATCCACAGCGCAGAGGTGGCAGCCCAGTTTGAAGGTGAATTCAGCCGCCGCTACTGCGAAGCGGGGGGATCTGAAAACTGCGGCTCGGAGTCTTTGCCTGAAGGGGGGACTTGGGAAGGCGTGAGCTTCACCGGTGCCGAAGTCACAACCGTGCTGGACATCGTCAACCAGGCAACACTTTCGGAGCTGGATGTTGAAGCAGCGATGAATGCCACGGCAGCCAACAACATCATCGCAGCGAGAACTATCGCGGATATGGATCAGCTCGCCGCCGTTCCTTACGTGGGTGCTGCTGCCATGCAGGATCTGAAGGACTACATTTCGACCTGGGAAGCAAAGTAACCAGCATGCGTAATGGAAGACGACAAGAACAGAGGATGAACGTCACTTTTTACATCAACTTTCCGCTCACCCGAGCGGAATGTCCCCTGTCTTAACTCGATAGTCAATGGAGAGGAGGAGTCCTTATGGTCTCTTCCTCTCACCTAACGGTGTGGGTGATATTTTATACTGGATAGCCGCCGATTGAATAGGCGTCAGGTGAGTATTCACCGAATTTGAAACAAGGCGCCACAAGTGGGTCAGCAACATCACCTTTTGCCCCATATCATTGTCACATTGAAACCGGTATTTCGGAGACGCGACCATGATTAACTCATCATACCCCAGCGTTTTAGCCATCATCGATGAGTCTTGCCAATCGCCACGTTAATCCCTTCTTTGATCAGAGCCGCCAGGTTTTCATCAAACTTGAGGTCCAAATCGATGTCCGGGTACGCGACCACACCTGCCGAGATAGCAAAGCAACACTATGAGTAGAGAACAGTAAAAGCATAAATAGCGAGTTTTACTTTTGCTGCTCTCTCCCGAAGAAAATTAGGCTTCTCGCACGTTAGTTTGCATTAACTTGGCTTGCTTTTTTTTAATGCGAGCAAAGAGGCCGCCAAGAATCACAATACCACACAGTGCATAAGTCACCATGAATGACGTGTCACCCGCAACCAAACCTAGGTCAGAGAAGGTAATATAAGCCCCCAATACCATGTAAAGAATGACCGCAGATGCTTCAAAACGGAACTCCCAAGGTTTGATGTCCATTGCTTCGTTAACCGGTAACACATAGTCAGTATCACGTGGACGCACCTTACCAATGGCCAGCATGATTAGACAACACGCTACAAACAACACCGCAAGCTGATGGAAGAAGTGGAGTTCTGCGAGTGGCTTAAGAGGACCTAAATAGTCATGCATTGATGCCGGTGTGAACTGGATAATGCCGTAAGCCGTCACGAAAACGGCAAGCGATATTTTCGCCGCCATCGCTGGTACACGTTTAGTCACGTAACCCATAAATACGATAGTGAAGATTGGCACACTGAATAGACCCGCTAAGCGTTGTAGCAAGTCGAACAGACCATTGGGTGCGAACATGATAAATGGTGCTATGCCAACAGATAGGATTGCGATGAACAAACCAAAAACACGGCCTTTATTGACGAGTTGTTGGTCAGAAAGCGTCCCGTCTTTATCAAAGAGTGGCTTATAAACATTAAGCGTAAACAGTGTTGTTGATGAGTTAAGCACGCCGTTAAACGTGGACAGGATCGCGCCAAACATGGCTGCTAAGAAGAAACCTACCAGTGGCTTCGGCAGAACGTCATTGACCAGGCGCGTGTACATGGTATCCGCTTCGTAGTTTTGACCTGCCGCATCAACGGTTCCAAACATATGGTAAGCAATAATACCTGGAATGATGAGGAACAGCGGTGTTAACACCTTGATCGCCCCCGCCAGAATGACCCCTTTTTGCCCTTCTTTTAGGTTTTTCGCCCCCAATGCACGCTGGATAATCGCCTGATCTGTCCCCCAGTAATATAGGTTGACCAATAGCAAACCCGTAAACATGGTCGAGAAAGGTACGTTAGGATCATCGGCTGCGCCCACAGCTTGTAGCTTGTCTGTCGCGTTAGTCGAGATAATATGCATACCTTCCATGAAGCTACCATCACCAAGCACAATTAAGCCGAAGATAGGGATCATCAAACCACCGACAATCAGACCTACGCCATTCAGAGTATCTGCGATTACTACCGCTTTTAGACCACCATAAATCGCATAGAACAAACCTAGGAAACCGATAACAGCCGCGATAAGTAAGATGGCTTGGAAACGACTAATACCTAGCATTGTTTCAATATCGAAGATACCACCGATAACCATGGCACCGGCATAAAGCGTATTCGGTAATAAATTCACGATGTAGCTCAGCAGGAATAGAACGGTAACAAATTGCTTAACCGATAGGTCATAGCGAGATTCTAAGAAGTCGGGAATGGTGGTAATACCCTGCTTTAAATATCGCGGAACTAAAAAAAGGGCGATAATGATCAAAGTAATACCTGATGCGACTTCATAGCCCATTACAGACATATTGCCTTTGAACGACAGTGCACTCATTCCGACAAAACTGGTGGCAGAAAGGTTGGTTAGAATCAGTGAACTTGCAATTAGGCCACCAGTCAGGCTTCTACCACCGAGGAAGAAACTATCTTTAGAGTCATTTTTCTGATTCTTAACACGAGACCAGGTGTAATACACGACGAGCCCGGTAAAGAAAAAGAATGACAGTAGGATTGTCATTGGCATTTTATTTTTCCTTAAATTTTGTGAATTAATTTTTATTTTTCACTTTCTTTAGGCAAAGGGGTGACGTCAGATGAGCGTCAACTCTTCACCTGGTACGCTTGAAACTGTGCTGGTATGAACGTTCGCTAATCGCGCTTAGATTTTTTTTAGATGTACGATTAACGCTGACTCTGGGTCAAGAATCGGTAAAGTTAAGCCAATTTCTTTAAGATTGTCGCCGCTCAAAGTCAGTGTTTGATCTAGCCATTTAGGACGTTGTTTCATGAGCTGAAAGCTGGTTTGTGGCATTTCCACCAGCTTGACTTGGTATTTGGCGTTCACATCGGAGCCGCTAATACGTAGCGGGGAAGGTAACGCATGATCTGGCATAGCGAGCTGACAAACTGTAATGAGCATTTCATCATCACTTTCCACACCATAGATATTTTGGTTCTTATCCGCAGGATCAATACGGAAGCTGCGCCCGCGATGAAGAAGGTGGCGATACTGCTTGTGCAGAGCGATGTAGTGAGAGAAGGCTTCTTTCTCTTGTTTCGACTCTTTCACCGGATCAAGCTCAACCCCCATGTGACCACCTAGAGCGGTCACACCACGCATGTTAATACTGTGGCGACGGTTAGTTGAGTGGCACTCATACGGACCAATATGCGCGCCCATTACCTCCGGAGGGAAGAAGTAGCTCATGCCTTTTTGAATCGCTTGACGTTCCAATGCATCGTTACAGTCAGATGCCCAGAAGCGTTGCGTACGTTTGAGAATTTCAAAATCGATACGCCCACCACCGGAAGCGCATGATTCGATCTCTATTTCTGGGTGCGCTTTGTTTAGCGCATCAATCAGGCGATATAGAGCTTGTGTTTGACCATGTACTGCAGGTCTGCCTTGATGGCCTGGCTGAACCAGCTCACGGTTCATGTCCCATTTTAGGTAAGTAATATTGAAACTGGTTAAGAGGTCGTTAAGGCGCTCGAACAAGTAGTTAAAACAGTCATCATTTTGCAGATCCAAAACGTATTGCCAACGACCAGAAGGTTGGTGATAACCTTGTAGGCTTAGCACCCAATCAGGGTGATTGCGATAAAGATTCGAGTCTTGACTCACCATCTCTGGTTCAACCCACAAACCAAACTCCATACCTTTTTGGTTAACATGTTCAATCACAGGTTCTAAACCATTCGGGTATTTAACTTCATCTAAATACCAGTCACCAAGTGCCGCACGTTCACCATCACGACCAATAAACCAACCATCATCAATGATGAACCGTTCAACACCCATCTCAGCGGCTTCTGTCGCCATCTGCATGATGTATTCCGGTTTATGATCAAAGTAGATGCCTTCCCAAGTATTGAGATGAACGGGGCGTGGTTTGTCGACTGGAAATGTCACAATAGTGTCGCGAACGAACTGTTGGAAGCGCTGTGCAACACCATTTAACCCCCTGTTGCTGTAACAGCCATATAACCATGGACTTTGGTATGACTCACCCTGTTCAAGGATCACTTCGCCGGAAATCAGCAGTTCCCCCGCTTGAACAAAACGACGGCCGTCACTACGCACATCGGCACGCATTTGGTGGTTACCACTCCAACCAAGGTGAAAGCCCCAAACTTGGCCAAGTTGTTCACTAAAGCCGTTAGAGCCAACAAACAAACCAGGAAAGTTTTCGTGAGACGTACGTCCACGACGGTTCTCTTGCATAAAGCCACCGTGTTCAAAGCGTTGACGTTGTGTTTGAAACTCGTGACACCAGCGACCATGGAAAGTCATTAGCTCATTAGCGTGATTGGGAAGAGGAAGCGTCGAAGAGAGCTTACCTAGATAGTACTGGCCCGAACCGATGTTTTTTACAGCGACTCGTTTTTGCAGTACATCCGTTTCAGGATTCAGCATAAGCTCAATAGCCAATTCAAGTTGAGCGGTCTCGTCGATCAGGGTAAAAGTAACACTATGAGCTTGCTCATCAATTGCCACACAACGGAACACTGGTGCCCAATCAAAGCCTTGGCGATGACCTTCGATGCCAGGAGCATTAAAGTGACCACTGCCTAACTCAGGACATAATGACAGCGGTACATCCACATCTAAGCGCGCTTGCGAGATAGGTCGTTCAGTCGATAGCAGAAGATCGTGGTCAATTTGAGCGATCTTTGCCCCCCAATGCAGTATCTCGGGCACACGCTCTGTTTTAATAATTACGCTGTGGTTTTTACTCTGTAAGTGTACAAACTTAGTCATATCTAAACTCAACAATTGTTTTCGTAAACATTTTGTGGGTTAAATATCGAACTAAGTTATGCGTAATAATAGTGATATAAAGGAAAAACGTGATCAAAAAGAGTTTAAAAATAATAAAAACATGGTTTAGATCGACTGTTTTCGAGAACATTTTTTGATGTTTTCGCCAACATTGTTAGGGCATCTCACGTTAACTTTCATCTAGATTTGTTAATGTTTATGCAATACAAAAAGGAAGGGGGTAAATGGCATGAGTGTCACTTTTAAAGAAGTAGCAAAATTAGCAGGTGTTTCGACTCAAACGGTGTCTCGTGTCACGAATGGTTCGGAACACGTTTCAGAATCTACCCGCGCTAAAGTTAACCAAGCGATCAAGAAACTTGGCTATGTTCCCAATAAAGGCGCACAAATGCTTAGCCGTGCCAAATCAACCAACATAGGTTTGGTAACCTTAGATATGGCATTGCACGGCGCCGCACTCATTGCCAATGGAGTAAGACGAAAAGCCCATCAACTCAACTTCGGTACCGCTTTTTCCATTGTTTCGGGGCCAGGCTTAGACAATATTCAGGCCTCAATGAGAGAGTTGATTGCTCAACAAGTGGACTGTGTGATCCTCAATGTGCCTGTAACGTCAGAAGAAGCTGTCACGCTGGTAGAACAGTTTCCTAGTCTCCACCTTATTTTTATTGACGTACCAGACGGCACATCAGTGAATTTTGTGCATGGCGAACACGCATCTGGCGCTGCAGAAATTGTGAAACATCTTCTCGATACGGGACGGGAGAAATTCCTCTTGGTGACAGGCCCTGAAGAATCTAGTGCATCAAAAATTCGTTTAGACAGTTGGCGACATGAAATATCAAAAGCAGGTAAACAGGTTACCTTTCAATACCAAGGAGATTGGCAAGCGAGTAGCGGTTATTTAGCCGTGCGAGACGCTGTCGCGCAACAACGAGAGTTTGATGCCGTTGTGGTTGCTAGCGATCAGATGGCACTTGGCGCTCTGAGAGCATTAGATGAACTTCACATGAAGGTGCCAGAACAAATCGCAGTAGTCGGTTTTGATGACATCACAGACAGTGCTTACTTTACGCCACCGCTAACGACAGTGAAGCAAGATTTCACGCTAATTGGTGAACAGGCAATGATCCAGGCGATTGAGCTAAAAAATCACACTCCGCAAGATACCGAATCGTTTAAACAAACTCGTATACCTGTGGAGTTAATTATACGCAAGAGCAGTGAGCAAAAACCGCAAAACCACTACAACAAACATGAGATTCAGAAGCTATTAAAAAAGGTAGAATCGCTTCTGCCTTAATGAATTAGGTGAATTGAAATAATGATTAGCTAGACAGAGATTCTAACAAGCCTGCTCCAGGTTTAGACTGACAAACGTAGATAGTAAGGCAAGTAGCCGCTCGGTAGTTCGATTCCACGACGGCGTTAACTTTCATCCTCTGGCATAGGCGGCACTAGGAACAACGCAGCCGCCCCCTGTCATCCGCACGCCTCCTTTGTCACCAATGTGTCCTAACCATCTTATTATTGAATAACTGTGTAGATAGTGAGGTGAATAGCCACCGATTTAATAGACGTCAGGCAAGTGTTAGGAAAAATCGTCCCTAATGGTCAATCGTAGGCATGCAGCTTAGTCAGCATATTAAATTCGACAGCGCAATACAGCTACAGGATGTCTGATCCGGATGTGACCTGGACCGCAGCAGTGTATTCAAGAATAGTTGTAACACGTTTCTGGACAGAATTGATTTGGGTGCATAGCTCTAATCTATCGCTATCAAAATGACGCGATGGCTTAGATTCATTTTTATCAAGTTATTTGTGTAGTAAGTGAAAAGCACTCCACATCACATGCGCCCTGCATGCGATATGGCGTCAATTTTTATAGTCAATAGAAGGATCGTGTCGTGAGTAGCCACCTTATGTATCTTTGGTCAAAATGGTGATGCCCAGCGCCGCCAAGGCTACGAGTATCTGAAAAAAGGTGAGTTTGACTTTGCTGACGGGGTAAGTCCCGTGCACTTTGCCCGTCTGACCGTTGACAAGAACCTGGTACACCTTGTCCTTGTATCGGTAAGAGGTCACCCAGATAGGAAGCGTGATGTGTTTGAAAAATGCATTAGAATACGTCGAGTCGGTGGCCGCGATGAATTGCCTTGCTCCGCCAATGTCTTTGCGGATCAGCGCATTGATGTCGAACTGCATGCGATCTTTCGCGTCTTCGAATCCTTGCTTGATGTCGATCTGGTAGGTTTCGGCTTGATAGCCGATGAAATATTCGTCAGCGTAGGCCTCGAGAGCATCCAGATCCCAGGGCTCCAACCTATTGAGGAGCTTGTCAGGCAAAGACGTGCTGCCCGGGACCATCACATCATCGAAACTGGTTGCGACGCTACCGGTGACCTTTTTCCATTTTACGTCGATTTTTGTGTGACCTGAGCTACTTTTGCGTTTTCTCTCGTAGCCGCGCTCGCCACGATAATCGGTGGCGACATCACAATCGTACGTCCAGTAAGGCAAATACACCCCCTGAAAGTGTTCATAATGCTGAGCGTGTTTTTTCAGCGCATTGGGCGCCAGCCAGCGGCATCCAATCCAGCTGTTAAAGTGTTGGATGGCTCGCTGCCGATTGATGAGAAAGGGGATCATCCCTTGGGGTTTGATACGGTTGCGGTTCTGGGCTTTGTCGACCACCAAAGGAGTGTCGCAGAACGCACAGTGCGTTGCCTTGATGTTGGCTCCAAACTCGGCAGTCGCGCCGCAACTGTCGCATTCAATGGTGCTCACCTCAATATGCTCTTGGGTTTGCTCAAACGCTTCAAGATAACTTAGCAGTTCACTTTCCTTAAAGACGTTCGTGGTGTCCTGAGCGGGCGCGATGTCAAAGGAAGTCTCACATGTTTCACACGTCAGTGACCGAGCGCCAGGTAAGTAGGTCAATGACGCGGAACAATTTGAGCATTTTGTATCGATCAACATGCGTTAGGCTCTCTGGATGGGTGGTGGGGTGACACGCAATATGGCATTAAGTTCGCCCACGTTCTCGGCGCATGTCCAGTCAGGTAAGCCTTGCTTCCAGACTTTGTCATGTCGCCCCAGTTGACCCTGCGCGATTTGTTGGCGGATGTCATGCTCTGAGAACGGGCCGGTCTGTTTTCCTTCGACCGCGACATAATAGTGCACCGGGCGGTCAATCGGGGGTGGAGTGACCGTCTGAGCGGGCGCGCCCATGGATTGAACCATCTGATGAGCCATCGCGATGCCGGCGCCCATCTCCAGCGCAGAGCTGGCACTGTTCTCATGGTTGGCTGCCTGCTCAATGGCCGTCGCGGTTTGAAATTTCGAATACTGGTCCAATCCACCAATAATATTGATTGACGTGCGTTTGTCCAAGATGGCCTCAACACTGGCAGGCAGTGAAATGTTTTCAATGATGAAGCGAGACAAAGTCAGACCATAAGCATTGAAATCCACGTTCATGCGCTGCTGCATCAATGTTGAAAGTTCATCGTAGTTCGACGCCATGTCCATGATCGGGATCTGACTCTCCGCCAACGCATCGCTAAAGCGAGAGACGGCTAATGTGCGCAGTTGGTCGTGAATTTCGTGAATTTGAAAACAGCCATCGGTCCCCACCACTTGCTCTAATAGCTTCACTGGCTCGCTGACTTGGACATCATAATTGCCAAAGGCTCGCAAACGCACTGGACCAAAGTCCAGATCACGTAACATGATCGGGTTTTTCGTCCCCCATTTGTTGTTGACAAAGGTACGTGTATTTAAAAAATACACCTCCGCTTTAAAAGGGGAATTGAAGCCATGCTTCCAGCCTTTTAATGTACTAAGGATAGGTAAGTTCTCGGTGGTTAATGAATACATGCCCGCTTCAAATACGTCAGCGATAATACCTTCGTTGACAAAGATGGCTACCTGCCCCTGTCTGACAGTCAACTGAGCCCCGTTTTTGATCTCATTCTGATAGCGCTCGAATCGCCACACCAGGGTGTCGTTACTGTCATCGGTCCATTCAACGATGTCGATGAACTCTCCCAATAATTTCTTCCACAGACTCAACCTAACCTCCTACATCATCTTGTTTTTAGTAGTGATTTTGTACGATTTAAATAATAACTTTGACGATTGGCGGGGATAGTAACAGACAAATTTTGGTCTGTCGTGATGGCAAAGTGACGGCTCATTGTGAGCTTTTCACTGACCTTGGAGTGCATTGGTCGGCGTGGGAGCAGAGAGGCTGAGTGGTCTTGTCGGTACACGGCGACATTTGCACTATGGTAGGCGCTTGGTTGGGCCAATTCATCGAAAAAAAAACGCTTTAAGAGGCATCAAAGCGTGAAAGCAAACGTAGACTCAGGGCACGGTCGATTCAAACTGGCCAGATCGGCTAACCATCCGCTCATCTTTGAAGTGCGTCTCTTGCCGTGATATTGATTCATATAGTAATGTGATTGTTTGATGTGAAATCATAGTCATTGTCATAAGTTTCAATGCGCAAAATTGAACTTCATGCGAACAAGAGCGCCACAACCACGAAGGCGCCGTTGACTACACCATGAGCTCCTGCAGCGTGTGTCGCCCTATAGGGTGGCTACAGCGAAAAGTCACACGGCTGAAGCCAAGTGGTCAGCCAAACGATGCCGTGTCTACCGATCCCTCAATGTAAATGGATGAGGGCCATTGATGGGTGCTCAGGACTGATAACACTTGGCTTGATGTGCACGTCCGATTGCCGGCCGCCTCGTCACGTTCCTGTGACTCGGTGGTGAACTGGTAATGAAAAGAATGAATAAAAATCTATAAATTAAATACAAGTGGGTCTATTTATGAAAGAAGCCAAGTTTTATGCAGTTGGCGCTCATCTCGACGCGAACACCTCATCGCCGCTCCGGTCTCAAATCGACCGTAAGTACCTTGTTGAATGGGGCCTAGGTAAAACCTACAAAGTGATCTGCGAAGACGAAGATCATGTGCGAGAGTTTGAACGTCATAGCGCTCCTTTGACTGGGGTCACCAAACTGTATTTTAGCACGCGCATGTTCCTAACCATGGCTGAAGATAGGGAAGTGCATGTCTGCGCAAATACTGGGCGCCTGCTTCATACCCTGACTGGGCATACGAGCTCAATTATGGGGACCATTGAGTTGACCGATAAACGTTTGTTGACCGTTGGAGAACAGAGTGAGATCAAGCTCTGGAATCCTAAAAATGGCCAGAATTTGGCAACGATCCCCGCCAAAGTGAACGCACTCTCGGCAATTAAGATGTTTCATCAATCGCCTCACTTTGCCGTCAGTGAAGCGAACAGTGTCAGCATTTGGAACTATGAAGGTGAGCGAGTCACCATGCTGGACGATGTGAAAACAGAAATTACTGATGTACTGAATCTCAGCGGCGGTCGATGGCTGGTGAACGCCATGAATACTACCCCGGGGATCTGGAACCGCAGTGGCCAACGTATCTGCGATTTCCGTTTTCACTTCGACTTTCGCCAGGACCTACTTGAGTTGGATGACCACCGGCTTTTGATAAAAGAACCCAATGAGAGGTTGTCACTTTGGGACGAACAAGGGGGCAAGATCAGTCATCACGAACCGAGCGACGCCTTAGCTTCTCTGTTTTCAGATCTCCAAGAGGACTTCAAGACGGCTGAGCGCCATTTTTTGGACCACCCCAATGTCGGGGATTACCCTCATATCCGAAATCCGGTCGGCAACAAAGGCAGCGTCTTGTGCGCTCGTGATGAAATCGAAGAGCAGCAATTGGATCTGGAAGATCCGATGAGAAAGCGGTTTTGGGATTTCTTCAATCGACCGTTGTTCGACCCGATAAAAACGGCCTTGAAAGAGCAGATTCGACGCTCAAGAGAAGCGTTAACGTCTCTTGAGGCTCAGCGCCATGCGATGCAGGCACAAATCGAAGACCACCAGAACCGACGAAGAAAGCACGCGCTTCTGAGCCTTGCCGGCCTAGTGTTGGCCGCGATTGGGGCCGGCCTAACGTATGCCGCCTCTCACCGCATCGAATGGGTATTGGACTTGGCCAGAGTTGTATTGGACATGCAACGAGCCAGCCCATCCAATGCTGCGATGACTGCCACGACGAGTTTGGGACTGGCCACGGGAGTATGCGCATTGCTGTGCTTAGCCAGTTTCTCGGGCAATCGAAAACAAAAACGGCTGCAGCATCAAAAGGAAGAAAACTTGGCGTTGCTGGACACGCTCCCCGATATCGTCACTTCCCTGATCGATAACATCAAAACGTACAGACGCCGCATTCTCAAGCAGATCCCGGTGATGCAAGATCGCCATATCTTTAACGGTGTGCTCATCCGAGAAGAGATGCAGTCGATTGTGCATGGCAAACTCGAACAAATGGCTCGTGATGAGTGTGGCTTGGAGAAAGAAGACATCATTTATACGGACCATCAGGCGATCGTGCTAAAGGATTGGGCGTTGATTCAAGACCAAGGCCGACGTAAGCAAGTGATGTCGAAGCTCAACACCAACAATGAAAACAGTTTTTGGTCAGCCTCTGGTGAGATGCTGTTCGCTGTGCAGTTTATTCAATACATCTTTCTGACCGAGGATAAAGTCGATGTCTTCACCACCTATTATGATTTTATCTCGAACCGATGCTTGGGTAGAGAAGCGAACGCCTTCTATTACAAAGACGTGACCAACATTGCCAAGCGAGAAGTTGAAAGGAAAGGGCAGTCTACCTTTAATGCGTCCGACGTATCGGCGACAGAAATTGCGCTGTCAGTCGCCAGTGGCGAAAAAATCCGACTCACGATCCTGAATGAGGACAGTGCGTCGGCGTTAGCGGACAGTGCCAAAGACAATGAGAATTTGTCGATCCCAGAGCGCCTCGAACGCCTGAAAGCCCAGCGCCATGATTTTCAAGAGGACACGTCAATGTCTGAAGAAGAGAAACAAGATGAGCTCGATGTCATTGAGAGCCAAATTTCTGATCTTCAGAATCAAGTGTTGGAGCAAAATGTTGAAAAAATCAGCAGTAAGGCAGACGAAGCAATCAAAAACATCCGGGCTCAACTGCAGCAACATAAGCAGTATGAAATGTCCCATGAGGCATTGAATGAAAGCGTTTCTTAGCTACAGCAGCGCCGACCAAGAACAAGTTGCGCTATTGCAGCAAGCACTAATGAGCTACGGGCACGATGTGTGGTTTGCGCCTAAAGACATTCGGGTTGGCGATTGTTTTGCTAGTGCGATCAGTCAAGCCCTCAAACAGGCTGAGGTGTTCTTGCTCTACGCCACTTGTCACTCTGTGGGAAACCGCCATCGTCAGGGGTCACACGAAGTCAAAACCGAACTCAAAATCGCTCGCGAGCGCGGCCTTCCAGTCATTCCCATCAATGCGGACGGTGCTATCAGAGAAGGGGGCGGAGAGGGGTTCGATTACTTGCTCAAAAATTATCAATACAGCTTGGACGTCGAAGCAGCGCTCAGTATTCACGACTACCAACACGCGGCGAGTCTGATTAACGCGCAGCTCTTATCAAAACAGGCGCAGGTAGATACCGATTGTTTTGATGAGCAAATCTTACATGCCGAACGATTGCTCAAAACAAAGCAGACACTTCTCGCGTCGCAATACTTAGCAAAACTTCAGCTGCCAGAGGCCTACCACGAGTCAGTCATGATGCTGAAAGTCATCGCAAGGCTACAAGGTAAGGCACTGAAGAAACGACCTAAGCAGGAAATCGACCATTGCATCACGCTGCTGGCATCTCTGACGCAAGCGGAATTGCAGGCCCCTAAATTGTACCTGCAAGCCTTGCTCAGTGAACACTACTATCGTAAGGCAGGGATGGCCGATCCAACCCTAGGGATGGCGCAGTTGCGAACGCGCGCATCACGTGTTGGCCGACTGAAAGCCAAATACATCAAGATGACGGAGGGCCTCGTCACGGAACAGGCCTTGTTTGTTTCTCAATGGCGATGAAAATTCAGGAGAGGTGCAGGAGCGCGGCGGGGGAAGTTTCCCTCAAAAATCGCATACGCATCACACAATGTAATAATAGGTGAACATATGATAAGTCTATGTTATTCAATATCTTATTAATAAATCTGAAAGTAAAATGAAAAAGAAAACAAAAATCTGTTTCGTCATTATGGGCTTTGGTAAAAAGAGCGATCCCGACTTAGGGAAAACGTACGATCTTGATAAGACCTACAAAAACATCATTCGTCCTGCTGTCACGGCGTCAGGGTATGAATGTGTGCGCGCGGATGAAGTCATTGACTCCGGGCTGATTGACAAAAGTATGTACGCACTGCTTATGCAGGCGGACTTGGTGGTGGCTGATATCACCACGTTTAACCCCAATGCGATTTACGAGTTGGGCATACGCCATGGCGTCAGACCTTACTCGACCATTATTCTCAAAGAAAAAAATGGCAAGATCCCGTTCGACCTCGACCATAGTCGTATGTGTATGTACTCACATTTGGGTGAGGACATTGGGGTCGATGAAGCGGAACGATGCAAGCGACACCTGATCACCTTGATCAACACGGTGACTGAGCAGAAACAAGTAGACAGTCCACTGTATGAGTTCATCAATGATATTAAACCGCCCATTTTGCCAGAAAATGAATACATTCAGCTCATCGACGACCTGTCAAAGAAAGAACAGATGTTGTTCGCTCATGTTGAAAAAGCCAAGCAGATGATGCAGGACAATCAATTTGATTTGGCCGCAGAATATTGGGAAAAAGCCAGCCTGAACGCCCCATCAGAACCGTACTTTATTCAGCAAAGGGCCCTAGCTCGCTATAAAAGTAACCCAAGAGATATTGCTGTGTTGAGCGAGGCTCTCAGCATCATCAAAACATTGACACCAGAAAAGCAAAGCACCAACGATCCAGAGACGCTCGGTATAACAGGGGCGATATACAAAAACATGTGGTGGGCAACCGAAGACGTATCATGCTTGGAGCGCGCCGTAGAGTATTATGGCAAGTGTTTCAAAATCACAAATGATTATTATACTGGTGAGAACTACGCTCTCTGCTTAGAGGTGAAAGCGCGCCGTGTACTCGATGACGACGAGAAAATCTACTGCCGCTATGAAGCCAAGCAGACACGTCAACGCATTACGGATGACTTGACCAAGTTGGTCGAACACGTTGACTTTGAAAGCCGTCTCGATAAGAAGTGGGTGTACGCGTCTCTGTCTGGTTGCTGTCTAGCACTCAAACAGGCCGCTAAAGCCTCAGAGTTTGAGCGCAAGTTTTTGGAAGAAAATCCGAGTGACTGGGAGGTTGCTACCTTTACTCAGTCGAAGCAACTGATCCAGGATATGCAGATGAACTAGTCCCCTCGCTTCGTATTGTGAAGAGAACGACACGGAAGTCAGCCCATGTCTTCGCACCTGTGAGCTTGAGCATGAATGGCGTCGGTGAGGTGAGATCGGGGACATACACATGAGCGAAAAAATAAGATGGGGAGGCGCTCATTTCTGGTGCCTACTCCAATCAGGTCTGCTAGGACTGCGTTTTTCGACAGAGCGATAAGGCGATGATGTTGCGCCTCCGGTTGTGGCCAGTCTGCCCGCCACAACGCGCTATGCTACGGGCTGTTTTCCACCGCATGGAGCCCGTATGAAGACCGACTTTTTGATTGAACCCATTGCCCGACACCAGGTCGAGGAGTGGTTCCGATTAAGCGATGCCCGCTTGGCAGAGCGACATGGACAATGGCTGACCGCCGACAGCCAACCCGGCTACCCTTGTCGGATCTCGCTCGAAGAGGCGCAACTCGGAGAGCGTGTGCTGCTCATTCCGTACCTCCACCATGATGTGGCGTCCCCTTATCGGGCGTCGGGGCCAATTTATCTGCGTGAACAGGCCCAAACGGCCACACTGGCCATTAACGCCATTCCTCCCATTCTGGCCGAGCGACTGCTGTCGGTACGGGCCTATACCCAAGCGGGAATGATGCGTCAGGCCTGCACAACCCAAGGCGCTCCCCTGACTGGGGTCATTCAACAGGCGTTTCACGATCCCAAGGTCGCGTACCTGCAGATCCACAATGCCAATCCAGGCTGTTTCAATTGCACGGTGCGCCGTGTATAAGGCCGCCCTGCCATCGTCGGCAGGGCAGCAGATCGTCACTGTGCGTCGAACGCGGTGCTGACATCACGCATCGCACCTTGACCGCCAGTTCCGGCAACACGAACCGATAGATAGGGAAGACAAACAACAGGGTCATATAGGTAAAGAGCGGGCGCACCACTACCTGAAAATCGCCCAGTTCATCGACCGTGAAATACCGCACCGTCAGTAGCACCGCGAGGTAGATCATCAGGATGCTGGCGCCGGCTTCCAAAGTGGCGATCACGCTTTTCTTCATGTAACCCACCATCGCGCTGTCCAAGTGCACCGCTTGCAGTGGCAAGGTGGCGATCCGTTGGCGGCGACGCACGAACATATACAGCGCCGTGCACAGCGACGACAGCGTCAGCGCAGAGAACAAGGCACTCAGCGCCTCCAACCCTACCAGGTAATACGCCCCAAGAAACACCACAACGTTGAGCGCCGGATCCAGCCAGGTGGTTAGGTTGGTGAGGTCGTACAGCCGATACATCGCCAGCAGGTTAGTAAAATAGAGCTTGAGTCCCAGCGCCACAATGATCCCCACCAGTTGCAGGTAGGGCACACTGATGCCGAGCGCGTGCTTCATATAGGGGATCACGCCGCCCCAGGTCAGCAGCACCACGGCGATCAACACAAAGCGGAACAGATTGATGATGCCTGATGCATTACGGGTTTGGGAGTAACTCACCACCATGGAGGAGCGAAACCCGCTCATCAAAATGAGCGACAGCGAAATCACATCCACCACGGTATGAAACAGCGCCAAATCGGCTTTGGCCACCCAACTGGCTAACCAAATCTTAAACGTCAGCCCAATAGCGATGCTGACCAAGGTGGCCCCCATCCCGGTAACGAAGGCCTGTTTCAGTGTGTGAATGGGATCGGTAGACATAAAGGCGCGTGAGGCAGGCAAGGAGACATTGAATGGATAATATTGAAAATAAGACGTATTTTCAAATGGGCGTGAGTCGTGCTACAGGACGCTGTCTAGCTTGGCCCAGTTGGACGCGTGACCGTTGGGGTTTCTGTGCTAGGATGGTCACAGGATTTCATCGAAGGAACGGCGTTGCTATGGCCCGCTTAAAACACACTCTGATCCACCATCTCACCCAGCTCAAAACGATGATGACCCGTATGCCGGCCTCAGCGCTGCCGTGCTCGTTAGCGCCTGACATGTTTTCTCTGGAAAAACACGCCAAGGTGGCGGCCAACTTTGCCTTGCGCGGGTATTGCCCGTTGCTCGGTGTGGCGACCGTGTCGTTCTACAACGACAAGGAAGGGAAACAGGCCGTATTGAGTCAGATTGAGGCGACCCTCGCGTATTTGGCAGCTGCGCCCGAGATAGAAGGTTATCAGGACCAGAGGCAGATCACCGACACCGCTGGGCTGATTGACGTGACTCTGTGTGAGTCCGAGTTCATCGAACGGTTCATTTTGCCTAACCTTTTGTTTCATATGGGCATGGTGTACGCGATCGGTAAAACGCAAGGTGTGTCGCTCAGCAAAGGCGACTTCGACGGGTTTCACCACTATCCCCCTGGCTTTTGCTTTAGCCAGGTCAGTCAAGCCTAGGGAGCGCGTCACCATGGAAGCAGAACACATGATATGGATGGGGTGGGTGATGCTGTGGACATTGCCCTATCTGGTGCAATCCGCTGGTGTGTGCATCGGACCGTTCAAGCACATCGCGTTTTTGGATCACCAATTGGCGCGATCGGCGCGCCCCATTTTGTCGACACCTGACCGGCTGCCCGACCTGCCATACACCTTCTTGACCATTGGCCTTCGATTCCAGTGCTACTGCTTACTGTTTCCCGCTCTGTCCTGGCGAGCGACAACCCGTCGGGGCAGTTTTTGGCTGCTAATGGGGCTCAACTTCGTGTGGATTTGGAGCGTCATCGTCGGGGTCGTTTGGATCGGAGGGCGATAAGACGAGAAATGCCGTTAACTGAGCGCCTGACCCAAGGGGCCAAAATAGGCATGTAACGCCCGATAAATCGTCTGGCGATGTGCGATGTCAGGATACACTGGTCGCACATCCTGGCGCGTGGTTCCCTTTACCAGATAAGCATTGTCAATCTCCGCGCACGACTCGATCGCCGCCTCAAATGCCCGTGCCATCATCTCCGTGGGCGACGAAAAATACCGCTGCGCCAAGGCCTGATCGGCTCGCACACTGCGAGCCACATAATCGTGCTTGTCGAGGGTGTCGCCGCTCAATAAGGTGACGGCAAAGAGCGCCATCAGTCGCTCGTTCAGCGGGTGCGCGATCGGCGTGCAGTCTTCAAGCCAGCAGTCACTGGCAAATCGGGGGCGCAAGCTCGACGGCCCAGACGTGTCGAGGTCAAAGGCTTTATCCGCAATGTAATGATCGAAGGCGTGCCAGAATTCATGCGCCAGCGCGCCCGCTCCGGCATTCTTGGCTAAGGCCAGCTCTCGCCGACGAGGATCGTAATGCGCTTGCACGCCCTGACGTCCCCCGGTGCCAAAAGCGAAGTTGAGCGTGCCGCGCAGGCCCATAGCATGGGGCGGAAGGGCGAGCAGATAGGCTAGATCCGCTAACGAGTCGTAAATCAGGTTGGCCGCGAGCGCTTTTTCTTCTTGTGTCACCCAACGACCCACCCGCAAGTTACCCATGCCAAAGGTGCGTTGGATGTCCTGGAACGTCGCAGGCTCGCCATGCCGGTAGTCCGGACCGCGGCGCGTTTGGTGTTTGAAATGCGTCAGCTTCACTGTAGGGTATCTGGTCGATGCTCCACGAACCGATGATCGGCCGCCTTGTGTCTTAGCAGGGCAGTATACCCTGAACTGGGGGCTTGTCGATGCTCACCTTCGCATGATTTCAAGGACGCCCATATAGCTCCTCAACGCGAAGACGGGGCGCGCTGGGAATGGGGGGAGGCGAGGTTTCTCAGCGGGGAGACATGCGCATCGAACGCAACGTCACGACGTAAAAACCGCGGCTCGTCTGTGCACCGTGGGGCGCGGATCCGATCCATGCGAAAATGGCGAAAGTCGCCACGCTGTGGATCCCAAGCCACCAAATACCACAACGGCGGCAAAATGAGCAGGGCATGCGGCTCCACACAGCGATGCGTGCCTTGGCCTTGCGCATCCACATAGTCAAAACGCAGCGGACGGCATTGCAAAAACGCCTGCTCAAACGCGGGTAATAAGTCGGGATCTTGCTCGGTGTGTCCGGTGATGTCCACCTCAGGTGCAAGCTGTCCGACAAACAAGCCGGCCAATAAGCGGCGCAAATCGTTCAGTTTGTCGCTTGGCAGGGCGGCTTCGAGTTGAGCCAGCGCGCGGTCCGCGGCATCGGTAAACGGCAGCCCACCAATTGCTGAGAGGGTGGCGGTGCTGATCACCAGCGCAAACACCGCTTCGACAGACAGCGTTACGGTGGCTCGCATCGAACGCGGATCCAGTTGTATGCCGCCCCCACGCCCAGGTTCCGCATGGATAATCCAACCTTCATCGCGCAGAGCGTTGAGATCCCGCAACACCGTCCGACGAGATGCCCCTACCGTCTGCGCCAAGGTGACCAGGGTGGCGGTGCCATTGCGGCGCAGGTAACGCACGATGGCGTCTTGTCGAAGTCGAACGGTCATGGGCAGGCTGATAAAAGGTGACAAATTAAGGCACTATTTAGCGATATTGTGTCCCAGACGTCAAGCGGACGTCGACAACCAGGAGACACAGTATGTTCAAATCGCCCTTTCCTCGCGTCAAGATGCTATCGTGCAACGGGATCACCCTCGAAGTCTTTGACGCCGGTCAATCGCCGGGTCGTATGCCCATCGTACTTTGCCACGGCTGGCCCGAGCTTGCCTTTTCCTGGCGCCATCAGATCCCAGCGCTGGTCAAGGCTGGATACCACGTTATCGTCCCCAATCAACGTGGTTACGGGGGCTCGTCTTGTCCCGATGCTGTCTCGAGCTACGACATCACCCACTTGACGGGCGACTTGGCCGCGTTGCTGGATCACTACGGGTATGAGGACGCCATCTTTGTCGGCCACGACTGGGGCGCCATGGTCGTTTGGGGAATGGCCTTGCTTCACCCACACCGGGTTCGCGCCCTGATCAACCTCAGCCTCCCATATCAGGTGCGCACAGACCTGCCCTGGATTGACGCGATGGAACAGGGGATGGGCGCTGAACATTATATGGTGCACTTTTGCCGTCAGCCCGGCGTCGCAGACGCTGTCCTCGACCAGCATCGGTCACAATTTTTGCGCAATGTGTACCGCAGCCAACTGCCGCCGGCCTCGCCAGAGCCGGGCATGGCGATGATCGCGCTGGCCCAGCAGTCGACCCCACAAGGCCAGCCACTCATGAGTGACGACGAATGGCGCGTTTATGATGCGGCCTTCGCCCACACCGGTTTTACGCCCAGCATCAATTGGTATCGCAATCTGAACCGAAACTGGCACCAACTCGCCGATGTGCCCGCCCTAGTCAACCAGCCCACCCTGATGATCTACGGGACTCAGGACAGCATACCCGTGTTGGCATCGCTCACCGACTATGTCCCGAACGTGACGACCGTGCACCTAGACTGTGGCCACTGGATCCAGCAGGAGCAACCTGACGAAACCAACCGCGTGATGCTCGAGTGGCTACGCGATCTCGAAGACGAGTGCTGAGGGTGGGGCCCTAAATGGTCTGACTAAGACAAAATCACAAAAACAGGGCGAAAAACGGCCCATTTCTGCATGGTTTTTTCCGCCCGCAATCACTACCCTTATCGCCCCTTAAATTCGAGAGAGTACAACGATGAAAGCTTGGTTCGCTGGCATACTGATGAGCGTGGCGTGGCACGCGGGCGCGCAGTGCTATCCGTCCACCGTGCAAAGCCCGACTCCATTTATGGGGCACAGTGGTGAGGTGTTCCAACTCGCAGACGGGACGCTGTGGGAGATCCGTCAAGCCTACGAGTACCTGTATCACTATGCCCCGCGTGTGGAAGTGTGCCCGAACCTAGGCACCTTGACGGTGGCAGGGAAGACCCTGCCGATCACCGCCCTCGGCCGGGTGGCGCTTCATCGCGATCCCCTAGGGCCGGACGAGATCCTCCACTCGGCGATCGCCGGCCAGTTTAATGGCTTTGAAGGCGATACCTTGTTTAAACTCGCCAACGGACAAGTCTGGAAGCAACGAGAATACGCCTACTGGTACCACTATGCGTACGCGCCCTCGGTCCGCATCGAGCGCGTTAACGGCCAGTATCGGATGACCGTCAACGGCGTTGCGAAAAGCATCAGTGTCGTGCGCTTAAAATAACGTCGCCGATCCATGGTGGTGCGTCAACGCTTGACGGCAAAAGTCGATAAAACACCGGGTGCGCTTGGGTAAGTGCTGACGTTTAGGGTACAAAATATACAGCGGCAGCATCGCATCGGTGTCCCATTCGGGTAAGAGCCGAACCAGTGCCTGGCGCTCTGCGATCGAGAGCTGAGCAAACGCAAACTCATCCAACATGGCGATGCCCTGTGCGGCCATCAAAGCGTCCACCATTGAGGCCACCAAGTTGACACTGAAGCCTCCAGGTAGCGTTACTTCAACCGACGCCTCTTGGTGACGGTGATGAAAGGTCCAGCGATCAAGTGATAGCGTGGGATCTCGATAAAGAATGTGCTGATGTGACGACAGCGCACCCGGGTGCGTGGGCGTTCCATGCGCCGTGAGATAGTCACGGTGTGCGTAAGGGCGGCAGTCAAGCGCTCTTAATGGGTAACCGACGTGGCCGTCCGGTGGCTGATCCGTCAGGTAAAACGCGACATCAAACCCGGCTTCAATGATGTCAAAAGGCTGCTCGGTAAACACAATCTCCAGATGGATCGAGGGGTACGCCTCCCGAAAGCGCAAAAAGGTCTCGGTCAACACCAAGGCACCAAACGACGCAGACGCTGCGACCCGTACGGTGCCCGAGAGGGCGTGCGTGGTCTGTAGAGTGGCCTGAATGACATCGGCGTGGCGCATGAGCGCTTTGAGTTCGCGATAGAAGCATTCTCCATCGTGCGTGAGATGAAATTGACGGGTCGTACGATGGATCAGTTGCATCGACACCACCTGCTCAAGCTGCCTCAATTGACGACTGACATGGGCATTAGAGCATCCCAGTCGTTTCGCCGCGCCTGCCACACTGCGCTCTTCACATAAGGCTATGTAGAGCGGCGCATAAGGTAACCAGAGTATTTCCATATGGTAATTCTGAATATCCAAATGATAACTTCCGGGAATAATAGGAAAGCCTTACCCTGTGCGCAAGCGGTCGTGTTCCCTTAATGAGAGACCGGACGCCCGTCGAGAGACGCCCGATTGGATGACGAATGGGATAGATCCCATTCGTGGCAGGGTAAGGTGTCGTGGTCGGTGCTTCGATGAGAGAGAGACGCGCTGTGACAATAGTAATACATTGAAAATAAACCATTATTTATAATAATGCGCTCGAGAATGGCACCGAAATCGACCCCCGTGGACTTGCCAGGAGTGCCGGGTCTGGTCCGATTTCAGGCGGTGTTTTTATATAGCTAAATGTAATAGTTTATTATTGTTTTTTATATAAACAGCGGTTATCGTACGCGCCAAAACGGACGCTGCGGCGCATTCGTTCAGCCCCTATTGAGCGGGGATTTAACGTGCTTCGGCCTCTTGGTTGGCCTCAATAAGCAAACGTTCTCTTTTGCGGTGTCGACGCCGCGGGTCACGCTAGGATGGCAGTGACGAGCTCCCATGGAGCGATTCGGGCCGGTTTCGGCCTTTCCAGGACGGGTGAGCCTTAGGTCATGTGCCTAAGAAAATGTGGACAATAAGAATAAGCGTGTATGAATTGCGAATCGTTGTGGCAGCTGTACCCCCTTGCGAGGGAACAACTGGTTCATGTGAAATCCCTTAACGCCAAAAAACTCAAAGGCCCAGAGTGTCGAGTGCTGCAGGTGTTAATGGCCCATCAGGGCAAAGTTGTTTCTAAAAAAGAGCTGTTTGCCCAAGTGTGGGGCGAGCGCGTGGTGTCCGACAACAGCCTGACTCAGTGCATCGCTCAGCTACGGGTCGCGCTGGGCGACAGTGGTAAAGAGCAAAAATTCATTAAAACCGTGCCTTCTCGCGGCTATATGCTGTTTGAAAACGTGGTGCAGTTGGCCGAGCCTGAGACGTCACCGTCGGCCCCTGTTCACGAGGCGATGGCCAGTGATAAGGTGCCTGAGCCCCAGACGCCGCCCGCCCCGCAAGCGCACCACTATAGGCAACAATTTAAGGCGTTAGCGGCATTAATGCTGGCGGTGGTGTGTCTGTTTCAAACGGCTCAGGCCGTTCATCGCTGGACGTTTGCCTGGAATGTTCCTTTGGATCGCTGGAGCACTCACACGCACGGTGAGCGGACCTTTTTTCACTTGGATAACCCCGCCAGTCAGGCGTTGTATCAGTACTTCAGCACCGGCAGTACGCATCTCAATGACAGCTCAGTGACCGAACTGCTGATCTCCACTGGCGTGAGCAACTACTATGTGTCCTGTGTCTACCGCTGCGACACCACCGGCGATCAAGAAGTTAAGAACTTCACCTTTTCATTGCAAGAAAACTTCTACTTCATCGGAGGGATGGTTCGTGATGTCTGTCAATAAGGTCCTGCTGATGTTTTTCGTCCTGGCGCTGCTGGCCACCGGCGCCAATGTGGCACTCAAGCTGCGCGACACCCCCACCTTTATGAACGGCCAGTCTAGTCAACTGTACTATGCCCAAACCCTCAATGTGACACTCAAGGGCGACGTGTTTTCCATCGAGGACTTCCACACCGTCAATCATCGCCCGTTTTTCAATCTTAAATCTCACACCAGCCGCGTTGTTGACGATGATCCTCAAGCGATGCATTTCAGCTATTTCACGGAGTTCTATAGTGATCGCCTCGTCCAGTTCAGTGAATTTTCGCGCCCCATCGGCGGGGGAGCCAACCGAGCGATCCCGGTTGAAGCGCATGCGATGCACCGGATGAACAGTGAAACCTTACAAGTCATTCATCACAACCGAAAAGTGTTGTGTTACACCAAGTTGCTCGAAGGGGGCGTTAAATGCATTACCCGTCGCCAGTAGCTCTGTTTGTGCCGGTGATGAACGTCTAAAGGCGTTGAGTCGGGGAAGGTGAGGCCGCAATATCGCAATCACGAGTCGATATCCTAAAAAATAAGATTAATAAAAACAAATAGATAGATATAAAAGATGTGAATCACAAAGGTTGTGATTTGTTCATTGGGGTTTACCGCTGCCTTTTGGCACCATGCGTCTCGCTTTGACGGCGTCGCCTCCTCAACACCCGCTCGGTGAGAGGAGCGTTGCTCTCAAAGTTCAGAATGCATGATGTTTAAAATAAAAGAGGTATTTATGTCAGTCACATTCTTAGGAAACCCCGTTACTGTTGCGGGCAACTTGCCACAGCAAGGCCAGCGCGCAGCCGAATTCACCCTGTGTGACCAAACCTTGGCCGATATTGGCGCTGACCATTTTGCGGGCAAAAAGCTCATCCTGAACATTTTCCCAAGTGTCGATACGCCAACGTGCGCCGACAGTGTCCGTGCCTTCAATGAAGCCGCCAAATCGCTTGATAACACGGTGGTCCTGTGTGTGTCTGCCGATTTGCCATTTGCCCTGGCGCGCTTTGTTGAGCAACACCAACTAGACCAAGTGGCGATCGGATCGTGTTTCCGCTCGCCAACGTTCGCTCACGACTATGGTTTGGCGATCACGGAAGGCCCTCTGCGCGGGCTGGCGTCAAGGGCGGTGGTTGTATTGGATGAACAACGCCAAGTTGTGTATGTTCAGCGCGTCTGTGAAATCGCCGACGAGCCCGATTACCCATCGGCGGTTGCCGCGGTAAAGGGAGCGTGATCATGAAACGAACACTGGCGCTGCTCGCCATGATCACGACAGGCTGGGCACATGCGGGCTTTGACGTGACGCAAGCATCTGCGGGCCTTGGAACGACACACAGCGTGACACTGGAACACAACACCACCTTTTCGCTTGGCGGTCATGCCGTGAAAGTCGGTGATCGCATGCCTGCCATGACGCTCGCCAGCGCGTCATTGGCTCCCGTCCAGACACAAGGCAGCGGCAAGGTGCGGATCTACAATGTGTTAGTGTCCGTTGACACGCCCGTGTGTGTCGAACAAGCGGTGGCGTTCGATCAACTGGCGGCGACGCACAAAGCGTACGCCGATCGCATCGATTTTATGACCGTGAGCGCCGATACACCGTTTGCGCAGGCACGTTTCATTGCGGAACAAAAACTCAGTAACGGCGTGTCGTTTGTGTCGGATTCGCGCCAGCACGAATTTGGCCAGCAGACGGGGGCTCATATTGAAGAGCTCGGCCTACTATCCCGAGCGATCATTGTGGTCGGTAAGGACGACCGCATTCTGCACATCCAGCGTGTGCCGGAACTGACCCAACTGCCGGATCTGAACGCGGCGTTGGACATCGCGAAACGTCATATCTAAGCAATAACACGATGCCAAGTGGCCCAGTTCGCTTGGCATCGTGCTTCTTTCCCCCTGAGAGTGTTGATAATGAAAGCCTGGCTTCCTATGTTGGCGGTGATACTGATCACGCTGGCCTTTATCGTTTTCTTCTATTTGATCCCTGTACGCTTTGGCGCCGATGAGTTGTGCCGAGAGATCAAGCGTTATGAAGCGTATCAACGTCACCCCTATCGTAACCCTTGCTCACCCGGTTGGCCCGGTCCAGCGCTCACGCTGGATAAACGTCACGGCTGAGAGAGGCGCTGACCCCTTACTTAAAACGGCCGGCCTGTGTGTGAGACACAGGCCGGCCGTTGTTCATTGTGGTATGAGGATAAAAAAGCGGCCACAGGCCGCTTTGGGTGGCATCTTCGGTCACGCTTTGAGGATCAACAAGCCAGCCAGGGTGTCGATGACCGCTTCCGCGGCATAATTATGGGTGCGCTGACAAAAGCGAGTTTCTTCGAGCAGTAAGGCCCGTGTTTGTTGTTTGAGACGTTGTTTGTCCTGTGCATCCAACCACTTGCTCTGAATGAAAAAGCACTTGAGCGACAGGCTCAAGTTGTCAATGTGTGTGCCTTCTTGTCCGGTGAGCGCTTGATATTCTTCTAAGGCATGGAGCGCCGATTTCAGTGACATAGGGATCCTTTGTATCAAAAAACGTAAGCAATTGAGACGGCCAGCGCCTCGTTCATCGTCACTGTAATGAACGCACTGGACAAGGAGTAATGAACTTGTCTGAAATCATCACAATTAAAGTAATTACTTTACTTAAAGTGATTGAAATAAAGCCTTTTATACTTTTTTTGATGGGACTGGGAGCACAGTAAATGCCTCCAACAACGTGGCGTAAAAGGCCAGCATTTGTCCGTACACTTGGACACTGATCCGTTCGTTGGGGCCATGAATGCGCGCCAAATCATCCTCCTTAAGGGCCAGCGGTAAGAAGCGATACAGCTTGTCTGTCAGAGGCAGATAGTGACGGGCATCCGTGGCGTTGATGGTTAGGTACGGAGCCACCACCGTTTGGCGATCGCCGAACACCGATTCCACGGCGCGACGTAGGCGCGAAAATTCATGGCCCGAGGGATCCGCCACGGGGGTCGCCAGATTGGCCGGTGGGGCGATCTGTACCCTGAGCGCGGGATCGTCGATCACTGATGTCATGTGTGCGATGACCTGATCCGGTGTGACACCAGGCAAAAGTCGAACGTTAACGTTGGCGGAGGCCTCTGAGGGCAAGACATTGTCTTTGATCCCTGATCGGAGGAGGGTCACTGCCTGCGTGGTTCTGACCACCGCGTTCGTCGGCGGATTGTCGGTTAACTGCTCGAGCAGTAGCGGCTCAAGCAGCCACAAATTGGCAAACAAGATCCGATACCCCAAGCTCATGTACGGGGACGTCGCGTCGAACAGCTGTTGAGTCGCTCCATCATACTGCGCCGGCATCGGCTGGGCTTCGAGGCGGGTGATCGCACGCGCAAGCCGGCCCGGTGCACTCTGGGTTGGCGGCATGGATGAATGGCCGGGAACGCCGGGTGCCGAAAGCGTCACATTCAGATAGCCTTTCTCCGCCACGCCAATTAAAGCCACCGGTACCGTAACGCCGGGTACCACACCTTCAAGCACAAACCCCCCTTCATCCAAAACAAAGCTCGGTTGAACGCCGCGGGATTTAAGTAAGGCCGCCATAGCTTGAGCCCCATGTTCGCCGCCCACTTCTTCGTCGTGGCCGAACGCCAAATAAATATCCCGATCTGGGTGGTGGCCTGACGCTAGACTGGCCTCCACCGACTCCAATATGGCGAGCATCGACGCTTTATTGTCTAACGTTCCTCGCCCCCACACATGGCCCTCGTCGATCGCGCCAGAATACGGCGGATGGATCCATTGGTCCCGTGCGGTCACTGAATAGGAGACCACATCCTGATGGGCCGCAAGGATGATAGGGGACGCCTTAGGGTTGGTACCACGCCAACGAAACAGAAGACTGAAACGATTCACTGTCTCCAGATCGAGGTGTCGATGGACTAGCGGATACGCAGTACTCAGCCACTGGTGAAAGGCTCGGAAGACGCGCGGTTTGACTCTTGGTAGAGAGGCGCCAGCGCCACTCAGTCGTGATACGGTCGGATACTGAATGGCTTGACTCAGTCGTTCGATTTGAGCCGTTGAAGCCGGTGATGCCACCCGCTGGGTTGCCTCGGGCAGGGGGTGACCTAACCACCAGGCGCGAGCGAACAGAGTGGCGAAGAGTAGGCCGATCAGAACGGCAGTGCACAAAACGAAGGGCTTAAGACGTGTCACAGGGTTCTCAGATCACAAAACATGGTGGCAGTGGCGATGATTGTATCTTAGCAAGGACTAAGGGGTGGCCTGATCAGTAGTGGCCGCTATCACTGCCTGTAGCGTCATCACACATCGCTGCGTGACCTGCTCACTGCTTTCGCCCATCGAGACCGAGACAATCGCGCCTTCCATCAGCACCGACAGCGCCTCGAGTAGCCCGGGATGCGTGTCACTAAGTGACTCGCCAATCAACGCTCGGACCGCCTGCTTGTGATACTGGCAATACTGGGCAATGGCACTGTTGGGATCGCCAAATTCGCCCGCCGTATGGATAAAGAAACAACCGCGAAATGGCCCAAGTGGGGCAGCGCCGCCTGTGAACCAGCGGTGTAAGGCGTCAAACACGCGCTCGACGGTCTCGGTATCATTGGTTGACCCCGACAGGCATTGGCGTAGCCAGTCGATGAAGGCCTCGTGACGCTGGGCCAATGTGGCCAGTACCAATGCCTCTTTGCTGTCAAAATGCGTGTACAGCGTGCGTTTGGCGACTCCGGAACTTGCGATCACCTCATTGATGCCGATGGCGTGAATGCCATGGCGATAGAATAAGGCCAAGGCCGTGTCGATCAAATGTTGACGTTTTTGGCTCATCTCTCCCTCCTTTTTTAAGATCTTGACAAAAGTAGACCAATTTGTCTACCTTGAAAAGGAGACAATTCTGTCTACTTTTTTAGGAGGAAAAGAGGTGCGTATCAAAGAGTCACTCTTCGCAGGCCTTGGGACAACGTTGGCGATTGGCGTTTTGGCCTTACTTGATAAAGGGTATCCAGGCGCCATCTGGTTAATGGCCCCCTTCGGTGCGACGGCAGTACTGCTGTTTGGGGTGCCGGACAGTCCGTTAGCCCAACCCAAAAACGTGGTGCTGGGTCACGTGATCACGGCCGTGATTGGTATCGGTTTTGCGCAATATGTGCCAGTGTCACCCCTGACCTTAGCGTTGGCGACGGGCGTCGCCGTCACCGCGATGCTCATCTCGCGCACCACCCATCCGCCGGCTGGGGCCAACCCGATCGTGATCATGGTGTCAGGGCAAAGCTGGGGCTTTCTGATCACGCCCGTAATATTGGGCGCGATCTTGATGGTCGCCATCGCACAAGGTTGTCGTTGGTGCCTGCGAAGACACGTGCCAGACGACACACCATCCTCTCACTCATTCTGAGGTGTCAGGGCGTATCCACAGACGATGCAAGTCCAAATACCCGTTGGATTTCATGTGCAAGCCCGCCACTTGTTGTCCGCGAGTGATGATCTTCCGACCATAGAACATCGGCAATATGCGCCCTTTGGAGACAAACTCAGCCACCAACGCCAGCAAGTCGTCCTTACCTGTGTAGGCCGCCATGGTAGCCTGGACACGTTGGCGGTGGTGCTCCAGTTCGTTATCATCATGGCAATAGCGCAGCACCCCAGAGGTCAGCAACCAGTCATACAAGCCGTACTCCAGAGGGGGCTCCAAGATCTCTTCGCAGAGCAACAAATCCATGTCGGGGCGACAACCACTGAGATCATCCAGATTGGTCAGCGGTAAGCGCTCAACGGTAAGGCCTGTCGTTTCCAGTGTGGCGACGACCCAGTCGACCAATTCTTGCTTGTAACGCAAACGCCAGTTCGGGTGGCCGAGCACCACGGTACCGCTGAGGTTCGGCGTAGGCGGGGCGTCTGGGTACAGCGCATCAAAACTGTGCACCGGTTGAAGCTGGGTGCGGGCGGTGTGCGCCCGACGCTGGCTCGCGACATAGGCCAAGAGCTGGCGGCACTCTGTGTCGCTCAATGGGCAGCGCTCGGTGGGGCGCGAAGCCAAAAATGAGTAGGCGTGAATGTCTATCTGTTCACTTTGGGCATCGTCGTCGTGCAAACTTAACACGTGATCCAACGCACTGCCTTGATGGAACAAGGTGATGTCACTGATGAGGGCGTTGTCTGAAAAATAGTGAGGGTTGCGCTTGAGCATCAGCTTGCTCGGATCCCACTCCGACAGCATCAAGGGCCCCGTGCCAATTGGGCAGTCACCGCGAGTGAATGACTGGCGGCGTTGGGTGGTGATGCTGGCATTGGCCGTCGTTAACGCATAGATAAACAGTGGATTAGGGCCATCGAGTGTGACCACAACGGCGTGCTCCTGTTCGTCCCACACCACCGAGGCCATTTGACGAAACAACCACTGAAACGGACCGCGCGTGTCACGCATCCTAAGCAAGCTGAAGATCACGTCCTCGGCGGTTAGAGTTAGCCCATCATGGCATTTGACGTTAGGTCGCAGCCAAAAATGGTACACGCTGGCGTCGTGGTTGACGGCGTGATCAAACGCAAGGTGATCGACCAAAAAGCCATGTTCGTCTAATCGCAGTAAGGGGTCGTACAAGGCACTGGAGATTTGCAGCTCGGCTGACCAATAGGTGTCACTGGGCGTGAGGACACGCACTTCGGGGTAATGAGTGACGGTCAGCGCATTGTGGGCCTTTTGGCGTTGATCTTTTTCCGACAGCGCGGCGCGCAGTAGGCCAGGGGCCAGGGTCTGGTAGCTTTGGACGTACTTTGCGAGGCGATCAAACTGGCCCGCGCTTAAATCGGCCTGAATCGTTTCGGCCAGCGCCTGCTCGAGGGAAACCCGAACCACTAACTGACTCGCTTTCCCGCGGCCAACACCCGGTGTCCATTCGATCCAACCCAAGACCTGCAGGGCTTTGACAATGGACGATACGTTTCGCCGAATGGTAAAAAACACATCTTCGAGCTCACCGACCGTGACATCGTAGCGTTCGCCTAACTGATAGTGATGCAGCATCTGATCTAGGCGGCGCAAAGGCTGGTCATTTTTCATAGCAACAGGTCGCTTGTAATTACTGAAGGGCCGATCCTAGTCCCCTTGTGTACACAGAAGCCTCGTCACACCATGTGGCTGAGGGTTCTCCTAGTATAGGAGAGAAATGGGCCCAAACGTCGTTAATCTTCAAGACATCGAGAGCACGTTTGAAACCAGATGACAGAAACAGAATGTCTATGCGCCGCGAGAGTATAAAAATTCGTGGGGAGCGACAAGAGCTGTGACGCAGGAGACTGAAGCAATCTCTCATTTCGTCGGCGTTTGCCGGCACAATCCCTCGGCCCGTCTTACTCCTGAGACAGCCACAACGATACACCGGGAGGCGTGACAGGCCTCTCACCTAAGACAAAGTGATGGGGTCACTTCGCTGTTGCACAACGTGCAGCTTGATATGTGATCACATGCATAATGATAACCCCGTTTCTTAACTAGACTTCTCACGTTAGGCGCTCAGCAGAGCCCATCCAAGAAAGGAGTCTCATCATGTGTACCATTGGGGCCGTATTTGACGGCAATCAATTAGTGACGTTTAAACAGTGCGATCTTATCCCAGTCACGCACTTTCATCCGCCGCGTGTACGACGTGGTCAAAACGGCGTCGAATCCTATATCGCCATGACGCGCGAGGGCAGTGAGGGGATTTGGGCTGGATCCAACGACGCAGGCGTCAGTTTTGTAGCTGCCGACTCGTACACCACGACAGCAGCGAATTACTCCACCAGCCAGGGTGAGGTTCAGGCGCTCTTTGAAGCCTATGAAGCCACGGTACGCGATCACACCAACGCCACCGAGGCGGCAATGCACCTGACGCAGTTCTATTTGTCCATGGGGCAGGCCACCCCGTTTCCTGCGCCGGACATCGCGCTGGTGAGTGGTTGGGCCGATGAGACCCGTACCCGAAAAGTGGCGATTTTTATCGAATACATGCCCAACCCCTACAACCAGCGTCCCGTGCGCACCATTTGCCGCGACGAAGGCTATTTCGTGTCCACCAACCATTTTCGCCTGCAACCGGACTCGGTGCACTATCCGGCCAATCACAGCACCTATTTACGCCTGAATCGTGCAGAATCGCTGCTGCAGCTTTCCCCTAACCAAACTGGGGTCGAGCAACTCTTATCGGACCAATACTATGGCCAGACCGAACTCTCGCTCTGCCGGGAAACTGAATTTGTTGGCAGCGAGTTTTTTACCCAAGCCACTGCCCTTTTTTCCCTTGGCCAGGGACGACCGACGTGCCGATATCAGGTGAATGGTAACCCTCGAACTCAGCCATTGCAGACCTTTCAGGAGGCACCATTATGACCCCAATTCACCTCACCATAGACCGCAATGACCACGCGCCCATATCGCCACCCGAAGAGGGATTTGTCTATGTAGATCAAGGCAATTATCATCCGTTGACACTGTCATCCGGTACGCCGCTCACCCTCTATTCCGACAGTGCCACCTCGTGCATCATCACCTTCGTCGTGGCCGATCTTGGCGAACAGACGCAGGTCATTGGGGCGCATCTCGACAGTCCCGCGTGCATTGAGGCATTCTTTGGCGTGATCGACAGCTTGCCCGCCAAGACGTTGCAAATTGTTGCTCAAGGCGCTAACCCGCCCGATAACGACACGGCCAGACACAACGCGCAGCAGTTAACGGCGTGCATCGATGCGCTGGGCGATAAGGTCATTCACCACGAACTGTTTTTGCTTGAAGGCAATCCCACACAAGACAATTTGGGACAGCTGGGTCTCTACTTTGATGGTCAGACGCAAGTGACGGTCTCCAATCAACCTTATGCCCTCGAACTGTATCAACGCGATCCCACCTGCGGCGGCCAGACCGTTTACTGCATCATGCGTCGTCAGGAAACACCCCCCATCCAGATCCGAAACGCGGCGCTGCCTTTTACGCATGCTGAATTGGTCGAACTGGCGTCGATCGCGAATGCGTATCGACAAACCCCAGACGACCCTCAAACTGCGTTCACCAACATTGTGAATTTACAGGGTGACGTGATACGTCAGACTTGGTCAACTACCCCAGACTGTGAAGCGCCGTGGTTTGCAGACCAACTCAAGCTGGGCGCCACCTTCGCGCTGGCGATGTCGCCGGTGGTGAACCTCAGTGAGCAGCACCTTCAGCGCCATACGCCAACCACCTTCCATCGCCTGCGTCGCAGTGTGCTGGGCGGACAATGAGGAGCGACTATGAACATTGGTATCATTAACACTGGCGGAACGATCAGTTGTGTTGGGGACCCACTCGCGCCCATGAGTGCGAAGGCCTTCGCTCACGCCTGTCATGAATGGATTGATCCTGTGATTTCGGCGGAGTTTCCTGAGATCAAACTGCATTACTTGGTCGATGTTGTGTTTCCTGGGTCTTCTACCCACACGTTAGACAGCACCAACCTTCAGCCCAGTGACTGGTGCATTATGGCCGAGGCCATCTTGACGCACTATGAGAAGATGGATGGCTTTGTGGTCCTGCATGGGACGGACAGCATGGATTTCTCCGGCGCCGCGCTGAGTTTCTTACTCAATGGCCTTAATGAACGGGGAGTGGGCGTCGCGGTGTTGAGTAAACCTGTGATCGTCACAGGCTCGCAAGTGCCGCTGTTCCATCAGGGGGATGACCAGCCCTGCCAGCTCAACTTCAACACCGATGCGTATCAGAATCTGTGTGGTGCTATCGCAGCGGCGCGCACCGGGATCGCCGAAGTTGGGGTCTATTTTCAAAATCGACTCTATCGCGGTAATCGAGTGCTCAAAACTAACGCCAGCGAATTTAACGCGTTTGAATCGCCCAACTATCCGTTTTTGGCTGAGGCAGGGGTCGCGCTGACCATTCAAAACCAGCGATGTTTACCCGGCCCGGTGAACCATGCGGTTAGCTTGGACAACGGCTCTGTCCGTGACAGCCTGCGCGCACAACTCAATGATCTGAGCGTGCAGATGAACGCCAGCTTGGTCAGCCAGTTGAATGCGTTTCCCGCGCCGTATCGCACCGCACCACCCCAGGCGTTTCTTGCCCAGATCATTGATGCGCTCGTGTCGGCCGGCACACAGGGGATCATCTTGGAATCCTATGGTGAAGGCAATTTCCCCTCAGGATGCCCGGACGCTCCGTCGAAAGGGGCGATCTATCAGGCGCTAGCGACAGCAAACCAGCAAGGTGTGGTGCTGGTAGACGCCAGTCAGGTGATCGCGGGTACCGTCAACAACAGTGCCTACGCCGCAGGGGCGTGGTTGCCCGAGGTTGGCGTTGTCTCCTCAGCAGACATGACGCCGATGGCTGGCCTAGTGAAGTTAACCGTGCTGCTGGCGCTGAACGCTCTGCACGGTTGGCCGAAAGGCACGGTGACTCGTTTGTTCCAGACCAATTGGGCGGGCGAAATGCAAAACACCAATCGTCTCGACAGCCGAGTCAACCCAAGCTTGTTGCCTGGTGAGCATCTGATGACGTTTGATGGCATGGCCAGCTTGTACAACGATCCCAATCATGGGCCACGCTTGGTTCGCCACAGTGACAACGCATTGCTTTGGCAACTGCCAGATCCGATCCCTACGCAGGCATTGCCCGGTACCTTGACGATGCAAAATGACGGCAACTTAGTGTTTTACAGCCGAGATCAGGTGCCCTTATGGGCGAGCCAGACGGCTCATGCTGGGGGCGCCGCGTCTTGGTTAGAACTGAGCCAGTCGTCGGCCACACAAGACACCACCGAGATCCAGCTAACCGTCTACAACTATTCGGACCAGCAGGTATCCGTACAACTTTATCCCTCTTAAAGGAGTCACTCATGACACGAATGAAGTACAGTGGTCGTATTGCACCGAATTGTCCATACCACGCCCCCTCGCTGCTGACGCAAGGACACATCGTTGCACCGACCACCATCACACCGCCTAACCCAGAGTGGGGGCCTGTCGCCCAATACGGACCAACGGTCTTTGGCCGCTCCACCGCGTACGATCCTGCTCACAATTGTGAGGGCAATTTCATGTCGTATAAGAATCAGCCCAACAACAATTGTTACGCGTACGGGACCAACATTGCCTCGAACTCTTTCCCGCAACCCGGGCGGGCCAGTGAAGGGTCGACACCTTGGTCCACGGCGATGACAGCAGACAGTGTCACGCGCAACGCAGAGCTTGATGGATTGGTGGTATTGCCGCACCAGACTCTCGACGCATTGCTCGACGACCCCACGTATCGACAAGGCGTCGATGGGCATTTTGTTGCCTTGGTGTTTTCGCCGCCTGAGTCCGGGTTTCAGGGTGACCCCGGTGCTCAGTGGGGTGGGGATTATCACTGGGTTCGCGCCGACGAGGTGGATTATGCACGCCGTGTGATCCACTGGTCTCAGAAAGATGGAGGGGATCAAGTCACCAATTTCGATTTTGCGGGTCAACCCATTACCGATCCCACGCACGCCTGCTGGACGGTCAACCTTGGCCCGGTGTCAGGCGTGGATCCCAGTCGGCCTGACGATCAACACGATGTGATTGTGACGTACGAATTTCATACCTTCATGTGGGTACCTGCTAACGGCGTGACGATTTTATAACCGACTTTCGGCGCCCTGATTGGGGCGCCGGTTTTCCTTTCTTTTTCATTCCGTCTCACCGGCGCCTTTCCCACCTTAGTTCAAACCACATTCTCTCTCCCTGCGGGGCGTTCCGTTCTCGTGGGCTAAGGCTGGCTAGGCGGGGGGCATGCTCCGCTCCATCAGGCCTATCTCCCATCACTGTCCCTGTTCGCCATCGAAGGGGAGCCTTTCAAAAATGGGGTCAGAGAAAAGGGTGAAATGCACGCAGGGCGCCCTGGTCTCTGACCCCATTTTCGATCCCCAACCGCTAGGCGAAAACGGAAGTGATGTCATTGGAGACAGGAGAAAGAGGATGAACAGACCATTGCCCCCCACAAGTCAGCCTAACCCCTCGAGTACGGCCAGCGTATCGTCGCTGGAGCACTCAGGCTCATCCAAAAGTGATGCGCAAAACACCGCCAATATTCGGTATATTCAGCGGCTGTACCAACTGAACCGCATCGACCGATTGCGTCGCCGTTATGGGTGGCGACGCTCAAGTCCAGTCAGGCGAGGCAAACGTCCTTTATGGTACCGCTGTACTGTGAAGGGCTGTGTTGACGTCGCCCCCGGAAAAAGGGGGCTTTATGACGAATAAGCTCCCCTTTTGGTCTCATAGCTCCCAATTCACTACCCAAGAGCAAGCGGTGCTTCAAGATGCCATGAACATCATCGCGCGCTATTGGGCGACCCGCTCATCAGACGTTTTTACCTCCCCCGATTTGGTCAAAGCGTTTTGCCAAATGCATTTGGCCCACGTCGAGCGCGAGGTGTTTGGCGCGTTGTGGCTCGATCAGCGTCATCGTCTGTTGGATGTGGAGGATTTGTTTGCTGGCACCGTCAATCAGGCCATTGTACAGGCCCGAGAAGTGTTGCGCTCCGGCCTGAAAGTGAACGCGTCCGCGGTGATCTTTTATCACAACCATCCTTCGGGCTGCCCCGAGCCGAGTCAGGCCGATCGCCAGTTGACTCAATATTTAAGCACGCTCCTTGAACCTGTGGACGTTCGAGTGTTAGACCACATGGTGGTGTCCCTGTCTGGCGTAGTGTCGTTCGCTGAAAGGGGGTGGTGTTAGTTCGTTGAGCGCCCGAACCGGGCGCATCGTTTCGGGCAAGTGCCTAGTGTATAGAGATCGCCCCGCGTTTGCGATGGCTTGGGTTGCACGCATTGTGTCAGACTAGAAGACACACCCCTCGCTAACCGTTTGAGATGTTTTTATGAGGGCGTTCGCTCGCTAAGTGACGCATTTTTCAGGCTCAATTGAGACCAAGATCGAGACAGCGCCCACCCGCGGTTCTGGCGCCGAGTCCCGGCATTGATACGCCAATGTTATGGCATTGAAAACGCATTGAGGTTTTGACGGGCAAGGACTCCGGGCGTACACCATTGAAACGTCAATGTGACGCACTATTCACCGTTCAAAGGAGTTGTTTATGTCCGATCGTTACCCTCTCCAAACCACACTGCAAGGCGCACTCAAACGGGACTTTATGACCTTCAAACAACGAGAACACCTCAGCGACGCCGAATCCGCCCGTCAATTGTTGGCCCTCGGCTTGCGGATAGAGTTGAGCGATGCGAGTGAGCCGGCGGTAAGTCATCGTTGCTTGCTAGAAGAGGTGTATCGCACGCAACGCCTGACCTCGGCGATGGTTGATTTGGTGTTTGGGCAAACGTTCAATCGAGCGCACTTAACGGCGCAGCGAACGGCGTCGTCAGCGCTAAGACAGCAAGTCAAAGCCGATATTGAGCAGCAAATCGCGACCTATTTATCCGGTAAACCTTCGGCGGATTAACGTTCAGGCGGGCCTAGCTCGCGCGCAGAGTGGATGAGTTGGCGCCAATGCTCGGTTTGCTGAGTCAGATCCCAATCGGCATTGTCGAGGGCAGGCACAGGCTCATGACGTCGCATCGCGGGCAAAGCCAGCCCCTTGCCTTCGAGTTCGTTGTCAGGCTGACTGTCGAGAAGGGGGCTTGGGGTATCGGTCAGACGTGTCCAGGCAGGCAACGCGGGTAGTGGGTGCGTCAGGCGGGTTTGATGTTGGGGGTGCGGGGCGATAGACGACAGGGGATCATGAAACAAAGCCTGGTGCAAATGGGCCAGCAACATCGTCTCGGGTAGGGAAGTGCGCTGGCGCAGAGCGGCCAGGAGCGAGCCAGTGCGTCCTGTGGCCAACTCGTAAACTTGCCCTCGATTAGGCCCAGTCAAGCACACCAGTGTTGCCGTTTCCTGAGCGCCGAAAACCAACCAATCGGGCGTCGTACGATTTGGGTTGGGGTCGCCAAATAAGCATCCGGCGAGGCTTTCGGTGAATTGAGGCAATAGGTGCTGAAGGTAGGCCAAATATCGCCTGACTTCGTATTCTCCCAGTGCATTGTGAAACCGTGGATCTTCGGTTAGAAGGGAGTGGTCGTTGAAGTGGACGGACAGGGAGGGGAGGGTACCATCGACAGTCTCCAGCGCGCTAAAGGAAGTGTCCGGTTGCTGAAGCCAGGTGTTCACTAGGGCAGCCGTGGCGTCCGTGTAGAGGCAGACATGATCGCGAGCGCGACTGATGTCCACATAGGCTCGGCGCAAACTTGTCAGCGCCCCTTTGGAGCGCACGACAGACAGCACACTGTCAACGGTCATGCCCTGAGCCATGTCTGCGGTTCGGGTGTAATCATAGTCCCAATGAGCCTGACCTAAATGAAACGGATCAAACGTGACGGCCTGACCTCCCTCCGATCGTAACGCGATGCCCGCCGTTGAGATGCGCTGTACGACGTAGCGCAAATTGGCATGCCAGGGGTCGCCTCTTGATGTTTGACGAAACACAATCCAGTCGCCGACCGACAAGGGCGGGGTCGATAAAGCGTACAACCGCGTGTGTTCGTGGCGCCGTTTGAGTGGCAATATCACGCGAGGCGCTTTGGGATCGGACGGTTCTAGTCGAACGATGCCCGCGTGATCATCCACTTCCTCGATGGTGGCGTAATGCCTCGGATGCAGGCTAAGCACTCGCCCACATTGATAGGGCATCATGGTACCCCGCTCTGCCGGGGTCGTATCAATGGCGCGCAAGCGAGGGACGAGGGTCTCATCGTCTGGCAGTTCTCGCCGATGGCGACGTGTCGTCCGAAGTGTATGCGCAATGGCGTCCCGCTCTGCATGCGTGTGGGCGATGATCAACGTTTGGCGGCGAGCCTCTGGGGTTCGTGAGAGAAAGTCATCAGCCAAATGTTGATACAAGACCGAACGCGTGTCGTCGGCGTCAGATTTCGCACCAGATGGCGTCAGTTCAGCGAGCGACACAAGAGTAGGCGATGGGGTGGTTTGCCTGTGCAGACTGGCGAGTGCGCTGCGCGGCTGACCGTCGACTAATTGCTGGGCCGCACGCCGTAATGTCGGCGTTCGCTGGCGCACAATATCATAAAGATACGCGGTCTCTAGCCAGCCTCGTTCGATCGCGAGTGCAAACGGCTTACCGGCTCCCAGAGCAAGTAACTGATGGTGATCGCCAAGCAACACTGCGCGCGAATGACTGTCGATCACCAAGCGGATAAACGCCAAAAACGGGGCATTGCCCAACATGGCACACTCATCAAGGAAAAACAGACTGCGGTGAAAGGTCGCGGCGGAGGTCTGCTGCGTGCGGTAATTGGTGAGACATTGCGCCAGCGTGGTCGCAGGCAGCCCCTGTTTTTTGAGTTCGCGAACCGCTGAGCGTGTAGGAGCGACGCCCAATAAACGGTGAGGAGCAAGGTCTTGGTGTACGTCACGCACCAGGCGTAAGGTATCACGCAGTAAGGTGGACTTCCCGGTGCCTGCCAGCCCTTGCACGGCGACAAAACGGTCGCGATGGCTGGCGATCAATTGCAGGGCCTGACGCTGGCCACGGGTCAGGTGAGGACGCGCGTTAAGGAGACGCTCAAGGCCCTCGGGGGTGGCCAGCGGTGTCTGGGTTTGCTGCTCGTTTTGCAGATGCATGAAGATCGCTCGCTCTTGCGTTAGTGCTTGCGACGTCGTCCATCGGGTACCGTCTTGAAACGCACGGCTCAATGCCGTGCGGTGCTTCTCTAGCGCGATGGTGATGTCAGATAACGTCAGCCCCTCTCGAGTGTGAGAGAGCGCAAACCGTATGGCTTCGATGACTAAGGTGTGCTGACGAAAAGCCGCGTGTCGGACCGTAGAATGCGCCAAGGCAAAAGCGACGGCTTGCTCAGCCACAGGAACGGGGGCGGTCGGCGCGATGTGACGGATCGCTTGGCGGATATCTTGGACGATCCCATCGGCGGTCGTGGTGTCGAGATAGCGGTCCACCCTGGGATTGGGGCTCATTAGGTGCTCGATAGCACTGGGACGAAGCTCCGCGTTCAATAAGCGTTGGTGGGCCTTGGCACATTGGTCAGTATGGATATCGATACGTCGATAACGCGGCAGTAAGGTGTCCAGCAGTGTGCGCGATAAGCGATGTGTGGGCGAGACGTACAGCAGGCACGGACGTGGGTGCGGATCGTTGGGGCCCGCAAGGTAGTGGTAACTCAGTGGCCAGCACTTGGCGCTGTTGACGCCCAGTCGAATACGCGCGCCATCGCGGCTTTTCAGTACGCAGTCGGCGGCGGAGGTGCACACAACACGGTAGGTGACCCCTTCCACCAAACCACAGTCGGGATCATCTGAGGTCGCGATCAACTGTTCACCTTTGAGAACGGCGATAGGCTGAGGCGTAGTAAGCTGAACTTCGGTGAGTGCATTCGCCTGCGTGCTCAGCGTCAGGGTTGTGGGTGGAGTGGTGTGGCGTCTGATGGTCAGAGAATTCGAGGTGGTATCCGCGTGCAGTATGCGTCCTTGAAGCCATTGACCGTCATAACGCCAGCGTATGCCCATACCGGGCCGATAATGCTTCGCCAATGTGCGTTCACTGGGACTCAGCCAGTGACGCTGCTCACTGCGCAATTCGATATCTTGCCCACGTAAATGCCCATGTGTGATCAGCAACTCGCGCACACGCCTCGTCAACTGCTCATGTGCGCTGCGTGTTGTGGCTCGGATTTCCCAACGCGGATCCAATGCCGCGCTCAGCAATCTGGATGACAACGCCCACTGTTGATTGTCTGTCAGAATCAGCCTTGATGGGCGAAGGTCGTCACCACGCCAGGGATGCACCAGCACTTGTCCCCGCCGAAATAGTGCCAGGGCATTATTAGACCAGTGACTGGGACGTCGGTCGGGACGCTCGATCAGAATCAGTTTACTCTGTGTTTGTGTGACGGCGTCACTCAATCGACGTAGCTGATTGGCGCTGAGTTGACGAGCGTCATCGATCACTATGACGTCTCTGGATCCTAACGACGCAGAATGGGCCAAAAATTGGCGGGTGACATCTGGGCAAACGGGGTGGATTAACTGGGCTAACAAAGCACGACCACGACAGACCGGACTGCGGCGCCGCGCTTGCCACGCACGTTGCTCGCCTCGCCGGCCAAACAGTAAGTGAGTCCGCGCACCACTGGCGCTAAAGGCCTCCGTAAGGCGAGCGCTCAGAGTGTCAGCCCGGCCTGTCACTTCTATCAAATGAAACGGCCGTGTTGAGCGGATCAAGCTCGTCAGGCATTGCTGCTGAGATGGACTTAAGTCCATCGCCTTGAGCGTCGGGAGAGAAGGTACATGGCCTCGTATCGCGTGTTGCCGCTTGGCTCGCTCGAGTAAGGCTTGCTCTTGCAGCAATAGGTCTGCGGTCGTGTAGTGGCCTGGGGTGGGCAGTGCGATCAACGTGCGTTGGCGGATCAGGGTCTCCGTCGCTCGTTGGATGTCCTGCACACGTAACGACGGCGTCTGACTGAACCTATCCAGAGCGCACTCGACAATGTGCTCCAGAGACAGAGCAGTTTGAAAACGGCTCAAATGTTTCAGAGCGAGGTGAACCGCGTGTTCGGCCTCATGCATCAGGGCCGGGTTCACGCTTGGTGCGCGCTGATGGCACGATTGCTTGAGCGTATCGGGTGTATGCCCCAAGGTTTCTAATCGCGCTTGCCACTGCGCCACGCGGTCGACACCACGCTCTGTGGTCAACTCTGCCCGGGTACACAACGCGGCTAAGTCTCGTGCCGGTGCTGAGTTCAAGCCCCGTTCCCGTTCCCATTGTTGGATGCGCGCTCGTCGCGTTGAAAACGCGTCAATGACGGTGCGTGGCACGCCAACAATATCAAAGGTATGGTTTCGTCTGGGCGCTAAACGGTAGCCTAATGACGTGACGGTTTTGGCCAAATGCCCGTGATAAAGCGCGGAATAATATTTCTGGTGGGCATAAAGGCGCTCAAACGTACCATTAATGACCGACGAGCGTTGTCGAGTACAACTGGCCAAGGCGCGCAGTGGCCCTTGTTGCAGGCGGGTCATGTTTGCAATCACGGCATGGGAATGCAGTTGTGGATCCCCAGAACGGCTGGTGGTGTGTTCAAAAACGGCGACGAGCAAGGCGCTCGTATCAACAAATGCCAATTGTCCTTGGCTCTGAACCCTGGTTTGTGCAACATCGCGTTCTAATTCGGTCAACGCATAACGCACGGCCACATCATGCGCGTGCCGCAAACGCGGGTCTCCTGCTAGCAAGGCCAACAGGCTTAACGACTTGGGCGCTGAAAACGTGACATCCAGACCCGGCGCATGCGCCCCGCGTCGCCCAAGCGTGGCTTCGCCGCGCCAATGACCCCGCAATGCGCCCAGAAAGATACCAGCGTCAATGGGTTGCTGGGCCAAACCCGCGGCTTTGGCGAGTTCACCATACCAATAACCTGCTGTTGAGAGGCCGCCATCGTCAATCAGATAATACTGCGCAGCACGTGTTGGATGGCTGAGTGGCGTCAGGGTCAACATGGCGCATTGGGAGAGGGATCCGACTCGTCACTGTCGAGATAGGTTAACATGTAGCCCCGATGAGGCCATCGCTGGATACAGCGCTGCGCCGCCTTAAGAGTGAGCGTTTGGTGGCGCCATTCATTCTCGACTAAGATATCCAGCACCACTTTCTGGTGGCGACGTTTGGTTTGGGATTTTCGTTCAGTCATACAAGTCTCCTAATGTGTTTAAAGAGGGCGCATCGGGCGCCGATGTTGGCTGGGTGTCAGGTGCGGCCTCATCAGGCGGCGGGTCGCGTGGAATAAAATCGGGTTGTGTGGTCTCAGGGGGGACATAGGGCAGAATCAGTTTGGTGATCCAATCGGTCCCCGGTGAACGGACAAAGCAATGCAAATCGGGTAACGCTTGAATGTCACTCGCTGTCACGACCGGACGCGTCAGTCTCTGTGGTGTTCGCGAGCGCGAGTCCCGTTTCGGCCGAGAACTGAGCGTTTGGCTCTCCCGGACAATGTCCACGTCCTGATCGCCGAGCTCGTGTGATGCCGCTTTGGCCATTGCGTGCGATGGGGACCGAAAGAAAAAGCGACTGTTGAGCAAATCGCAGATCGCCTGCGCGTCATGGGGGCCATAGTTTTTGACCAACTGGGCATGCGATTGCAAGCTGGCAACGAAGCAGCCACCAAACTTTCGTGCTTCGGCTAATGTACTGGCCAGCTCGGGCAAACGCTGCAAGCTGGGCAATTCATCCAAAATGACCCAGACACGACGTTCCTGACTTTCTGTCAGGCCTAAAATCGCGTTGGATGCGATCGCGAGCCACAACGAGATCAACGGCCTCAGTGCTACATGGTGGCGAGCGTGGCTGGTGAAAAACAGAAAACCGTCACCATGGTCCTGACGCACCCAGTTCGCTATCGAAAAACGGCGCGTAAGATGTACAGGGCGATTTGGAGCGTCTAAGCCTTGCAGGCAACGTAGCGAGCGGACATAAGTGGTGAGGACAGTTTGAATCGACAGCGCGGTTTTTTTGATGTCTTTAGAGACATACGTGGCCGCTTCTGTACCAGCAAGCAACGTAGACAGCGTCGACAAATCCGAGCTGGTAAGCAGGCTCAGCAAGCGCCCTGTGGTTGGAAGAGAGCCTTGGGTACTCAGCTTGTGAGCCACGGAGGCAAATACACTGCGAGCCGACTCGTTCCAGAAAGGGTCGCCATTGGGGGGGACTGGGATCAAGGCGCTGGCCTGATGGTCAAAATCGGCAGCATGGGTCGCATCACACCATAAGTCCCAATTCACGCTGCGAGCATCAAACGGGTTCAGCAAGGTGTCTGTGTCAGGTTGATAAAATTGCCCCACAAAACTGCACCCTTTGTCGTAAATGATGGCGCGATCGCCCTGAGCACGAATCCAACTGAGAAACTCGCGGATCAATACCGACTTTCCACTGCCCGTCGTCCCTTCAATCCGCACGTGTTGACGTTCAAAATGAGGGTGTAGGACATCATGCCCCCCCAGCAGTAAGGGCGATCTGAGCGGTCGAGGATCGGACTTGGGTTGATGCATCCGCTGAGCAAGCTGGAGAGGGGTGACGATCTGGGCTCCGCGCACATAGCGATCTCGCAGGGTGACGGCACTCAGTCGCCATGCGAGGGGGAATACCAGTCCAGCAGTGAGACCACCAATGGTCACCGCGAGTACCAGGGCTGGAGTCAGGTGTTGCCAAAAACTGCGATGGCCTTGTTCAATGAAAGGGGCGTGCAAAAGCGTGCCCAATGAGCTCTGCAGGGATTGCTGGTTGACGCTGATTAGCACGGGCCGATCGAGCGTCGCGCCGAACCCGAGCAATACGCGTACACGCCAGTACCAATACTCGGCCATTGCAACACGACGAGGGATCACCACCCAGATCTGCATGCCAAGCACGAGGCTCATTTCGAGGAGAATGAACCCTATCAAGGCCAAAAGCAATCGGCCACTTTGGAGCGCAGTGCGCACAGGATATAAGAGACTAATCAGTGGGCGCATCACGCTCGTCTCCATGGTTATCCGGCGTACTTTGGCGCTGTAACTCTCCGCCCCATACCAACGCGTTCGCGCGTACCTGTCGATGAGTCTGATCGCTAAACAAACTGCCGCTCTCGAGTAAGTTAAAAGCGCCAGCACGCACTTCGTCCATGCGCTGATGCGCTTGCTCGGACTGAGTGGAGAGTCGGCTTTTCTGCGTTGGGGTCAGAGAGGGAGGGGGAGGCTCTTGACTCAGGCGAGGTATGATGGATTGATGAAAATTCGCGCTGCGTAGATACTGACTAAACTCTTGTTGTACCTCACTCAGATCTTCGGGTAGGCGTGCCGTCATCAGTCGAGCGACCCAACCTTCCGGTCGCTCAGGTTGTTGTTCTAGGTAACGTTGGAAGCCAGAAATCGTACTGGTCGTTAGGTTGTGACCGTCGCTGCTCAGCAATTGCCCGAGGCGAGTGAGGCTGTTCATGTGCGTTTCGCTTTGGGTCGCCGACTGCGTGAGGCCTTGCAGACGCTGGTGATGCAGTGAAAAATCCTGAGCGTATTGGGCTAAGGCACTGTGCTGCGTCTGGCTGCTGACTTGCAAGCCCGCTTTGAGCATCTCACTGGCCCCTTGTTGATACTGGGTCAAGGCTTGCGTGAGGGCTTGACGCTGCGTGCCGCTCATGGCTTGGTATTGCTGTCGTTCTTCCGCGCTCCATTGGGCGTTAAGTCCCGCGGACACCCCAGTGATCGCACTTAAGGAAGACGGAACGGCCATGCCTGCGTGTGCCGACATCGCCGTGGCAAAAGCCACCGCTTGCTGCTGGGACCATCCCATGGTGTTGGCAACACCCGAAATAGCGGATTCCATATTGCTACGCGTACGGAGGATCTGACCGTCGGCGCTGCTGTGCTCACTGTGGCCATAGTTACGCGTTAGGGCGGCTTGGTCACTCCAGCGATCGTGCCATTGGGCACTTTGTTGGTAGGCAGCGCTCAGTTGATCTTGCCATTGCGCCTGTTGGTGCTGGGCATCTTGGAGCTGGGATTGGAGACTGCGTTGGATAGTGCGCTGCGCCTGGGTCTGCCATAAGGGCTTGGATTCGGTCTCTCTAGCGTCATAGGTCTGGCGGAAGCCATCGTTCACATACGTCTGTGTCATTGCGCCGCGGGCGTCTTGTGTTGATGCGACACCAGAACGAAGTAGCACGTTGTCGTCCCATTTGTTGGCGTGCGTGGTGTTGAACTGATGGGTCTGCATATGAACCTGACCAAAGTCTAGGTTGCCCGTCGCTGAGGCCGCCGACGCACGAGTATTGGTGGCATGCACCATAGAGGCAAACTGTTGGTGCAAGCCTGCCACGGCGCCTATCCCTCCCTGCAATAACTTAGCGGCCAACACCGGCACAGAGAGCATGACGACACCAGTGGCGGCAGCGAAACGTGTGTGAAGAGCGTATAAGGCATCCGCATTGCTCAGGGTGAGGCCTGCCATGCCCTGAGTCTGGTACGGAGAAAATGCGTCCAGAGTCCACATCATCAACGCATTGATCAGCGCAAATAAGGTTGGCCACATCGCTAAATAGGCATACACCCGGCAGTAATTGCTCAGTACCGAGCGGGTCAACGTCGGGATCATCGCGGCGACGGCGATAAAGAAGGCGCTACCGCTGAAGACCAAAAACATGATCGCATGGAGCATAGGTAACGTATCTCGCGCCTGGAGACCGATTGACCAGCCCATGGTCGTTTGGTGCAGTTGGTTCTGCGTGTACGCGTACGCCAGGCCGCCAGCAGTGGAGTCCAGGCGGGCGATCCCCATACGTACAGCGTTCAGGGCCAAATTTTGCCTAAGCAGCCCTACGGCATGGTCACTGATGCCCAGAAACGCGCGATAATTGTCAGACAGTGATTGGGCTAAATGTGTGTAGTGAGCCTTGGCGTTTGGCCCATAGAGTTGCGTCGCAAGTCGTTGCAACGCCAGCGTGGCGCTGCGATCGAACTCCCCTCGGAGTTGAGGATAAAACTCAGCACAGGTACGAAAATGCCCCTGTTGATCGAACACCCCTCGGACCGGGCTCATCGTCTGTGCATCCAGAAACCCCACCACATCAATCGAGCGACGTAACGCATCCCAGGTGTATTTCTTGTTCACCTCGATATCATCCACCACGCAGTTGCTGAAAAAGGTTTGCCACTGTTCACGGACGGTCACGCTGGACAGCTGGCTGTGCTGAGACAACCGATACAGTTCAGAACCAAACAGCATTCCCGTGCGGCCGTAGCGCCGGTCATCCGTCGTATTGAAAGCGGTTTCCACCCCTTCGGCCATCCCCACCATTAAGGTCGAGAATGCCCAAGTAGGGAGGGCAATCAGGTAAGGGACATGGTCGACCGCCATCGGCGCGTTGGGCTCAGTGAGGTCGTGGACCCAAACTCGCGCTGTTTGCTTAAACAGTAGGGTGGGCACCAGTGCAAACGTGACTCCCCATAGCCATAGGTGCTTGATGTGGCGGGTCATCATAAAACGTTGCAGTGTCGAAACCGTACCCAACATCACAGCGATGGCCAACACATCCCCAAAAGGAGAACTGCCAAAAAAGGCCACCACCGCATTCAGCACACGCACCAGCGTCGCGCCTTGGGTATAGGTGTAATAATCCAAGTCAATCACGCCCGCGCTCCTGCCCTGAGAGTGGCCGAAGTTGGTGTTGAAGACGTTGGCGATACTGCGTGTCTTGGAATTGATAATGCGCAATAAAATCGTTTTGCCAGATCAGCTGTTGCTTTGCTTGCTCGGTAAAGCGTAAGCAAAACGCTTGGACACGCGTGATTTCCTCGGCGATGTTGGCCACATCGTTGCGGTCCAGCCGCTGACGCAGCAGCGCGTTACGCGCATTGCTGAGCATCGTCTGCATAAAGGTGTCCAACAGCTCGACGGCGATCACGCGTGAGTGCGCCGCAAAATTGGGCGTAGAGCCTGCGCGGTGAACGCTTTTAAATACCGCTAAAATCGGCGCGCGCGTCCCCTCTAGTAACCACCGCTGCTTCGCCGTCAATGGAGTGTCTTGCAGCAGGGCATCGTATAGACCGACCAGCGCACGCTGCACGCGTTGCTGCAGGCCTTGCGTCTCAGGGAGGCTAACCCAAACCCGTTGGGGCGCCAGGCAACCCATTTTGGAACGATCTTGGCAGCGATACAGTGCGACTCGTCCTCCGGTCAGTAAGGTCTCCACCAGGCGGTTGGATTCCGTGGCCAAGCTTGGATAACGCCGTAAATGCTGGGCCGAATCGTAGACTTGTGTGCCAGTGATGCTCATTAAAAACTCAGCCATTGGCAGGTCAGCAGACAGTTCTGGGATCGCTAACAGGGCCGACCACACCAAATTATGGTGCCATTGGGTTAGGGGGCCGAGATCGGGCGATTGACGAGCCTGTTTGAGCTGTGCGTTCGACTGCCCGCCCACGCCGCACCCTTGCTGAGCGGCGACCCAGTCCGAGAAAGCATTGTTGCGAACGCCCATGGTGGCGCAGACATGCTTTTGTGTCTGTGGCACCGCAAAAGCAGCCAATCCACTGACGCCCGCTTGGGCGGCCTGGCAAGAACTGATCGATTGGTTGAGCCAGCGATCCGCAACGCTTTGTAAATGGTCGCGGATCTGCTTGATCTGCGGGGCCCAGGTTTGGAGCGCCAAATCGACCGCAAAGGGCAAGGCATTGGCAACGACCGCCTTACCGAAATGCACCAACTCTTCCGAGTTGATATGGGAAAAGCCACCCATGAACGCATCAATACCGCCACATCCAGCTTTAATCGAGGGTAAGGTCACCGAACCGAGTGACAGCGGTCGTATGGGCGCCCTGACGTACACTGAACCGCCGGTGTAGTAATTGGCGGCTTGTCCTTCATAGGCATGGGGCCTAGAGACGTTGCTCTGATACTCTAAACCATCATAAAAGGCCTCTAACGCGCTTTGCAGCCCAGCGGCGTTACTGGACGGCGTGAGGACGCTTAAGAGAAGTACACCGCCCCAACCGTTAACGCGCCACATGACGAAACTCGGTGACAACGTGATAAAGACGTCGAGCCAGCTCAGACGTCGACAGAAAACCGTACGCCACAGGACGCACACGCCGGGTACTTGGTTGAACGAGCAGCAGAGCAGGGGTGGTCGTAATGGCCAGTTGCCCACGGTGATGACGATGATGCTTGAGCCCACTGGCTTGCACGCCGTCATCACTGATGCCCAGTAACGCGAGATGATGCGCATCTGCAAAGGCTTGGAGACTGGGCGCCAGCGCTTGACTATAGGGGTCTGCGCCGCGATATAGCCAGAACAAGCCCCAGCCCTTTTCCGACAGCGCGTCGAGCGTGCGTGATTGCGTCTGATCCTGCTGCCGGTAATAGATGGCACGGGCGGTTTGACCCGCGGGGTGATCGACAAGCGTCGACAGCTCAGGGTGCATCAATAGCACGCGTTGAAACGTCGAGGCGGTTTGTTCCGTTTTTCGTAAAATAAAGCGATGCAATCGCATCAGCTTGAGGGCGTATTCGGGGTTGTTCGGGGCTAGTGTGGCCTGCGCCAAGCTGGCTTGGTAGTGCTGATGAAACCAGCGCAACTGGGCTTGGGGCGTTAGCGGAGATGCCACGGCCGGGGGCACGGAGGTCGGGACATTGTACCACCGCCAACCCAGAGGAGCGGCGGTGGACCATGGCACCCAAATCAGCGCCGCCAAGGCTAAAGCGCGCGCCGTCATGGACGCCTCGCTGGGGAGTTGGGTGTCAGCAATGCCTCTTGAGTTGGCAATCGCATTCGCTGCTTGAGTGTCCCGTAATACGAAGTGAAGTCGATGCGTTCAAAGTCGATACGCTGTAATTGTTTGGCCGTTAGAGGGAGGCAACGCGGATGCTTGGCACTACCCAAAGGAATCCCTAACTGCTTGACGGCGCCTTGCTGTTGTATGATTTTGGCCAGGACACTGTCGTACAGGCAATACCCTTGTTGGTAGCGAGTACAGACGCCAAGCACGGAATGGGCGCAGTATCGGCCCAGATAGATCGCGGTACCAAGGCGTTTGGCTCGGCCGATGGCCTGTGCCTCTTGGCTACACTGCGTTAAGCCCAGGTCAGTGCCCCATCCGCCATCTTGGCAACAATTGGCAAAGCCGATGGGTTTTTCCGCGCAATGCGCCGCTTGCCCTGCAAAGATCCGGGGCGGCTGAGTTAAGTGCTGGCCGGCCCGGGATAGGGCAGAAAGGGCTGAGGCCGTTTTGGCGAAGGCGGTTGACTGTGAAGGGGTCGCGTGATAGCACTCCCCATCAAGACAGAACGAGGGCGTACCACACGCCAGTTTTGTTGAGCTGCACTGCTTAAAGGGGCACGAGAGCTCGCGCGCCTGACGGGTGCAGACACCATGACGTTGCTCAGCGCAATGTGCCTTAATAACGCGGCAATGGGTATAGGCCTGGCAGGTGTCCTTGGATTGGCATTGATAAGTATGACGATATGTCCAGCAGGTCAAATGAGTAGGGATCCCATTCACGGTGCGTGTTGCCTCGCCTTGATGACAACGCTTTGATGTGAAAGCGCAGTCACGCAAATCGTTACAGTTTGAGCGCCATCGTATTCGGTTGCGTATACAATCCCCCGCCACCAACGTATACCCCTCTGTGCATCGTCGACTGGCTGGACGGGTTTCTTTTTGCGGTCCACAGATTTCATAGCGGCGACGCCAGCGCGACCCGCGACACCCAGATTGGCTTGACTGTCTCCTGAGTGCCCCTTTCACATAGCCATTCTGGGGCGAGACGGTTTGTCCATGCCATTGATACCATTCGCCTCGTTCAGCGCACCATCCCGTTCCACCTTTTTCTAAGACATAATCTGCCCCGCTGTATAAACACCGCGTTTCTTGTCGACGACATACGGAACCGGTGCGTTGCCAACCGGATGGGCAGGTGTAGCGAATAGGGCCACGTTCCATCGTGACGACAGGGACGACATCGCAGGACACGGGTTGCTGAGTCGGCTGGCTGCAGGTTTTCGGCTGATATTGCGTTGCACATTGCGTTTGAGTGCGGCAGTCGACTCGCTCGTCATGGCCGCCATGAACGATGGTGTTCGCGTGATCTTGGCCGACAGTGGCAAACTGATACGCTGGTTCTTGCGAGGGATCCGGTCGAGTGGCGGTGGCGGAGTCTGCGATAGAGCGAGCCAGCTCATTGCGTTTCAAGCGCTGCTGGCTGGATCGCCGAAGGGCCGACTCCTCTGGTGGAGGTAACGCTTGACGATCGTGTTGACACGCTGCGCTCTGACAATAGTCTGAAGGTGTCCAGTTTGGTGCTAATCGATTCGGCAGATCGCGCTGGGCTTTCTGGGCCCAAGGAACCGCGGCATCGTAGTCGCGCTTGGCCCCAGCGAAGCCGAACATCGAATAGATCACTAGGAGACCCACAATCCAAACTCGAGTGTTCATTGCGGGTGTGCCTTGAGTAACCGATCCGCTAGGTGGCCTATGGGAGTGGCCGACAACGCTTCTAATGCCGCGCGTAGGGAAACATTGCCTTTCACCACGGCGTGATCCTGGAGAGTGCAAGGGCGTTGAGGGGCACAGCGGTTGGGGCGGATAAGGACAAACGCGGGGACGTCCTGAATGCTGAACTGGTGAAACGCCTCTGGATCGATCGCCACGCCTGAAGAAATGACCGAGGAGCCTGGGGGGTTAAGTAACGCCATCAAACGGCGAGCGGTTGCTTTGAAGCCAGAAGGAAGCGGACCACGGATCAGCAAAGGCACTTGCCATTCATGACTTTGATGGAGCAGAGCTCGCAACGAGGCGTCAGGCATCGTTAAAGAGATGAATACCAGCATGCGGGCAGGGTAGGGCTGCTGAGTGAACGGATCATCGCCAAAGCGACGGGCATTCAGTTCGGCTGTGACTGGGTCAAAAGTGCGAATGGATGGGCCGGCGCTACATACCGAAGCGGGCCACATCATCGCCAGCCCAAGTGTCCAGGCCAGAGGAAAGATCTTCCTTAAAATTGTCAATATCATCGCTTATCTCCTACAACATGACGCAGTTACGTTTTCGCCATTGAACAAAGCCAAAATTGTCTCCGCTGGAGGGATTGTCGTGGCCCATCTCCCATAGGCTGGTGGGGGTGGTATAGGGGTGACACCAGGCCGCATCCGGGATAGGAGCGCTCATTTGATAGCGGTACCGCGATTTGGGCAGAAAGGGGGACAGTTTGAGGTGACACACCGCCCCATTGCGGCCTTGGCTGTCCCACACCATCCCTTGGCGGTGGAGCTTGTAATTGAGGCGCTCCATGATCAGCGTGGCGGCTTGGATGGGCGAGTCACGATAATTGGTGTTGCCCGTTAATGGATACGCACTGCCCTGTGAGCCTAAGCACCAGAACAAGTGGTCCCACGGCAGTTGGCGACGCGTGCTGGTGGCTATGGCTTCACTGGCGCAAGCCAACTGCGCTGCCGGGCTGCCGAACACAATCGCCTCGGGGTGAAGAGCGAAGGCCAGAGCATCATCGTGCCAGAGGGGATCCAGTTCGGAAAAATACCCAATGTCAAAAGGACGCGTCTCCATGCACGCGGCAGATTCCAGCAATTTCAGCCATTCGATCAGAGGATAGCGATACCAGTGAGCATGATAAAATCCACCGTCACTGCTGTCGTCATCACGGGATGTGCTTCGTCCTCCGATACGCTGGGCATGGGCTCCGCTCAGACGGAGCCCCAGATTGACCATGCAAAAAGGCGATCGAGTCACGTCTGTCAGCGCATAAGGCTCCCAATAACCAAGATTAAGGCCCAGTCTGACCATCACAGGCGGGGGCGCCGGGCATAAAGAAACCGGCAAGGTTGGGTTCGGTGTATCGGGTAAGGGGCCTGGATAGACCGGGACCGCCCCGAGCGTAATGGGCAAGAGGCAGCGCCAACACACGTCGCGAAGTGGGTTGATAAAGTGCCCACTGCATGCGGCTCCCGCAACACTCAGAGTGGGGGCTGCGAGGAAGAGCCCCAATAAGCACCAGACTGGAAGCGGGCGAAGCCGTTTCATTGTTGTTCCTCCTCGGCCATGACATCGTATTCGGTTACCTGCCAATAGTGGTGTGCTTGTACCACCACGCTCGGCACCGCTCGAAGTTGCAACTGGCGAGAAAGGCGTCCTTGCTGATCAAAGTACACCGGTGCGTTCAACACCTTAGCCAATTCTTGCGGCCTGCCCCCGGTTAATATCCAGACAATTGGGCGGTCGCTCTTCCACCTTGTGGCCCACTCACGCTGGTGTGGATCCCGGCCATCAAAAAACACCAAGGCCTTGGGATAGTGAAACGACATCGCGAGCGAAGGCTCGGGCCACGTGGCTTGGTCAAATGGATTGATCCAACGCCCCTGTGCGGCGCGCAGTAACGGCGAGGCGCTACTGCGCGCTGAAGACAGACGCACACTCGGGTCAACCAGAAACGTCGTGGGCCTATGCGTGGTTGAGAGCGAAAGGGGCTGCGGAGAGGCAAACTGGGCGTGCACACGCTCGCGCAGGGTTTGTTGCCATTTCGCAAGTCCACCGTCTTGTTCCAACGTTTTGAGTCGCTTCGCAATCCAGACCAGCATGTCGACTTCGCCAATGGGGAATGTGGCCCCCAGTCGTTGCGGCGCTGGGCCGGGCAGGAGTGCCGTCACACCACTCAAGATCCAGATGCTTAACCGGCTCATGGCGTATCCTCCGAAAATGCATGTGGGGCCGCGATCATCGCCTGTTGTATTGTGTCCGTAATGTCCGTTGCCCCTGCAATCACGGCCGTGGGTTTGAGTACCAAACTCTGATGATGTCGCTGATACTGAGTGATCGTTTGTTCTACAGCAGCACGGAAGGATTGCCATTTCTGGTGTTGGGCTTCAACAGATAAAGACTGAGCGACTAGGGTTTGCTGGTAATGCGCAGCCAGCAGTGCAACGTCGAGTGTGACCACACGGCACTGGGGTGTCGCCGTCTGCACCCAGGCCGCCGTGAGGCACACTTGAACGGTGGCGCCCAGCAACCACAACATCGCCGTGTTCATGAGTGGCCTCCTGCCGCAGGCGATGAGGCCATCGTCACTTGGTTAAACGCGGCGAGCTCTTCGCCATAAAAATGCGCCGCGGTTTGCGCAATGGCGGTTTTTAAAGGCACACCCGACTGGATACGCTGTTCACACCAGGCGTATTCATTGGGCTCGGTGCTCAGATACGCGCGAGTGAGAGGATCGGCGAATATTCGGTGATAGCTTACCTGGCCGCCAGCTTTGATGCGTACTGCGCTGTATCCTGCATCGCGTGCCCGGGGGAAATGTTTGAGAAGATGTTGGTCGAGCGCGCTGAAAGCTTTGGGGTTGTCGCGCAGAAAGGCGTCGAAGCCTTCCCCTTGACGCAACATAATGTGAATGTCTGAATTGTCATAGCAGGCTTTGGCTTCCGCGCTGGCAAACGCGTCTTCGATGCCCTGCGTGACCGTGCAAAACGCCCCACCAAATTTTCTCGCTGTTCGATACCCCGTATTGATGAACAAGCGAGCTTGTGCGTTGTTGCCACTCAGCAAGTTCCACGCTTCTTCGATAACGCACAGTTTTCGGCGGGCCCGTTCCCCGGACAAGTACATCTGCTGATTGATTGACACCATGAGAGCGAAGATCACAGGACGAAGCACATCGTCGTTAAATCCATCGAGTTCCAGAGTGGTGATATCGACGTTGGGATCAAGCAAAGAGGGACGATTAAACGTTTCACCATAGACACCATTCTTGGCGTACTTGTTCAACTGAATGGCAATGTCTTCAATCCGTCGATCGTGTTGCTGAGTGTGGGCCAATACACGCAATGCGTCCTGTACATCGTCGACACAGGTACGTGCTCCATGACGTTGCCATGCTTGGACAATAGCGTCCCCGAGGATCGCCAGTTGAAAGCTGTCTAATGGCTGATAAGGGGCCGCCATGGTGGCAAACAAAGCTGTGATGTTGCTGAGAGCTTCTTTGATGGGACCGTAGGCATCGGTGGGCGATGACGTCGTCCCCTGGCTCGGTAGCGCCGATTTCATGGTCTCCAAATGGGTAAAGGGGTTTAAGAAAATATGGCGGTGGTCGAGATGGACTCCCTCCAGCATCAACGTCAGTTTTTTGTAGCTGGCGCCTTTATCCAGTACCCACACTTTCCCCCCTTGAGCAAACACCGTTTTGGCCAGTTGCTCGACAAAGAAGCTTTTTCCCGCCCCAGAGCCACCATTGAGGGCGATGTTGTGATTGTCGCTGCCGCAGTTAAACGGGTCAAAAAACGAAATCTGTCCCCTTAAAGTGGGAAGCAGGACTCCGCCTGTGAGGCGGCGCACATCCATGACAATAGGAAAGAAATTGACCAGATTACTGCTCTTTATGGTGCGTACACGTCCCACCTTTTGACAGTCATCCCAGAGGCCTTCACTCATCATAAAGGGTAAGGACGCCATCAGGCATTGGGCCTGCAGCATCGGTAATAAGCGTAGCTCCAAGCCATTGGCAGCAAAGGCTTCTTTCGTGGCTTGGACGTGATCGTGATGTGCCTTTGGGTTTGTGAATAACACTACACCAACACTCATTGAACTTAAGGTGTATTGGCGATTACTCAACCCTTTTTGTATCGACCGTCGCTCGTCGAGCTCATCCGACGCTGAGGGCAAGAATAGCGCGAGGGTCGATTGGACGGTTTTGGTCAAATCGGCGATTTTTCGGTTGTTGCTGTACTCGGCTTGTCCGGTATTCTCTTGGCGAAAGCTGACGCAGATCGCGTGAGGGCAGGGGACTTGCCTTGCCACATTGCGCATCGAGGAGAAGCACTCCGGCAGAGCGTACAGGCGAAACTCATGCGGTAACGCCGTCAGGCCGAGGTGGATCTGCCGACTGCGGATCGGCGCGCCGTCCACCCCCTGATATTCCGTGTCGATGCAATCGCGATGGACGCGGATCTCCGCATCGCGCGCCACGGCCTGAATATGCAGAGGATCGAGTGGGTTGTACTGGGCGGGTAAGGGGCGGTCTTGTTCTGGGGAAAAATGGATCAGATCGCGTAGTAAGGTGAGTAAGCCAACGGGCTCGACCCGCTGGACTGGCAAGCCCAGTTGCGCCAAGGTGGTTTCTGCTTGGGTACGGACTAACGTGAGGGAACTCAGTGACGCGGTTGAGCTCGACACAAAAAAGTACGCTTCGTAGTCACGTAAGTCAAAGTGGGTGCGTTGCTGATGCATAAAGCCATGCCTGGCCGCGTAATAGGCGTAACGGCGCTCCTGATCAGCCAATTCAGCGCAGATGCCGCCTCGCTGTCCCATTTGCTGGGCATTTGCATCCAGCCATTGGCAGACTCGGTTGTGACCGAGCAGTATGAACTGGTAATCCCAGTCCTTGCCTTGGGGCAAATCACTCACCCAGGCATTGAGCGACTCAACCAACTCGTCGTTCGCACCTGACAACGGCCGAAACGCCAGGCCAAATCCCATGCTGCGCGCATTGACGAACAGCGATGGCTCACTGTCGTAGTCGCGGTACGGTAACCATTGGTGCCATCGAGGTCGATGCTGGAGGGCATCTTGACGCAAGTGTTGAAACGCCGACCAGCCTTTATGCCAAAAACGGGCGTTACTCATTAGACTCGCTCCACCAGGCTTGGGGGGAACCGAGGTGCCACTGCCCTTTGGAAAGCGTAAAGTAAAGGTCGATGCTACCAACAAACGGCCCAGACGCGCTGGCCTTAGGGAAGATCGTCAGGCGTTTCGGGGTTGGGGATAGGTACGTTGGTGACCAGGATGCGCCGGACTCCTGCGCTGTTATTGGGCGAGGGGTTGGCAGTTGGGGCGGTGGTGATTCGATGGTGTTGCGGATCGCCGACATCGAGGTGCAGCCTGCCACCCCTCCGATGGCTTCGCAGGCGTAATCGTCACCCAATCCGGCGGCGCACCCAGAGAGGAGTACGCACAATCCTGTCGTCACACTATTCATACTTTAGCTCCTGTTGGAAAGAGGGAGAAGGGGCGAGCTCTAGGCCTTCTTGGCGCAGCTCATCGGCAAGGGGGTTGAATGAGGCTTGCCCCTGTGAATGAGAGGGCACGGGGATAGTCTCCCTGCTTGGGGAGTGCCCGGATTGGGTCAGCGGCGTTAAAGCGAAACCTTCAAGAAAGACAATGTTGACGAGTGTGCCTGGGTTGATTTCAACGATGGGGTGATAGGTTTCAGCCAGTTTGATGTAATAGTCAGACAATTTCGCCCCCACGGTTGAGCCTGCGTGACCCAATAAGTTGAGAGGGGCTTGGTCTGACTTGAGGGTTTGTGTCGACCCCAATGGATGAAGGGTGGTCTGCTCGGACAGGGCTTTCCCTGTTTCACCGAGCCCCGTCAAGATCCCAGCAATGCCTGCCATTTGCACAATGTCGCCATTTTTGAGTAGCGTTGTGCCTCGAATGCCATTGCGGCCAAAATTAAAAGCCGTGCCTTTTACGGGTTGATCAATGATGGCGCCATCGTCTAAAACGCAGCTTATCCGATCGGTTCGCACGATCCCGCGGCTGGAAGACACTTCCCCATACGCAGAGGCGGTAATGGTGCAGTGGTTAAGCTTAGAAGGTTGACCGTTGGGCAACACGCCAGCGTTCAACGTTTGAAAGACCAAAGGCACGGTGTCCCCTTGGGCGAGCACCCCGGCGTTTGTGTCGGCGCCCCCGGTGACAATCGCACTGACAAAACTGCCGCTTGGTACGTAGCCATCCAAGCTTAAGGGCGCGGGCTTGGACGAGACCGCCCAGTGAAAATGAAGACTTTGGTACCTGGGTATCGAGGGTTTGGGTGTCGCGATGAGGGGCGATAGAGAGGGTGGAGCGGCGTCAACTTCGGGAGATGGCCAAGCCACGGCTGGCGCCATTGGTGGCGGGGATGACACTGGCTCGGCTTCGGTGTGCGTGTTGACTTGCGATGGTCGGTCCGAAGCGGCGCTTTCCAGCGCACTGACGCGGCGGCGAAGCTCATCATTGAGCTGCTCTAGTTTTTGATTCGCTTGTTGTTGCCCTTGTTCTATCTGAGCGTGCAACGCCGTAAGTTGGTCACTCATGGCCGTCAGAGCCAAGTCTTGCTGCGCGAGCGCGCTTTGTTGATCGATGTCCGTAAATCCCGGGTCAATGATGTTATCAAAGTGAACGGTCGGCGCCGATGGGTCATCGGCTGTGCCGTCAGACTGAAGCCACCACAGCATCCCCAGTACCAAAAAGCAGGCTGATGCCACGACCCCACCACTGACCCAAGCGTTTCGTCGGAAGACATCCGCATTGAGTTGGTCACCTGAGGACGTCTTTGGGTCAGGCGAAGAGGGGCCTTCGGATTTAGTCATGGCCAGCCTCCCTGTCTATCACTAAGTAAAGCCGAGTGTGCGCATCTGGAGACAGTTCCGTATCCTCAAGTGCCGCCGCCACAGCAGAAGGCGAATAAAAGTCGCGATTGTCCAAACTGACAGAGGTCTCGGAGACGTTATGAACGTCGTAGACGATCGCCGATAGCGAGGATTGGCGTCCAATGACAAGAGGCAGTAATGTCAACGTCTGTCCGTGGGGCATCGGGTCAGCTAAGCTTAAACGCCGTATCGTCATGTCAGAGGGATCGTCGCCGATGTGGCTCCACTGCATTAAGCTAGTGACGAAACGAAGTAGGCGATGTCCATACGAGCCAATGAGGGAGTCTTTCGCCGAGTGACTGAGGTCAAAACGATGTACGGACCGACCCTGGGCACTGGGTTGTATTGCTAACGCGAGCAATTGACCGCGCTCGGTGACCATATGAGCGGTGAAGGGATCGTCGGTGTTAAGTCCCAGCAAAATGGACCCCGATGGATCGTTGGGGTTTTGGACAACCTCGCAGTGCCCAGCTGGGCAGGTTAGGCTCAGTATTTTATCGTCACCCACATAGAGGCGGCTGAGTGCGTGTCGATCGAGCATTAGGGTGATGGTGTCACCAGAGGCAAAGGGGTGCTGTGTCGCCGGTAGGCTGAGCACAGTTATCGGCGTAAACCCCAGCAGCGTCGCTATCAGGAGGCGAGTGATCATTCTCTGGCCTCCTGATGTATTGCCAACAGACGGATGGTCCCTTGGTGATAATCCATTTTGACGTGCACGTCCACCGCTTGTGTCGGGAGCTGACGCTCTCCGACGGCTTTGCTTAATATGCCCGACACTTTGACCTTCAGCGCGTTGATGTCGACCCGGGTTTCATCCGGTAGAATATCTAAATGACTCGATACATTTTGGTGTCGAATTCGCTCGGCGTCTTTTAGCAGTGTGGGTTGGACAAGCGGCCATAAGGAAGCGGGGATATAGTCAAGTAATCGCCCGTATTGGCGGTGTACATTACTGGGTGTAACGTCGAATTTGAGGTGCAGAAAATAATCACTCATCATGGTGAGATACGCATTGTCTACTTGCACTTGGCTCAATGTAAAAGCCCCGGATACTGTCGGTGGTACGATGGTGTAGCGTTGGTGAGACAACGCATAGGCCAATCCAGCGGCTAAGGTGACGCTGACAAGGCTCAATGCGAGAAAACCCACGGCAAGAAAAACGTTGAGTAGTCGGCTGATTTCCAAAAACTGGCGTCGGATAGCGCGGTCCATCTCTGACTCCTATGACAACCAGTACCGATACTCGGCAGGGGGAGTGAGGGTAAAGAAGAGACGAGAAAGTGGCGCTATGGACCACCAGTAGCCCCACCGTACGAGCACAGTTTGACCATATTGGACCTTCAGGTAACGCAATCCCAGAAACCAAAGTAACCCCAGTGCCCCGCCGAGCAGATGATGGTGCGCCGCAAAGCATATCCCAAACCATAATAACGCCGGGGCCACTTCGTCACGCGGTAAACCAACGAGTCGGGGACCGTGGTTGAGGTGCATTGGAATGCTGTAAAACCCTGTGTTGATTGTCATGGTGTATGTCCTCTACGATAGTCCGACTAACGGCTTGACCACTTCCCAGAAGATCATGCCACCAATAAATCCACCCACAGCCCCCATCCAATTCCGCGTCATAAACCCGGCCGACACCGCCCCAATTGCACCTGATGCAAGCAGGGCATTTTCAACCGCGGAGCCCGAACCGGCGGTGTCTTTGATGGTTTGTTTGCCCGCACTAAAGAGGTCAGCCCCTAGAGCACTATGAATGGCGAGCAGCACCAGCACCACGCCGGCCGCCATGAGCAGAAAGGGTTGCCGCGTTCGAAGGCTTGATGAGTGGCTCTTCTCTGGTTCCCGCTTGACGGTCCGGTTGCGTTGTTCGTTTGACACCCGTATTCATCCTGTCGGTCGGTGGGCCAGCTAGAGTGCTGGTGTGCTACCAGTTGAATATGATGAAAACAGGCAGAGTTTGAAAATTAATAGAGATTATTGGTGATTATTAGTGTTTGTTGGCGGCGGGGATCCCCGTCTTATCGTATACACTGGTACATGATAGAGCACAGGCGAGGCCACACACTTCGCGAAATAGGCTCTCAACCATGGTGGGTATAAGACTTTGGACTTATACTGTGCCCTCTAACCGTAGCCCGTTGGCCACAAGGATGTTTTTCAAAATCGTCTGAGATTTTGATAAAGAATGATCGCACTTCATGAAGATTCACAAAGATTTTGAGTATTTTTACCGTTTAAGTACCTTGGTGACGGATGCTCTGCTGCATTTGCTGTGCCACGTCGCCGCTTCCCAACGACACGTCCCCGTTGCCAAACGCAACGAGATATTGGTGAAGTTCCTAAAAAAGAAGCTCAATGACAAGGCTTTCGCTAACATCAAGAAAGACATCAAGCTGATGATTCGAGTTGGGCGAGACAAACACGGTAATCTCGAGCAGAAATTGTATGAACTGCACGATCGCGCCAGTCGAACCAAAGTCGGTGGCGTTGAGCGTCTGTATCAACTGCTGAATACGCTTCACGACGAAAAAGGCATCGATTCTCGTTTGTTCGAAGAAGGAACCGTGCCTGAACCTGGCGTGGTTTACATGTTAGAGGAACACATCGAAAACGGATTTGATGGTGCGAACGACCAAGTCGCCCCCATTTCGTTGTTATACCAATCGGAAGATGCCAAAGAGCTGGCGTCGTGGGTAGACGAACGCAGTCAGTTTAGCTCCGAAATCAAAGAATGGAATGAAAGCAATCATCAAATTCACATTGTATTGCATCCCAAAGAACGTCGACCGACCGCTGATGTTACTTAGGCGACACTGAAAGGTTGTCAAAACGCGACAGTTCGCCGTGGAATGCTAATCGTATCGCACCAATCGGGCCATTGCGCTGTTTGCCTATGATGATTTCAGCAATTCCTTTTTGTTTGCTATTGGAGTCGTAAAGCTCATCACGATAAATGAACATGATCACATCCGCATCTTGCTCGATGGCGCCTGAATCACGCAAGTCAGAGTTGATTGGGCGCTTGTCTGGACGCTGCTCTAGCGAACGATTGAGCTGTGACAAAGCCACTACAGGCACGTTGAGTTCTTTGGCTAGCGCTTTGAGAGCACGAGAAATCTCCGCAATCTCTAAGGTACGATTGTTGGCTAATTCAGGGATGCGCATCAGCTGCAGATAGTCGACCACGATCAAGGACAAGCCACCGTGCTCTCTTGCTAAACGTCGCGCTTTGGCTCTCAGCTCTGTGGGTGTCAGGCCTGCACTGTCATCAATCAACAAATTGTTTTTCCACTGCAGCATCTCCAGCGTGGAATCGACATTTTGCCACTGTTCAGGGGTTAAATTGCCCGTTTTGAGGTCGGTTAAGTTGACGTGTGCTAACGAGGCTACGATTTTGTCCATCAGTTGATTACGGGGCATTTCTAACGAAAATATCAACGCGGGCTTATCGGCGTCCATAGAGACACTCTCACACACATTAAGTGCCAGTGTGGTTTTTCCGTGTGACGGTCGAGCGGCAACCACAATGAAATCAGACTTCTGTAGCCCCAATGTCAGGCTATCTAGCGCCTCGAAACCTGTTTTAACACCGGTGATCGCTTGGCCTGCACCACTTCGTAACCTGAGCGACGCTTCCAGTGCCAGCCGCTTGGCATCAAACACTGTGTCAGTATTGAGGCGTTTTTCAGATATCGAAAACACGCGTTGCTCTGCTTCTTCGATTAATTCCTCGGGTGAGCGCCCTTGGGTGTCGTAGGCGGAATCGGCAATGTCGTTGGCCGTTTTGACCAAGTGCCGTAGCAAGGCGCGCTCGGCTACAATGTCAACATAGGCCATGATGTTGGCGGCACTAGGCGTGTTTTTCATTAGATCGGCGAGATAAGCCAATCCACCAATCTCGCTGAGTTGATGCTGTTGCTCGAGTTTCTCACTCACCGTGATTAAATCAACAGGTATCGCCGTTTCCATTAAGGCCGCGATCGCTTTAAAAATCAGCTGATGGGGGCGGGCATAAAAGTCTTTGCCAGATAGACGAGCTGACACCTCTTCCCACCGCAAATTATCGATAAAGATGCCACCAATGACAGATTGCTCAGCTTCAAAGGAATGAGGGGGTGTTTTCATGGCGTCGATAGATTGTTGGGTCATAAAGCGTTTGTCAGTCTCTGTCACGTCGTGTGTGCGCTCGGATCATTATATTGGCTAAGTATAACAATATGTTGGATTAGGGTGAACGTAAACTTGTATGTCTAATAATAAATACTGACGCACTATAACTAAAAAGCTCGACATAGAATAAGCAATCTTATTTTTAACAAAGAAAAGCTCATCAACCCCTAAACAATTCTCTAAGTGAACTGACATAAAAAAGGCAGCCAATAAATGGCTGCCAAAACACAACATGTTTTCTTATCAAAGTAAGGCACAGTACGTGGAAGAAGAGAATAATCGACCGAGCACCACCTCTAGAACCCCTTTTGAGTTTGTCGATTATGCCCCAAACTGTGCAGAAATCATGCTACGCCTAATGACCTACGACACACAACATTGAATAATGCTTAAAAACCGTTAATAAACCGAACGATTTAAACGCTTCGAGACTTGTCAGGGTGAGCACGTCCTTTATGTGTCAGCAGCAGTTGCCACACTTGCAGATCGCGCGCACGAAAAGTACCAGCACAAGTCAACAGATAAAATTGCCATTGACGTTTTTGTTGGGTTCTCCCTCGCATGTCCTCACGATCCCATAAAGGTCGAATGTTATTCCACCATTCCATCAACGTGCGATCATAGTGAGGGCCGATATTGTGAAGGTCTTCCAGGACAAAATCTGTTTTTTCGAACGCTTGAGAAAGTTCGGACAGGGCAGGGATGTAACCGTTTGGAAAAACATAGTTGTGTATCCAAGGGTCCACGCTGCCTCGTTGATTTCGACCAATCGTGTGAATGAGAGCAATCCCATTTTTCGCCAATAATTGGTTCACTATCGAAAAATACAAATCATAATTTGGTACCCCAACGTGTTCCAGCATACCTACCGACACGATGCGATCGTAGGTTGTATTACCTACGATGTGGCGATAGTCAGCGAGGACGAAATTGATCGGTAGATGAGCGTAACGATTTCGGGCATATTCATACTGCTCTTTTGAGAGCGTCACCCCAGTGCCATGGACACCATAATGCTCAGCGGCATAAGACAGCAGTCCTCCCCAGCCACAACCAATGTCTAACAACATTTGACCATGTTTGAGGTCCAGCTTTCGGCAAATAAGATCGAGCTTTTTCCTCTGTGCATCCGCTAAATCGCTGGCTTCGTGCCAGTAGCCGCAGGAGTAGATCATCAAAGGATCCAACATCTGTTTGTAAAAGCTGTTTCCAATATCATAATGAAAGCCAATATCCCGCTTACTGCCTTGCTCATTGTAGGGTGAAAAAAGCTTAGACAAGCACCAATACCACAGGTTTTGTTTATTCGAGCGATAGGCATCCAACTCACCACTTTGAAGCAATTTGCTGACCATGACATCGAGTGCATCACACTCCCAGTCGCCTCGTAAGTAGCCATTCCCAATTTTCAGCGTGTCGTAAGACTCTAAACGATCGAAATAATTAAGGTCCCTTAAGCGAATATCCCACGGTCGATTGCCATTCACCTTAATGTCTGCTTTTTCCAAAATGCGTTCTAATGCCTTGGCAAACACCTTCATCACCTGACTCCTATACCTTTGGTTGCCAAAGCATCAGACAAAAGTCTGGCTAATTTGTCATCGTATTAAGGCATATTAATCATTGTTGGACGTTTTTCTCGCCACTCAAAGAGTAAAGGGATTGATGTCCTGACAAAAGATGACGTATAAAGGTTATATACTCTGATGTAGATCTTGGCTTAAGTCATGCATACAGAACAATAGGGTGTTTTCTTCGCAGTCATAAAGGAGCCCAGACTATGCTTAACTTCCTAAGGCGACGACGTATTAAAAAAATCATCGGCAGACTCTCTCCACAACTGGTTAAAGGGTTTGGCAGTAGAGAATATTTTACTCTTGCTCAGATCTATCGTTTGAGCCAATCATTAGCTCCGAGACATAAGCTGATCGCCGCAGCATTGTTTTGCGATCCCAATACACTAGAAGAGCCAACTCGAGACTCCGTCCTTGCCATCAGGGTTCACATCGAAGAAGACTTTTTCGGTGGTGAAGCATACACCGCGAACGATGTCCTACATTTGGCTAAACAAAACAAATGGAAAGGTGGGCAAATGGACGATCATATGTCGCATCACCATGGCATGGGCAGCCGTTACTGAACCATTACTACAGCCGCAAAGTCTGAAGGCGGTAATAAGTACTGGGTGCATCGCTAGATGCGTTCATTACTTATTACCTATTTTATGGTAAATCCAATTATGTTGAATGGATTTCAAAAAAGAGAGGAGCAATGGCAACAAACAAGTCAGATTTCGCATAGATGAATATTTTATTTAACATAATTTACGTAATACGCACTGACAAACAGTTTTAACATCCGATGTTGAGGGCTTTGTCTATGTCGTTAGCTTCGAACTCTTCGTACACTGCTAGCGTAAATTTGTGGACAGCTATATATAGACAAAGTACCACTACACAAGAAGCTAGGTTTAATACACCGCTACCAATTAACAGTGTTCCTTCCTCACCTAGAGTCAGTTGAAGGAATCCTAGATTTAATAGAAGTGTGTAACTTATAAAAACAAATAAGATCAGGAAAGCAACTCGGTAAATGAGCTTTACTGCTGTCTTAGTTCTTTGAAATGAGTTAGCCAGAAAGAAAAGAACAAGGGGTAACGCAAATAGCGCACTTTCAAAATACATCATTGCGTAGTCCTCTTTGTGTTTGTTCTTTCAACTAGATTTTAGGTTGGTCAAAATCCTTGAGATATTCAATAGCTTAGTTGATGTTTTGATTGATAGCTCAGAGTTTATTTCTAACAATGCGTTACCTACCATAATTTGCAGCGGTGAGACGAACTGGCCATTCGGGAGTACCAGCCTGTAGTTGTTCATACGAAAGCCTTCCCAACACCTACTTGGGGCTATCGATGTGCGTTTACACCCTAACGCTAGTGGCCCTGTAAGAGATCTTAAGTAGTTACTCGGTTTATTGCTTACGCAACCCCGAAAACCGCCAATCACTTAGATATTATGACGATTCGTGCCTCTCGGCGGTGCTCTTGGCACATGAATCCTAGTGCACCTGACCAAGTAGTATGATGACTAGTTGATTCTATGTATTTGGAAGCAACATTTCATATCAGAAATTAATTGATCTTCCGCAAAAACAATTAATTACAATATGAACTAAATTTCCTATTTTGTTACTATCTTCTGCCAACAAAACATCTACATTATGAAACTTCTACTTCTTTCAAAGAGTATAATATGAGCAGTCACAAACAAAAATTCATGGTAGCCACTTGTGGCTTATTCGCCTCTCTAAATGTGTTTTCCAGTGAAGTCCTCGATGTCAACGATATTAATTTTGAGGACGACAATTTCCAAAAGTGCGTGCTCGCTCAAAACACAAAAAATCCAGCCAAATTAACTAAACTGGTGTGTCGTCAGTTTAATATAGACAGCGCAAATGAGCTCCGTTATTTCCCAGCGCTCAAGGAATTGTGGTTATCTGGTGAGCAACTTAGTCGCGTCGACTTGAGCAAAAATACTGAGTTAACTTCAGTTTCTATTACGAAATCAAACTTAACGAGTTTAGATTTAAGCGGGAACCCAAAATTGACAGAGTTAAATGTTAGTTTTAACCAGATTGCGGATCTCGACCTTACGAAGAACCCTAATGTTACTGACTTGAGCGTAGTGTCTAACCAAATAGAAACACTTAATCTATCAAGCAATACCGAGCTGAAGTACTTCTGGGCAAAAGACAATAGGCTGAAAACTATAGATTTCAGCCAAAACCCGAATTTGGTACAGGTTGATTTAAACAGCAATCAGCTACTTAACATCAACGTTAGTAAAAACGAACAACTCAACAAGCTTAGCGTGATGTTTAACCAGTTATCGGCGTTAGACGTCAGTAAAAACGTCAGTCTCACAAAACTGTATTTAACGGACAACAAGCTGACCAGCTTGGACGTTCGTCACAACCCTAAACTAAGAGCACTGTGGGCTACCGAAAATCCACTAGAAGATCTTGATATTCGCGCTAACTCTTCATTAAGCGATTACGAAGTTGATGAGGGCGTTTCAGTACAAGAGTAACTCAGTTCTTCCAAACATCACAAAACGAACATGGCGTCAATTACTCTTCTTTTATGTGCAGTGTTTTACCCAATTGACGCCATCCTTAAGCATTAAACTTTGCATCGTTCGCAACATTCAAAGCGTATTCATCAGGATACCCCAACATACAACATTAAACGTAATACCTTGGACACCTCTTCCCAAAGGTAAGCTCAAGGCATGCCTAGAAGCAAACAAAAGACACGCAAGTACTTAAAGAAACGTGCAACTCAATGGTAAGGGCATTCTCACTCAGATCACCCTACTCTCCCGTCGCGTAAAGAGCCTCTGCCCGCATCTAGCCAAATAACACCACCACTCGAAACTCCCCCAATAAACTGGGGATTTAATGACACTAGCCGCTTGTGTCACTCCACGACCCGTCTAACAAAAGCTAAAGTGCGTACTCTCTCTTTCCCTTTAATTTTAATAATTTATTTCTCTTTTTCAGCGGGTTAATATTGATATAATAAATGATTAGTCCTTGCGCATTGAGCAATCAAAGTGAGCGCGCGCATGATACAAACATTAGCCATATGTGTGTTACTGAAGGGAGCGTATGAATAAAATTAAATATTTACTGTTAATTTTCTTGCTGAGTGGTTGTAGCACAACGCACTATGAAGAAGATGGAGTACAGGTAAAGCTTGAACGAGATTTTTTCATCGGCAAATGGGATTGCACATTTGAAGGTAGTGACCCGCTAGGGCTGTTTTCGAGCGAATCTTACACTCGGCAATACCTTGAAAATGGTCTGGTAGAGGTAAACGCCAGTTTTGAAATGTTCATAAAGGAAGTAGGAGAACCAGTCTCAGTAAGCGTTTTAAGTGAAGGAGTATGGTTTAGAGACCAATTTATAACAGATATCACCGAGTTTCATCATAAACTCTCTGTGAAGTCAAATTACAACGAAGTAACAAGTGAGCTGATGGAAGCCTTGGATAACGACAATCACCTCAACGAAATGATCTACATTTCGGTGGAACCTCATGGCAGCGAATCAATGACGCTGAGCTGGCCAAATAACGAGCATGTATGCACAAAATTAAACAGTTCATCAGGCTAACAAGCATTCAAGAGTGCTTCCCAACGCTTGGTATTATTATTCATTCCATCGCTGAGTTTAGTGTTCAAGATGGTCAGGTTTCGTGGTAGCGTTGCCCACCACTTAAAGTGGCGTGAACATTCTAGGGGGCAGTATTCAGATTCTATCATTTATAGCTCCATTGATTGTTGTTTCGTTTCTCGTGATTAAGGCAAGGTTTTCGGTATATCACAATACGCTCGACAATGGCGTTTTCACTTATGTTTCCGCTTTTCTGGCAATCACCTTAACTGCGATTTTTTACCTCTACAAAATTCGAAGAGCGGAACGCGCCGAAAAAATCATTGTGAAGCATGGAAATTTTGGAAAGCGCCCTAACTCAGTAACTCATTTGCTCCCATTTCTTGTTCTTCTGCTGTTTATCTCAATAAGAGTTGGTATCACAATTCCCCACGAAAGATATCTAGACGATGAGGTGGTAAAAATCACCTTCACGATTACTTGCAAAGGTGAGCACTCAGCTAGAGGTGGAACAAATAAGTATCTGTGTATCAACGACGGTGAAAGAGACCTGAAATATGATGCAAACGACATCGCATCTCATTATTTTTCAATTGGAGAAGAAATTATCGCCACTGCACGACGAGGGTATTGGGGATACTTAGTTATTCAAGACCTGCATAAAACAAAGACTCGCAAGGCGCTCGATGCGAAAGCCCTCACATGTGTTGGGCTTTCCGCTTCAGAGTGTGCTCGATACTTTGCTCCATAGAAAGCGCCCCCCTGGTACACTATATCCACACACACCCTTATACCCTAACGATTGTCTGATTTAGCGCTCAAAACAAAAAGGCAGTGTGGACACCAGCGACCGCCCATACCACAATCAGCCTCATTAACTGCTGTCAGCGCCCTTAGGCCTTTGGATAGAAAGTATGGATACTCGTAGCCAGAGCTTGTTGCTCTCCGCCCTCTCGCGATGGACTCCGCTGGGTCAAACCGACCTCGCTCACGCCTTAGACGATCTCACCATTCATGCCCATCAGCCGCTCGAGAATCTCTTTTGCAGCGGCGATGTCGTGCTCGATGTGCACTTCGTACTCGACGGCATCGGCCGCTATTTCTATCTTGATGAGCAGGGCAATGAACGAAATAAGTCTCTGGTCACCACAGGCGGTGCCTTCGCGAGTTTGAGTTCCTTGGTTGAAGCCAACCCGAGCCCGTTTTTCGCTCAGACATTGACGCCGTGCACGACGGCCTCTATCCGCTACGAACGCCTCGTGGCCCTCTCAAGAATTCACCCCAATTGGGCGGAGTTTCTGCGCACGCTCTTAGAGCGCCTGGTGCTGAAAAAAGAGAGACGAGAGGCGGGCTTTCTTCTGCTGAACGCCAAACAACGCTATCAGCAATTTTTGCACGAATTTGGCCATGATAGCGACCGTATCCCCCTTCGCCACGTTGCAATGTATATCGGAGTGACGGATGTGACGCTGTCTCGGATCCGCCGAGAGATGGGCTTAACATAGGTTAAGGTCAACAGAGAACCGCTGACCTAATATCGTGTTTTCTTTACCAAGGAAACTCGACATGAAAAAACTTTTGCCCCCTGCGCTCTTTTTGATTTTTGTGGTTGGAATAGGGCTCCTCCATTGGAAGACGTCATTCCCTCCACACATGGCTTTCCCTTGCTCCCTATTGGGACTGCCATTGATTGTCCTGGGTTTGTGGTTATCGGCGGCGGGGAAGCGCCTGTTTACCCGGCTAAGCACGAATATCATGACATTTGGTCAACCCACTCTGTTGGTGACACAAGGCGTCTATCAGTACACCCGCAACCCCATGTATCTCGGTTTTGCTGTCGCATTATTGGGCGTGGCCATACTGTCTGGCGCCTCACTGCCCGCTCTCTTCCTGACATTACTGTTCATCCTCATCACCGACAGGTGGTACATTCGGTTTGAAGAACAAATACTGCGAGACACCTTCGGCCAAGACTATGACCAATACTGTCGTCAGGTCCGGCGTTGGGTATAACCACATCCAAACACCGCGTCGATCTTGATGTGGTGTAGAAGCGGACCGATGAGCGCTGATTCCCAGTAGCCCTTTGTCCGCCCACCAGCGTTCAGCTCCGAAATTGGCGCATCCCTAAACCTCTTTGTTGTTAGCCTGTATCGGCCCCGTTAAGTCTAAAACGATAGAGGAGTAGTAAACATGTTTAAGAGTCTGCATCAGGCGAACAATCCATTGGTCATTTGTAATGTGTGGGATGTACCCAGTGCGAAGCTGGCCGAGAAATCGGGCTTTCTCGCTCTCGGGACGTCCAGCGCAGCCATCGCGAGCACCCTTGGAAAAGAGGATGGTGAAAACCTCCACTTCGAGGACGTGTTGTTCATCGTCAAAGCCATCGTTGGGTCGACCCCTCTCCCTTTAACGGTCGACATCGAATCGGGTTATGGCGACACGCCGGACGTCATCGCACACAACATCATCGAATTGGTGAACATTGGCGTAGTTGGCATCAATATCGAAGACAGCGTCGTATCACAAGGGAAACGGGCCCTGCGCGACAGCGCTTGGTTTGCAAACCTGCTGATTGGCGTGAAAAAACAGCTTCGCGATGCCGATGTAGAGGTATTTATTAACGTGCGGACTGACGCCTTCTTGCTAAATGCCAGAGGTTTGTTGCAGCCTCCCTCGCACTGTGTTTCACCCCTGGGCCGACCGTGTTGTTGGTCATCGGCCAAAGCCTTGCCTATGGAAAGCGTTCTGTCTTGCCAACCGTACTTGGTGTCATGTCCGGCGATCTCATCGCGCTGACATTCTCCTTAATCGGTATCGGCGCCATCTTAGCCACCTCTGCGGAAGTGTTTCATGTCATGAAATGGACTGGGGCCCTCTACTTGGTGTATTTGGGCATCAAAGCTTGGCGACGCCCAGTCTCAGAGGCGGACACCGATGTCCCAACCCTAGGCAATGCTTGGCAGGTATACAAAGATGCACTGATGGTCACGGCATTAAACCCAAAAGGCTTGGTGTTTTTTATGGCATTTCTTCCCTTATTCATTAACCCACAAGCCTCCAACGTGACCACGCAAATGTGCATTCTGGCCGCCAGCTTTATCGGTGCTTCGATCTGCAGTGTCAGTGTATACGCCTACTTTGGTGGGCGGGTTAAAGCACACCTGTCCTCGGCCAAGACTCAGGCCCGCTTCAACAAAGCCAGTGGCGGAATGCTGATTGGCGCAGGGATAATGACATCCATCATCGACAGGTAGGCCTAGACAGCCGGAGCCCCCTCAGCCCACGTTTAGGCAGCAAGACAAGGTCATGCGTAATGCCCATGACCGTCTCACTTTCAAGAAGGTCGTCAATCCTTACACCCTAACGCTTACGTCTCACTACACTTATCATGATTTCGGTCTAGGAGTGTGCGTATGATCACTGCGTTAGAACTACTGATGCTCATCATCCCTTGGTTGATCTACTCAGGGGTCCAACAACAACGCCTTCCCATTCAACGCGCCTGCAGGGTGATCCTGCCCAGCTTTGTTGTGTTTCTCTCGGGCTTGATGGCTGGCTGGTTATGCGCTCTGGGGGTCCTTGAGCTTAACTGGCCGACACCGTCGTTGTTTGTGGGCAACGCGTGGTGGCACCTTGCCACTGGGCCGGTGGTGTTCATGCTCTACGTGTTTGTGATGTCTGAAGTCTGCAGACGAAAGCGTCTAGACGAAAGCTAGGTACTCGAACTCATTCTACATCAGGCGACGGCAACCTACGTTTGCTCAATCCCCCCCGCTTGGTAGGCTTAGTGCTTGATCTGCACGTCAGTGTCGGCTCTGGTTCTCTGCCCTCACCAAAGTGAAACACTCACGCGTTGGTCATAAAAAATGGGCCGCAACCCGCAGGTTGAGGCCCATCGTATCACCAGCTCATCACGGTAAGGCGGGAAAACCTTACCTCAATGACTCCCATAACCGCACTTGTTTGTCCGTGCGCGTTTCCTGCTTAATCAATGTGTGAACTTTGATCTCACGGCCCCCCACCGACAATCGTAGTTTTGAGATCTCGACTCGGTCAAGGTTGCGGATGATGATCCCCGTGTCACTTTCTGGGTCCCACAATACCAGTTGGTCACCGTCTTTTTGCACCAACAGTGCCGTTGGATCGCTGACCGCCAGTTCGATCGTCGCCGTTTGCGCGTGATCATCAATCACGATTTGCTGATAATGCGCCAGTGCCTGCGCGTCAATCCGATACGTTGCTCCCGCTGCGAACCCCGATACCATCACACGAGGTACACCCGCCAACTGAGGCAACGCCAATACACCGTCTCCCCCGTCGCGGCGTTGCTGCAACACCAGCACACTCGCCTCTTCAACCACAGCAACACCGAACACGCCGAGTGTGACAGAGCGACCCCCGTCGACTCTCACCACTTCGCCCGCCGTCGCATCATAGACGATAGGTTGGCCCGAGTCGGCGTCCTTACCCAAATACGCCAATTCGTGTTGCCCATTCAGCGCCGCCGACACCACGACCTCTTTTTCTCGTGTCAGATACCAACCCGACGTAACGCCATCACTGCGCAATGCCACTTTATCCGCCAGAGGATACTGCCTGCCCAGTGACGCCAGCGCCTCATCTAGGTTCTCAGCATGACGTCGACGCCACGCGCCATCCACCGCCACCACCGTCGGCTCAACTGACGTCGCCGCGCTCACTGGCAATACCAATCGCACGCCCGCATCGGTTTCCAACCACAATTGGGCGCCCTCTCTCGTCACTTGCGTCACGCCTGCTGTGCGACCCATATAAGGTTCGGCATCTTCAACCTGTTGGACGATCACCAGCCCCGGAGCCAACTGAGGAGCCATAGTTTGCGTATACACCGGCTGACGGAACAGGGCCTGAGCTTGGGCATCAAACACCCAGGCATACTGACCATCATCACTGAGTCCCAAATAAGACAGGAATCGACCCGCTAAATTAGGCCCGGCAACAATCACCCGCTTGTGTTCAACATCAAACCACACACTGCTCGCCTGCCCCGCTTCCGATGTCAGCCCCAATACACTCAGTGCTGGCACGGAGCGCTCAGTGCTGTCCACCAAGGCCGTCAGCGCTTGGGTGAGGTCACTGCCCTGCCCCTTAAGCCAATCTTGGGTCACACCTGCCATCGAGGCCTGCCCATCATCGTTCATGACCCACAACACGCCATTGTTTTGTATCGCGTAGAGCCCCCCTTGATCTGAGAAGACCGTTTTCAGATCCGGTATCGACACCGGAGTGGCCATGGTTCCACTTTGCCCCCTATCCGCTTGGAAATAGAGACGATGTTTGTCGTGACTGTAGAAGTAAAACCCTCGCTTGGATGGCGTACTTTGATGAGTGATCGACGCCAGCAGCAAATCCCTAGGGATCGCTTCGTCCAAATTCGCTTTGACCACACCCAACGCGCCGGACAAACCGGTTTGCAACCAGTAGCGTGTGTTTTGCTCCCCATCATCGCGCTTCACAGTCACCACCTCAGCCAGATCCGCATCGACCCAATCTTGAGGGTTGAGATCATACGCAGGGGCCGCATAATGTCGGCGATCTGGGAACCAATCTCTTGTGTCAGACGCATTGCCGTGTTGGCTAGATTCAATGGCTGCCATCAACTGCGCATCCCCTTGGACGGCGATCAGGCTCATGCGATCTGACTCAACTCGATAAGTCCACGTGGTCGTGCCCCCTGAAGTGAGCGTTTGTTTGACCTCAAGGTACACGTGCTGGTCTTCTTGCCAGGCTCGACTGCTTTCAATGCCTTGAGCTTCTTCACTGAAATGGATCGGCCGGTATTGCTTGAGGACCGCTCCCGTTGCAATCGACACTTGCCAAAGCTCAGGGGAGTCCGCATGCTTAAACCACGCCGTGTCATCACCGACCGCCACCAAAACGGCTTTGGCCAAAAAGGCCTGAGCTTGCGGCACGTTCGTATAGATAAATCGGTCCTGATCCACTTGGTAGAACGCCCGTCCGACAGACGCCTCGTCGGGCTGATACGCTTCCACCGCAATGAAATGTGTGTCAGGTCGGCTGGCGACCAGCGACTGTAAATGCTCTCGCAATGACTGACCTGATTTGGTCTGAGCAGGTAAGCCCTGCCAGACTTCACCATTCACTTCTATCAACGTCGCCGCACCCGCGGCGCGGTCAATCCGGAAAATGTCTCCCTGGTTATCGACCACAATCAGCTCACCGTACGTGCTGTCTGGTAACCCAATGCGAACCCCACCAACCGACAAGTGATCGCGGCGAACCGTAATGGACTTCGACGCCAAGGCTGAGGCATCAAGGATCCACTGGCCGTCCTCTGGCGCAGCGCGCAGCGTCAGTGAAGCGCCGGTTTGCAGTCCGATGTGAGACGTGGCCCCGCCACCATGCAGCTGGTAATCCAGTTTACCGCTGAGTACGCCGCGCATGTCACCCAAATCGCGCATTAAGATTTGTCGTTCGGTTTCATCCAACACCACGTCAATCGTTGTATGAACGTATTCCTGGGTGATGTTTCGCACCACATACTCGGACGGGAACGTGTAGAAGTCGTAGTCAAAACGCTCATCCTGTTCGAGTCTTCGGATCACATCAAATCCCGTATCGTGTCGGGTCGTCGAGCCAGGCCAGTTCTGATAGCGGTAACTGATGTACGACTTTGGCGTCGCTGGCAATATCAACATCCGGTTTCCAGGAGCCAAGTCGGCGTAGTCATCGCCATACCCAATCCCTTCGCGAACATTGATCGCCTTCGACTTGTCCTCGACCATACGAGGCATGTCGCCGGCCCAGAAAAAGTAATTGATGCGACCAGAGCCTGTTTTACCATGGCGCGTTCGATAGAGGTACTGGCTATCAAAATGGACACGGCCCTGACGCAGATCCACTTCGGTGATCACCGCGCCATCTTGCGGTTCCAACGCATGATAAGGCACACCACTGTCGAGCGTTTTGTCAATCGCTTGATACCCCCCTCGGCGATACGCCTGATCGACAGCATCAAAATAACGACCCACGGCCTTGGCATCTTCGGTCACCTTACCAAACGCTTCTGCTAATGCGGTGAACCCGACCGCCAAGCCACCCGCGATCACGCCAACACCGCCGAGCACAGCACCCGCCGTCGACGCGCCCGCCACGCCAGCCCCTATCCCAGCGGCACTGGTGACTAAACTGGTCGAGTCAAACGCCAACTGCGTACCAAACACCGCTTTTTGCGCTTCATTTTGCGCATGAGCCAGCTCATAGCTGTCTAAAATGACGCTCGCAAGGTTAAAACCCACCCCGACGCCTTCGTTGACCGTATGACCGATCGCCGACACCGCCGAACGGGTCGCGACTTGCCCCTCACGCATTGCGGTTCGGTACAATTGCACGATTTTCGCCGCGTCCATGATCGTTCCATGGCCGATCTGCGCCAGATTCACATACGTGTGCACTTCGAGCGCCGTGTGCAATCCTTTCGCTAAGCGGTGGCCAGCTACCTGCGTGCGACTTTTGTTGTTGAACCAGGAAAGAATACTCTGCACAGCAAACGCGGAGTTCAGGCCGTCGACGTGTTCCACGTCTGTCACGCCATGCCGCGCCACTAAGGTCCCTTCGTGATATTGGTAACGGCGTTTAATGCTCTCCAGTGCGTCGTTGTAATGGGTGGCGAATGTCCAGATACGCGGATCTTCCGTGATAAGATAACGCACATTGGCTCCCTCACCGTGTTCAATCACGGGGACCCGATACGTCCCCGCTCCCACCTCTTCAATATTGTCAAACACGATCACCGCATCTGGGTCAACCTGCTCTTGCGCAAAAAGCTGTTCGGAAGCCAGGTAGAAATCGTCCGCTACATTCGCCCCTTCCAAAAAGGTGAGTGCCGATTGCAGCTGCAAATCCCGCTGTAAGCTCGCGCCGGTGTCCGAGATGGCACTGGCGGCGGTGTCCACCACCAAGGCGTCCGCGTCGCTCGCTGGACGATACACCCCTTTCACCGTTCGCCCCGTGCTCAAGCGATAGCTTGCCATCTTCTCAATGTCGATATGATACGTCTGAAAGCGCGGTTCACTGCGACGTTGACCAAACGCTTTGTACAAGTCACCATAGTGATGCTTCACAAAATGGGTTTCCAGCCCGCGGTTCATGGCTTGCTCACTGTCAAATGAGAACAAACCAAAATTGGGATCGTAGAAATAGTAGGTACTGCGGCCTTGTTCGGCCTTCTTGCCCACCAGCATCGTATGGTTGTTAGTGTCAATCCGCAGCATTTCCGATCCTGCTTGACCCACATCGACCTGCGTAAGGTGCGCCGTCAGTTCGCGGATCGACAGCGTTTTCTTCTCTGAATTCGACGACGTTGACACCGAGATCTCCACACCAGGAATGGGCTTTTGCTCAGCATGGAAGACGCCCAAGTTTGCGAAGAACGCTTTAGACGTCTCTTGCTCAGGCTGAGCCGCGGCATCGTACATAGCTTCCGCCAACGCCCTCACGCCATCTTTGCTCGCCAGGGCGGTGGCCATGAGTCGAGATAGGGGTAAGCAGCGCCCTTGCCCTATGTTCGCCGAGAGCAGTATGAAACGCTGAGGCATCAACTGCACCGTATTGCCCCCTTCACGGTTCATGTACGTCACCATCGTCTGCGTGTTGTCCAGCGACCGTCGGTAGGCGTCCTGCTGGTAATGATCTTCAATCAAGCCCACCAGCGCGCCATTTTGTCTCGCGTTCAACGACGAGTGCGGATCGAGCAACAACCTCATCATTTGGTAGGCATCCATATCCGGTGTCAGCCCCGGAACCGTTTCGGTCGACCAAGCCGCGAGCCCTTCACGATATCGCTTGCCTTGAGGGCCCGTTGACTTATCCAGTTCTGTCTTACGCTTGTTGTAACTCTCTCGGAGCGTGACGTCAGCACCCCCTTGTAAGCGTGGTTCATCCATGATCACACTCTCGAAGCCATCGCGGTGTTTTTTGTTCAGCCACAACCACATACGATCCAGATCGCGCGTCCGTTCAATCACAGCTCCATAACGCTCACGGTAAAACTGCTCAGTGATACTCACCGCCTGCTGCTCTGCTTCATACCGCGCTTTCTTGGTGCCAGAAGCGGTTCTGATCAGATCGTGAAGCGCAGAACGTCGCGCTCGCATCGGGGCCAACTCTCGGTTCATCGCCTCCGTCATCGCTTCTCGCAACTGCTGCCATTGCGCCAAGGCAGAATTGTCGGCCACGCTCAGCGGCTCGGAGGCATCGATAGGCCCATCCTTCGGAGCGTGTGTCCGCGGGACCCCCAGACTGGTCGCGGCCTCGATGAGACGCTGCTGACTGGCTTGACGTTCGGTTGCAAACGACGTTTCCCGCTGTGCAGTACTCACCGGCTCGGGATGCAAAATCACCGGGTCTCCCGCCGCACCCTCACGTTTCAGCCACTTAATGCCGCTGGAGACCGCCGCCACCAACTTTTGCTGCTGGGGCTGAAGCATCATTTGCCATTGTCCGTCCTTGACCAGCAGATATGCGCCTGCCACGCCCCCCTGATCGCCAGACGCCTGATAATCGTCATAATCGACTTTCATGACCACATTGTCATACAAAACCGAACTGCCCACCCGACCATCGTGATAAACCCGGTAGTGGGTCTCACTCCAGTCGGTCACAATCACCGAGCAGCCAGTGAGCGAACCGGTAAACAAAAAAGTTCCGTTCGGCGCATTTTTGGGGATATCAATGTAGGCGGGAGTCGGGTTAGTTCGTCCATTAAAACCGAGGAAATACGCCGGCGCCGTATCCGCAGCGGCCACCTCGGCCAGGCGAACCTGGAAGCCCCCAAAGCTCGGTTCCAGGCGGGCTTGGCTCAGACCGCTGGGCAAAATCCCATGTTTGATGATTTCAATCACATCCACCGTGTGTTCGGTCAAAAACGCCCGCGGATCGTGCGTGAACGCTGCCATCTCAGCCGCGGTGTTGGTCTGCAATGCCGACGGGGACTGGTCCGCGCTTTGCCCGGGCTTGTCCCGGCCAGCTTTCGTACTCGGTGAAGGTTTGAGAATGTCGTTGTGGCCCGCGAAGACGGGCGGGTTGACTAAAAAGGATGAAATCGCTATCGCGATTAACGTTTTATTCATCAATGTGCCTCTAATGACGTAAAGGTTATTGTTATCGGTATAAGACGCCCACTGACGGAGACAGCACGACATGACAGAGTCGAGGGTTTAAATAATCAGGAAAAGGTGACAGAGTGGCACTTGTGCCCCGCTAAAGCTCTCCTTTCCCTTTATCTGGACAGTGGTTATTTAAACCTGACGAGAATGCGACGACGCGGCCAATCAAGACAGCCTAGCCACCTCGCTTAGGACGATTCTCTCGCCGTCAGAGGGCAACGAGAAGTGTAAGGAGAGAATTTCAGGAATATAGGTAAAGTATTGAAAAAGAATTGCATTGTTTTCTAGATTCAATCATTGCATGAATATCTAAAAAATCATTGCAAATCATAGTTTTATTAATAATAAACAGAGGAATTCAGGGCAATACCCGGTATAACCCGAACCGGCACTCAGGGGAACCGAGGGCCTCAACGCGCTCAGGCTTATTGCATTTATTGAGCGATTGAATAAGAATCACAAAAACAAATAAAACCAATCACATAGATAGACCGCAATGATACTTCACATCACTTTTCGCCACGGACTGTGGTCTCTAGGGTGGGACTCTCCAATCCCCCAATCCACCGTAACGAGGACAAAGCCTGTATGATCCCCCAGCTCCCTATCACCGGCGTACTGGGCGCCATCTTCATCCTGCTCAGCAATGCCGCTCTCCAGTTCCTGCTCTCCGCCGCCCTGTACGATGCTGGCTGGCGGGTCGACATAGGCGATCCCTTGTTCACCGGGCTCGTGACCTTTGTGTCTGGCGCCGTGATCATTGCTTTATACTGTCGCGGGTGCCAATGCTCGCTGTCTTCTCTGTTGCATCACAGCCCAAACAGCCGCAAAGCCACGTTACTGCTTGTGGCCTTACCACTGATGGTCATCGCCATCAGCAGTGTGGTGTGGCTGTCAGAGTTAACGCAGTGGATGTCGAGCTGGTTTCCGATCTCGCCCGACGAATGGCACTGGATGCAACGCTTATTGACAGGTGGGTGGCCATCGTTGTTAGCGGTGTGTATCGTGGCCCCTCTTATTGAAGAACTCTTGTTTCGAGGGATCATCCTGAGAGGCTTACTCCGCCATTACTCCGTGTCCACCGCCATTTTGCTGTCCACCTCCTTGTTTGCCGCGGCCCACCTAACCTTGATCCAACTGCCCACCACCTACCTCGTTGGCGCTTTGTTAGGCTGGCTGTACGTCAGAACACATTCCTTGTGGCCATCCATTTTCGCTCACGCGGTGTACAATCTCAGCGTATGGATAGTGTGGCAACTCACCGACGTCCCCCTTCAACATGAGGGCGTGTTGCCCGGCTTTGAGGTGTCGACGATCCTCTTCTCTATCGTCGCCACTGGCGCTGGCGTCACAGTATTGTGGAAGCTGTTACACCCGTGCCGCACCCCATAGAGGGTCTGTCTATCCAAAACGGTGTACCTTGACGTACACCGTCGATCTGCCCTTGCTCCGTAAAACACCACCTGCGCCGCATCACCCCATACGACAACAACCCTGTTTTCATCAAATGTGGCGAGTCCACCCGAAAAAACCGCGCCACTCGATTGAAGATCCCAGGCCCTCCCCTAAAGTCTTCCCACCGACCTCAACGTACTCAAATCGTCCAATGTCCAAACATTTATACTGCGTGAGCAACTGGACCCACTACGCCCTAGTCACCGCCTCTTCGCCATTGGCAGCGCTCCAAAGCTATTTTCATACCCCTTATGTGCTTCTCGATAACGACCAATTGACCGACACCTCGGTGGTCAGCGCAATGTGCTGCGAGTACAAACATCAGGTTGAAACCCGCCTAGAAACCTTAGCCTGTGACGCTGACCGCGTCTTGTGGATGGATCAGTACCCTGAAACGCTGCGTTTTCAGTCATGCACCCGCTGACTTTTGCCATAAGCGGCCGATCTGATATACTGTTTTTATATACAGTTAATAGAGATGCCCGTGATGAAAAAAATCCGCTTTGTCCGCAGTCACGTCGGTGTCACACTCAACCACTATGGTCTCAACCAGATAGGAAAAAGGATTGCGATCCCGGCATTGCTGCGCAATGGCAATGAACACTTCGCGACGTTCATGGGCTTCATCGACGCTCGGGAATGCGATTTCATGCAACGCGTTAAACTGTTGGGTTTTACCTGTTTTAGTGCCGATGATGGACGCACATGGACCCAATGGGGTCCCCACACCTGCGTGGTCGGTATCAGAAAATGGGATGAATACTACGTGGTCTTATTCGATGGTGTGCCCAAAACCTTGCCATATCCCCCCAAGCTCGCGCAGCGGTATCACAACAATGTCATCCCACTTAGCGATCCCGCCAACTCTTCATTCACAAGTTGACGCCTCGATCTTCACTCAGCCGTGGCCATCGCGACGCCGCTTCATTGATCGACGACGGCAAGTCGACATGGATGGATTGATCCCCTTGCAACCGTTGCCACAAAGGGCCCAATAAGGCGTAATCGCGGGATGATGGGTAACGCCACGTGGTGTCAAGCAATTGCCAATCCCCTTGCGGGCTCCGCTCTGCGAAGACAAATTCGAACGACAATTGATCCGCGATCCCCAAGCGCAAGTCGGACACAATCAAGTGGTGAGCCTCCTGACGATAATTGAGAAAGCGGTGGGAAAAGGCCTCCAAACCCAGCAATGTCTCTGGCTTCACATCCAACGGCCATTTCCCCAAAGGACGCGCCACAAAGTCGACCCGCGCCTCCTGATCCAGCACAGACGCAAATCCCTCCCAATATCGATCTTCGTCCATCACCACCACACGCCACAACAATGTGTTGAACGGCGTCGGGGTGATCAAAACGTGCTCATTCGGCAACCCTTGACGGGCTAAATTGTCCGATACACGGGTCGCGACCCACTGTTGAGAGAGATAACCCCACCCTAGATACAACGTCGAGAGCAAAAGCATACGCTGGGACCACCGTCCGCCGTGGCTCGGTAAACACAGTGCCACGCCCACCGCTATCAATAAGGGCAGGGTGTACAGAGGATCGATGATGAAGACATTGCGCAACTCATAGTAACCGTCAAATGGCCAGAGCAATTGGGTACCGTACGTCGTCATCGCATCCAACAGCGGATGCGTCACCAAGACAGCCAGCGTCAGAAAGAACACACGTGATAACGACCAGTAACGGTCCGGTCGCCAGCGACAGTAGCACCAGGCAAGCATCAGTGCCAACGGAGGCAACAGTAACAAAGAATGGCTAAACCCTCGGTGTTTGATGGTATTATGAACCGCGTCACCATAATCGAGTAACACATCCAAATCGGGTAAGGTGCCTAACAAGGCCCCCACCAACAACACCGACGGGCGACATCGCTTACCAGCGATAGCCCCTGCGACCGTGGCACCTAGCGCCGCTTGAGTCACTGAATCCATGACAGACCTTCTCCTTGTTTCTCGCTCAGCACTGCACGAAAACCTAAAGCCTCAATTCAACACTGTCAAATACCCGTTCACCAGCGAACCGTTATAACTCGTCAAGTCCCGACATTAAGAAGCAGTTCACCAACGCTTTGTTCTCTTCGTAGTACGAGAGAAAATACACCAATTCATCAATATCAATGGTGTGTGTATCCAGATCCACCACAAATCCAGCATGATGAGCATTGAAACTGCTGCCCACCCGCACAATGTAGTCATCGGCCGTCAGCAACGACGCCCGCGCTTTGACTCGAGTAAACAACGGTGCCAACGCCGTATTTTTCCAGCCTTTCGGCATGCAATAGGGTTGGCTGCTGATGTTCACGTCGACCCCAACGTCCAGCGTATGCGGCTTAAGTAAGGGTTTAATGTGTTTATCTAGCACGGCCTTGAGCTTCAGTAAGGCCGCTTTACCTTGCGGCTCCGACTTGAGCGGAGAGGAGTGCTGTGACTTCAGGTGCTTCTGCCACACCTTCTTAAACAGCAGATCGATCGGCTGACTCATGAGTTCAAACACCGATGTCTCAAGTAGTGTTTGCTTAAACGGCTCCCCAAGGCCATGGTCACCCAGCACGCTGTCAATGCCGATCCGGATCGGCACATTGTCGACCCCAACCCCTCTCAACAGATCAGTCACCGTCGTGCCGAGACCGACGCCTATCCCCTTTAACGCCAAAAAAGACACGTTGTGAAGCATGGCTTCCGCCATTGGATGCAGCGCCGCTTTCTCGATTTTTTTGTCATGGCGGTTAAACCAGACTTTGATCGTTTGATGCCGCTCAGTGGTGTATATCGACTGACTTCTCAGTGAAATGGCGTGAAGCGCCTCAACAATCTTGGCCAAAGGTCCGGTCATCACAATGTCGGATACGGAAACATCGTAACGCGACATCTTGATAAAACTCAACGGCACGGGTTGCTGAACCATTAAACCGGCGCGAGGGTGGGCATGGGCAGAATGGGCTTGGTAAAAGACTTTTCCTTCCGGGGACAATTTTTCTTTTAATAGATTTGGCATGATGCTCTCAATTCAATTGGAAATACCGCACAACACCCATCAAGGCGACCACTTCGAGGAGCACCTTAACGCTCGGAAGAACGCAGGATGAAAGACGTCATGAGCGTCGACCGACGCCGTGTGCGCGCAAACCCGTCAGTGTAGAGAGAAAATCCGGCGTAAAACAGGCAGAAGGGGACCCGTCTTTGTGCATGGTTTCTGGCTTGACTTGTCGATACGGCTGGCCTCATGCCATCCTGCACCTCGCTATCAACCATCACCAACATGAATAAATAAGTATAAATATGAAGAGTTGTAGCAATTTTTTACATTATTTAAATACGGCATTTCATATACGATCTCGATCACAAAATTGTCGTCCTCTTCTGGGATGACGACACCCTGATCAACTCATGAGGAGACACCCGATGCCGATCTGCCTGACGACAACCGATAATCCTAAATCCGGAGTGCGACACTGAGCGATGAATGAACGTATCCACGAAGTCATACGCTGTGCCAAACTGCTTGAACTCAACACCACAGACGACAACGTCATCACTTGTATGGCGGCCGCTGTCATGTGCAAGGCGCATGAAAACAACCTTGGCACCTTGCTTGCCTCCATCTTTATCAACCAGTCTTGGGGACTGATTCAGGCTCTGAGAACGACACAAGAATACCAAGCGTTACACATACAGATTTCAGACGCGTTGCTGGACTCCTTAACCCAAGCGTAATGCCCACCTTGGAAGTGATGCAGTGAGCGCCACTGCCCTTGATGACATTGCGTCACTTCCCCCTAACCTACCCCGCTCATCTGAGGCGACGTCGCCGTGGAGGAGCCATGCCAGAAGGACACCCCATGTATCACGATTTATTTTCAACGCTCGACAAACTGGGCGTCACCTACGACAAAGCCGAACTACAAGAGAAAATCGATAAGCTAGAGCGAGAAACGGTCGCCAAGACCCTGGTCCAGCAAGCGAAAGGCCTTAACCTGAGCTTGGAGACCAACCAAGCCAAAACGGTGATTGCAGCCTTAAGCCGCAATTATTCCACCGACCCAATCCAGGCAGCCGAAGCACTCACTCACTATCATCATATGGATGAGGACAAGCAGCGACGCTATCGAGACGAGTTATATAGCCAGTTTCTTCGACAAACGCCGGAATTTGATACCATCATGCAGCTCAATGGTGACTACGCGAAACGCTGGTTTTAACCACAAAAAAAGAGGCCGATTGGCCTCTTTTTTTGTGGTTTGACATCAGCGAGAGTGGCTCACCCACAATTTGTAGAAATCACTGTACCCCGACGCATTCACCTGAATGCCCTTAATGTGCCGAGCGGCACTGACCGTTTCAATGCCATAAAACAACGGTACAATCGACTGTTGCTTACGCAGCGTCGCCAAAGTGTCGAGCAACGACATCTGTATCGTCTCAGACGAGGCACTGCCGAGTCGCTGATGCACCGCAGCAACATGCTGAGACAGACGCGTATCGTCCCATGCAAACCTCAGCCCTGAGGCGGTCAACAGCCATTCATAGACCCCATAATGGTACGGGGATTCAAATACCTCTTCCAAAAACAGAAAATCTGCCCGGTCACTCACCGACTCCGGGCTGCTGACGTCGGTCAACTCAATCGTCTTGACCGTAAGCCCAGCCTGCGTCAGCACCTCACACAACCAGCGACATGTCGCCGACAGATACGGCAACGTCCATTTTGGGTGGGCCAACGTGAACGTCCCTGAAAGCGACGGGCATGGGGCTGAGTGCGCTGACAATCGTTCAGCGCCCGGTAACCTCATGGGATTCATCGGCCATTCAGCCAAACGTTGGCGTTCAGCCTCGATATACGTCAGCAATGCTTCCCACTCCTCGCCCGACAAACGATCATGACAACGTTCGTGTACGGTCAGGTAAGACATGGATTGAAGCTGATGGATTTCACAGTCCGAATCGACGATGTTATAACTCATGCCTTCCGTCAAAATATCGCCATCGTGGCGCAGCACGACCGATTCCACCAACGCGCTCTTGCCAAAATAACTCAAATGTTTGGATAACTGCAGACCAGAACGGTCCCAGTGGTGAATGGAAAACGGCCCTGTCCCGATGGGTGCCACACGCCTTGGACCAAACTCCATCACATCTCGGCACGTGATGGCGGCACTCGGCGTACACAACGTATACAAAAATAACGGGTTGTTTGTGGCTAACCCCAACTCAATACAAAAGGGCTCTGACCCCGCTTCAATATACCGGATGTCTGAATACAAGTGACGCACTGGGCCACACACGGTTTTCAGCTGACGCAAACTGTAGATGACATCTTCGACCGTCAACAATTGACCATCGTGGCGATAGACATCCGGTCTGAGCCACATGGTGAGCTTGCCCCCTTCAAAGCGATAGTCTCTTAATAGATGAGTACGCAGTTGACCCTGGGCATCGATTTTAAACAAGGTGTCGTAGACACTGCGGATGATTTGCAGCTCCGATTGACGAAATGTGGTCCTTGGACACAGTTGGTCGACCCAAGGGTATTGAGTGATCAAGATCTTGTCTTCCGATTGATACTGCATCGACGCCACTTCCATGGCTTGGGCCAAGGCTTTAACGGCCACATCCCGATACTGAGCAATCAGCTTTGAAATCAGCTCGAACCGCTCGTCCTTTAATTCATCAAAAATGGTCTGATACACGGCGTCGTACAAGGAGACACGGATCTTGAGTGTGCTGCATTGACCTCGCCCAACGGCAGGTTGCCACACGATCCAGTCACATTCGACGAGGCGATTCACGATCAGCGCCACGTTACGGCGTGACGTCGCCAGTACCGTTTCTAAGTCTTCCACTCGGACTTGATAGGTTTGATGACAATCATACGTTTTTAATAGTTGGTCTAGTCGTCGGATCGTACCTTCCGCCATAACCCCTCTCTCTACTTTCAAGACAGCATGATCCCTTTGCCGAAAGTGTCGCTGCGTCCTTGTTCACCAATGAGTTGGGCCTACTGCATTGAGTATAGCCTGCTCTCTTCACCTCCAGGGTGTCCGGTTGCGGTGTGCCCATAAGCAGGCAAATGCGCCCGCTCTCAATCGATTCACGGCCTCGGTGTATCGGGGCCATGAGATGCTCTTGGTCGCGTCATCACAACGCGATCGCAAGGCGTTGTCACCTGAATGGTGAAAATCATTATTTTCGGGGTGTGAAATAATAGTGAGATATTAAATTACATCCACTCCGACCAGTGTTAAAAATAAAACAAAAAGAAAACATGAAATAAAATTTTAAAATTTTGCATGCTTTCTATTTTTCTTCATAAAATAAGATCATATTTGCAAAAACTTTGTCCTATTTTACGAAGAGAAATAAGACAATCAGCGCTTATCCGGCCCTTTAAACTGCTGGAAAAATAAAGATAATTAAGGCGACAACCTCTTTTAATCTCACTGTCTTTAACAAGGATAAAATTGTAATTAACACGTTAAATAACAATAAGTAATAGATGATAACCTCATGTAATCGAATGACTCAAATCCGTATTATGGTCATCGAAACGTATCGACCCTACCCCTTATTAGGTAGTGTTTTAGGCCTAATTATTGGAAATAATATTGACTCGGCACAGGTCTCCCCATGAACACGACCAGGAAAGTGTAAAAACCAACGCTAAATAGTCTTTTTTCTCTTATTGAAGCGCTACTCTTGATTAATTGATGGCATTATCAAAAATGAGACGAATAAACCATGCATATTTTCATCGCTCGACTTCATATATCATGTTTCAGCCCCCTGTTCGCCCACTAGGCAACCGGTTTCATCGCTTTACACTCAACGAGATCACTCTCTATACATGCAGATAAAATACAAGAAGACAGTGTCATCCCATCAAAAATGATCGCCAAAGATGCCACTAGAAATAAAAATATAATCAAACAGTAAGCAATAAATAGGGCCGTATAAGGAGTGGCCCAATGATTTTATTTTTGAATTAATATCACAAATAGGCACCAACTCTATTATTTTTACACCATGCCGTAAATTATGACATCACGCGATACTACGATAATCCAATAAATGAGAATAAGAGTTAAAACCCACCAAAACACTTATTAAGATATTGTTTTTTATAATTATTTTATTTTCTCATTTTTACAACATCGGATGAATCATATTTAAAACACATTTTTAAGGTGACGGATCAGAATAAAAAATAATCACTATTTTTGTAATTAAGGTCACAGAGTGAGCGATATTGCATTTATTTTATAAATTCTATTTCGCACTATCCGAAATGATAGTGTTTTTCATCGTCGTTCATGGCAATCACTATTTTCATCCGGTAAACACGCAAAGTTTATCGATATATTTAACTCGGCTTAATGTTCAATAAAGCTTAATTAGACATTCTTAATAAACGTTTGAATGTGCTTTTTGATAGGAAGACATAATGAAAAGAAAAATCGCTTTCCTCAGCACGCTGACGCTGGCCATCGCTGCCTCCATGGCCCCAGCTCAAGCCGCTGATACGCTCAAAGCCTACACCTCGTCTTTGTACCAACTCGACGACAGTGACGCACGCAACAAAAAAATTCGACTGATCTATTCGCTTGAAAACGTCTGGAATCAATCGTCCATCCCTCAGCAACACAAAGAAGCTCGGCTGATCTTAAAAGGTGGCTCGGGATTTGACATGACCCATGTCCCCAATAAGACCCAAACCTACGGCTTCGCCACAGGGGGCGACTTCCGCTACACCGTCCCCACCGCGTTTAAGTTGGCGTTGAGTTACGCCAGCGGCTCGCCGCTTCGCCACATCAATCATGCCCCTGAAAACACTATCGCCAGCGCCTCGGTCAGCGAATCGTTGGAATACAATTTAGGCGTGACTGGCTCAAGCTCACCGTCCATTAACGCGGGGGTATCATGGAGTAATCGTGTCACCTACGATCAACCCGAGTTTCAAACGGTCGCGGATTTTGATCAAAACAATGAAAGCGTCACGTGGATGATAGAGAACCAAACCATCCGACATAACTCCCCCGCCAAAGACTGGCTACTCTATCGTTGGACCAATTGTGGCAACAACCTGATCGACTACAACGAACTCCCCGTCGTGATGCGATCTGACTTTAAGCCGCAAGTCGGGGCCGTCTACAGCAAACGCAACATCGACGACGGCCAAAATACCACCGACATCAAGCTCACGGCGGCCTGGCGTAAAACGGACTACTACTTCGGTAAAGATTGGTGTACGTACTACACCAACTTTACGTGGAAGAACCAACGTGACCGTCACAGTTGGACGCAAGCAGACCGCACCGTAACCATTGCATGGAATGATGCCCTGTATCATTGATCTGACTGCTCGTGCCGGGGCCACCCGGTACGAGCCTAACTCCTTTAGGTGCCCACTATGCTTAACCTACGCCAAACCCTTTCTCTGCTCGGCCTGTCGGCGCTGATCACTGCTGCGATGATACTGTGGCGCCCCCTAACCTCCCCGCCGCCCTCTCCCGCGACCTCACTCGAGGTGGCTCAATATGAGATGGTCTCGCGCTCTGACACGCCAGCGGCGCATGAACTGCCTATTCCACCGGCAGAGCCTATGACTGCAGCCCCAACCGCTCAGATCAGCCAAGCGGCTACGGCTACCTCTGAGCCCGAGACTTGGATCTCGCCTCCCCTCAATGAGCTGAGCAACTCGCTCTATGACTTTATTGAAAACGAAGGCATTCGATACGTCAGTACAGAAGATGTGCCATTCGACGAGAGTCAGCGACAAGCGATCCTTGAATTGGCGCAAAGTGGGCAGGTGTTGATGTTTGACAACAGCGACTCGACCTACCTCGACAGCTATGGACTGACTGAAAGCCAAGTGGTGTCGGAGTTTTTCGGTACCGCAGCGGCGGGGGATGTGATCCTCGCCACCGGAGTGGCTCACCCTCAGGGGGGGATCCACTATCTGGTGCTGCCACTCGAGCAAGGCGATACGCAGGACACACAGTGGCTGAATGACATCCAACGTGCCGTGACACTGCTTAAAGCGGAGCAACAGACGATCACTACGCCAGCCATCGACGGCTAACCGCTTCCCTCTTGCTCCTCGTGAGCAGAGGGAGTCATCGTAATAACGCACGTCGCCCACCCAATAGACAATAACAGGGTCGCCTATTAGGATAATAATAATCCCACTCATTAAATAGGAAGAAATATAACGTAAAACTACATGAATTATTTTAAGTAATATATCGTAACTACATTGTAATAATATATTTATTATTAACCGACAAACCATAGACAATATATTACTTACGTCAAGTAATTGATTATTTACCATGACAGTTCATTTACCCTTAAAATAAGGAACGACCTCATGGTGACATTACTATCCCGTACCTGGGCCCCGATAACTCTGCTCAGTGCCCTCCTCCTGGGTTGCCACAGCGACCCGACACCTAACGCTAACTCTCGCCCGCTGGCAAACTACACCTTCTCTGACCATCAGCTGTCTCAGCTATTGACAGAAAAGGAAAGCATGATCAAGGCAACTCAGTTGACGTACGATGGGACAACCTATACGGTCGCTTACGCCACAGGCGATGACGAAGATGCATTACTCTTGTTTCAAAACCACGATGCCACCCAATCCGTGTCACTTCTGATCCCCAAAACCCCCGTGGCAGACAGTCAGTGTACCCTAGTACAATACGCCGCTTCCGAACGTCGCCAATACACCTACCATTGCGGTACGAGTCAAGTTTCGCAGACGAGTGACATCATCACCTACATGGGGCGCTATCAGGGCAAATCATCCGTCTTGATCCCAGACGCGGCCGACTTTGTGCTTGAGGTCCACGAAGGAGTAGATACCATCGGGAGCACACAACTTGTCTTATCATACACCGGCGACCATGCCGAAATACGTACCCAAAACCCCTTTGATGGCTATCATCCGCTCGGCGCCTCAGACTTAGGCGTAACCACCTATCTCCAGCTTAAACGTTTGGCCGATGTTGCCGCTGGGCGAGACATCACGCTTATCTTCAACTCGCCCATTGGGGGATCGTCGGATGATGCCATTAACATGTACACGGGACGGCTTATTCGACAGCGTGCCATGCACACTCAGATCGCCGCAACAGGCAGTGTTTTCTCAGGGGGCACCGACTTGTTCACCGCAGGGATCACCCGCACCCTAGTGCGCCGTGATACGGCCGTGCCATTACAAACCAACAGACAAATCGGCGTGCACGCTTGGGCAGATAAAAACGCCGCAGGGCAAGTGACCCCAGCCACGGCCATCCCGTATACCGATCAAGCGCACCGTGCTCAAGCCACTTACTTCACCGAGATGCTGGGCGATAAAGGCATCGACTTTTATCTCTTCACCTTGTCTGCCGCCCCACACGATGGCGAGCATCTTATGACACGCCAGGAACTCGACACCTACCAGATCACGACAGCGATACGTTAGTCACCCCACAATCAAAAAAGCCAGTCACAACAGTGACTGGCTGACCGCGGGTAGGCCGCAGTTAGAAGTAGTAGTTCAACCCTATCTTTATTGTGTCGAGATCAAACTCAATCTCTTCACGCAGAGCAGTCACGGCGGTCATCCCATCAAACTGGCGCTTGTACGCGACATGAATCGCATACTGGTCGGTCACAAACCATTCGCTCCCGAATTCCAAGCCGAGCGCCGTTGCGGTTTTTGACTCGTTGATCTCGATTTTCCCAGACGCCAGCCCCAGTGTCTGGCTCGCATTAAAGTCGGTTCTCGTTTTGGTGTAGTCGAGTGATGGTTTGGCATAGAAGGTAAACTGGTAAGGCGCTTCATAGATGAACTTGGCGCCAATTGACAGCGTGTCTTGCTCATACAAAGCCACATACGATTCCAGACCTAAGACGCCTAGTGACCGGATCTCTGACATCACATCCGACGTCACCCGCCCGTAGTTGGCTTCCAGTGACAACCACGACGTCATGCGTTTGCCAACGTTCAGTGAAAAACCACTCATCTCATCGTCCAAGCGGGTATCAATCAATACCCCTTTCACTTGATCGTAATCGGATTGCCAATCAACCGTCGATTGCGCAAAATCGACCCCGACATACCAGCCATCAGACCAATCTTGAGCACTCACTGGCAACGACAAACAAAGCAAAGGCATCACTAACCGAGTCATCTTATTCATTATTTACAACCTCTTTATTCTTGAATAAATACGTATTATCACCAATCCAAACGTTCCAATTTCTTGAATAAAAAAGGCAGGAAAACTAAAATCAATAAATATAGAAAGACATTTGGAAAGAATTAAAATAGAAGGACTCTATTTTTCAATCGGTATTTTACATCAATAACAAGGAGAAAATTAATTACTATTGATAAAGAAAACATGAACAATTTTCGCTATTTTATTCATGGTTTATCTTGGTCAGTGTGTATTCACTAAATAATGACGTTCTTCGGTTATTCGACCACCGCTTTCGCGTGTGCCGCCGCCTCTTCTGCACACCCCCACGATAAACTAAATCCGATGCCGCCATGCCCGTAATTGTGGACAACCGGGAAACCCAACTCCCGTTCCACACGCACGTTGCAAGGTCGAAATGCACGCAACCCGATCTGGAGGGGCTCCACCGGATCAACCGGCAGGTTGGCGAGCGCAGGCAGAAAAGCCATGCAACGTTCATACATGGCTTGTAAAGGCGGGTACTCATCGAGGCGCAACGTCGTGTCAGTAGGGCCTTTCTCCACTAAGGTACCTAATACCACATGCCGCACGCCCCTAGGATAAATGAACACGCTGTCTTGCTCTGACGTGATGTGGTCATGAGCCAGGCAATGACCCACCTGCATACACCGGGAAGAGCGGCCTCGGCACCGAAGTCTCACCATCGCCCCTCGAAGCGAATACATGCCCGCTTCCTCAACGTCTTGCGCGCCCAACCCCGTACAATTGACGATCACTTGCGCTTGATGCACCTGACGCAGTTTTTCCTGCTCATCCGACAAAGCACCCGACAACCACATTTTGCGCAGGCGCGCACCATTAGCGAGAACGCTAGAGAGCAACCAGTGGAGGTAAACGTCCGTCTGGATCATCGGGGCCAGATGCTGATACGCGTCCACGATGTCAAACGAGGGAGAGACGCCGTATTGCTTGGCCAACGTCGGATCGTGCACAAACCCAGGAACATGGCGCTGAATGTCACGCATTCTTTCAGCATTCTGATGGTGTTCGTGAACAGGACAACGAAAATACACGTTCATTGGACGTAAGAAGACGCCTCTAGCACGGGGATCGGGTAACGTTAAGAAGCGATGCAATGACCGCAGGCTCCATCGTTTCGTGCGCGTCAGTGACAACGCGTTATCACGATAACCACCGATGGCCGGAGGCCATTCCCATAGCGCACCGGCGACCGAGGAGACGACATTGGGGACGATGTGACTCGCCAAGATCGTACACTGAAACCCTTGCTCTTGGAGACAGTAGGTCGTGGTCAGGCCGCTGATCCCGGCACCAATGATCAACGCATGAGGCGCTGAGGCTGTGGTTCTGCTCACGGATCTTCCCCTTCATTGACGACACAGGGCATACCCTACGCACTCGCCCGCCAAAAAGGCAGTTATTAGCGTTTATTATAAAGGCACGTTCATCACGTGCCCTACCTCATTGTCAGACGCTAAAGCGGCCAACAAAACCGGTCATTTTTTGCCCAGACTTGACCAACTGCGCACTCACCACCGCACACTCGCGAGCCGAACCACTCAGATCGTGAACAATGTGCTGAATGCGGACGAGGTTTTGATTGATGTCTTCCGCCACGGCACTTTGTTCCTCCGCCGCTGTCGCCGTCTGGATCCCCATATCATGGATGGTGACAATCGCCGCCTGAATAGCGGTTAAACTGGTTTGGATGTGCGCCGACTCAGTCGCGGTCTGCTCGCCTCGGTGCTGACTGGAAGCCATCGCCTCCACCGCTTGGCGAACTCGATTGTGCAGTGACGTCAACATGTCACCAATTTCCTGTGTACTGTTCTGCGTGCGACTCGCCAGCGACCGCACTTCATCCGCCACCACTGCGAAGCCACGACCTTGTTCTCCCGCTCGCGCCGCTTCAATGGCCGCATTGAGCGCCAGCAAATTGGTCTGTTCAGCAATCTCACCAATCACTTGCAGCACTTGGGTGATGCGCTCGGTTTGCTCACTCAGCGCGGCGATCGCTTCGGAGGTGGTATTGACGTCCGCCACCAAACGGCCAATCCCATCGATGGCCTGCGCGACCTCCTGCTGAGCGTCGGTGATCTGGGTGTTCGCCGCCTCGATCGCTTGAGATGTCGCGTGCGTGTTGTTGGCCACTTCACGCGACGTGGCGCTCATTTCTGTCACTGCGGTGACGATTTTCTCGGTTTCCAAACTGTGATCCTGCATGGATTTCGCCGATTGCGCCGTCTGCGTTTCCAACTCACTGCCGGCCGCCATCACTTCATTGGACGACGCCTGTAGCGCGCTTACCATCGGCTGAAGTTTGTCCATGAACGCGTTAAACGCCAAAGCCACCTCACCTATGTCATCGCGGCTTTGCACACTCAGCCTGGCCGTCAGATCCCCATCCCCAGCCGCGACCGCTTTCAATGAAGTCACCACATGCTGCAAAGGCGCCACCCCTTTATTGACAAAAACGCTGACCAACGCGATGGTCAGGAGCAGTCCCCCAAGAGACAACCACAACGCCCACTGCGTATCTTTCGTCAGTTGATGCTCACGTTCGGCCTGATACGCCGCCACCTGGCGATCAATATCGTCAATATAGATCCCCGTGCCCAGTACCCAGTCCCAATTCGGCAGGTACTCAGCGTAACCCAACTTTGGTGCCTGCGTATTCAGCGACGGTTTGTGCCACGAAAAGTTCAGAAACCCATCGCCCTGTTTCGCGGCGTCGATCAAGCCAGCGATCACCGCGACGCCATTGTCATCGGTCAGCCCATAGAGGTTTTTCCCCTCGAGAGATGGCTTAATGGCGTGCAGAGTATTGACCCCTGCCGAATCGTACGCAAAAAAGTAGCCGTCTTTTTCAAAGCGCATCGCCTTCAAAATCGCTTTGGCTTCCGCTTGATGCTCACCTGAAACATCCTGATCATGCAACGCTTTGACCGCGGTCACGCCCATCATCAAATACGCTTTAAGCTCTTTTTTGCGACTGTCTAACAACTGATGGCGATACTCCACCAATTCCTGGTTGAGGGCCTGACTGCCGTTCCAGTAATACACGAGGGTGATCAGTGTGGTCATCAACAGTAAAGGGATCACCGTCAACAATTGAAGTTTGGTCCGGGTGCTCAGCGTAAAACTCATACATCTCTCCATCTTCTTGTACGCTCGGGGACGGTTGCCGTCGTGGCTGGGGTTGGAGGTAGCCTCTTTTGCGACGCTGACCATAGGGATCACAAAATGTGGGGTCTGGTATGGAAAAGGGCCTGCCAACGTCGGCGAAACCAAAAGCGGTACCTTAGCGAGAAACTGACTCTGTTTCATACCCTTAATGAATGAGTGGTCAAATAAGAAATCGTATGGTCAATATAGAGATTAAGCGGTCTTCCTACTGCTCAATGAACACTAATCGCCTGATTTTAATGGTCTTTGTCTGATACGAATGCCATAGGGCACGCGATAGGATCGCCCTCTCGTCCTGAACGATCCCAAACAGGCATGGCCCAGTGGGAGAGCAACCCTCTGGTGTTCCCCACACAGAACAGAGAGCGCCCTTGATACTGTGTTAATCAACAGTATATAATAGATCAAATAGGTCTGAGAACGCCCATTCTCAGACGTATTGGATCATTGGCGAGGACTGCATGACGGATTTGACCCCCTTCCCACCGCTCGAACATCTCGAGCCCGACGAGTTTGCCGATCTGGTGCGCAAGGCGATCAAACGTGATCCTCAAGCGGGCGCTCACCCTGCGATCCAATCCGCCATCAGCCACTTTCAAGACGAATTTGTCCGTCGCCAGGGAGAGTGGCAACCCGCGACACTGCAACGCTTGCGTAATGCCTGGAATGTATTTGTCCGATGGTGCACTCACCAAGGTATCCCCGCGTTGCCGGCGCGTCATCAGGACGTCGAGCGTTATTTGATTGAGCGCTGCAATGAGTTACACCGTAACACTTTAAAAGTACACCTTTGGGCCATTGGTAAGACGCATGTTATTTCCGGACTACCGAACCCGTGTGCTCATCGTTATGTCAAAGCGCAAATGGCACAAATCACTCATCAGAAAGTGCGCGAACGCGAGCGCATTGAGCAAGCCCCTGCCTTTCGCGAGTCGGATCTGGATCGCCTAACCGAACTTTGGTCTGCGACTCGTTCCGTGACCCAACAACGCGACCTCATGATCGTCAGCCTCGCGTACGAAACTCTGCTCCGAAAAAACAACCTCGAGCAAATGAAAGTCGGTGACATCGAATTTTGCCAAGACGGCAGCGCACTGATCACCATTCCTTTCAGCAAGACCAATCACTCGGGCCGCGATGATGTGCGCTGGATCTCCCCCCAAGTAGCCAGCCAAGTGCACGCGTATTTGCAATTGCCCAACATTGATGCCGATCCGCAGTGTTTCTTACTTCAACGGGTCAAGCGCTCAGGAAAGGCGATTGACCCAGAGTCACATAACGCACTCAATGGTCATCACCCGGTGTCCGAAAAGCTGATCAGCCGGGTGTTTGAACGCGCTTGGAAAGCCCTCAATCACGAGACAGGCCCGCGCTACACGGGCCATAGCGCACGTGTTGGCGCCGCACAAGATTTATTACAGGAAGGGTATTCGACCCTCCAAGTGATGCAAGCAGGGGGGTGGAGCTCAGAAAAAATGGTCCTGCGATACGGTCGACACCTGCATGCCCATACCAGCGCCATGGCCCAAAAGCGTCGCCGCTCTTGACGAGTGCCAAGTGGATCAATACGTGTGTTTAATCACACATAAAATTCCAATACAGCTTAATGCCGCACTAAACGTGCTGAAGTACTCCCTTTCTTCCCTAGCTCCCTCTTCATGGCAGTATTCGGTTCGATAACCCGCGCCATTGCCCTAGCGTTCAACTCTGACACCCGTCTAATAACACTTAATTAAGCCGCATAAAATAGCGGTGATGATGAGCATCTGGCTCTCGCGTGTGCGGTTATTAATGCCTTGGCAACGTGGGCTTTAGCGTGTTTTACTCCGCATAATTCAAACCACTGGTGTTCATCGAAAACGAGAAGAGCGTGTATGACAGCCATGCAATAGGCCCAATTTTCTTGGTTATAAGAGTAAGCAAGTATTCACTTACTCATCAACTGGGTTAACCGAGTGTCAATCAGATCGCTGACCGTCGTTAATGGATAACTCGTCTCCTCACTCAGCAACTTGACGTCTTTGAGCGACATCAGATTTTCGTCCGAATCCGTCAGCAACGCCGCAGCGACGATTGGAGGACAACCTGCCAAACCCATTAAATCGGCGCTCGCTTCAGCTAACCCAGAGCGCCCCAGTAACCCCTCTGGATGCGATAAGATGGGAAAAACGTGACCGGGACGAACCAAGTCAAAATGCGAAGTCAGTGGATTGGCCAATGCATGAATGGTCTTCAACCGTTCTCCGATGGTCACGCCGTATCGCTTGCCCCAACGCGCGTTCACTGAGACGGTAAAGGCAGGGCCGTTTGGGTTCTGCCGAGTGCTCACCATTAATGGCAGATCACAGCGCGTCGCCGTCGGTTCATCAATGACCACGGCCACGATACCACAACCAAAAGACACCAGACGTTCGACCTGCTCACGTTCAACGGTTGCCGCAGGGTAACTTAACAAGGTTCCCTGCCCGACGATATCATCGTAGATGAAAAAACCTTGCCCTAACTGAGCGGCTTCAATGGCCCTTGTGATGCCTTCAGACCCCATGAGCCCTCGCGACCGAGATTTGTGTTTCCTTATCATTACCACGCCTATATTCCCGGTGGTTCATTACAAAAGAAAGAGTACGCCAAGCACGTAAAATGACCAGCATCCGCCCCCATTAATAACCATAAATAAGCTCGTAATGAACGGCCTCATGCTCTCTGCTGCACTTCACTCGCCCACTCAGACGCCAGATAGTGGCATGATAGGATCTGTTCCTCATCCATGGACAATAACTGGGCCTGCGTCGCCAGCTTTGGCCAATCCGATCGCTCTAGCGCTTCTACGACACGCAGAAAATCCCCCAAGCGTCCTCGTCGCTCAGTGAGCGCCTCGACAATGTTAGGTGCAATCGCCAACTGAGCCAGTATCGCCTCCAGAGGCATGTCCAACATCCCATCCACCAGTGACATCAGGCCACACAGATAGGCAGACGCGGGATCGCAACTGCCTTCGGTGACACCCGCTAACGCTTCAAGACACTTGGCCCGTTGGAGTGAATGGTAGAGCAAAACATCCGGCTTCCCTGGCGCCAGAGCCGATATGGCGGTGTAAGACACAAACTTGCGGATACGGTCGTCACCCAGATAGTGAAGGGATTGTTCAATGCCCTTGATTGGCGTGCGCAGCTGTACGCCTGCGTTGACGAATTTGAGCAGCTGCACTGAGAATACAGGATTACGGGAAATCACGACATTGACCGCTGAGTGGTCAATGTTACGCTTCGACACCAAGCTCGACAGCTTGAACAAATCCAATGTTGAACTCGCAATTTTTTTTCGCCGTATCACTTCTGGTTTTTGAAAGAAGTACCCCTGAAACAGCGAGAAACCACACTTGATGGCCTGGTGAAACTCCTGATAGGTCTCCACCTTTTCCGCCAGAAACACAATCCCTGTTCCCTTCAAACGCTGAATGATCTGCGTGCAGTGGCGAAAAGGCAACGTTTGCACATCCAGCTTGATCACGCTGACCAACGGGTAGAAACGCGCCCAATCGGGGCTGGGTTCGAAATCATCCAACGCCAGTACGTAGCCTTGTCGAACGAGCTCACTCAGAGCGGTAAACAACGCGTCGGTCGGCTCGCATGTCTCCAGCACCTCAATGACGATGTCTTCGCAGGGAAAGTCCAACGGTACGCCTCGCAACAGACTTTGTTGGTCAAAATTGACGTACCCTTTGTGCCCATCCAAAATGCGGCATTGATAGGTTAAGAATTGCTCAGCAAGAAGTTGGAGCGTCGCTTGCTCCGAACGCACTCCGTCAGGAAAATGGTCAGCGTCCCCACCCCGATAAAGGAGTTCGTAGGCCACTAAGCCACATTGGCTGTCCAAAATCGGTTGACGCGCCACCATAGAGCACGCCGCCAAGTGTTGCGAGTCGCCGTTCGAGGGTAAGGCAGGAAATGGCTGCATCGTACGCTCCGTCCATGCGTGAGAAGTTACCTTTTAGTATAGTCACCCACGCCCCCTCTCTTCGAGTTCCCAAGTCTTTGCATCCCTGTCCGACATCCCCTAAACTTTATTGATATAAATAACAGTATCTCATTGCCCAATATAAAGGAATGTCCGTGTCTCTGTATACATCTCGGTCAATCACACGCGCCTGCGCCCTGCTTTTTGGCCTCTTGATCGTGTTCAGTGCACACGGAGTGGCGAAACCTTCTCCTTTGCATTTTGCCATCGGTGAATGGCCCCCGTACACCACCTCTGAAACACCCAATGGCGGACTGCTTGAACCCATCATTACGTCAATTTTTGAGCCCGCTGGCTATCAAGTGCATTTTCATTATTTCCCTTGGGTGCGCAGCTTAAAACTGGTTACACGGGGTAAGTATCACGCCACCTTCCCGTGGTACATCTCTGAAATTCAAGCCGACAGTTTACTGATCTCATCCAGTCCGTTGAATCAAACCAAGACGGTGTTCTTTCATCACAAACAGGTGCCTTTTCGCTGGCGCAGCTTTGCCGACTTGATGGCCTTTCGCATCGGCTCAGTGGACGGCTACACCGTCACCCGATTACTGACGCGACACCAGGTGCCCACCCTGCCTTCCATGGAACAAAGCGAGAATTTTCAGAAACTCTATCACGGTCGGGTTGACGCCATTGCGGCAGAAGAGCGCGTCGGAGAATACTGGGTCAACCACGTCTCGGCGCATCAACACCACCACATTCTGATCGACCCCAACCCTGTCTTAATGGAACCTATGCACGTCCTTTTTCATCATGACGCGCTAGGCGAAGAGCTGAACGCGGTGTTTGAAGCCGGCCTGCAGCGCTTAAAAGCCAGTGGGTGCTACACCGCACTGCTCAATCAACGCTCTTGTCAGGCCCCAACGCCTTAACGGCGGATTTGGCTTGTGAAGCCAAGTCTAAGGCTTCCAGCGCAGCGAGCACCGACTCGAGGCTAACGCCACTTCGGTGGATCATTCGCACCGCTTTCTCTAACACGGCATCACGCTGCATTTTGGCCAACGCCGCGTCCCGAGCCCGCTTCCGATCTTCTTCAACGACCGCGGCTAAGTTTGAGTGCGCTTGCTCAAGCTGCTCCAACGACAAGTGACGCGTTTGCGCCCGTAGACTGCCTAGGTGCCGTAGGGCCCGCACTAAATCGGTCATGGTCTCTGTCCTCATGGTAAAAACGCCAACCGCACAACACGGCTGATCCCAAACAACGTTATACGCGCATTGTCGAGTATTCGTCCTAAGATTCAGGATTAATAGTGATTAATAAAAGTAAGTTGTCGCTGCAGTGTATCGCCATCGTGACCGAATCATTTAGTTATAGTGCGTTATGTTATTCAAGGTAGACGGCGTGACCCACACTTACATTGCAAACACGCCCCTCGGCATAAAGACATTAATAATAGGTAATAACTCTGTCCCTTTGCGTTTTCCGAGTAAATTGGAGTCCGTGAACACTTCCTCGCCTTACCCATTCAGTGAGTCTTAGGATGGGTAAGGAAGTTCACGACACGAACCATACATAGTATTGCCAAACGCTAGGCGGTGGTGCGATCCATCCACTGCCTATTTGGCGTTTATGAAGGTAAAAAACAATGATCGTCCCCACACTCACCATATTATGCCTGTCGGCATTATGGAGCACACTGGCCTGGTCAAGCCCCGCGAGTTCGGGCTCACAACTCATCGTGGGTAACGGTGCAGACGTTGCCACATTGGATCCCCATAAAGCCCAAGGCGTACCAGAAGGTCGGGTCCTGCGAGACATGTTCGAGGGTCTGGTCCGTATCGACGGTCACGGCCAGGTCATCCCCGGCGTTGCCCAGCACTGGTCCCATAAAAAACATACCATCTATCACTTCCATCTTCGACACGATGCCAAGTGGTCGAACGGCGACCCCGTCACCGCCAGCGACTTTGTTTACAGCTTCCGACGCGCTGTCGACCCGAAGACTGCCTCTGCATACGCATGGTACGTCTCACTGGCACACATTCTCAATGCTGAGGCGATTTATCGCGGAAAGGCCGACCCAAGCACCCTAGGGGTCTCGGCAACGGATCCACACACACTCACCATCACACTGGATCGCCCCGTCCCCTATTTTGTGGAGATGCTCGGCCACACCACATTGCTGCCCGTTCATCAAAACACCGTCACTCATTATGAGCAAGCTTGGACCAAACCCGAACATATGGTGTCCAATGGCCCATTCCAGATCGTCAACTGGACCATCAACGAGGCCATCAATCTGACTCGAAACCCTTACTATTGGGACAACGCGCACACCCGCTTTGACCGAGTGCAGTATTTATCCCTCGAAGACGCCACATCAGAAATGTTTCGCTTTCTCACCGGTGAAATCGACATCACCTCGTCCATTCCTGTCGACCAATTTGAACGCTTAACCTACGAACGCCCCGATCAAATCTGGGTCCAACCGGCTTTGTGCACCGAGTTTTATCAATTCAATACCGCTCGTGCCCCTTTCGACGACGTCAGAGTTCGGCGCGCCCTCTCTTTGGCCCTCGACCGAGAGCTCATTGCGTACAAGCTGCTTGGCCAAGGGCGAGCGCCCGCGTACACCTTCATCCCCAACTACATGTCCGGCTACGAGGAATGGACCCCTCCCTACGCCCTGATGACCCAAGATGAGCGTGATCAGAAAGCGCAGGCGTTGCTCGCAGACGCAGGCTATGACCATGCCCACCCTCTCACATTTACTTTGCTTTACAACACCTCTGACGACATCAAGAAAGTAGCCGTCGCCGCGGCTGCCATGTGGCAATCGACATTAGGGGTACGCGTCAAATTAGAGAATCAGGAATGGAAATCCTATCTGTCTACCATGAATCAAGGAGAGTATGACGTGGCTCGTTCGGCATGGTGTGCCGATTACAATGAACCCAGCGCGATGCTCGCTTACCTCGAAAGCGACAAGCTCGGCGGCCGACAGTTTGCCGACACGCACTACGATGCCCTCGTCCATCAAGCAAGTCTCACGCAGGCCGCCGACGCCCGGCGCGAAGCCTATCGCCTAGCGGACGCCTATCTGGTAGAGACCGTCCCAATCATACCGATTTTCTATCCCGTCAGAGCCCATCTGATGGCGGCCTCCCTTAGGGGGTTCGGTGAAGATCAAGCTGGCCCCTTGTCCAGTCAAGATCTTTATCGAGCTCCCGCCCTTTCGGGAGAGAGCGTGCCCGAATGAACCAGACACAACCCAACGAGGAACGGCTTAGTCATACGTTGAAAAGCCACGAACCCACATGGGTCGACTCATCTTACACATCAGAGAACACTATGCGCATTGGGATCCTGTACTCATCCAATCAACAAACGGATTCGACCTCGACTATGCCAACCCACCAACACGTCAGGCGAGCCTTGAAAGGCCTCTGCCTAGACCCGGTCGTCATCAATGGGGATCGGCCATGTCTCTTCGATCGCTTGAAGGTGGAACAGATTTCAGTATTGATCATCTGTGCTAAAGGGCAATTCTATGAAGATGGTCAGCTTCAAGGACTGTGCGATTGGATTAAATTGCCTTATCTCGGCAGCGGTCGGGCGGCCAGTACATTGTGTCAACATCCAGCCCTACTCGATCTGGTCCATTTTGGGTGCCAAGCAACGTATTCTGAACACGTCCTCGTTCAACCCGATGACGACCTGCCCGACTATCCCCAAATGGCCCAATACTTGCGCTCTGAGGTCCTCGATCTCATCCCAGTCGTCGCCGCCGATCCTTGGACGGCTAAGAAACGCGTCCGCTCAGCTCGGTACTTCACACAATTTCTCACCCAGTTTCTCGATCTCCAAGGCGCCGTGATGATCCAACCGGCACGCTCGTACACCCGTCAATATCGACTCATTGTGCACGATCTCGAGGCGGTCCCCTGCGCCATGACTCTGTTCGAGGCGCAAGACACATCCCGCCATCTCACGTCGGCCAAGGGACTCAGTCATGCCGAGCACACCATGATAGAACAAACCGCCGTGCTCTATTACCGCCAACTGTTATTGCAAGGCGTCGCCGAATTTCACGTCGCCTTAACGCCTCACCATCGATGCCAAGTATTGCACGTCCGTACGTTGCCGTCTCTGCACCCAAAAGCCATCTTAGCCAAGTCGTTTGCCGAGCAAGACACGTCATACCCTGACATGCTCATGTCACTGGTCAATCGAGCATTACATCGCCCTAGCGTATCGCCTGAACAGCGCACAGGCTAAAGGAGACATGCGGATCGCTACGTCACATCGCGATCTGCATGCAAATAGCCCCCCTTGCCCCAGTGTTCATCATCAAAGTTCTGAAAAAACACCGTCACCCCCTCAGGGGGCATCCCGTAGGCTTCTTCAAACGCCTCGGTAATACGCTTGATCAACAGCTGCTTTTGTTCCTTCGTTCGACCCGGTGATTGTTGAATCGTGACCACTGGCATACATTGCCCCTTCATTCCATGCTTGAAACAAACCATCATGACGGCTTTGGCCGGGTTCAGCAACCCATAGCCACCGGCGGGCACTTGAGTTCAACAGTCAATAAATAAGGCAGGTCAGGATAAATCAGCGATGAATTCAATTTCTACTTTAGCGGCCATCGGCAGCGCGGCGACCGCAAAACACAAACGTGCGGGCTTGTGACCACCAAAAAACGTCTCATAAACATCATTGACGCGATCAAAGTCATCCATATCCGTGAGATAGACCGCCACCCGTGCAATACGGGCTTTAGAACTGCCTGCATCCTCTACGATGGCTAAGCCGTTCCTCAAACACTGCTTGGTCTGGATCATCACATCGTCTGAAACCAAACCCATTGTTTTGGGATCCAGTGGCAGTTGTCCTGAAACACACAGTGTCTTACCAAGGATTGCCGCGTGAGAGTATGGCCCCACCGCTTTGGGGGCTCGCTTAGACGAAATTAGTTTCATGGTCAGTCTCCTAATATCAACGTGTCATCTTGGTCCCCGTCTTCCCGACGAGGCTAACGGGAGGGAACCCTCAGATGGGCGCTATCTTAAAGGGGCAAGGAGGACTGTATAGTTAATAAAAGTTAACACGACTTATTAAGACCTTAAGCACACCATGCAGAGCCTTTGGCTGGTGGCTGTCGGCTAGTGCAAGACCAGCGCGGATTCCAAATCGCCCGGGGTGCTCCCTCGAGTAAAGGAGGGGACAATCAGTTCAGAGGCGAGCAGCAAGTTCATCGGGTTGCGCTTGGCCACTGGGTTGCCCAACGTATCCCATCCTCGGCGGTGCGAATAATCGACCGAAATGTGTGTGACCGACGAGAAGAAATGCAGCGACACCGAGCGCGCGGTACACTGCCTAACCACCGTCCCCAGTTCACGCGGTTGCTGAGAAAACACCAAGACGATTTTTTCATAGGGCTCCAGCACCAAACGCTCGTTGTTCCGTTGGGGAAACACACAAAACGGGCTGGCCCCTAAGGGCGTCTGGTACGCGCGCGCTTCGGCCATCACCCCAGCCCACATCGGTCTACCGGTTTGATTGCGCAGAGTGTAAGCGTCCGCAACGCCATCTTGAAGACGCACCGTCTTCTGTCGGGTCGCCAACGCGAACGTGTCACCCAGCGTTAAAACGTCGGATAGATCGGGAGTCGCCTGCTGCTCTTCGTGCAACGGGCCTGCGTGAAAAAAACCTTGATAGTTCGGCTGCCAAGTCAGTGTGATCAAATGATTCAGTTCACTGACCGTCGCCCAGACCGTCGATACGCCCTTATCAGGCGCACTGGCTTTGACCCCCTTAAACACCTGCAATTGATGCCCTTTTAACGCCGCCAAGCTGGCATCATCCAATCGAATAGTCACCGAATAGGTCGTCATTGCCCCCTCTCCTTATCAAGTATTGGTCAACCTTGAGTCAGTATGAGAAAAAGAGCAGGACGTTTCCGTATCAAAACAGTATCAGATCGCCGAGTATCCGATGTCGCCTGACGTCAGAGCGCTAACGCGTCGATTTTAGGCTAACCTCAAAGTAAGGAAACAATAGGTGTTCCCTGCCTGTTTTAGCGAGCCAACAGTATGAGTATCGATCCAACCATGTTTTTGCACCACCATGCCAAAGCCCACCCTTCACAGGCCAGTGTGTTAACAACACACGACTTCGTGGCGTGGTGGGACGAGCACTACCCGGGATGTCATCTCTCCTACCAGGAAGCAAACCTCATCTTGAACAACCTTACGACCACGCAGGAAGCGCTGACCTTGGCCTCTGAGTTCGATGCAACGCAAGATCTGTGCTGGAGTTACACGATGAAATAGCCCATCCGGCGCTACATGGGCGCCGGATGTCTGCCCCTTATTGTGGGAATTCGGTCGGCGGCTCGTAGGTAATGCGACTTGCTCGCAGTTGATTGCTCATTAGACTTTGCAGCATGCCAATCGCTGCGCCCACAGGAGCCACAACAGGGACATAACGCCCCAACTGCGTTTCCAGCTCAGACGTCAGCCATTGATTAACCTCCAACATCCCCGTGCACCCTAGTACAATGGCCTCCGCCTGATCGTCTTGCACCGCTTTGAGGCTTTGTGCCAATAACGCACTCTTGAGCGCGTCTTTGTCTTCCAACTGCTCCACAGGAATACCCGCTTGGCGAACAGACGCGAGGTGGTTCGCCATTCCCCACTGACGAGCCAAATCCCACAACATTGGCACCACAGAGCTCACCACCGTGACGATGGAAAAACGACTCGACACCATCGCCGCATTCATCATCGCCGGCGCAAAGCCGCCCACCACGGGAATATCGACGATTTCTTTCACCGCTTCCACCGCGGGCTCACCAAAACAGTTAATGAACAGCCCCTCGTACCCGTCCCTCTCCGCTTCAAGGGCGACACGGGCAATGTCTCTTCCATCCCACAACTCAGCCGCCCGGCTCTGAATGAAAGGCGTCGCCCGATCACCAAGCGCTTGGTAGTCCACCTGCACATTCGGATGGCGGATGGGCTCAATTTCACGCTTGAACGCGTCGATGAATGGGCGGGCGCCCATGTCGGAGATCGGGATGATCACCAGAATGCGTTGTTTAGTCATGTCAGTCTCCTTGTTGACATTGCGTAGATAAATTCGGGCCAAAATAACCCAGCGATTGCAAGATGGCATTGAACCTGGCGAGCTCCGGTCCTGTCGTCAGCTCTGGGGCCGCAGGGAGCGTAAACAAGAACAGATCCTGCTCTTCAACCACGTCTTCCACGGACAAGCCATGAAACCCCGTTAGGACCGCACGCGCGGCCTCCTGATCTTGAGGAGAGAGGGGCTGGACAATCTTATTGATCACCGACGCCTTCAGCCGTCCCATCATGCACAGCAAATCCGGCGCCATGGCCAAAGGATGACTGCAACGGGTATCCCAAGCGATCAGGTTCTCATTTTGATTGAGGACCACAATCGTGCGCTCCGTCCCATCCTCTGCGCGCTGCACAAACGTCAGAACCGTAAAATCAAAGCCTCCTTTGGATTCAGAAACCTGATCGGCAAGCTGACATGGGCGCGTGTTGCCAAACAACGGAGTCAGTGCCTGACCAAATGTTTGGGTGTATTCCTCGCAAAACGCCCCCAGTGGGTCGGCGCAATCTGGACCGATTTGACGCAGCATGCTGCCGATCACCTGTGACTGTGTCACTGTGTTCGAGATCAAGCTGCGTTGCGCCGCACGCCCCGACATTACCCAGCCCGCAATCGCCGCGATCCCATCAAAGGTCCCCACCGAACTCAACAGTGGGCGCAGTGTCATTTCAGCAATTTGGGCCTGCTCCACAGGCGTCGTCTCTGGTGTTAAATCCAATGTCAACGCCCCTGGATAACGCCCTCCTTTAAACGGCCCATCCGCCGCATTTAAGATCACCAACGGCGTCGCGGCGACCGACTCACTGAACGTCAGCAAACTTAAGGTGGGCACAGAGCGGTTCGCCCCATCGGCATTGAGCACCTTTAACGGTCCACGCAGGTTGGAGATCGCCGCCAGCATCGCGACAAAGAGATTCGAGCCAGTTTCCACCGACACCACAAAAGTGAGCGGTAATTCAAGCCGGTTCTGCAACACCGACAGCGCGCGCGTTTCCGCGCCATTCAGCCCAATCTTTTCAAAGCTTTCTGGTGAACCCATCGCCGCTACTACCGCCCCTCTGTCGTCGTCATTCAAGTCGTCCAAATCCACCAGTTGAACGGGGTGCTTCACCTCTAAAATCTGCTGAATAAACGAATACGCCGTTTGAATAGACCCACCACCACCACTGGCCAACACGGTGGCCCCACTGGCAATATCAAACAATGCCTCTCGATGTAAGATGTCCATGCTTTTTCCCTTGTCTGTGAATGTTAACGGATGTTCAACGCGTCTCTGGTCAAAACCTCAAAACGCTCGGCTTTGTCGAGATAGCACAATTCCTGATGGGCCCGCATAAACGGGATCCCCGTTTGCAATAAAGCGCGTGCCCGATGAGGCTGAACCGAACGCAACATCAGCTCAGCCGCCATACAGCAATGCAGTGAGTGCCCCATACGATGCCCCGATTTGGCCAACCAGTGGTGGTAGCCATCGGCCAGCAGGGCCAGACCCAGTTCAAGCTGTCCCTGTCTGCCAAGGGACCAGCCCAGAAAAACCTTGGCAATCCCGATAAAAAACGGCAGATCAAGGTTTTGGGCCAGTTGCAACAGGGCTTCCGCCCGCAATTCAACCTCTGGTGCTTCATCGGCATGGTAGTAGTAAAACAGTGCGGCTTGCGCGCCGATGGCCTGACTGAACACGTTGTCACTTTGCGAGACCAGTTCAGACATCGCTGAAAGCTGCGTATCCGCCTGTGTCCATTCACCCCTCAACGAGTGGCTCAGCACCAAAAATAAGGTCGCCACGACTCGGGGATCCTGGCCAAATTCCACCAAGTCGCGTTGGGTGTCGGCGTGCTGATGCAAGTCCAATGCTCGCTGAGCACAGTGGAGCGACGCTTCGTGATCGCCGGACCAAAAGTGAGTATTCGCTAATGCGGCTAATCCGTGAACTTCGATGCAGGTATCCCCCACCGTCTCGCCATGCTTTTTGATGGTCAACGCCAAGCGCCCGGCGTCATCAAGCTTCAATGCCATCAGTTTTTCTAACCATTGATGAAAAAACACACTGCCAAGACTGCCTTGCTGCGCGCTTTTTACGCACACCCTTTGAAGCTGATCGAAGACACGCTTTTGTTGCGGTGAAGACCAACCGTAATGCGATTTGTACAAGGTGCCCATCAGCAACAGCCAGTCGATTTCGCGGCGCAAACTGTAGGCAGCGTTCATCGCCGTTTCGGCCCACTCCAAGGCCGTGATCGCCTGTGGTAATTCACCCCGATCTTTGTGCCGTCTCGCCAAGTGGATATAGCACTCAAACGCTTTGGCTGATTGCCCTTGCTGAGCCAAACAATGGGCGTACGTCTCCTGCCAATGAGACGGCGCGCCGGGTTGTGTCAACATCGGTTTTAGCACCTGGGTCAATTGTGAGTTGATGTCTTTCCAGACCGGAGGCGTAATGTGGCGTTGCAGATAGTCGTACACCGCCGTGTGGTAAAAAGCGTAGGTGTGGGTCGAGCGCTGCCGAAGCAACGAGTTTTGGCACAAGCCTTCTAAAGCATCCTGCCCCTGAGGAAACAAGGCTGTGATCACCTCCCTATCGACGTTCAGCCCACAAGCCACCGCCGCCCAAAGCACCCGCTTTTGCTCAACGGTTAAACGATCGACTTGTTGATCGATGAACGAGTAAGATTGAGTCGTCATTTCAGATGATAGCGGCGCTTCTAGCAGCAACTGGCGCAAGAACGCGGGATTGCCACCACAGATCTCAACGCAATGCATCACTCTCTCCCCGGATAAAGCCTCCGGTGCCCAGCGATGCGCTAAGCGCCTAACCTCGTCTGTCGAAAGCGGCATCAGCTTTTGCTCAGACACTGCCCACCGCTCAGAAGAGGGCCAAACCAGCGGGCGATCGCTGCTCATTAAGCAAATGGGAGGATCCGCCATGAGCGTCAAAGCACGGTGGATCACTTGCCAACTGTCACCATCAACGCACTGCGCATCATCCAGCACCAAGAGTCGCACTTGAGTTTGCGCCAGCACCAACTGCACCAGTTTGGGATCCGTGGTCGCCAAACGCAATTTCAACCGAGCCGTTTTAGGATGGGGCTCAGACGCCAGCAACACCAACAAACGTTCTGTGTCGGTCGCGGTGAGCCCCAATTGGTGCGCCTTGACCTGTTTGTCAGACGGTGATGCCCACATCGGGAGCGCTAAAGCTGCCAGCAACAGCCGCGCGAGTGCACTCAACGAAACGCCTTCAGACGGTCGTCCTCTGACATCAAGGCAGCGCTCACTCAAGGCTCTGGGAAGCAGAGTGATCATGGCTTGCAACACGTGAGATTTCCCCACGCCTCTGTCCCCTTGAACAAGCACACACGGTACGCGCGGTGTTGCTTTGGGCTCTTGTTGGGATAAGGAAGCCAGCAAAGTGGCACGAAGGGTATCTCGTCCAATCAGTTGGCTTGCCACACTTTGTTGTGGCGTGAGCATCCAGTAGCCATTCGATACGGGCAGCGCCAAGCGCTCCGCCACGCAGCAAAAAGGCAACGCTAACAGCGCTGCATCGTCGACCATCCATCCATGATAACCAAGTAATTGCACCACAGACACCAACTCATCAAGATCAGATTTATCAATCGGATCACTGTGACTTGGCCCACTCACCAAATGGCTTTGCTTCAGCGCCAGTTTCACATGGACATCAGGGTAACCGTGTTGGGTCATCCGCAATCTTTGGTGCAATCGCTCAAGGACCGACGAGCAGGTGTCATAACCGATATAATATCCGCCCACTTTGTCTTGAACCGACAGCCCGGCTTCGTGAAGCCAAGCACTGACATCAAGCTCCGGAGCGCCTATCACAACAGGCGTCGCAAAGATAACGTACAACCAAACAGAGGGCGATGAGGCCCCCTGTTCCACACCAGCCGAATGACGATCATCCAGCAGTTCTTCGACGCTGGCACCAAAGAACTTCGCCATTTGCCCGGCAATACGAAAACTGACCGGTTTCCCTGTTTCAATGCGCTTGACTGTTGCGATAGACACTTGGCAATTGGCGTCATAGAGCGCATGCGAAAGCCCCTCCTGGCTTAACCCGTTCAACTGCCGAAGTGATCTGATTTTGTCCCGGCACAACAAGACTTTCCCGGCCGTCGTTCCCTTGCTTGACTCCACCCTGCTCACCTTTTCTGCGATCGATAAACGACCAAGTGCATCGATTGATATGCAATCAATTACTCATTTGTGTTGTCAATATTGCAGGGGGAATTGATATAAACAACTAATTGCATATTTTTCAGTCAGAATTGTGAACACTCATTTCCAAGTATCTGTCTTAAGTGGCCCCTAGTCGTGCTCGCAGTCCCATCACCCAAGCATGGTGCACACCAGCACGGGCACTCGTCTCTTCGACATATTGCAAATTCGGAGTTAACGTCAATGGGCCCAGAGGAAGCCGATAGAAGAATTCCGCGTTATGAATTGAATGACCATCGCGGTTTGATGTGGCTTGGCCTAATGCCATACCCATGATACCAGGGCCAATCCCTTGATAACCGGTTCCGGCAACCAACGATGAGGAATACAACACCTGCGATCCCTGAGCCACCCCACCTCTTAAAAAAGGAGTCCAAGCGCCCAAAGTTCCGTTCCAAGACGCACTGAGGCCTTCTTGAGACTGTGGTTGTTCCAAAGCGCCCTCACTTCGCCATCCCGTGACATGCAGTTGTTGCGCTAACGCCTGAGAAGGCTCCGCCACCCAGCCAAGTTCCACCGCTTCAAACGTCCGCCTTTCGCGAAACACCGCTTCCGCTCGCTGCCAAGGGTGGCTGGAATCGGCACGCGCATCCGATACGTTAAGTTGAAGGTAGTAATGAGCCCCCATTTGATGGTGGATCATGCCACCAATGGATGCTTCGTCGGGAAGAACAATCGTGCCCGATCCCGTACTGAACTGTACATTGGAAAACCCTGAGTAGGGGCTGCCGTAAGGATATAAATCTATAAAATCGGTCGAATCTAAATAGCCCACCATCGCATGCCAGCGATCAGAGAGGCCCGTTTGCTCCCAATACCCATGCGTTAAGCGCCAGCCTTGATCACTGAACGGTGCCCCGGTGAGACTCATGATACCCGTACTCTGCGGCAACCAATGTCCCGGCGGCGGATTCGTAAACCCATGTCGATGATCAAGGGTGAGCGCGAATCGACCGTTTGGTGTTGCAGCCCATTGTACGCTCATTCGCGCCATACCCGCTGCAGAAGCGCGCGACGCATGAGGTTGAACGGTATCGACGACGGCACCAAACGCGTAATATTCTCCTTCAAGATCAATTGGAATGTTGTCGTTGGCCTGGGCAATGATAGGGAAACAACACAGGGTGCACGATAGCAACAGTGGCCGTTGACTTAGCAAAAATGAAAACATGGCTTGGCCTCATTCAGGTCAGGGGGGAAGATCCATTGACGCTACAGGTGTGATTATTGGTGAGGGAAAGTTGTCATTGCTCAGGCTGAGCACGCCACTGTAGATCGCGTATCGTCCCCTTTCTTACGACTGTTCGCGTCTAGAATGAGGTGGACAGATGTGGGCAGGAATCGTTGCCATGACTTGTGGCCACTGTCCCTTTGGAACGGGCATAGAACAAAGCATCAAGTAGGATACCGTCTCCATCATTCCTATCAGCATACTGGTGAGGTGAGCCCTATAGTGTCGACTAATATCCGTTCTAAGGAACCCTTCATTGCTCAAATTTGTGTGATTATTCATATCGGTAGCCCTCTTATGCTCACCACAAGGTGGTCAGTAACTCGTGACCTTGTAACGCTTAAAAAAAGCTGGCCTTGAGGAGTACCAAGACCAGCAAATACCGACACCGTTGGGCCGATGCAGGAATAGGCGTTGTACCATCGTCTTTTTGTCTTATGCAGCCTCATGTCTGCTACTGCATTGAACGACTGGAGTGAGAATATCGACTTGATGGAAAAATCCCAGAGATTAAACATTATTAAGGTTTGTTACTTACCTGACGTTTAAACCATGGATTATTAATGATTATAAAACCTCCATGTTTGAACGGTTCACTTATACAATCGTTATCATACTTCTCTCAGAGCGAATTCAACCATGCGTATGGAATCCATCTACGAGGCCGTTAATACCCGCTGTGCTTACCCAATCAGTCAGGTCCTCATCCACCCTGAATACCATCAAAGGCCAAAACAACGTAGTATCCGCTTACAAAGTGAGCTTGAGCTTCGACGTTTTATCGGACAATCCAGTCCTGTAGAACGTTGCTTGTCTCCCACTGATACCGTCATGCTATTGCACGGCTTCACACTTATCCTCTGTGCTCGTTGGGGGAAAAAATGGCTGCAGCTTGATAACTCCTCTGATGTGCTTGATCGCTTTAAAATGATTGCCTGTCATTGTGTCGGGACAATGCAATTGCCCCGCCGTGACACACGCTCTGTCTCTATGACTATAGGGGTTGAACGCTGCTTAACGGCGAAGCAATCAACGCAACTGGCGTGTTTTGCCAATTTTCATGATCAGTTAGACGCGCACATTCAAATTGAATTAGAGATCTAACATCGTGTGATGTCAGATTCGCTCACGATGATATATATAATAATTAACTATCGGTAAGGGCTAACCTATCTACATTTGAAATGTGAACACTGAAAGTGACACGAAAATGTGTGGTATTGGAACCAACTTTGGCCAGGGTCCTGTCTGCAGTGACACAAAATTGTGTGGTATGGAATAAACCACACAGAAAAGTTTGCTTTTAGTGACATGAAAATGTGTGGCATCGGTAGTTTCAATGCTAAGTCTTTGTAATACTTAGTATTACCTTATTTTCACGAGAATTCAGTGATGAACTCTACAGCGCTAGTGCGCACGTTCGCTTGTATGTTTAGGCGCTCTTGTGGCTCAAAAGTTATCCACAGTTCCTATAAAGATCTATTTATCTATAAAGATCTATTTAAACTATATAACTATTAAACTATAAAACTATAGAGCTTCCAACTTATTGATTTTAAAAAGGAATTCAGGAGATACACTACAAAAAAGTTTGCTTTGTGATCATATAAGTTTGCTTTGTGATCATTTTTGTTTGCTTTGTGATCATATAAGTTTGCTTTGCGATCATTTTTGTTTGCTTTACACAACAAAAAAGTTTGCACTATGATCATTTTGATGTCATTTACCACACAGAAAAGTTTGCTTATTTTGCTCACGGTACAAAAAATGTGATGTATGCAAACAAATTTGTGCGGTAAAGGCCCTAATACTACATAAATGTTTGCTTATTGGTTAAAATGTGTCATTCTAAACGCCATGTAGACCAAAAAAGTTTGCTTAAGCAAACAAAACTGTATGGTATGAGCACAAGCCCGAAGAATTTACCCAAGCACATCAAAAAAGGCCACGAGCTGGTCTTCTCGCAACAAGATCTGACCGCACGCGAAGCGAATCTATTCGGGCTTATGATCGCCAACATGAAACAAGAAGACTGGGATAATCAAACCCCAGAGTATCGATTCACGGCCGCCCAACTCTCCGAATGGCTGGGACTTAGCAACCGAGCGATAGGATCACAATTGAAGCAAGTGGTGGGTCGGTTAGCCTCTCGAAAGATCGGGATCATCATTGAGAAGCAAGGCGATACCGAGTTCGAGTTCACTCCCCTGTTTAAGAAAGCCACCTATAAAGATCGCGTGTTGACGTTGATCCCCAACGATGCTTTGTCTAAAGAGTACATTGAGTACAACCAAGGGTTTTCGCTTATCAATACCAAAAGCTTTCTGGGACTCAAGCGAGAGTACACGAAGCGACTCTACGAAATACTGTCGCGTTTTAAAACCGACGGCACCAGCCTCAAACCCATTGAGGTCGACGATCTGCGCGCTTTTATGGGCCTGCTCAACGAGGATGGGTCTCTCAAAGCCAATAAGACGTCATTCAAAAACAACAGCGTATTTATCTCGCGTTGCATCAAGGAAAGCATCGAGGAGCTCAGTGAGGATCCCAAAACGCGCAAGGAGATCTTGTTTCTTGAGTCCGAGGACGGCCTGGGACTGAAACTCCATAAACACGGGCGCAATATTCACGCTGTTGAGTTCTTGTATCGCTGGATCAACACCACCACACCCGTCGATAAACTCAATTTTGAAGACGCCAAGCGCAACATCACTCGGCTTGAAACCAAGCGACTGACCACCGAAGAACCCTTGACCGTCGATGAACTTGAATTGCTGGCAAGCTCCTATCGCTCCATCGATGAGGAAGAGAAAGCTCAGTTCGTCGAAGAAGCACTGGCTAGCCGTCAGAGCAGCGGAAGCCACGATGCGCCTGCCGACGATGTAGTGGAAGAAGTGCTCGAAGATAAGTCCTTTTTGGACAAATTGGCCGAGCTGGAACGCATGAACGGCAGTAAGGGCTACTGAGTCTGGATTTTTACCGCACAGAAAAGTTTGCTTAGCCGCACAAAGCAAACTTTTTTGTTGTGTATCGTCCTCCCCTCTTCGTTTCCTGTCGTCTTTCGGGATTTATTTTCTCAGTTTCCATTAATTTTTGTTGTGTAAACCAAAAAATGAAGGATATACTAAATCCAGAATCTTGGTGGAGATAGAAATGGATACCCTGCAAACAACGGCAACCTTTCAAAATCTAAAAGAAGGCGCCGATCGCTACATTAAGCGACGCAATCTACGTTTACTGGCCAATCATCGTAAAGAATTGCGTAACTTCACGCGTGCGGAAGCGTCGACTTACTTGGACATCGACGCCAAAACCTTAGATAAATACGTAGCGACGGCTGAAATCGACCCGCGCCGCCACGAGGAGTCGCAATGGTCCATCGACATGGCGGAAATGTATCGAGTCCGCGATCTGCTGCCGGACGCACTGCGTAAAGAACCGAAGTTCGCTCGCAGCGAGAAGCAGTCGATGCAAGTGGTGGTGATCCAAAACCAAAAAGGTGGGGTTGGCAAAACCGTCTCTGCGGCCACCCTAGCGTCTGGTCTGGCGACCGAATTTCACCAAGAATACCGTGTTGGTCTGATCGACATGGACGGCCAGGCAACGCTGTCCATGTACTATGCCCCAGAGTCTGAAATGGAAGGGTGCTTGTCGATTGGCGACTTAATGATGCGCAATTTCGAGTTGGACGAAGGCGAAACGTATGAACAGGCGGTATCAGAGGCATTTTTAGAAACGACCATCCCTAACCTACGTATACTGCCTGCCTCTCAAACCGATCGCGCGATTGAAGGTTGGTTTCATGAGCAGGTCTTTAGCCAGAAGTTGGCCTCGCCGTACTCATTACTGCGAGACATCATTGCGGCGGTAGAAGACGAGTTCGATATCTTGATCATTGATACGCCTCCGTCATTGGGGTATGCGACCTACAACGCCTACTTTGCCGCCACCAGTGTGGTCTTCCCGCTGTCGATCACCGAAAACGACATCGACGCGACCTGTTCGTATTTCAGCTACATACCCCAAGTCTGGGCCCTGCTCGCCAATGCAGACCATCAAGGCTACGATTTCATGAAGATCTTGCTGACCAACCATCGTGATAGCTCGACGACGACTGAGCTGATGAACAGCCTGTACGATCATTTCGCGTCTTACCTTTATTCCAAGGAATTCAAGCACAGCGAAGCGATTCGACAGTCTTCTTCCTTGCTGTCGACGGTCTTTGACATGTCGAAAAGTGAATACCCTAAGAGCAAAGCCACATTCCAGAGTGCACAGCAGAACGCGTACGAAGTGACCAGCCAGATCTTACGCGACATCATCAACGTTTGGCGTGAGCAGGAGCAAGCATAATGGCGAAGAAACGCGGAGCAATCAGTCCATTAGGGAATGCAGTCGGATCCGAACAAGCCCAGAAAAGCGCCGCTAAGGCCACTCTGGAGTCTTTAACGCGCCAACTTGATGTGGAGCTAGAGAATTCAGGAGAAAGCGCTCAGAAGTTCTTACAGCGCCATTTTGGTGTTGAATCGGTCGGGCAAAGCGTCGAATGGCGATTGAACACTGGTCGTACGGTGTCGTTCAATGAGCTGACGCTGACGTACGAACAGGTTCGTGACGAAACGGTGGTCACCTTTGATGTTAACGGTCGCGATCAGACGCAATTGACCGAAGCGTCGCTGACGGATCTCAATTCACTGGCGTTTCAGCAGTTTTATCCGGCGGTGGGTCGTGAAGTGGACGGTAAGATTGATATCCTCGACGGCTCTCGTCGCCGTGCTTGGTTCCTACTCCAGCAAGGTGAGGTGGCGACATTTCGGGTGTTGGTAACCAAAGAGTCGATTACCACGTCGGAAGCCAAAGCGTTGGCGAAACAGCTTCAATCGGCGAAAGAGCACAACCAGCGTGAAATTGGTTTGCAGTGCTTGACCATTATGCAAAGTGAAGACTGTACCCAAGAAGACGCGGCGCAGGTGCTAGGGATTAGCCGTCAGGCCGTCGGGCGAGCACTCAAAGCCGCAAACGTGGACGCGCGGCTGATTGCCCTGTTCCCTGTGGTCAATGATTTATCCCATACCGACTACGCGGTTTTGGATAAAGTGATGAAGACGTTCCAACGCGACGAGGCCGGCTTAGTGGCCTTCATTGAGCGTTTGGCGGAACAGTTGTCTGGCAGCGAGCGAGATGAAGCAGAATTGACCGTCAAGGAGTGGTTGATCCAGCGAATTGGAGCGGAACTGAAAATAGTGACAGCGAAGCAGGTCGATGCCAGCGTGTCAGTCACCCAGTTAAAAGCGTTCTCATCGAGTGCGCAGTTCGCCCGAAAGCGAGTGAAAGGGCGTAACTTCAGTTACGAATTTGGGCGATTACCCAAATCCGTGCAGCAAGCGCTCGATGATGCGGTGTGCCAGGTCCTAGACGCGTATCACGAAGACTGATCGCCTTTTGGGATCACCAATACCGGGCAGCGAGCCTGCTCGGTCACCTCTTGAGTCACTGAAAATGATAACGCGCGTTGGATGAAGGAAGCATGACTGTGCTTGACCATTACGAGCAACTGCGCATCTAGTGCCTCACCCCGGCGGATAATCGTTTTCGCCACTTGCATGGGCAGCACATCCGAAATGGCTTCGCTCATGACATCAAATCCGCGTTCACTCAGCTTTTGAAGATAGTGCTTGAGCTGCCCCATCTCCTGAACGGGCGTTTCTCTTACCCCCTCCCCTTCTACCCCTTCGACAACATTCACAGTCACCAATAGCAGTCGATGATTCTGGGGCTGAAGAAATTGATGCGCATAATCCACAGCCAGTGTGTCAGACGGACTGCCATCCATCAAAATCATCACCGGACGGCGAGGCGCTGCAACTGTCGCTCTTAGGGGCGGCAAAGGATGGCTGATTTGTGGCTTGGGTAGTTTAGCCCTGGAAATGATCGCACACGCAATCAAGGCAAAGACGGCCGCCAACGAGAAGCTGTAGGCCGAGCCATAGTGTTCGCCGATGTGTGTGATTAAGATCGGGGCAATGGCTCCCCCTAACCAGCGAACAAAGTTGTACGCGGCAGAGGCGATAGACGTGGAAGTTGGGTGGGTTTCGATGGCTAATTCTGTAAACAGCGTATTCACTACTCCAAACAATGCGCCAGACACGATGATGGCAATCACCAGCGGGGTTTTGTCAAAGTGGGCGGGCGCGGCAAAGTAACCCATAATGAGCATCAGAACCACGAGTACCCACTGACACCGGATGATAATCGAAACTGGGTGCAGTCGGCTTTGCCATCTTGGGGTAATGAGCGTTGAAGTGATGGCCAGTGCCAATCCCCATCCAAAAAAGACCGCCCCGATCTCCAGTACCCCTAACTGAAGAACAAACGGGGAATACGCGAGTATGGCGAAAAAGACGAAGTTGTAGAAAAACGCACTAAGGCTGATCAGACGAAGTTTGGGCTGCTTCAGTGCCTGAAAGGGCGCCGCTAAGGAGTGACGCTGTTGGCGCTGCACGGGCGTGGCCGGCACAAAATACGCGATGGAGACAAAACCTATCAACATCAGGAGGGCCGTCCCCCAGAAGGGATAGCGCCAAGAGCCCTGCCCCAGTAATGCACCGACCAACGGGCCGATGGCGATGCCCACCCCCAACGCGGCTTCATAAAGACGAACCGATTCTTTGCCTTTTTTTTGTGACAATGTCACTATTAAGGTCAACGCTGTTGCGACAAACAACGCATTACCTAAGCCCCACCCGCTTCGGTAGCCCACTAACTGACCTACGGTGTTTGAGTTGCCTGAGCCGAGTGCGAAGAGTGCCACGACGAAAGCCCCAAGCATGATGGTGTTTTTCAACCCAATGCGCGTGGCGGCGATATCGGTGATTAACATCATCACCGCAGTGATCAAGAAATAGCTCGTGAATAAGAGTGAGACTTCACTGGGCGTCGCATTCAGACCATCTGCGATGGCCACCAAAATGGGATCGACCAAACCGATCCCCATAAAACCTACCGTTGAGGCAAAGACAACCGCATTGATGGCGGCGCGAGATTGAGTCATGGCCATGATTGTTCTCCCAGGGAAAGTAAGACTTCAGAAAATGGAATAGACAAAAAAACAGACGGTCATTAGCAGCCAATAGAGGGCGATGAGGGCACTCGATATCCACCCCACTCGGCGTCGTTGCCAATGTAGCCAAGGGATGAGGAGACACCATATCGCGCCAAAAATGACAGCAACAAATCCAATGGCAACCAGAAACCCGTGGGGGAAAACGTACGAAAACACCATGGGAGGGATGAAGGCAATGAGCCCTGACTGGAGGAATGCTCGCCCACTCACGTTTATCTGATCAGACAATAAGTAATCGTAGAGGCCTTTGGATACCCCGTAGATGGGAGGAACTAAGAGAGCCACCAACCAAACGATTAAAAACGCTTTTGTTAACCCACTCATAGAGAAGACTTGATACAGCACATCGAAAGAACTGACGTCCAAGGCCAACTGACTGAGCACCGATTGTTGGTCAAACAAACTCAAAAATATGCCTAGCCATATGGCATAACCAATCACAATGAAGAGGACGCCAAGTCGCAGAGAAGCGATGACACCTTTTCGTTTTCTTCCTTGGGTATGGAGTACGCGAAGCGCGGGCATCATAGGTTGAAAGCCAAAGCAATTGGCAAAGAAGATAGGTAACAAAGGCAGAGCAACTCGCGGATCGTCCAGCATCCCAGTGGCATTTTCGGCAAACAGATTGTGCACATGTAGTTGAGGGTACAGAGTGACTATTAAGCTAACAAAGATGATTAGAAGCAACACGTTACAAATAAGAACCACCGCAGACATACACCGTATTCCAAGGGCCATCATCACGAAGCAGATAACGCCCATGATGATGGTCACGAAACCATGATGTAGATGAAACGGAAGCAAGCTCGTCACCAATTCGGTAATGACCGAGAAATACGCATACAGCAAGACAAACAATGAGAGAATGATGATTGCATCCACCCACTTTCGCCCATAGGCCCCGGCCGCCTTTTCGAGTATTTGACGCATACCATCGGACACGCGGTGATAGCTTGATAGCTCGAGGTATTTGACGCTGGCCGTGTAGCTGACGGCCAGCGTGATCAGTAAGATAATCGTCACGCCCGAAGTCCAGGCAGTCACGCTCAGAACGGGAAGGATAATGAATCCTAATCCGATGCATGAACCAAACACTACGGCGGCGCCAGAGATGACTTTTTGGGTGTTCGTAGCGAGAGTGACACGATGAGAACGTTGCATCTAGGGTTCCTCCGCGATGGGATTGAGGGCGGGATGCCGACTTGAATAAGGTGTTCAACTGAGTGTGATTATCGTGAAGGGTTACGGGGTAGAATGACGAGTTATTGATGTTTATTAAGCAACATTAGTGACATGGCGTTGGTAAGATTATTGATGGCGGAATCCCCTATTCTTCTCTCTTCTTACTACAGACATGGAGGTGCTCACGTAGCAATATTCGTGATTTTGATGTCACTGCTCTTCAATCATTGACTGATATTGAGGTGATGTGACGACTCAATATTGTCATTGCTCAGGGTGAGCATGGTCGGCGGAGCATGGCTGGGTACAACGTTGTTGTCGCTGAATTGGCAGAGCGCGAAGTGATGTTGATGACTCAAGTTGTCATTGCTCAGGGTGAGCATGGTCGGCGGAGCATGGCTGGGTACAACGTTGTTGTTGCTGAATTGGCAGAGCGAGAAGTGATGTTGATGACTCAAGTTGTCATTGCTCAGGGTGAGCATGGTCGATAGTTTGGCTTTGTACGTCG
>NZ_CAMZNA010000006.1:0-285031 GCF_947311885.1 Vibrio sp. St2 | reverse complement strand
AAGTAATGTTTGAATTGACTGTGCTGAATCCGAAGATTCAATGGTCACTTCGTTTCATTGAAACCTAATTTGAAACCGAAGTTTCTAATTGGATTATCATCAACGAGTGCCCACACAGATTGATAGGTTTATATTGTTAAAGAGCGTTCTTCTTTGTGACTCACATCACTTCGGAAGAGGCGGCCATTCTAGCGAGATAAACTGAAGTGTCAAACACTTTTTTAAAATTTATTTCATTTTCTTTTTGGCCTATCGATTTGGCTTAGAACCTTTGTGAACCCTTGCCCTGTCGACAAGGAGGCATTATAGAGATCGGCATCACATTGGCAAGCGATATTTTGAAAAAACTGCAAAAACAACGCTTAACCGTCCAATATTCATCCAAAGCTTTATTTATCCCTATTTACTCATAATATGCTCATAGCTTCACCACAGAGTTATCCACATAACATAATCTAAGGCGCATAAAAAAGACCGCCAAAGCGGTCTTTCTGCACTAATGCTTCAAAATGAAGCTAAATACCTGAGCCATCTTGCTCGCTGTCATCCTCATGGAGCCCACATTCTCGTTTAAGACCAAAGAACCGAGTTTCTTCTTCACTCATTCCAGGTTCCCATTTCTTGGTTGTATGAGTGTCACCAATCGACAAGTATCCTTCATCACGCAATGGATGGTAAGGCAAACCATGTTGCTCTAGGTAATAGTGTACGTCTTTGTTTGTCCAATCGATGATAGGTAAAAACTTAAACACGCCATTTTGAATCGTCAGGATTGGCAGGTTTGCTCGAGACTTAGATTGCTCACGGCGCAGCCCTGAAAACCAAGTACCTACTCTAAGTTCATCCAAAGCACGGCGCATAGGTTCCACTTTGTTTAAGCGATTGTACTTTTCAATTCCCTCTATACCTTTATCCCACAGCTTTCCAAAACTGGCTTCCTGCCATGCTGCACTCTGTTTCGCACGATAGACTTGCAGGTTAAGGTTAAGCTTTTCCGTGAGGTCATCAATAAACTGGTAAGTTTCAGGGAAAAGATAGCCGGTATCTGTCAATATAATCGGGATATCAGACTTAACCTGCGTGACTAAATGCAACATTACCGCAGCCTGAATGCCAAAGCTTGAGGAAACAGCGTGTGTTCCTTCCAGATTTTCTATCGCCCAGGAGACTCTTTCCTGAGCCGTTAGCTTTTCGAGCTCTATGTTAATTTCCGCAAGACGGAGAATTTGCTCCGTCTTCGTTGCCGTTAAGAGCTCTGCTAACTTCGGTTTTGAAGCCACAGAGTTAAGCATAAAAGTCCCTCTTGGAAACAAACACTTCATCGATAATGCCAGCTCTGATCGTGAAGTCACCAAAGCACTCACCGTCGTTACGCTCTTTGGCCCATCGACCGACTAGCTGATCAATCTCTTCTAGAATCTGTTTATCTGTGATGTTTTCTTTATACATCTTAGGTACGCGTGTACCGCCACGGTTACCACCTAGGTGCAAGTTGTAACGGCCAGGCGCTTTACCTACCAAACCAATTTCCGCCAACATCGCACGACCACAGCCATTCGGACAGCCTGTCACACGTAAGATAATGTTGTCTTCTTCTGGCAAGCCGTGTTTTTTGAGTATGCCTTCAACGTCTGTAACAAACTCTGGCAAGAATCGTTCGGCTTCAGCCATTGCCAACGGACAGGTTGGGAACGCAACACACGCCATTGAATTCTTACGCTGCTCACTAACGGTTTCATCCATCAAACCATGTTCAACAGCGATTTTCTCAATCTTCGCTTTGTTGCTCTTGGAGACTCCAGCAACAATCAGGTTCTGGTTCGCCGTCATGCGGAAATCCCCTTTGTGGATTTTCGCTATCTCAGCCACACCTGTTTTAAGAGGCTTACCCGGATAATCCAGCAAGCGACCGTTTTCAATGAATAGAGTCAGGTGATGCTTTCCGTCGATCCCTTCAACCCAGCCGACTCGATCGCCACGTTCAGTAAATTCATACGGACGGCTTTCTTCAAATGCCACTCCAGCACGTTTTTCCACTTCCGCTTTAAAAACATCGCTGCCCACTCGATCGAGCGTGTATTTGGTTTTGGCATTTTTACGATTTGAGCGGTTCCCCCAATCACGCTGGGTAGTGACGACTGCTGCTGCAACATCTAGCGTTTTCTCCAGAGGGATAAATCCGAAATCATCGGCACGTCTTGGGTAAGTAGATGTATCACCATGAGTCATGGCTAAACCACCGCCGACCAATACGTTAAAGCCCACCAACTTGCCATCTTCAGCAATCGCAACAAAGTTAAGGTCATTCGCGTGTACATCGACATCATTTTGTGGCGGTATCACAACGGTAGTTTTGAACTTACGTGGTAAGTAGTTACTGCCCAGAATTGGTTCGTCATCCTGAGTCGTCTCTACCTTATCGCCATCCAACCAGATTTCTGCGTACGCTTTGGTCTTAGGTAAAAGATGCTCACTGATCTTCTTCGCCCACTCGTAAGCCTCTTGGTGTAGCTCCGATTCAACCGGATTTGTAGTACACAATACATTACGGTTCACGTCACCCGCTGTTGCGATGGAGTCGATACCAATGCTATTAAGCGTTTGATGCATCAATTTGATATTTGGCTTTAACACACCGTGGAACTGAAACGTCTGACGCGTCGTTAGACGAATACTTCCATACAGAGAATGCTCTGTTGCGAACTTATCAATCGCTAACCACTGTTCCGGTTTAATAATACCGCCCGGCATACGTGCACGTAGCATTACGTTATGCAGTGGTTCCAGCTTCTGCTTGGTACGCTCATTGCGGATATCACGATCGTCCTGCTGATACATGCCATGGAAACGAATCAGCTGGAAGTTATCTGCAGTAAAGCCACCGGTGATACGATCTTGCAGGTCTTGCTCAATCGTGCCACGTAGGAAATTACTTTCTCTTTTCAGGCGCTCGTTATCCGCAAGGGGCCCTAACTCTTCGCCCAAGACAACCTGTTTATTATTTTCGGTAGAAGCACTCATTAGTAAACATCCCTTTGATAACGTTTCGCTTTGCGGAGTTCGTTGATAAATTCTTCGGCATCATCACGTGATAGTTTGCCGTGCTGCTCTACGACATGAATCAGCGCTTCATGGACATCTTTCGCCATGCGTGTCGCATCACCACAGACATAGATGTACGCTCCTTCCTGAATCCATTGCCATACTTGTTCAGCGTTTTCCAGAATACGATGTTGCACGTAAACTTTTTCTGCTTGGTCGCGGCTGAAGGCCACATCAAGACGATTGAGCAAGCCTGACTTTAGGTGCTTCTGCCATTCAACCTGATAGAGGAAATCTTGGGTAAAGGTGCGATCACCGAAGAATAGCCAGTTCTTACCATCTGCTCCTCGATCATCACGCTCTTGAATAAAGCTTCTGAACGGGGCAATACCAGTACCTGGGCCAATCATGATGACAGGGGTATTGTCATCTTGCGGTAGTTTGAAGTTATTGTTGTGCTCAACGAACACTTTCACTTCTCCGCCTTCTTCTAAACGATGAGAAAGGAAGCTAGACGCGCCACCAAAACGCTTTTCATCTCCCTTGTCATACTCAACAAGGCCAACCGTTAGATGGACTTCTTCGTCCACTTCACTCTGACTAGAAGCAATAGAATAGAGGCGAGGAGTCAATCGGCGCAGCAGACCAACCAGTTCTTCAGCGGATAGTTTGGTTTTCTTCTCTGCCAGAACATCGACCACTTGGGTGTTGGTCGCGTATTCGCGTAGCTTGTCTTTGTCTTCCACCAACTTGAGGAGTTTCTTACTACCCGATAGTTCTGCAAATTTGCTGACAAGCTGAGGGTTTGCTGACGTTATCTCGAACTTACTTACCAGTGCACTGTGGATGGAAATGCTCTCACCATCAACATCAATACTTTCCACACCTGACAACCCTGCTTTGGCTAAGATCGCATTCGCAAGGTCTGAGCTGTTCTCGAACCACACACCAAGTGCATCACCCGGCTGATATGTCAGACCTGAGCCATCCAAATCGATCTCGACATGGCGGACATCTTTACCTGAATCCCGACCAGTAATCTTCTGGCTCGTGAGCAAGGTTGCTGTGTAAGGGTTTTGCTTATTGTATGGCGAATGGCCCGGTGCCGCTTGACCGACTGGTAGTTGAACAACTTCAGCTTCATTACCTGACGCTAACGCTTCTTTGACTTTATCCAGTGCGTTTTGACGCCACTCACTCGCTGGCGCTTCGTAATCAACATCACAGTCAATACGTTCAATAAATGAGGTCGCGCCAAGTTTAGATAGGTAAGAATCGAAATCTTTACCTGTCTGACAGAAGAATTCATAACTCGAGTCACCCAGACCAATCACACCGTATTTCAGGTTTGGTAATTTAGGCGCCTTCTTAGACTGAAGGAATTCATGCAGCTCAATCGCATTATCTGGTGCTTCACCTTCACCGTTGGTAGAGGCAACAATAATGACGTGCGTTTCCTTGGCGAGGTTCTTTCCTTTGTAATCGCTGGCATCAAACAGCTCAACAGCGATTCCTTGGGCCTTGGCTTCTTGCTCCAGAGCTTCAGCAACGCCTTTCGCGTTACCCGTCTGAGAAGCAAAGATAATAGAAAGCTTGCCTGCCGGTTTTGCGGCAACAGCCGCAGCTGCCTGACTAATAGGTGCAGCAGCACCAGTCGTTTGAGGCTGAGCTTGAGATAGCCCCCAAAAATAACCGCTGACCCACGCTAACTGTTGAGATGACAGTTCTGAGACTGTTTGTTGTAGCGTATTCAGTTGTTGATCATTTAAAGGAGCTGCGATTGACGGTAGTTCTTGTGGTGTGTTTCCTTGAGAGGACACGTTCTTGTTCAAAGACATGGTCTCGACATCCCTATTCATTGCGTGATGATAGATTAACCACTCCCTTTAATAACAAGAAAGAATAGAAATGAATGTTTTATAACTTTTGGAATTAAAGAAAGCCGAAAGTTTAAGCAAGTTTGGCTACTTAGCCTCGACACGTACCTGCCTGAAGCCAACAGCCATCGCGGACTTTGAGGCCAAATCCAGATCCAGATAGTGGCACTCTTCCCCATGAGAATCAGTTAATAGCACAAAACCACCACGAGCATGGCGAAACTCAACAATCCAACTCCCTTCCTGAGCAGAAGGTTCAATGATGGCTTCAACTAACTGATTTTCTCTATAAAGATTTCTAAGTTCATTGATAGTCATGAGAATCCTTTCTCTGAAGTTATTGATAAGAACCCTTAATAAGCATGGTCGAAAGACAAAAAACTGCTAAAAGAAAAATGAAGATATAACGAATAGGCATAAAAAAACGCCGCGATATTACGCAGCGTTTTTTGGAAAGACTCTTGCAGTTTAGAAACTGTATTCAGCACCAAGGAAGAAACCGTTCGCCATAATAAAAGGCTTGCCTAGCGTGCTGTCTTCAAGGGTTGGCTTAAATTCATCAGACTCAAGATCAATCACTCGGTAGCCCCCGCGGAAAGTGATTGTGGAATTATTCAGTGGCATTCTATATTGCATACCTGCCATCAGGTCGGTGCTCTTAATACCACTGCTATCACCAAAGTTCATTTCACCGATGATATCAAAGTTCGTGTCTGGCACTGTGATTTCAGCGTAACCATAGAATGCCCACAGCAGCTCGTTAAAATCTTTAGTTTGGCCAGTTTCTGCATTCTTGTACTTTGTATTACTCATATCGCTAAAGGTAATACCCGCATCAAAGTGCAATAGATCGTGTTCCATCACTTGGTAGTAGAGCGTCAGATCCAGCTTATCAAATGCCATGAACTCGTTATCAACGCTGGCTGTTCTGATACGTGCATTCGGCACATACTTAATATCGTGCTCGATCGCCGCATAAATACTTGGAGTAACTTCTTTATCACGGCGGATTTCATTAACTTCTGTGTCCACCCACCATGCTTCAGCACCTACTTTTGCAACTACAGAATCTTCTGCCATTGCTGCTGAACTTGCCATCGACATCGCAGCTGCAGTCATAACCGCCAGTGCTGATTTGTTCATCTAATTTAGCTCCTGAGCTCATTGAGGTTCGAGATGTTGGAGCGATAGTATCACATTCTGCACAGCGGTTAATGTCAAATTCCTGCTCGGATTAACGGTGGCTATACACGTAGTTTTTGAAAAACCAAATACCCACAGCAATAACAATCAACCACGGGATAAGTTTAATCACCGCCCCGACCATACCGAGTAAAACCATCACCATCAAAGCAAAACCCGCCGCAGCAAACACCGTGAACATAGTAAGACCCGTCACCAGCAGCGTTGCAATAAAGACCAATACAAAGATGAGTTCAAACATATCTTTCTCCTTAGTTACCTTTCGCTTTGCAGAAAGTAAGCCAAGTTAAAGAAAAAATATAAGCATCTGATTTTAATAAAATAAAAAAGAGACACTTTATAAAGCGTCTCTTTTATTGATTATCTTAGTTGGTTAAATTCACCAACCAAATACTATTAGGTGGTGAAATTTACACATTCAGCTCTTTAGGAATTTTACTCAGCGCCGTCTCTACCACTTCTATACCAGAACCAGGCTTGTGAGCATTCTCACTAATGTAACGACGCCATTGACGCGCCCCCGGCATATTCTGGAACAAGCCCAACATATGACGAGTAATGTGACCGAGATACGCCCCTTTCTCCAGCTGGCTTTCAATGTACGGATACATCTCTTCCACAACTTGAGTACGCTTCTTAACAGGCTTATCTAATCCAAAGATCTGTTGATCAACCTCCGCCAGAATATAAGGATTCTGATAGGCTTCACGGCCAACCATAACGCCATCAAGGTGCGTCAAATGTTCTTTGGTGTCATCAAGTGTCTTAACGCCACCATTAATAGCAATATTAAGGTGCGCAAAATCTTTCTTCAGCTGGTATGCACGCGGGTAATCGAGAGGTGGAATCTCACGGTTCTCTTTCGGGCTTAAACCCGAAAGCCAAGCTTTGCGCGCGTGAATAGTAAATTGGTCACAGCCGCCCTTCTCGGAAACAATCGATACAAAGTCGGTCAGAAACTCATAAGAGTCTTGGTCATCAATACCGATACGGGTCTTCACCGTAACTGGCACATCCACCACGTCGCGCATTGCAGCGACACATTCTGCCACCAGCTGTGGTTCAGCCATCAGACATGCACCAAAGCGACCGTTTTGCACACGGTCAGATGGGCAACCAACGTTTAGGTTGATTTCATCGTAGCCACGCTCTTGCGCCAATTTCGCACACGTCGCCAAATCCTGAGGGTTTGAGCCACCTAACTGAAGTGCCACCGGGTGCTCTTCTTGGTTATACGCAAGAAAATCACCTTTACCGTGAATAATCGCACCCGTCGTCACCATTTCGGTATAGAGCAAAGTTTCGCTCGTCAGCAGTCGATGGAAGTAACGACAATGTCTGTCAGTCCAGTCGAGCATGGGTGCTATGGAAAAGCGGTTGGCCGCATATTTACTAGTATTGTCAGGTTTCATAAGGTGTTACTCGAAATCTTACTACCACAGCTATATATGAATATTCACGCCCACAGATCATAGTAATCTTGCGCTAATGCGATACTCAGCATGGAGTGGTCAAAAATAATCCGGCGATTATACACAGAGAATCAAAAACATTCAGGAAAAAAGAACTCGCTAGAACCTACGGAAATAGAAGGGTTAGAGAGTTCGTACACCCGAACTCACACCAAAACAATCCGCAGCAAGATACTTACTTCTCGATAGATTTATTGGAGAGACTGATCTTTGGGAAAAAACAATCAGCACATCGTTAGACTGTTTTTGGCTGCGGCGCTGCCAAAGTCGAAAGTTACCATCTAAGAACGAGTAACCTAGTCAAACACTGTTAGACAAAAAAAAGCTGGCCCAAAAGTGAGTTGGAGGCCAGCACCGTTCCATGAAGCAAATGAAATGATTGACAAATTACCCATAGGGACTTTTATCGTAGATGAATAAAATATGAAATCAATTTCATATTTTATTTTTCCTGTACACATCGCAAGCTTTTGCGTGCCGCCCCTAGGTTTAGAGTAATTAGCCCACACTCACCACTTTCGATATGTGATCTGGTTCAATCCAAACTATGTTTAAAATTCACGCAAAAAAAAGCTGGCCCTTGGAGTTGGCAGCCAGCGTAAATGTTTGAATTGAAAATGAAAGATACATGAATGTTACAGTTTCATATCGTCCCGGTTAAGGACAGATGCAACCATACGGTAAGGAAAATACTAACTCAAGCGCATATAGGGGTATATATGGCTCAGAAACGATGTTTTTGCCGTTTTCACTACTCACCACACAATTAGATAGCATTTAACTGATTGAAAACATTAGACTAATAAAAACAAACTTATCTATTAAGGTTTTGAGAAACAACCACTTTTGAGCTGTTCTCTACGCATTTCGTAAGATCGAAAATGGAGAGTGTACTGATAGGGTAATTTTCCAAATTCTGAGCAAGAGTTTATCGGCAAACTTGTACGTACATCACTGTTCAATCATTAGACTCATCTGATTAGCTGATTAACGCTGCAACTATTTATAAATATTCACTATTCTATCTGTTGAAGCATATTAAGAGCGCATAGTAGAAGGATTTACTCGTATGGCCTCTGATCCATTAGACAAACCAAGCATACTGGTGGTCGATGATATCCCAGACAATATCCATACTTTGTCTGGCATTCTTTCCGATGAATTTAAAATCAAAGCAGCCACTAGCGGTGCGAAAGCTCTCAAGATTGCCAACAGCTCTCCTCGGCCTCATTTGATCTTGCTCGATATCATGATGCCGGAAATGGACGGCTACGAAGTGTGCTCGATTCTAAAGTCCAACCCTTTAACTTCCGATATTCCCGTGATCTTTGTAACAGCCAAGGCAGAAGTGGTCGATGAGCAGAAAGGCTTCGAGATGGGAGCAGTCGACTACATTACCAAACCTGTCAGCCCACCAATCGTTAAGGCTCGGGTGAAAACACACATCGCACTGTACGATCAAAATTTGGCGTTATCAGTTCAAGTAAAACAAAGAACCGAACAATTGGAGCGCAGCCGCCTCGAAATCATTCAACGCTTAGGCCGAGCTGCTGAATATAAAGACAATGAGACAGGCATGCACGTTGTTCGCATGAGTCATTATTCACGTATTCTTGCTGAGCAGTTGGATGTCAGTAAACGCTGGGTCGAACTTGTCTTCCAAGCATCTCCCATGCATGACATCGGAAAAATCGGTATCCCCGATAACATTTTAGGCAAGCCCGGTAAGCTAGATGGTGATGAATGGACGGTGATGCAAAAACACGTCAACTTCGGCGCAGACATTATCGGAGAAAGTGATTCACTCCTGTTGCAAATGGCGAAAGAGATTGCTCTTTATCACCATGAAAAGTGGGATGGCAGTGGCTACCCTCATGGTACTCAAGGAGAAGCGATCCCTTTAAGTGCTCGCATTGTAGCCATAGCGGACGTGTTCGATGCCCTAACCAGTGAACGCCCATACAAAAAAGCGTGGCCAGTTGAAGATGCCGTGGCACTGCTTAAAGAAGGTGCAGGCGCGCATTTTGACCCCAACTTAGTTCCTATTTTCATCAGTCAGCTAGATGAAATCCTCAAAATCAAAGAATCCTTTAAAGACGAATTTTAAGTGCTTCGGCTAAGGTAGAGAATGAATCAAGTACAGAACTATGCGCTCGACTCTAAGCGCATTCTTACCGGCTTTGTTATTGCTTCTGTGATGTTACTGATTGCCGGTAGCATTGGCTGGATGAGCCTTAACCAGCGCTTTAATACAGTCGATCAGTACGCGAGTAATGCCCAGCTATTATCGACCTTAGACAGCGTTAAGATGCTCGAGCAAAGCTATATTCGTCTGCCTCAGGATGAGGTCTCTGATGACATTTATCGCCAGATAGATATAGCTCAGACGTTATCAGACGTTGTTATCGCCAATGGTATTGATGCACAGATTACCGACTTGCTTGCGGATTATCGTCAGGACTTTACCCAGTACATAGCGCTCAGTCAGAGTGAAACCACGACGCGTGAAGAAATGACCATCATTGCCGAGGAGGCTGCCGATACCATTGATGTCATTCAGCAGTTGCATGAAGACTTCGTTGAAAACGGTATCATGAGTATTGAGGAGCTTAGAGAGCAAGTAGATGAAGATTCTGATAACGCGATTCGTGCTCACTGGCTTGTGGGATTAATTGCAAACTCACAAAACCACCAGAAATCATACGTGCTTAGTAAAGACCAACAGGAGCTTAACCAAGCACAGTTTGAACTGAAGAAAATCGACCAACTCATCACCTTACTCGATGGCAAGCTGACCGAGCAAACCAGTGTGAATAAACTGATTCTGGTCAACAATGCTAAAAATCGTTATCTCACCTCACTCGTCCAGCTAAGAAGCTGGTCTAATATTGGTGAAAAGCTCCAGCAAAGCATTCTCAATCAAGTAAACCGTTCTGGGGACGAGCTGGCACGCTCAGCCACCGACTTACGTAACCATCTTCAGGATATTCTCCGAGCATCGCAGCAAGCCGTTTCCAGTACTCAAATCGCTATTAGTGAGCGTCTGGCTGTCAGCTCTAATCTACTTGTTCTTCAATCTTCGATCAGTGAAGCACAACAACTCGATCGCGACTATTCACTGTCACTTTCACCAACGCGCCAGCAGGCGATTGCTGACCAAGTAAATGATTATCTAGAATATTCACTGCGTCTTCTCGATAGCCTGTCAGCTCAAGTACCAACCGATGAAGAAAAGATCAATGTCGACAAAATACAAACACTGACTAACAGCTACTACACGCTGTTCAATCAATTAACTTCAGCACGCAGTATTACCTCACAGCAGATCGCCCAGTTGGAAACAACATACGAGCAGCTACAGTCGTTCATTCAGCCCGTTTACCAAGAACAGCTCAATACGGTAGAAAATTCCGGTGCGATTGCCAGCTATCTGGCGATTGGTGGCGGTATCTTTGTGGTGACTTTACTGCTGCTGGGTTTACTCGCAAATAAATCTCACGCAGCACTAGAGCGTTTTGCAGATAAGCTGGCATTAGCAAGAGATGACGCAGATGCAGCAAACAAAGCAAAGTCAGACTTCTTGGCTAACATGAGCCACGAGATCCGCACACCAATGAATGCCATTATCGGCATGAGCTATCTTGCACTCAAAACGGACCTTTCCAAGGCTCAACGTAATTACATTCAGAAAGTGAAGCTTTCCGCCGATTCCCTGCTCGGTTTGATCAACGATATCTTAGACTTCTCAAAGATCGAAGCGGGCAAACTGGATATCGAAAACGTCGACTTCCACCTAGAGAATGTTCTCGACAATATTTCCAATCTCGTTGGTTTACGCGCATCTGAACGCGGGCTGGAATTATTGATCCATATTGATCGCGACGTACCAACTGCGCTAGTTGGCGATCCTCTCCGCCTGGGGCAGATCCTAATTAACCTAGCCAACAACGCGGTGAAATTTACTGAACAAGGTGAGATCAAAGTTAGCATTGCTCTGGAAAAGAAAGACGGTAACGATATCACCCTCAAATTCTCGGTGACTGATAGCGGTATTGGCATGACACCAGAGCAGTGTAATAAGCTATTCAACAAGTTTACTCAGGCCGATAGTTCAACCACACGCAAATATGGCGGTACCGGACTTGGGTTGGCGATCAGCAAAGAGCTTTGTCAGTTGATGGGCGGTGACATTGGTGTCACAAGCGAACAAGGTAAAGGATCGACGTTCAGCTTCACCGTTCAATTAGGTGTCAGCCATGCCTTGAAACAAGAACAATTGTTGGTCCCGAAAGAACTCGGTCAACTGAAAATTCTGGTGGTCGATGATAATGCCAGCGCAAGGCTGATTGTGGAAGATATTCTCGAATCCCTACAGTTTGAAACCATCAGCGTTACCAATGTTGATAGTGCGCTTGATGAGTTAGAAGAAGCCATCACCAACAAACAACCTTATGATTTGGTGATTTCTGACTGGCAGATGCCGGTCAAAGACGGCATCGATTTAGCAGAAATCATGTGGGACAGGCTGGCTGAGCGTGAGCAACCAAAACTCTTAATGCTGACGGCTTATGGTCGTGAAGAACTGACCGATGCATTTATCAATCGCCAGTTAACGCCACCATCAATCTTAGATAAGCCAGTCACCTCTTCACATCTGTTCGATGCCATAGTGACACTTTATGGCGTTGAGGGCAGTCGCGTAAGCCGGAGCGATGTCGAAGAGCAGACACAACTTGCCAATGCCCAACAACTGGCTGGCGCTCAGTTGCTGCTGGTCGAAGACAATGAGATTAACCAAGAGCTAGCCACTGAGCTACTTGAGGGCCAACAAGTACATGTCACGATTGCTGAAAATGGTCAGGTAGCGATCGACCTGTATAAGAGCCATGACTTCGATGGCATTTTAATGGACTGTCAGATGCCAGTCATGGATGGCTATGAAGCCACGGAATTTATACGTCAAAAACTGGATGATAAACAAATTCCAATCATCGCTATGACGGCTAACGTCATGGAACGCGATAAAGAAAAAGCGAAGAATGCGGGTATGAATGACATCATCGCTAAACCGATTGATGTCGGTGCGATGTTCAGTACTTTGGCGAAATGGATTACACCTAAACATCCACAACAACTGGTGGCAGGAGCGGAACACTCTACTGAGCAAGTCCCCAACATTGCCGGTCTTGATATTACTTCAGGCCTAACCCGTGCGAGTGGTAATGCCGATTTGTACACCAAACTCATTCTGCGCTTTGCCAGCACTTATGCCGATACCAACGCTGTGGAAACCGCTGTAACCGATGAAGACAGTGCTACACGCAAACGCAATATTCACTCTCTCAAAGGGGTTGCGGGCAATATAGGGGCGACTTCGCTGCACGAGCTTTGCCAAGAGCTGGAACACGACAGCACAAATCAAGACTTACGCCAAAGAATGCTTAAATCACTCACCGCACTGGTCGAGAATATCCACGCCAGCGAACTCCACAGTGAAAAACCTGCGGTATCTTCTGCAAATGGTATTTTCAATCAGGATTTGTTTGATCAGCTCAAACAAGCCATAGATGAAAACGACACTCAGGCACTGTCTATTATGGAAGATATTGCATCAAGCTCTTCGGTTGGGTTGTCTGAATCTGACTTCGCCCAGCTAAATAATGCGTTGGAAGAGTTTGATTTTGACTTAGGGCAGGAGATTTTATCCAACAGAGCGCACAAAGTGAGTAATACCAATGCGCCGTAGCAGTATCGTTTTATTAACAGATAAGGTAACTTATAACACTCAAAGCAGATCCAGTTACCGTAACCGCGATTCGATAGGTTAACTCACTGACTGTATTATCAGAAAATGCCTCTTGATAAACGAAATCCATCAAGAAATGGTATATTATTACTAAAGTCCAATGGTTATGGTGAAAAATTTGGACCACAAGCTAATAAAGCAGATTGAAGAAATGTGTGCAGCGCGGGGAGTAAGACTAACTCCTCAAAGAAAGAGGGTTTTTGAGCTAATTTGTTCCAGCCCTAAAGCATCAAGTGCATACGAATTACTGGAAGAGCTAAAGAAAAGTGAACCGCAAGCGAAGCCACCAACAGTGTATCGCGCACTCGACTTTCTCTTAGAGCAAGGGTTTATCCATCGTGTTGAATCCACCAACAGTTTTATTCAATGCAGCTCTTGCAATGCTCATAAGCACTACTCACATTTACTGATTTGCGACAAGTGCAGCAATGTTATTGAACTTCAAGATGATAGTTTGGTAGCCTTACTGAAGAATAACGCTGAAAAACATGGCTTTACGATCACAAACCACGTGATTGAATCTCATGGAGTTTGTCAGTCATGTTCAAATGAACAGACGGAATAAGAATAGAAGAAGATTATGCGCGCTGAATTTGTAAACCCGTTTTTAGCTTCTCTGATGAACGTTCTAAAAACGATGGCTTCTCTGGAATTGAAGCCACAGAAACCTCGAGTGAAAAAAGATGAGATTGCTCGCGGTGATGTTTCAGGTTTAATTGGGATGGTAGGTCAGCAGACACGCGGTTCTATGTCTATCACATTTGATGAAAATCTGGCTCTGGAAATCATGCAGAACATGTTAGGTGAACGCCCTAACGGTCTAAATGACGAAATTACCGACATGGTGGGTGAAATCACTAACATGGTCGCTGGTGGCGCAAAACGTATCCTTTCTGAAAGCGGCTTCGATTTCGATATGGCAACACCAATCGTAGTATCAGGCAAGGGCCACACTATCCGCCACAAATGTGAAGGCGCGATCATCATCATGCCATTCACATCTCAATGGGGTAACGCGTTTATCGAAATTTGTTTCGAATAAGTCGTACCTTGCAAATAAAGAAAAAGCTTCCCTTGGGAAGCTTTTTTGATTTATGCAATGACGTTTCTCTGCTTAAGCGCGGTTAAGCAATCTTCCACCAGCGCATCAATGGATTTCTCACCCGCAAGTAAGTCAATCTCAGGAGCTAGTGGCGCTTCGTACTCAGAATCAATGCCAGTGAAATTAGCAATCTCTCCCGCGCGAGCTTTTTTGTATAGCCCTTTAGGATCCCGCTGCTCGCACACTTCCAATGATGTATTGACGAAGACTTCGAGAAACTCCCCCTCTGGCAGTAAATCTCTTACCAGTTGACGCTCAGCACGATGCGGTGAAATGAAAGCCGACAAAACAATTAAGCCTGCATCAGCCATCAGTTTGGCTAACTCACCAATACGGCGGATATTCTCACGGCGATCCTGCTCGGAGAAGCCTAGATCACTGCACAAACCATGGCGCACATTGTCACCATCGAGTAGGTAAGTGTGGTAGCCCTGCTCTGCCAGTTTGTTTTCTAAGGCTCCTGCGACCGTCGATTTCCCTGCGCCAGATAAACCTGTGAACCAAAGCACAACCGGTTTTTGTTGCTTTAGTTCGGCTCTGAAAGCCTTATCAATATTATGCTGATGCCAAACAATGTTTTCATCTTTGGTCGGCGTTTCCGTGGTCATAATTCTGTCCTTAAAACGGGAAAAATTGAGGAATCAAAGCCAATACCAGCACCGAGTAAACGATGGAAACTGGAATACCAACTCTGATGTAATCTGCAAGCTTATAGTTACCTACGCTGTAAACGAGTAAGTTGGTTTGATAACCATAAGGTGAAATAAAGCTGGCACTGGCACCAAACAGCACCGCCATAATGAATGGCATTGGGTCGACGCCATACCCCATTGCCATACTGTAGCCAAGCGGAAAGGCCAGTGCTGCAGCAGCATTATTGGTCACCAGCTCGGTCAGTATTAGGGTAAAGAGGTAAGTCGCTACCAAAGCTCCAAATGCCCCCCAACCATTGAATGTTTCCATAAACATCGCACCCAATGTGGCGGACAAGCCAGAGGACATCATCAGTTGGGCGATGGATAAGGCAGAGCCGACAATCACAACGATATCGACAGGAAAACGACGTCTAAGCTCTCCCATCTGGATGACACCAAAAAATAGTGCTGCAAGAAGGAATACCGACAAGCCTTTAATCAGCGGGAAGACATTCAGCAACGCAGCAGCAATTACGCCTGCAAACCCGAGCAGCACTAGACTAGATTTATTCGCATCAAGGCGAGCGCTCGAATCCAAGTCATTCACCAAAACAAACTCTTTGCGGTGCGCCTTGCGCTCCTGCTCAAAGCGTTTACCTGGCACCAAGACTAAGGTATCACCGGCATTGAGTTCTATGTTACCCAATCCACCCTGCAGCCTTTCGTGGCCACGACGAATTGCGACCACAACCGCATCAAAGCGATCACGAAAATGACTGGACTTGAGGGTCTTGTTACAGAAGCTAGCTGAAGAGCTCACCACCACTTCAACAAAGCTCTGACCGTTAAGGTGGTGCTGACCAAACAGCGTTAGTCCCTGAATTTCCTGCAGTGTGGCTACGCTTTCAATATCACCACAGAACAATAAGCGATCTTTGGCCTGCAAAACAAAATCTGGTTCCACCGATGCCATGGTTTTGCCACCACGTATCACTTCAGCTAGAAACAGTTTTCTCAATGCACGCAGGTTGTTTTCGCTGATACTTCGCCCCACCAAAGGTGAGCCTGGCTCCACAATCGCTTCAAGAAAATAAGGCAACTCTTCCTGATTTTGATCTTCATAGTTCGGAAGTAAATAGCTCAGAGGGATCAAGATCAACAGACCTGCTACCAGTACAGACAATCCGATCATAGTTGGAGTAAAAAAGCCAAGACCTGGGAGTCCTGCATCTTCTACAAAGCTATTGATGATCAAGTTGGTTGACGTACCGATCAAGGTCAATGTACCGCCAAGAATCGCCGCATAAGAGAGTGGGATAAGCAGCTTAGAAGGAGCATGGGACTGGTTACGCTTGATGGCGCCGATCAAAGAGACAACCACAGCGGTATTGTTGGTGAACGACGACAGAAATGCCGTCGACAAACCAAGCTTCGCAACAACTGTACCAAGCTTGCCCGTCGATAAAGAACGACTGACCCAGCTGATCAGTCTGGTTTTTTCCAACGCGCTGGAGGCAAGAATCAGCAGCACCAGCGTTAACAGAGAGGAATTAGTAAAGTTAGTGGCAACATCGCCAAGTTCAATCATGCCAGCGAGAAACGCTATGAACGCCGCGCCTGCAAATATAAAACTTGGCTTAATTCGTGTTGTGATCAGGCACGTAACGATACCCAACAACACTGCCAACACGAATCCTTGCTGCCACATCATACTCTACCTGCTCCGCTCGGTTAGATTTTCGCATCCCACTCAGGGAAGTGTTTAAGAATCAGAGCTTTTAACTCAGTTTCAAAAGCACCCATACGCTCCTGAGGAGAACGTTGACGCTCAGCCAGAGCATCACGCACCAAACCCGCACCTACGGTCACGTTAGTCAGGCGATCGATGATAATGAAACCACCGGTATCCTGCACGGCATCGTAGTTGTCGATGGCGACCGACTCATTCAATGTCCACTCACACAAACCAATACCATTCAGTGGTAGCTCTTCCGCCTTGTGCATAGACAGGTTGTTGATGTCGTACTGATGACGAATAGCTTCAACGCGGCCTACAGTCTTCTTGCCCGCAATTTTCACATCGTAATCACGGCCGGCCTGCAATGGCTGTTCTGTCATCCACACCACATCAGCAAGTAGCCGGTTACTTGACTCAACTTGAGCATGTTCAAGTACGATCAAATCACCACGACTGATATCGATCTCATCTTCCAATGTCAGCGTCACCGCAAGGCCTGCTTGAGCTTGTTCTAGGTCGCCATCAAAAGTCACAATACGCGCCACTTTCGAACTCTTACCTGAAGGCAGAGCTTTAATGCGGTCACCCACTTTGACATTGCCTGAGGCAATCGTGCCCGCAAAACCACGGAAGTCGAGGTTTGGACGATTGACATATTGGACAGGGAAACGGAAGTCCCCCTCTTCTTTAATCTGGTCAACATCGACGTTTTCTAGAAGATCGAGTAAAGACGGCCCTTCAAACCAACTCAGGTTATCACTCGCCTCCACCACATTGTCGCCCTCTAGCGCAGACAGTGGAATAATCTGAATATCGGTTTCACCTTGGAGGTTTTCTGAAAACGACAGGTACTCGTCACGGATCTCTTCAAAGCGTTGTTGCGAATACTCCACCAGATCCATCTTGTTCACTGCCACTACAAAGTGCTTAAGGCCAAGCAAGTTTGAGATGAAAGAGTGACGACGAGTTTGATCCAATACTCCTTTACGCGCATCAATCAAAATGACCGCAAGATCACAGGTCGAAGCGCCTGTCGCCATGTTACGCGTGTACTGCTCATGCCCCGGCGTGTCGGCAATGATGAACTTACGCTTCTGGGTAGAGAAATAGCGATACGCAACATCAATCGTAATCCCCTGCTCACGTTCGGCCTGCAAACCATCAACCAACAACGCTAGGTCTGGACGTTCGCCGGTGGTGCCGACGCGCTGACTATCCGAATGAACGGCGGCCAACTGATCTTCATAAATTTGCTTTGAGTCGTGGAGTAGACGACCAATCAATGTACTTTTACCATCATCTACTGAACCACATGTGAGGAATCTAAGTAGCGATTTGTGTTGATGCTGAGTCAGGTAACCTTCGATACCAAGTTCAGCTAATTGAGCTTCAACTGCACTGTTCATAATCTTTCCTTAGATCCTTTAGAAATAACCTTGTCGTTTCTTCAATTCCATCGATCCCGACTGATCGTGGTCGATCGCACGGCCTTGTCGTTCGCTCGATGTCGCAACCAGCATTTCTTCAATAATGCCCGTTAGTGTATTGGCGTCTGATTCAATCGCACCGGTCAGCGGGTAGCACCCTAAAGTACGGAAACGGACGTTTTTCTCTTCAATCACTTCGCCTGGTTGTAGCTTCATTCGCTCATCGTCCACCATGATCAGCATGCCATCACGCTCAACGACTGGGCGCTTATCAGCTAGGTAAAGTGGAACAATTTCGATGTTCTCTAGATAGATGTATTGCCAGATATCCAGCTCAGTCCAGTTGGATAGTGGGAACACACGAATGCTTTCACCTTTGTTGATCTGGCCGTTGTAGGTACGCCATAACTCAGGACGCTGATTCTTCGGATCCCATGTATGATTCTTGTCACGGAAAGAATAGACACGCTCTTTCGCACGAGATTTCTCTTCATCGCGGCGCGCACCACCAAACGCTGCATCAAAACCATACTTATTCAACGCTTGTTTAAGACCTTGAGTTTTCATGATGTCAGTATGCTTGGACGAGCCATGTTCGAATGGGCTGCATCCCATCGCAAGACCTTCTGGGTTCTTATGAACCAAAAGCTCAAAGCCGTATTTTTCTGCAGTTTTGTCGCGGAATTTGATCATCTCCTTAAACTTCCAGTCGGTATCAACGTGAAGTAGAGGAAACGGGATCTTACCTGGGTAAAAAGCCTTACGAGCAAGATGCAGCATGACTGAGGAGTCTTTACCGATGGAGTACATCATCACCGGATTATCAAACTCTGCGGCAACTTCGCGGATAATATGAATACTTTCCGCTTCTAGCTGCTTGAGATGGGTTAAACGTTCTTGGTCCATGTTAGTGCTTCCTTTGCGGCTCACTGGGAGCGTCTGACAAATTCTAAATAAATGGGCATTACGCGAATTGGCGCTGTTGTAATGGTTCTTGCTGTGTTCCAAACCACGTTAATTTTTCTGACAAAGACACCACTTCCCCAATCACAATCAGTGACGGTGATTCAGCATCTTGAGCAAGGGTTGCCAGCTGTGATAACTGACCTTTAAAAACTTTCTGACAGGATTGTGTTCCACGTTCGATGATCGCAATCGGAGTGTCTGGAGAGCGGCCATGTTCAATCAACTGACCTTGAATGTATTCAGACTTCATCAACCCCATATAAATCACCAAAGTCTGATTACCGCGAGCCAGCGTTGACCAATCCATTTGATCACTTTCCGCTTTAAGATGGCCAGTAATAAACATCGCCGTCTGCGCGTAATCGCGATGCGTCAATGGGATACCTGCATAAGCAGTAGCACCAGCTGCGGCGGTAATACCTGGCACAACGTGAAACGAAACGCCCGCATCAGCCAAGACTTCCAGTTCTTCACCACCACGGCCAAAGATAAATGGATCGCCACCTTTGATGCGTACAACACGATGTCCTTGCTGAGCGAAGTCCACCAGTAGCTGATTGGTTTTTTCTTGAGGAACACTATGATGACCAGCACGCTTACCGACACAGACTAAGATCGTATCGCTCGGTACCAGTGCCATGATTTCATCGGAGACTAAATAGTCGTAAAGTACGACATCCGCCTGCTGTAAAAAGCGTAGTGCTTTGATGGTCAGCAATTCAAGATCCCCCGGACCAGCACCAATAAGAGCAACTTCACCTGAGTTCAATACACTCTTACCAATATTCTCAGTAGAAGACTGCGCTTGTGCTGCTCGCGGGTTATGAAGTGGAAATTGAGAAATTGTATCCTTGCTCGCCATCATGTTGTTCCTTTCCTGTCGTTGAAAGCATTATGGCGCTCTATATATATTACCTGAAATTCTAAAATTTCATTTTTTATACCTTTTTCTGATAAGAGTAGAATACAATGTGGTTAATGGTTGAACACAGATGAGATCTACTGAGCAGAACGGCATAAAGTAATTGTTCTAGGTCACAGTTTGTTACTGAGCGAAATATCTGTTGCACGGCGTTTTGCTACATTATGCAACGTCTCAAAATAACGCTATCGGAGCTTACAAAATGAAAGTCGCAGTGAACCCCCTTTCGCTTGCTGTACTGGGTGGCATGCTAACTATGGCAGGCCCAGCAATGGCTGAAACGATCAAATTACGTATCGTAGAAACCACGGATATTCACACTAACGTCATGGACTACGACTACTACAAAGATAAACCGACTCAAAAAACCGGTCTGACACGCACAGCGACGCTGGTTAAGCAAGCTCAGGCCGAGGTAGAGAACAGCGTACTGGTTGACAATGGTGACCTTATCCAAGGTAGCCCTATGGGTGACTACATGGCCGACAAAGGCATCAAGCCAGGTGAAGTACACCCTGTTTACAAAGCAATGAACCAGCTAAACTACGATGTCGGTAACATTGGTAACCACGAGTTTAACTACGGTCTGGAGTTCCTTGCAGAAACCATCAATGACGCTGACTTCCCATACATCAGCGCCAACGTGTTTGATAAGAAAACAGGCAAGCACTACTTCAAACCATACATCATCAAAACTCACACTTTTAAAGATGTTGATGGTGTAGAACATGAAATTAAAGTGGGCTACATCGGTTTCGTGCCACCACAAATCATGGTGTGGGATAAGAAAAACCTAGAAGGTAAAGTGTTTGCCAAGGACATCAAAGAGACAGCAGAAGAGCTTGTTCCGCAGATGAAAAAGGAAGGCGCTGATGTCATCGTTGCCATTCCACACTCTGGCGTAGCATCTGACCCTTACAAAGCAGGCGCAGAAAACTCAACTTACTACTTATCAGAAGTCGAAGGTATTGATGCAATCGCCTTTGGTCACTCACACGCGGTCTTCCCGGGTAAAGGTTTTGACAACATCCAAGGTGTCGATAACCAAAAAGGTACTATTAACGGCGTCGCTTCGGTTATGCCTGGACGCTGGGGCAGCCACGTCGGTGTTATCGACCTAGAATTGAAAGAACAAGATGGCAAGTGGTCAGTTGTGAAAGGTCAGGCAGAAGCCCGTCCTATCTACGATAAAGTGGCTAAGAAATCTCTTGCTAAAGCCGATCCTGACATGGTGAAAGCACTAGAAGCAGACCATAAAGGTACGCGCGATTTCGTTAACCAGCCAATCGGTAAAGCAAACGACGTGATGTACAGCTTCCTTGCTCTAGTACAGGATGATCCAACCGTACAAATCGTTAACCTTGCACAGAAAGATTACGTGGAACGCTTTATTCAAGGCGACCCTGATCTGTCAGATATTCCAGTCCTTTCAGCAGCCGCTCCTTTCAAAGCTGGTGGTCGTAAGAACGATCCAGCAAACTTTACTGAAGTCGAATCCGGCCAGCTGACGTTCCGTAATGCAGCAGATCTTTACCTTTACCCGAACACGCTTGTCGCAATGAAGGTCAAGGGTAAGGAAGTAAAAGAGTGGCTAGAGTGTACTGCTGGTCAATTCCAACAGATTGATGTTAACAGCACTGCACCACAGCAGCTGATCGACTGGGATGGCTTCCGTACTTATAACTTCGACGTCATTGACGGTGTTGAGTACCAGATTGATGTAACTCAGCCAGCAAAATACGATGGTGACTGTAAGCTAGTCAACGAAGGCGCTGAACGTATTGTTGGTTTGACTTACCAAGGTAAGCCAATCGATATGGAACAAGACTTCCTGATCGCGACCAACAACTACCGTGCATACAGCAACAAATTCCCAGGCACTGGTAGTGAGTTTGTGGCGTTTGATTCTCCAGACGAAAACCGCTCTGTTATTGCGTCTTACATCAGCCGAGTAAGTAAAGAAAAAGGCGAAGTAACACCAAGCGCAGACAACAACTGGACATTCGCTCCAATTAAGTCTGACAACAAACTGGACATCCGCTTTGAAACCTCACCAAGTGAGAAAGCTGCGGCCTTCATTGAGAAGAAAGGCCAGTATCCGATGAAACAAGTCGCAACTGACGATGTGGGTTTCGCGGTTTATCAGATCGACCTACAAAAGTAGGCATGTGATATAGTTTTTAAGCCGCGATATTTATCGCGGCTTTTTTTCATCACAAGTTAGCGAATCACACTTGATCGGTTTAGAATTCTAAGCATGTTTTAGTTGATGATAAAAAGTTCATGCAGCCCACCAAACGCTTTATGGAACAGCTCCAAGCCACAGGCTTCAATCACGATGAAATAGCCCAATTGCTTGACTCTGCTCAGCTTATTGAGCTCCCGACCCGACACATATTGCTTCATCAAGGTCAGCTTGCCGAGGAGATATTTTTCCTCATCGAAGGGATTTGCCACTCCGCCTACCTCACTGACAAGGGTAAAGAATTCAGCAAGGAATTTTACTGGGAACACGACTGGATCATCGGCTTTGAAAGTTTAATCAAGCAGCAACCGTCACCCTACCTGCTCGAATCTCTGACCTCTTGTGTGCTCTTCTCACTTCCAGTAGAAACACTTCGTCAGTGGCGCAGTCAAAAACATAGCGTGTATCTCAAGCTGCTCGAAACTCAGTTGATGTACAAAGAGAACAAAGAACGCTTTATGTTGTTGTACACCCCAGAAGAACGTTATGAACTGTTCTGCCAGCATTACCCGCACTTACCTGAAAGGCTAACCGACTATCAGATAGCCGCCTATCTAGGTATTACCCCGATTAGCCTGAGCCGAATTAAAAAGCGAATGCAAAGTTAACATTTGTTAATGCTGCTAGGGTTCATCACTGTTAACTTAGGTCTTCATAAGAACGAAACCGAGCAACGCTATGATCACCTGGCAACTTCTTCCTTTTGACCAATTGTCTACCCCTCAGCTATACCAACTCCTCAAACTGCGTGTTGATGTGTTTGTCGTCGAACAAACCTGCCCCTACCCTGAACTGGATGGCAAGGATAGCTTAGAGAACGTACACCATTTAATGGGCTACAAAGATGACGAACTGGTTGCTTGCGCGCGACTTCTGCCGCAAAACGTCAGCTACCCTTCAGTCAGTATTGGTCGAGTGGCTACCGCGCAAGCCCATCGCGGTGACGGGTTAGGCCATCAGTTGCTTGAACAAGCGCTATTAGAGTGCGACAAGCTGTGGCCGGGACAAGATATTGAGATTGGTGCTCAGGAGCATCTAGAAACGTATTACAACCGCCATGGTTTTCAGCGCACCTCAGAGATGTACCTAGAGGACGATATTCCACACATCGACATGAAGTTTAGTCGGTAGTTATGACCGGGCTCTCTCCTCAAGCCATTGCTCTGTGGTTACTCATTGCAGGTAATCTCACGGCATCACTGTCGGATGTGATGGTCAAATTGCTTGATGGCAGCGTGAGCCCGTTTCAGTACATTTTTATTCGCCAGTTAATCTCAGTCGCGGTGATCTACCCGCTGTGGAGAAAAGAAACACAGGCCACACGCCAACTGCGCTCACCCGGCCTCAATATCTTTCGCGCTCATCTGGTTTTGATTGGCAGTGGTTGCATGGTGGTTGCCATCACTCATATGACTTTAGCCAGTGCAAATGCTGTGTTCTATGCCGCCCCTTTGTTAATGCTGCCCATTTCAGTTTTGATGATGGGAGAAAAACCCTCTCGTTCCAAAGTACTCGGCACACTATTAGGCTTTGTTGGTGTGCTGATTGTTCTCAGACCTTCACAATTTCATTGGGCTGCTTTTTTTGCACTCGGTACGGCAACCACGCTGGCGTTGTTTAATGTTTCAGCACGTAAACTGCCCGAGCAACAATCCATGATCAGTACCTTGTTTTGGACTTCACTGCTATCACTTCCCGTTGCGGGCATTCTGGCCGCTTGGTCGTGGCAACCAATCAACGCCTCCCAATTGGGACTAATCGCTGCCGGAGCACTTCTGATTCTTGTTTATAATGGTCTGGCTGTACTGGCTTACCGAAAAGCGCCAGCTGGGGAGATAGGTTTAGCGGAGTATTCTGGATTAGTGTTTGTCACTCTGTTTGGAATCTGGTGGTTTAACGAAATTCCGGATTGGATTACTGCCATGGGTATCATGCTGATCATCGCCCCTTTATTACCAATCAGACGACGATTTCGACAGCGTGTCGTCAGTAGTTAACTACTTACTGCGTCCAAATCCACCATCCGATAGACGAAAGAACATAACAGATTTGGCGCTTTTCTCGAGCTGAAGTATATCTAAGCTGCCGTCATCCGCGAGTTTGAAACGAACCAGCTGGCCAGCCTTAATATAGCTAAGCGGCTTGTCACTACCTTCAACGCGCACTAACGCATTCAAATCAGCCATTGCCAGATTATTGTTGCGGAAGACTTGCGCCAAGGTGTCACCTCTCTTCACTGTATATTCCTGCCAGACCTCCGACTTTAAACTTTCCTGTTGCTGAGAAGGCTGCTCACTCAATCCAGTAGTATTGATATTAACTTGAACGCGCTGTTTTGCTGTTTGAGGGGACGAAGGCTGTTCGACTGTCGGCTCTGGTGTTGGGATAACCAATAAAAGCAAAACGACTGGCACGAGTACCATCAATCCACGCTGATGCAACTTAGGCAGATGAGCCCAAGCCTGCTTTGCTTGATCGGCGATGCCCTTCCAATCTACCTGCGAAAACTTCTGCTGTACCAGTTCTGCATAATCTACCTGTTTTACTTTTTTCTTTCTGCGATTCATTACGCGAGGTCTCCCAGGGTCCACGACTACAAGTATAAAAACGAAGCGCACTGTAGTATAGGAGTTTTCAATGTGTTAAGTGATGTGCAGGTCAAATTTGTCAATCTCAGCTTAAAAGTAAGACGTAAATCTCACATTGCAACACTTGTTGTTGCTTCCAAGCGGGACCATTTCATCCCAGCACTAATACTGGTATCCTGTGCCACCTGAATACATCAAAAATAGAGAGACATCATGTCTGAAGTTAAATTTGAAACTGTAGAACAAAAAGCAAGCTACGGCATTGGTCTACAGATGGGTCAGCAACTGGCTGGTTCTGGTCTAGAAGGCCTGAGCGTTGATGCAATTGCAGCGGGTATCGCGACTGCTCTAGTAGGCGACATGCCAGCGATTGAAATCGACGAAATCAACTCTGCACTTCAAGACCTACACCAACGTGCAGAGTCTGCACGTCAAGAGTCAGCTAAAGCAGCTGCAGCTGACGGTGAAGCGTTCCTAAAAGACAATGCCCTTCGCCCAGAAGTAACGGTTCTTGAGTCCGGCCTACAGTACGAAGTTATCACAGAAGGTACTGGTGAAATCCCTACGTCAGACAAGCAAGTACGTGTTCACTACCACGGTGAACTGACTGACGGCACTGTATTCGACAGCTCGGTATCTCGCGGTCAACCAGCAGAGTTCCCTGTAACTGGCGTAATCAAAGGCTGGGTTGAAGCACTTCAACTAATGCCTGTTGGTTCTAAGTGGAAACTATACATTCCTCAAGACCTAGCATACGGCGAGCGCGGCGCAGGTGCAGCGATTCCTCCGTTCGCAGCACTTGTATTCGAAGTAGAACTACTAGACATTCTGTAATTCGAAACGAACCCATAATTCTTAATAAAGCGACGCATTGCGTCGCTTTTTTTGTCTACACTGGTAGTGTTTCGCTTTGCCCTTAAGGAATCACTATGACTAAAGCCCTACTACTGCTCCCCCTTCTCCTCTCAACAAGTTTCTCAAGTTACGCGTTTCTCAATCTAGGAAAGGAGAACCCCGACTCGAGCGCGTTAACTAGCGTCATCAGCGAAAAGTTATCGAACACACAAAGCCAATCACCGCTGACTGACGCATTAACCAGCAACCTATCGATCAGCGGAGAACAAGCCGCAACAGGCTCGGCAGCGCTGCTATCTATGGCTCAAAATCAACTACCTGTAAATCAAAGCGAAGAATTAACAGGTGCTATACCAGGTTTATCGAGTCTATCCTCACTGGGTGGGATAGCGGGTCAAGTAGATTCAATGAGTGCAGTGAATGATGTTTTCGCGAAGATAGGGCTAGATTCATCCATGATCAGCCAGTTTACTCCAATCATACTAGAGTACTTATCGGGACAAGGAGCCAGCTCGGGACTAATGGCATCTCTTGAAGAGCTGTGGAAAGAATAATAAGAATTGAATAAATAACAGATACAAAAAAGCCGAGCTAATGCTCGGCTTTTTCGTTCGTACGAACCTGATTACTCAGCAGCTTCTTCAGCCGCTGGGCGATCTACAAGCTCAATGTAAGCCATTGGAGCTTTATCGCCAGCACGGAAACCAGCTTTTAGGATACGAGTGTAACCGCCCTGACGAGCAGCAAAACGTGGACCTAGTTCGTTAAATAGTTTTGCAACTACTTCGTTGTCACGAGTACGTGCAAATGCTAGACGACGGTTAGCAACGCTGTCAGTCTTAGCTAGTGTAATCAAAGGCTCAACTACGCGACGTAGCTCTTTAGCTTTTGGCAAAGTAGTCTTGATAACTTCATGACGTACTAGAGAGCTAGCCATGTTGCTGAACATCGCTTTGCGATGTGAGCTATTGCGGTTGAGTTGACGACCACTCTTACGATGGCGCATGACCTAATCCTTCTAACTAGTATCGATTAATCTTCAGCGATAGACGCTGGTGGCCAGTTTTCTAGGCGCATGCCCAGAGACAGACCACGTGATGCAAGTACGTCTTTAATCTCAGTAAGAGATTTTTTACCAAGGTTAGGCGTTTTAAGTAGCTCAACCTCAGTACGCTGTACAAGATCACCGATGTAGTGAATCGCTTCTGCTTTCAAACAGTTAGCAGAGCGAACTGTTAGTTCAAGATCGTCTACAGGACGCAGTAGGATCGGATCGAATTCTGGCTTCTCTTCCTTCTCCTCAGGTACACGTACATCACGAAGATCTACGAACGCATCCAATTGCTCAGCTAGAATAGTAGCTGCGCGACGGATTGCTTCCTCAGGGTCTAGAGTACCGTTCGTTTCCATGTCGATAACAAGCTTGTCTAAGTCTGTACGCTGCTCTACACGAGCTGCTTCAACAGAATAAGCAATCTTATCTACTGGGCTGTACGTAGCGTCAACCAGTAGGCGACCGATTGGACGCTCATCTTCTTCAGTATGGATACGAGCTGAAGCTGGAACGTAACCACGACCACGTTCAACTTTGATACGCATTGCGATCTCAGCGTTGTCATCTGTTAGATGACAAATAACGTGTTCTGGGTTAGCGATCTCTACATCACCATCATGGGTGATGTCACCTGCAACCACAGGGCCCGAGCCTGATTTGTTAAGCGTAATAAACACTTCATCTTTGCCTTCGGCAACGCGCACAGCCAAACCTTTAAGGTTTAGAAGAATTTCAAGAATATCTTCTTGAACACCTTCTTTAGTGCTGTATTCGTGTAGAACGCCTTCAATTTCTACTTCTGTAACTGCGCAACCTGGCATAGAAGATAGAAGAATACGGCGAAGTGCATTACCTAGAGTGTGACCAAAGCCACGCTCTAATGGCTCAAGAGTTACTTTTGCGTGTGTCGTGCTAACTTGTTCGATGTCAACAAGACGTGGCTTAAGAAATTCTGTTACAGAACCCTGCATTGTGTCCTCTCTTTAGTTTAAACCTTACTTAGAGTAAAGCTCGACGATCAGTTGTTCGTTGATGTCAGCAGATAGATCTGAACGCTCAGGCAAACGCTTGAACGTACCTTCCATCTTACCACCATCTACTTCAATCCAAGTTGGTTTTTCGCGTTGTTCAGCAACTTCTAGAGCCGCTTTAATGCGAGATTGCTGTTTAGCTTTCTCACGGATAGAAACAACGTCGTTAGCCGCAACTTTGAAAGAAGGAACGTTTACAACTTTACCGTTAACTAGGATAGCTTTGTGGCTAACTAGCTGACGTGCTTCTGCGCGAGTTGCGCCAAAGCCCATGCGGTAAACTACGTTATCAAGACGACCTTCAAGAAGCTGAAGTAGGTTTTCACCAGTGTTGCCTTTTAGGCGAGCAGCTTCTTTGTAGTAGTTACGGAATTGTTTTTCTAGAACGCCGTACATACGACGAACTTTTTGCTTCTCACGAAGCTGAACGCCATACTCAGATAGACGACCGCGACGAGCGCCGTGTACACCTGGTGCGTTATCAATTTTACACTTGGTATCGATCGCGCGTACACCAGACTTAAGGAATAAGTCAGTACCTTCGCGACGGCTAAGCTTCAGCTTAGGACCCAAATATCTTGCCATGATCTTTCTCCAGTAATCTAAAAAACGTTATACGCGACGTTTCTTAGGTGGACGACAACCGTTATGAGGGATTGGTGTAGCATCAACAATGTTTGTGATGCGGAAACCAGCAGCGTTCAGTGCGCGAACAGTAGATTCACGACCTGGACCTGGACCCTTAACCATAACTTCCAAGTTCTTTAGACCGTACTCTTTAGCCATTTCAGCACAACGCTCAGCAGCAACCTGTGCAGCGAACGGAGTAGACTTACGAGAACCACGGAAACCTGAACCACCGGCAGTAGCCCATGCAAGAGCGTTACCTTGACGGTCAGTGATGGTTACGATTGTGTTATTGAAAGATGCATGGATGTGCGCAACGCCATCTGCAACTTGCTTGCGTACGCGCTTACGAGCGCGAGTTGGTTGTTTAGCCATTGTACTCTACCTTCCCGATTATTTCTTGATCGGCTTACGCGGACCCTTACGGGTGCGAGCATTGGTTTTAGTACGCTGTCCACGTAGTGGTAGACTGCGACGATGACGAAGACCACGGTAACAGCCAAGGTCCATAAGACGCTTGATGTTCATAGATACTTCACGACGTAGATCACCTTCTACAGTGTACTTAGCTACACCATCACGCAGTTGATCGATCTGCTCTTCAGTTAGTTCACTGATCTTAACATCTTCAGCAATACCCACTTCAGCTAGGATAGCTTGAGAGCGAGTTTTACCGATACCGTAGATCGCAGTAAGTGCGATTACAGCATGTTTTTGATCAGGAATGTTAATGCCTGCAATACGGGCCATTATTCACTCCTAGTGTTTCATAAAAGAATTAGCCGCAGCAAAGCCCGTTATGGATACGCTGCGGAATACTACTTCTTTTGCACGCAAAAGGTAGGCCGAGGAATATACTCGACGCTACCTTATATTTCAAGTAAAAATTTCTGCTAATTAGCCTTGGCGTTGCTTGTGCTTTGGCTCACTGCAAATCACGCGAACGACACCGTTACGCTTGATAACTTTACAGTTACGGCAGATTTTTTTAACGGAAGCACGAACTTTCATTGCTAAACTCCGTAAATGAAACCTGAATTAACGGCCGTAGCCTTTCAGGTTTGCCTTTTTCAACACAGAATCATACTGTTGAGACATCAGATGAGTCTGTACCTGTGCCATAAAGTCCATAATTACAACAACTACGATAAGTAGTGATGTACCGCCGAAGTAGAAACGTACGTTCCACGCGACCATCATGAACTCCGGAATCAGACAGATAAAGGTAATGTAAAGCGCACCGGCTAGGGTTAAACGCGTCATTACTTTATCAATATATTTCGCTGTCTGCTCACCTGGGCGGATGCCGGGTACGAATGCACCAGACTTCTTCAGGTTATCTGCTGTTTCACGCGGGTTGAAAACCAACGCCGTGTAAAAGAAACAGAAGAAAATAATCGCTGCAGCATAAAGCATTACATACAAAGGTTGACCTGGGCTAAGAGCCAATGACACGTCAGTTAACCAACCGAACGTGCTGCTCTCACCATTCTGGCCAAACCATTGCGCCAGTGTTCCTGGGAACAGGATAATACTTGATGCAAAGATTGCTGGAATAACACCTGCCATATTAATTTTAAGTGGCAAGTGAGTGCTTTGTGCAGCAAATACCTTACGACCTTGTTGACGCTTCGCGTAGTTGACAACGATTCGACGCTGACCACGCTCCATGAAAACAACGAAGTAGATAACTGCAAAAGCAAGTACAACAATCAACAGCAGAAGAAGTACATGCAATTCACCTTGACGCGCTTGCTCGATTGTTTGACCGATTGCAGAAGGCAATCCAGCAACAATACCTGCAAAGATTAGTAACGAAATACCGTTACCAATTCCACGCTCTGTAATTTGTTCACCTAACCACATCAGGAACATGGTGCCGGTTACTAAACTTACGGTAGCAATAAGCGTAAACATGGTTTGGTTGATAACAACCAGATTGTCGACCATGTTTGGTAAGCCCGTTGCAATACCAATAGCTTGGAATGTTGCAAGTACAAGCGTGCCGTAGCGTGTATATTGGCTGATCTTACGACGGCCTGCTTCACCCTCTTTTTTGAGTTCAGCTAACGCTGGATGAACTACAGTTAGCAGTTGGACAACAATCGATGCCGAAATATACGGCATGATGCCCAACGCTAATATAGATGCACGCTCAAGAGCACCACCGGAGAACATGTTAAACATTTCTACGATGGTACCTTTTTGCTGTTCGAACAAATCGGCAAGTACAGCAGCGTCAATACCAGGAATCGGCACAAAAGAGCCTGCTCGGAATACTAAAAGTGCACCAATTACGAATAACAAGCGCGACTTTAGTTCACTTAAGCCGCTCTGAGCACTACGAAAATCTTGTCCTGGTTTCTTAGCCATCTGTACCTCGTTCCTCGAGATTATTCCTCGATTTTACCGCCTGCAGCTTCGATTGCAGCTTTAGCGCCTTTAGTCACACGTAGACCTTTAACAGTCACTGCTTTGTTAATTTCACCAGATAGAACAACTTTAACAAATTCGATGTTCTTAGTGATAACGTTAGCAGCTTTAAGGCTGTTTAGATCAACCACGTCACCAGTAACTTTCGCTAGCTCAGCTAGACGAACTTCAGCAGACACTAGGCTCTTACGAGAAGTGAAACCGAATTTTGGTAGACGTTGTTTCAGAGGCATTTGACCGCCTTCAAAACCTGGACGAACTGAACCGCCAGAACGTGACTTTTGACCTTTGTGGCCACGGCCACCGGTTTTACCAAGGCCAGAACCGATACCACGACCTACGCGCTTCGCAGAAGGCTTAGAACCCGCAGCCGGTGATAGAGTATTCAAACGCATTCTGATTACTCCTCAACTTTAACCATGTAGAAAACCTTGTTGATCATGCCGCGTACACACGGAGTATCTTCAAGTTCTACAGTATGGTTGATTTTACGAAGGCCCAAACCCTTTAGACAAGCTTTGTGCTTAGGTAGGCGACCGATTGAGCTTTTAGTTTGAGTAACTTTAATAGTTGCCATGGTGTTCTTACTCCGAAATAGATTCAACAGTTAGACCACGTTTAGCAGCAACCATTTCTGGCGACTTCATGCTACCTAGTGCATCGATCGTAGCACGAACGATGTTGATAGGGTTCGTAGAACCGTATGCTTTAGATAGTACGTTGTGTACACCTGCTACTTCTAGTACTGCACGCATCGCACCACCTGCGATAACACCCGTACCTTCTGCAGCTGGCTGCATGTAAACTTTAGAGCCCGAGTGGCGACCTTTAACCGGGTGGAAAAGAGTGCCTTCGTTAAGCGCGATAGTAGTCATGTTACGACGCGCTTTTTCCATTGCTTTTTGAATCGCTGCAGGTACTTCACGAGCTTTGCCGTAACCGAAACCTACGCGACCGTTACCGTCACCAACTACTGTTAGTGCAGTAAAGCTCATGATTCGACCACCTTTAACCGTCTTAGAAACACGGTTAACTGCGATTAGCTTTTCTTGCAAATCATTCGCTTGAACTTGTTGTTCTTTAGCCATCTTCCAACCCTACCTTAGAATTTCAGACCAGCTTCGCGAGCAGATTCTGCTAGCGCCGCCACTCGACCGTGGTATTGGAAACCAGAACGATCAAATGCAACTGAATCTACGCCTTTTTCAATAGCGCGTTCTGCAACAGCTTTACCTACTGCTTTAGCTGCATCGATGTTACCAGTGTTCTTAACTTGCTCACGGATCGCTTTTTCTACAGTAGAAGCTGCTGCGATAACCTCAGAGCCGTTTGATGCGATAACCTGAGCGTACACGTGACGAGGAGTACGGTGTACTACTAGGCGAGTTGCACCCAGTTCTGCAATCTTACGACGTGCGCGTGTAGCACGACGGATGCGAGATGCTTTCTTATCCATAGTGTTACCTTACTTCTTCTTAGCTTCTTTAGTACGCACATTTTCATCTGCGTAACGAACACCTTTACCTTTATAAGGCTCAGGCTCACGGTAAGAACGAATGTCAGCCGCAACCTGACCAACTAATTGCTTGTCACAACCAGTGATCACGATTTCAGTTTGGCTTGGACACTCAGCTTTAATACCCGCTGGCAATTCATGCTCAACTGGGTGAGAGAAGCCAAGAGTTAGGCCTACAGCGTTGCCTTTGATAGCAGCACGGTAACCAACACCCTTAAGAGTTAGCTTCTTAGTAAAGCCTTCAGTAACGCCAACAACCATGTTGTTAACTAGAGCGCGAGCAGTACCTGCTTGTGCCCATGCGTTAGCAACACCTTCGCGAGGACCGAAAGTAAGATTGTTTTCTTCCTGAGCAACAACTACCGCAGCGTTAAGAACGCGAGATAGTTCGCCTTTAGCACCTTTTACAGTGATTTCTTGGCCGTTTAGTTTCACCTCTACGCCAGCTGGAATAGCGACAGGTGCTTTAGCAACACGAGACATAGTCTACTCCTATTAAGCTACGTAACAGATGATTTCACCACCAAGACCTGCTTTACGTGCAGCGCGGTCTGACATAAGACCCTTGGAAGTTGAAACGATTGCAACACCAAGACCACCCATTACAGAAGGAAGTTGATCTTTCTTCTTGTAAACACGTAGACCTGGACGAGAAACACGTTTAAGTTGCTCGATTACTGGTTTAGCTTGGAAGTACTTAAGAGTAACTTCTAGCTCAGGTTTTGCTTCGCCTTCAACAGCGAAGTCAGTGATGTAACCTTCAGCTTTTAGTAGTGCAGCAATTGCAACTTTAAGCTTTGAAGAAGGCATTTTAACAGCAACTTTGTTTGCTGCCTGACCGTTACGAACGCGGGTCAGCATATCCGAAATCGGATCTTGCATGCTCATATGATTTACTCCAAATGATTAAGTGGCAATTACCAGCTAGCCTTACGAAGTCCTGGAATCTCGCCTTTCATGCAAGCTTCACGAACTTTGATACGGCTTAGACCGAACTTACGTAGGTAACCGTGTGGACGACCAGTTTGGTTACAACGGTTGCGCTGACGTGATGCACTTGAATCACGCGGAAGAGATTGCAATTTAAGAACTGCGTTCCAACGATCTTCTTCAGATGCGTTTACATCGCTGATGATAGCTTTAAGCGCAGCACGCTTTTCAGCGAACTTAGCTACTAGCTTCGCACGTTTTGCTTCACGTGCTTTCATTGAATTTTTAGCCATAACAGTAACCCTTCACCTTACTTACGGAATGGGAAGTTAAAGGCAGCCAGCAGAGCACGGCCTTCCTCATCAGTACCAGCAGACGTCGTAATAGTGATGTCTAGACCGCGTACTCGATCAACTTTATCAAAGTCGATTTCCGGGAAGATGATTTGCTCGCGAACGCCCATGCTGTAGTTACCGCGTCCGTCAAAAGACTTAGCGCTAACGCCACGGAAGTCACGTACACGTGGAAGAGCGATGTTAATTAAACGCTCAAGAAAATCCCACATACGTTCGCCACGCAAGGTTACTTTACAACCGATAGGGTAGCCTTCGCGGATTTTGAAACCTGCAACAGATTTACGCGCTTTAGTGATAAGTGGCTTTTGACCAGAGATCGTTGCCATATCAGCAGCTGCGTTTTCTAGCAGTTTCTTATCGTTGATTGCTTCACCAACACCCATGTTTAGGGTGATTTTCTCGATTCTAGGGACTTGCATGACGCTTGTGTAGCTAAACTGTTTGGTCAGTTCAGCGACTACAGACGACTTGTAGTAATCATGCAGTTTCGCCATAGTAGAACTCCAAATTACTTCTATTAGTTAGAAACGATTTCGTTGTTAGATTTAAAGAAACGAACTTTCTTACCATCTTCAAAACGGAAACCGATACGGTCAGCTTTACCAGTAGCTGCGTTAAAGATTGCAACGTTAGAAGCATCAATAGCTGCTTCTTGTTCAACGATGCCACCTTGTTGACCTAGAGCCGGAACCGGCTTTTGGTGCTTCTTAACAAGGTTGATACCTTCAACGATAACTTTACCAGTTGCTAGAACCTTAGTTACTTTACCTTTCTTGCCTTTATCTTTACCAGCAAGAACGATTACTTCGTCGTTACGACGGATTTTAGCTGCCATTTCTACGTGCTCCTTACAGAACTTCTGGAGCCAGTGAAACGATCTTCATGAACTTATCGCCACGAAGTTCACGTGTCACAGGGCCAAAGATACGTGTACCGATTGGTTGCTCAGTGTTGTCGTTCAACAATACGCAAGCATTACGGTCGAAGCGAATGACAGAACCGTCTGGACGACGAACGCCTTTGCGAGTGCGCACGACAACCGCCTTCAGAACATCACCTTTCTTAACTTTACCGCGAGGAATTGCTTCCTTAACAGTAACTTTGATGACGTCACCGATATGTGCATAACGGCGGTGTGAGCCACCCAGGACCTTAATACACATTACCTTGCGCGCGCCAGAGTTATCAGCTGCGTCAAGTGTACTTTGCATTTGGATCATTGTTAGTGCTCCGCTAAATATTAATAACTAGACCCATCACGGGTCGGGCTGCCTCTTTAAAAGGGACGCGAATTGTACCACCCTTTTTTGTGATTGGGTAGTCAAAAAATAAACGGCCCCAAAATAATTTTGGAGCCGTTTAACATCATAGAATTAGCTAAGGATTAGCCTTTTGCTTTTTCTACAACTTTTACCAGTGTCCAAGACTTAGTCTTAGACAGTGGACGACATTCACGAATCTCAACAGTATCGCCTAGGCCACACTCGTTGTTCTCGTCATGTGCGTGAACTTTAGTCGTGCGCTTTACGAACTTGCCGTAAATTGGGTGTTTAACCATGCGCTCGATAGCAACAGTGATAGACTTGTCAGCCTTGTTGCTAACTACACGACCAAATGAAGTACGAATTTTGTCGCTCATTATGCGCCTGCCTTCTCAGTCAATACGGTTTTCACACGTGCGATATCACGACGTACAGCTTTCAGAGTATGAGTTTGCTGTAGCTGACCAGTTGCAGCTTGCATGCGCAAGTTGAACTGTTCGCGTAGCAAATTCAATAGCTCAGCGTTAAGCTCTTCAACGCTTTTTTCGCGTAGATCTTGTGCTTTCATCACATCACCTGCTTAGTTACAAACGTAGTTTTGAATGGCAGTTTACGCGCCGCTAGACGGAACGCTTCACGAGCCAATTCTTCAGGTACACCACCCATTTCGTACATAACCTTACCAGGTTGGATTTGGGCTACCCAGTACTCAACGTTACCTTTACCCTTACCTTGACGAACTTCAAGTGGTTTTTCTGTGATAGGTTTGTCTGGGAACACACGGATCCAGATTTTACCTTGACGCTTAACGTGACGTGTCATTGCACGACGTGCCGCTTCGATTTGACGAGCAGTTAGACGACCACGGCCAGTTGCTTTAAGACCGAATTCGCCGAAGCTTACATCAGTACCTTTAGCTAGACCACGGTTACGACCAGTCTGAACCTTACGGAACTTAGTACGTTTAGGTTGTAGCATCTGTCGACTCCTTACTTACGGCCTTTGCGCTGCTTCTTAGGCTTGTCGCCTTTAGGCTCTACAGCGTTAGCTGCTGGCATGCCGCCTAGGATCTCACCTTTGAAGATCCAAACTTTAATGCCGATTACACCGTATTGAGTGTGAGCCGAAGAAGTTGCGTAATCAATGTCAGCACGTAGAGTGTGTAGAGGTACACGACCTTCACGGTACCACTCTGAACGTGCGATTTCAGCGCCGCCTAGACGACCACTTACTTCTACTTTGATACCTTTAGCACCTAGACGCATAGCGTTTTGTACCGCGCGCTTCATAGCACGACGGAACATCACACGACGCTCTAGCTGAGACGCGATGCTGTCACCAACAAGTTGCGCATCTAGTTCAGGCTTACGTACTTCAGCGATGTTAATTTGCGCTGGTACACCTGCAATTTTAGCTACTGCTGCGCGTAGCTTCTCAACGTCTTCACCTTTCTTACCGATAACAACGCCTGGACGAGCAGTGTGAATAGTCACACGGATGCTCTTAGCAGGACGCTCGATAACGATGCGTGATAGAGACGCTTTTTTCAGTTCACTTGTAAGGAACTGACGTACCTTGAAGTCGCCGTCTAGGTTGTCAGCGAAATCTTTGGTGTTAGCAAACCATGTAGCATTCCAAGGCTTAACGATGCCAAGACGAATACCATTTGGATGTACTTTCTGACCCATTGCTTACTCTCCTAGTCTCTTAGCGATCTGCTACAACAACAGTGATGTGGCTTGAACGCTTCAAGATACGATCCGCACGACCTTTAGCACGAGGCATAATACGCTTCATGATAGGGCCTTCATCTACGAAGATCTTTGCGACACTTAGATCGTCAATATCTGCACCTTCGTTGTGCTCCGCGTTCGCGATAGCTGACTCAAGAACTTTCTTAACTAGGTCAGCAGCTTTTTTGTTGCTGAAAGTTAGGATTTCTAGAGCTTGGTCAACTGATTTACCACGGATTTGATCCGCAACTAAGCGAGCTTTCTGAGGCGAAATGCGAGCAAAGTTATGTTTAGCTAGTGCTTCCATCATCTACTCCTTAACGCTTCTTAGCTTTCTTATCCACGACGTGGCCGCGGTAAGTACGAGTTGGTGCAAATTCACCCAGTTTGTGACCGATCATTTCTTCGGTAACGAAAACTGGTACGTGCTGACGACCATTATGGACAGCGATGGTCAAACCGATCATCGTAGGGATGATCATTGAACGACGGGACCAAGTCTTAATAGGCTTTTTGTCTCCGCTTTCCACCGCTTTCTCTACCTTCTTCAGCAAGTGTAGGTCAATAAATGGACCTTTCTTGAGAGAACGTGGCATGGCGATTCCTCTTTATATAGATTACTTGTTACGACGACGTACGATGTACTTGTCGGTGCGTTTGTTCTTACGAGTCTTGAAGCCTTTAGTTGGCTGACCCCATGGTGAAACTGGGTGACGACCACCAGAAGTACGGCCTTCACCACCACCGTGTGGGTGGTCTACTGGGTTCATCACAACACCACGAACGGTTGGACGAACACCACGCCAGCGGCTAGCACCAGCTTTACCAAGTTCACGTAGCATGTGCTCAGAGTTACCAACTTCACCGATTGTTGCACGGCCTTCAGAAAGTACTTTGCGCATTTCGCCAGAACGTAGACGGATAGTTACGTATGCACCGTCGCGAGCAACGATTTGAGCATATGCACCAGCCGAACGAGCTAGCTGACCACCTTTACCAGGCTTAAGTTCAACGTTGTGTACAGTTGAACCTACTGGGATGTTACGCATTGGAAGTGCGTTACCAGCTTTGATTGGTGCGTCTGCACCAGACTGGATAGCATCACCAGCTTGAACACCTTTAGGTGCTAGGATGTAACGACGCTCACCGTCTGCGTACAGAACTAGAGCGATGTTAGCGCTACGGTTTGGATCGTATTCTAGACGCTCAACTTTCGCTGGGATACCGTCTTTAGTACGCTTAAAGTCAATTACACGGTAGTGGTGCTTGTGACCACCGCCGATGTGACGTACTGTAATACGACCGTTGTTGTTACGACCACCGTTCTTAGAGTTTTTCTCTAGAAGAGGTGCGTATGGCTTGCCCTTGTGTAGGTCAGCGTTAACAACTTTAACAACGTGACGACGACCAGGGGAAGTCGGCTTACATTTAACAATAGCCATTTCTCAACTACTCCTGTTATTCCGCGCCGCCAACGAAGTCAAGATCTTGACCTTCTTTCAAAGTAACGTACGCTTTCTTAACGTCGCTGCGGCGACCTTGGCGTAGACCTTGACGTTTGGTCTTACCCTTAGTGATAAGAGTATTTACAGACTTAACTTCAACTTCAAATAGCTTTTCTACAGCTGCTTTGATCTCTTTTTTAGTAGCATCTTTAGCTACTTTGAAAACGATAGTGTTCGCTTTCTCAGCTGCCATAGTTGCTTTTTCAGAGATGTGCGGAGCACGTAGAACTTTTAGGATACGCTCTTCAGTGATCATGCTAGCATCTCCTCAACTTGCTTAACTGCTTCAGCAGTAATTACAACCTTGTCGAACGCGATTAGCGATACTGGGTCGATACCAGCAACGTCACGTGCGTCAACTTTGTATAGGTTACGAGCAGCTAGGAATAGATTCTCATCTACTTCGCTAGTCACGATAAGCGCGTCAGTTAGCTCAAGCTCTTTAAGCTTAGCTACAAGCTCTTTAGTCTTTGGTGCTTCTACTGAGAAGTTATCAACAACGATTAGACGCTCTTGACGAACAAGCTCAGAAAGAATGCTCTTCATAGCACCACGGTACATTTTTTTGTTTACTTTTTGGCTGTGATCTTGTGGTTTCGCAGCAAAAGTAACACCACCTGTACGCCAGATTGGGCTACGGATTGTACCAGCACGTGCACGGCCAGTACCTTTTTGACGCCATGGCTTAGCGCCACCGCCAGCAACTTCTGAACGTGTTTTTTGAGCACGAGTACCTTGACGAGCACCTGCTGCATACGCAACAACTACTTGGTGTACAAGAGCTTCGTTAAACTCACGTCCGAAAGTAGTTTCGGAAACAGTTAGTGCATCAGCACCTTTAACCATTAGTTCCATTACTTACTCCTGAGACGTTATGCTTTAACAGCTGGTTTAACGATCACGTTACCGCCAGTTGCGCCAGGGACTGCACCTTTAATAAGAAGCAGGTTGCGCTCAGCGTCAACACGTACGATCTCTAGGTTTTGAGTCGTTACACGCTCAGCACCCATGTGACCTGCCATTTTCTTGCCTTTAAATACGCGACCTGGAGTCTGACATTGACCGATAGAACCAGGAGCACGGTGAGACAATGAGTTACCGTGAGTCATATCTTGAGTAGAGAAGTTCCAACGCTTAACAGCGCCTTGGAAACCTTTACCTTTAGATGTACCAGTAACGTCTACTTTCTTAGTTTCGTTGAACAGTTCAACAGTTAGTTCAGCACCAACTTCAAACTCTTCACCGTTTTCCAAACGGAATTCCCAAAGACCGCGACCAGCTTCAACACCTGCTTTCGCAAAGTGGCCAGCTTCTGGCTTAGAAACACGGTTAGCTTTCTTAGCACCAGTAGTTACCTGGATTGCTGCGTAGCCGTCAGTTTCAAGTGTACGAACTTGAGAAACACGGTTAGCTTCAACCTCAACAACTGTTACTGGGATAGAAACGCCTTCTTCAGTAAATACGCGGGTCATACCCACTTTACGACCGATTAGACCAATCATTCTTCTAATCTCCCTTAACCTAGGCTAATTTGTACGTCAACGCCCGCAGCAAGGTCTAGACGCATCAGAGCATCAACAGTTTTGTCTGTTGGCTCAACGATGTCGATTAGACGTTTGTGAGTACGGATTTCGTACTGATCACGAGCATCTTTGTTAACGTGTGGAGAGATAAGAACTGTGAAACGCTCTTTACGAGTAGGTAGTGGGATTGGACCACGAACCTGTGCGCCAGTGCGCTTAGCTGTTTCAACGATTTCCGCTGTAGAAGCATCGATTAGTTTGTAATCGAAAGCTTTTAGGCGGATACGGATACGTTGGTTCTGCATGAGACAGAGCTCCAATATTAAAAATTACACAAACAATATCGCCACTCACACTCGCAAAAGCGAGAGAATGCCGATTGATTTATGTGAAACCGTAACTTCCAAGATTAGGAAGTATTGTCAGTTAATTTTCGATTAACTACCCCTACATACCAGAATCACGTCTGGGGATAGTTATTCCGAAGAATAAGTAGCTAATTGTATTAACCGCGAACATAAGCTGAGTCTACATTACCTGAAATATCAAAGAGATAAATCAGCTCCTCTTCGCTCATTGGTTCACAACTGGCTTAACCAGTGCGCTGCATTATACAGATCACAGTTTGACATGCAAGGGCTGTGTGAAAAATAAACGAAGAGAGCTCAAGCTTACTCATTTGTCATGCTGTGGCTTTCTGCCAAATTAAAAAGCGCAGGCTGAACAAACAGCCTGCGCTTCATGTCAATCAAACCAAATGACTAACTAAGCCAGTCTCTGGCGAACGGCCTCAAACAGACACACACCTGATGCGACGGACACATTCAAGCTCGAAACACTACCTGCCATTGGGATCTTAATTAGATCATCACAAGTTTCACGTGTCAGGCGACGCATGCCATCACCTTCAGCTCCCATGACGATTGCAAGAGGCCCAGTTAACTTAGCTTGGTAGATGTCATGTGTAGCTTCCCCGGCCGTCCCGACAAACCAGATCCCCTGCTCTTGCAACGCACGCATAGTGCGAGCAAGGTTGGTTACACGAACCAAAGGCACCGTTTCTGCTGCGCCACATGCGACTTTGCTTACCGTAGCCGTAATGTTCGCAGATTTATCCTTAGGAACAATCACCGCAGCCACACCCGCGGCATCGGCATTACGTAGACACGCACCTAAGTTATGCGGATCGGTGACTCCATCCAATACCAGCAATAATGGTGCGGAATGTTGGGCAATGATGTCATCGAGGTCATTTTCATTCAGCTGCTTGGCAGGCTTCACCTTGGCCATAATACCTTGGTGGTTAGCGCCACGAGCTTTATCATCCAGAGTCTTACGTGTCATTTGCTGAATCGACACGCCACACATCTGGAGTTCATTTAGGATTGGCATTAAACGGTCATCTTGACGACCCTTTAATACAAAGGCTTCAACAAAGCGCTCAGGCTCTTTTGCCAGTACCGCTTTTACTGCGTGAATGCCGTAAATAAATTCATTACTCATTAATTTATCCGATTACTGTTTTTTACCACGAGCTTTCTTCACTTTATTGCGTGGTTTTTTCTTACGCGCTTTATCTGAAGGTTTCTTCGAGGCTTTACTGCCTTTACCTTCTTCCTGGCTGCCATCCGGGCGTTTAGTTGGTTCGACCATAGGCTTAGCTTTGTCTACTGAACGTCGACCATTCGCTGCCGCGTTTTTTTTCGCCTTAGCTTTTTTCTGTGCCTCGGCTGCGCGTTTTTTGGCTGTTTTTCCTTTGCCGCGTAGCTTACGACTAGTTTCGACTAATTCAAAGTCAATTTGTCGATCATCTAGATTTACAGACAGTACTTTCACTTTCACTGCATCACCTAGACGATAGATAGCACCGAAGCTTTCACCGATCAACCGCTGTCCAATCGGGTCGAACTGGTAGTAGTCGTTTGCCAGTGTAGAAATATGTACCAGCCCATCAATATGCAGTTCTGTTAGTCGGACAAAGAAGCCAAAGCCAGTCACATTAGCAATCACACCTTCCAGCTCTTCACCAACGTGATCTTGCATGTACTCACATTTGAGCCAATCAGACACTTCCCGCGTCGCATCGTCGGCACGACGTTCCGTCATCGAACACTGTTCACCGTAGAAATCCATATCATCAAAGGAATAGTGGAAGCCGCCCGTAGGTGTCCAACGGTCTTTCAGCGTACCATTCTCTTTTGCGATTAAATATTTGATCGCACGATGAAGCAAAAGGTCCGGGTAGCGACGAATAGGTGAAGTAAAGTGCGCATAGCGTTTCAATGCTAGACCGAAGTGACCACAGTTATCGGCGTTGTACACCGCCTGCTTCATTGAGCGAAGCAGCATAGTCTGGATCAATTCTTTATCTTGGCGTTGGCCAATCTGTCTAACTAAATCGGCGTAATCTGTTGGTGATGGCTCCAAGCCTCCTTTCAGGTCTAACCCAAGCTCACTGAGAAAATCACGGAACCCTGTCAAGCGCTGTTCGCCTGGAGATTCGTGAATTCGATATAGTGCCGGCTCTTTGGCTTTTTCAACCAAAGACGCTGACGCGATGTTAGCCAGAATCATACACTCTTCAATGATCTTATGAGCGTCATTGCGAATCACTGGTTCAATACTGTCGATCTTACGCTCTGCATTGAAGATGAATTTGGTTTCAACAGTTTCAAACTCAATGGCGCCACGGTTGTCCCGCGCATGCTTAAGCACTTTGTACATCTTGTGCAGTTCTTCAAGATGAGGAACCAAAGGTTGGTATCGCTGACGCAGTTCTTCGTCACCTTCAAGAATATGGTGCACTTTGTTGTAGGTCAGACGCGCATGCGAGTTCATCACTGCTTCGTAATGCTTGTATCCGGAGAGCTTACCTGACTCAGAAATGGTCATTTCACATACCATACACAGGCGGTCAACTTGTGGGTTTAGAGAACACAAGCCGTTAGACAGCACTTCCGGTAACATTGGCACCACTTGTGATGGGAAATACACCGAGTTACCGCGATTGATAGCTTCCTTATCCAACGCAGAATCTGGGCGGACGTAGTAACTCACATCGGCAATCGCAACCCAAAGGCGCCAGCCGCCGCTTTTCTTCGCTTCACAATAAACCGCATCATCAAAGTCACGCGCATCTTCACCATCAATAGTGACAAGCGGAAGTTCACGCAAATCGACACGACCTTGCTTGGCCTCTTCTGGCACTTCTTCACCGAGCCCTTCGATTTGCTTATCCACTTCTTCAGGCCACTCGTGAGGAATTTGGTGAGTGCGAATCGCGATCTGTGTTTCCATTCCCGGCGCCATATTCTCGCCCAGAACTTCGATCACTTTGCCCATCATGCCACGCGAACGAGAACCGCGCTCGGTGATTTCAATCACGACGACATTGCCCATTCGAGCACCTGCACGCAGCTCATTGGGGATGAGAATATCTTGGCTGATACGAGAATCATCTGGCACAACGTAGGAATAGCCATACTCCATAAAGAAGCGACCCACGATTTGTGTCTGACGCTCCTCGAGTACCCGCACTAAACGACCTTCTTTTCTTCCTCGCTTCGAGTTCTGTGTAGGCTGGACTAAAACATAGTCGCCATGCAGAACACTTTTCATCTGATGGTGAGGCAGTACCACATCGTTATCTTTGCCCACACTCCCTTCAGGTCGCACCCAGCCATGACCATCTTTGTGTCCGATAACGTAACCTTTCACCATTTCGAGTTTTTCTGGCAAGGCATAACACTGACGACGTGTGAACACCAATTGACCGTCACGCTCCATCGCTCTTAATCTGCGGCGTAAACCTTCATACTGCTCTTCACCTTCTAGATGTAGAGCTTCAAACAGATCATTGCGATTCAAAGGAACACCAGCTTGTTCAAGAAATTCAAGAATGAACTCTCGACTTGGAACAGGGTTTTCGTAGTTCTCTGATTCGCGAGCTGCAAATGGATCGTTTGGGGTGCTTTCTGACATAGGCGCGCCTAATTAAACAAGGAAGGTAATTAAAGCTAGTATATCCGACTCACTTACTAAGCTACAGGAGAGTTAGATTAAAAAGCCAAATTCTAGCTCTATTTTCATAACTTACCATCTATGGTCACAATCTCTTACAACGTACGTTAAAGATCACACATTAGTGAAAATGACAAAGCAAACGATTGCAATGGTAAAGTTTAACTTTATTATTCAGTCAAATTTTACTGTCCATATTTAGGTTTCGTTATGAGTATTAAACGTTCTTTACTCGCTGCCACAATCGCGGGGTTATGTTCTTTTTCTGTTTCTGCGGCTGAAAAAGCCGATTTAATGATCACAGATGCCATGGTTCTGACTATGAACCAGGATAAACAAGTGTTCGAGAAAGGCACGGTTGTCATCAAAGGTAACCAGATCCTAGCCGTTGGTGACCAGTCGCTTGAAAAGCAGTACCAAGCAGAGAAAACGCTTGATGTGGATGGCGACATTGTGATGCCGGGGTTAATCAACACCCATACCCATGTTTCGATGACGGTGTTCCGCTCACTCGCGGATGATGTACCTGATCGCCTGCACCGTTATATCTTCCCGCTGGAGGCTAAGCTTGTCTCTCGCGATATGGTACGCATTGGTGCCAACCTCGGTAACGTCGAAATGGTCAAAGGAGGCGTAACAACTTATGCCGACATGTACTATTTTGAGGATGAAGTGGCTAAGACTGTCGATAAAATCGGTATGCGAGCCATTCTTGGTGAAACAGTGATTAAATTCCCGGTTGCTGATGCGGCTAATGCAGAAGAAGGGATTCAATACGCACTCAACTTTATTGAAGAATACAAAGACCACCCACGTATTACACCCGCTTTCGCACCGCATGCCCCTTACACCAATACGACTGAAACTCTGCAGAAGATTGCCAAGCTGTCATTGGAAAAGGATGTGCCGGTCATGATTCACCTTGCAGAATCGCATCGTGAAGAACAAAAAATTGCAGAGCGAGCTGAAGGCATGTCTCCCGTTGAGTATATGGATAGCATTGGTGCTCTCAACAAGAACTTGGTTGGCGCACATATGATTCTGGTCGATGACAAAGACATTGAACTGGTTAAGCAATCGGATATGGGCGTTGCCCATAACATGAGTGCCAACATCAAGTCAGCAAAAGGCGTATCACCAGCGCTTAAGATGTACGATGAAAATGTTCGTATCGGTCTAGGTACTGACGGCCCAATGTCAGGCAACACTCTAAGCACGATTGATGAGTTCAACCAAGTTGCTAAGGTTCACAAGTTGGTCAACAAAGACCGTGCAGCAATGCCACCGATTAAAGTTATCGATATGGCGACCATGGGCGCCGCAAAAGCACTGCATATGGAAGATAAGATTGGTTCTCTAGAAGCGGGCAAGCTGGCAGATATCATCGTTGTCGATACCAAAGCACCGAATATGGTTCCAGTCTACAACCCATACTCTGCCTTGGTTTATTCAGCGAACTCAGGCAACGTTCGTCACACCATCGTTGACGGGAAAATCCTGATGAAAGACCGCGACATGCTCACAGTCGATGAAGACGCGATTCGCAAAGAAGCGCTGGAGTTTACCAAAGTCGTACGTGAAACCGTGATTGAATCAGGTGAAGTGGTTCAATAATCACCTGCTCTAAAAATAACAACGCCCAGCATATGCTGGGCGTTGTTGTATAACCTGAGTGCAGTCAGATTATCGCTTTACCAGAAAGTATCGCGTTTTTTGGCTCTGGCGATAATATTCTGTGGCATTCTCCGCTCTAAGCCTTGCCGCAGAATTGAAATTCGTTTGTGCGTGCGCTGATCCGCCGTCACGGAGTTATACAGCCAGCGATACGCATCTTCATAATCCAACGGACTGCCATAATCACGTAGTAGCAGTTCTGCCAAATGAATGCGAGCATTCAGGTTGCCCATTGCAGCCGCTTCGCGTAGGTAAGGGATCGCACGCTCTTTGTCCTGCTGAACTAAAGTTCCGCGCGAGTAATAGCGACCAAGCTGCTCCAACGCAGCAGGTAACCCCTGGTGCGCCGCATTTTCCATATAGTACAAGCCCAGTTCGACATCCTGCTCGACACAGACCCCCCACGCCAGCATGTCACCATACAAAAACTCGTAGGATGGCAGGCTGATCCGGGTCGCTCGAGCGACGATATCTTCAACTAATTGGCAACTGTCTGCTTTAACTTGTTCTAAATGTTTGTTTTCGTTGATCAGTTTTATCAGTTCAGCTTCGGTATATATGGGAATAGGCTCACCGATCTCAGCAAGCTCATTGGCATTAGCCACAGAAGCCCCAAACAAAAATACCATCGAAGCAGCTAACTTTCTTAGCTTCATTGTCTGCACTCTTTGACTTCGATAATGTCTCCACCTGTCTACTCACCAAGACAGGTTATACAAGCTGGGTTCTTAGCAACCTGTATCTTTAGGATTAACCGCATAAACGGCAATCTTGATACCTGTATCGGCAATGGCTGCTAACTCTTTAATCAAAATTGCCGACGACTGGCAAAAACTTGCCACTGTCAGTATAGATAATGCATGAAAATTGAGCATAAAAAAACCAGCGCTGATGCGCTGGTTTTTACAATCATTGATAACAATCAGAATTAAGCTTCGTAAGGGTGAACCTTGATGATTGTTTCGTTACGGTCTGGACCAGTAGAGATAATATCCACAGGAACACCCGTTAGCTCTTCGATACGCTTGATGTAGTCTAGAGCTGCTTGTGGAAGCGCGTCGATAGACTTAGCACCAAATGTTGTCTCAGACCAACCTGGCATTGTTTCGTAGATTGGCGTTGCTTCTTCGAATGACTCAGCTGCCATTGGAGAAACTTCTAGGATAGCGCCATCTTTCATCTTGTAACCAGTACAGATCTTGATCTCTTTCAGACCATCAAGAACGTCAAGTTTAGTCAGACACATGCCTGTTAGTGAGTTGATTTGGATTGCACGGCGCATTGCCACTGCATCAAACCAACCAGTACGACGTAGACGACCAGTTGTTGCGCCAAACTCGTGGCCAACATCACCTAGGTGTTTACCAACAGGATCTTGCTTGTCTTGACCATCGTAAAGCTCTGTTGGGAAAGGACCTGAACCAACACGAGTACAGTACGCTTTAGTGATACCAAGGATGTAGCCAATGTGACGAGGGCCAAAACCAGAACCTGCAGCAACACCACCAGCCGTCGTGTTAGAAGACGTTACGTATGGGTAAGTACCGTGGTCAATATCAAGTAGTGTACCTTGAGCACCTTCGAACATGATCTTGTCGCCGCGCTTACGTGCTGCATCTAGTTCGTCAGTTACGTCCATTACCATTGAAGTAAGAAGGTCTGCGTAACCCATACACTGCTCAAGTACTTCTTCGTAGCTTACTGTTTCTGCTTTGTAGAAGTGCTCTAGCTGGAAGTTATGGAATTCCATCACTTCTTTTAGTTTCTCAGCGAACATTTCTTTATCGAAAAGATCACCAACGCGTAGACCGCGACGAGCCACTTTATCTTCGTAAGCTGGACCGATACCACGACCCGTTGTACCGATAGCTTTCGCGCCACGAGCGATTTCACGCGCGTTGTCGATAGCGATGTGGTACGGAAGAATTAGAGGACAAGCTTCAGAAACGAAAAGACGCTCGCGTACTGGAATACCGCGCTCTTCAAGAGGCTTCATTTCTTTAAGGAGAGCTTCAGGCGATAGTACTACGCCATTACCGATAACACATTTTACGTTATCGCGAAGAATACCTGATGGAATTAAGTGAAGAACGGTTTTTTCACCGTCAATGACTAGAGTGTGACCTGCGTTGTGACCGCCTTGGTAGCGAACCACGTATTTTGCATCTTCAGTTAAAAGGTCTACGATTTTACCTTTACCTTCGTCACCCCATTGGGTGCCCAGAACGACTACGTTATTTCCCATCTTTCCAAGTCTGATTGCTAGTTAAAAATGGATTCTAGCACTGAATCACACTTCTTGCAGTCATTTTTTAATCATAGAAGTGTAATGAAGCACTAACCCTTTGTTAGTGCTACTATTAGGGGTCGTTTTGACCCTACTCATCCGCATAAATCTTCACTAGCAAGCTGCCATCCGTATCCATGCTCGCTCGGTACATACCGCTGCTGTTCATCGCAAAGTGAACATGTCCATCACCATCAATGGCGATCAGGCCACCTTCGCCTCCCATAGCTTTCAACTCGCCTTGAATCACAGTCTCGCAGGCCGTATGCACATCTTCCTTGAGATAACGAATCCGTGCTGCCACATCACTCGCGACAGTCTTGCGAATAAAGTATTCCCCCATTCCGGTGGTCGATACCGCCACGTTACCATTTTCGGCAAACGTACCCGCGCCAATGATGGAAGAATCCCCCACTCGACCGTACTTTTTGTTGGTCACACCGCCAGTACTAGTGGCTGCCGCTAAATTGCCTTGCTTGTCTAGAGCAACAGCGCCGACTGTGCCGTATTTCTTGTCATCCGGGTATTTCGACTCGGATAAGGCAAATAAGCCTTTCTCTTTCATCGACAGCAGTTGGTCATAGCGTCGGTCAGTGAAGAAGTAATCTTGTTCGGTGTATTGATGGCCCTGCTCAAAGGCAAACTCTTCGGCCCCTTCTCCGATCAATAGCACATGGTTACTGTCTGTCATCACATCACGTGCCAGCTCAATCGGGTTACGAATGTGGCGCACGCCTGCCACTGCGCCTGCATTTGCGTCTTTACCGTGCATGACAGAGGCGTCCATCTCAACAATTTCCTTGTGCGTTAACACTGAGCCTCGACCAGCGTTAAAGTTGACCGAATCCTCCAGCACCTTCACTGCGGCAACGACGGCATCCAAAGCATCACCGCCACGAGCAAGAACCTCATGACCAGCACGAACGGACTTTTCTAAATCGTTGAGAATGTCCGCCTTTAACTCGTCACTCATCTGTTCACGTAAAATTGTCCCCGCGCCGCCATGAATCGCGATTGAAAATGGTTTGCTCACGTCCTACTCCTTTGCAGTGTGCTTTGCTCTCATCACACCTTAGATAAACAAAAAGCGCAAGCTAATCACTTAGCTTGCGCTTTAAAATCAACACCTGAGCACAGTACTCAGGCGGTCTTTTCTCTGTTAGTGAGAACCGCAGCTACCGCCACCACAGCAGCCATCTTTCTTCTCTTCAGCGTGGTCATGGTCACCGCCACAACAACCACCTTCGTGATCGTGTGCACCCGCTTGGTGAACATGGCCATGTTCGATTTCGTCTGCTGTCGCTTCACGTGTTGCAACAACTTCAACGTCAAATGTCAGCGTTTGGCCTGCAAGCATGTGGTTGCCGTCAACCACAACTTCATCACCGTCAACTTCTGTCACTTCTACTGGGATTGGACCTTGGTCTGTATCCGCTAGGAAACGCATGCCCACTTCAATCTGGTCAACACCCTGGAAAACATTCGCTGGTACACGTTGAACAAGCGCGTCGTTATGATCGCCGTACGCTTCTTCTGGAGACACTGTTACTGAAAACTGAGCGCCCGCTTCTTTACCTTCCAGTGCAGTTTCAAGACCTGTGATCAGGTTGTTGTTGCCGTGTAGGTAATCCAGTGGTGCTTCTGCTGTTGACTGATCAACCACTGCGCCATCTTCCAGTTTCACCTGGTAAGCAAGGCTTACTACTACGTTCTTTTCAATTTTCATAATGACTCCAAGGAGATAAAGAAACGGAGCAATTGAATTGCTCCGAATAACAATTTTCTATGTAGGGTATTATGGGGATCAAATAAAGAAACTCAATCAATCCGGCTTAAAAATACCGATCATCTCTTGTTGCGAGTGTTCAGTTTTCTCCACAGATTGCGGTTTACGCTGATCCTGATATTCACACTCAACACACTCGACTAACTCAATATTGTTTTCTATCCACCAGCGTAAGGTGTCTTGCTGAGAACACTTCGGGCAGCTCACTCCAGCGATAAATCTTTTTTTCATTATTTCATTCCACAACGTAAACCTTCACCAGCATGGGATGTTCATCCTGCACTGGGAAGGTTTGGATTTAATCCCAGAAGTTCTTTGATTGCTGATCTTTTTCCATCTCGCGACCAAAGATTTCTTCGAGTTCTTTTCGGGCTTCTTTGGCTCTCATGGCCAATTGCTTGTCTTCGTGATGCTGAGGCAATAGTTCTTTCAACATCGCGTTATCTAATTTTCTAAAGTGCGCTTCGGCTCGCTTGGCCTGATATGGGTGCATACCGAGCTCGGTTAACGCTTGACGGCCTAGGTCCAACGCCCCAAGGAAAGTTTCCCTTGAGTAGTTATCTACCCCGTGGCTCAGAAGCTGATAGGCTTCAACCCGACTTCGTGCCCGCGCCAGTAATTTAAGATGCGGGAAATGGTACTGACACAAATCGACGATCTTCATGATCTCATCCGGCGAGTCGGTACAGATCACCATAGCTTCCGCTTTATCCGCTCCAGCAGCGCGCAGTAAGTCTAGCTGCGTGGCATCACCATAAAATACCTTGTAACCATACTTCCTAAGTAATTGGATTTGACTGGCGTCACTTTCAAGTACCGTCACGCGAATTTTGTTGGCGTACATCAGTCGGCCAACAATCTGACCAAAACGACCAAATCCGGCAATAATCACTCTTGGTTCACGGTTAACCACATCAGTGCGTAACGCTCCTGATTCATCAAAGTTCAAACCACGGGCATACCACTTACTTTGCGCCATCAATAACAGCGGAGTGGTGACCATAGATAAACTCACCACAACCAGTAGGAAAGCGGTTTGTTCCTGTGCCAATAAACCTTCCGCGCTTGCGGCGGTAAAAATTACAAAGGCAAACTCACCACCCTGACTAAGAATGGCCGCCATCTTACTACGAGCTTTGGGTTTACTACCTGCCAAGCGGGCTAAGAAATATAGAATGACCGCCTTGACAGCCACTAGCCCGAACACCGCCATCAATACATTCCATGGCTCCAGTGCTAGCAAGCCTAAGTTCACCGCCATACCGACCGCAATAAAGAATAAACCTAACAGTAGCCCTTTGAACGGCTCGATGGCAATTTCCAGCTCATGACGATACTCACTCTCTGCAAGAAGGACACCAGCAAGGAAAGTACCCAGTGCCATAGACAGGCCGAGTTGCTGCATCAGCAGTGCAATTCCGATAACTAACAGCAGTGCTGCAACGGTAAATAGTTCACGAACTCCACTCAGTACCACATAGCGGAATAAGGGGCGAAGTAAGAAGTGACCGCCGACCAGAAGGCCGATGACACCGCCGAGCATCCACATCGCATCGAGCCAGTCGCCTGCGGTGTTTCCTGCCAGAACGGGGAGAATTGCCAACATGGGGATGACCGCAATATCTTGAAACAGCAGAACGGCAAACCCTGACTGCCCCGCTTCACTGCCTGCCAAGCCCTGCTCTTCAATCACTTTCAGAGCAATAGCAGTCGACGACAGAGCCAGCCCCATACCAATCACTAAACTGGTTTGCCAATTGACTCCTGCTAGATTGGTTACGCTCGCCAATACCGCGGTGGTAATCACAACTTGCGCACCGCCGAGCCCAAGAATCGGCCCTTTCATCTGCAATAATTTTTTAGGGTTCAGTTCTAAACCGATCAAAAACAGTAGTAGAACGACACCAAATTCCGCAAAGTGAAGAATCGCTTCAACATCGCTAATAAGGCCTAGCCCCCATGGGCCGATAATAATGCCTGCCAGCAAATAACCCAGTACTGAGCCGAGACCTAAGCGTTGGGCTAATGGCACTGCAACGACTGCTGCGGTAAGAAAGATCACGCTGCTCTGAAGAAAATCATTTTCAAGTGCCATGAATTTCTCCTGAGGTTGAAGTCATAGTCGGGTTGAGCAGCCACTGGCGATACTTCTCTGCGTGCTGATAACGATCCATATCAGAAACATTGCGGGCCCAGTAGAGTACCAGCGGCTCAATCCACGTCATCTGACACAAGGCTGCAGTCAACTCAAACGGTTGTAAAATCTCTGACAGTGGATACTTGTTGTAGCCCTCACTGCCAAAAGCTTCTTCATTACCGCCCGTAGTAATCACACTGCGCCAATATTTACCCTTCAATGCTTCGCCCTTCCCATAAGCGAACCCCTTACCCAACACGCGGTCCATCCACTCTTTAAGCAGCGCTGGGCAAGAATACATATATAAAGGATGCTGAAAAACGATCACATCATGATCAAGTAGACGCTGCTGCTCGGCATCCACATCAATAAAAAAGTCTGGGTAATAAGCATAGAGATCATGCACAGTGACGTGATCAAGCGCAGTTATCTTCTTAATCATCACTTGGTTCGCGACAGAGCTTTGCGATTCAGGGTGAGCATAAATCACAAGCACTTTCGGTTTTTCAGGCGACTCAGTATTTAAATCGTTTACAGCCATTCCGTAAGCAGCCATCCTTTTGTTTTCAATACCTAAGTAGGCGTTAGGTACAATTTTATCGTTATCGGTTTGTTATACGTTGTTGTTAAGCATAACGCAATGATCGACATTTTATCTCATTCCCCCTACTATTCGACGCGATACGAGCAAGAATAAAGCGCAAGATTATGATTACCTTTTCTGACATCCAGCTGTTGCGTGGCGGTAAGCCACTACTGGATCAAACCTCAGCAACCATTCAACCGGGCGACAAAGTCGGTTTAGTGGGAAAAAACGGCTGCGGTAAATCTACCCTATTCGCATTAATTAAAGACGAATTGTCGATTGATGCCGGTAACTTCAGTAAGCCTTCGCATTGGGAGATGGCCTGGGTAGCACAGGAAACACCAGCACTGGAACGTCCGGCGCTGGAATACGTCATTGATGGTGATCGTGAATATCGAGCACTGGAAGCGCAGCTCCTCCAAGCAGAGCAAGCCGATAACGGTACACTGGTTGCCGAATTACACGGCAAGATTGAAACTATTGGGGGCTACAGCATTCGCGCTCGCGCAGCTGAATTACTTGATGGTTTAGGCTTTAGCCAAGAACAGATGAATTGGAATCTGACTCAGTTCTCAGGTGGTTGGCGTATGCGCCTCAACCTTGCCCAAGCCCTGTTATGTCGCTCAGACTTATTGCTGCTCGATGAGCCAACCAACCACTTAGATCTTGATGCCGTGATGTGGTTAGAGCGCTGGCTGCAAAACTACCCGGGGACACTCGTCCTGATTTCGCACGACCGAGACTTCCTCGATCCTATCGTTGGCCGCATTATTCATATCGAAAATGAGCAGATGAATGAGTACACCGGCAACTACTCCTCGTTTGAAGACCAACGTGCCCAGAAACTGCTCCTGCAACAAGCGCAATTTCAGAAACAGCAGAAGCAAATGGCGCATATGCAAAAGTATATCGACCGTTTCCGTTATAAAGCCTCCAAAGCTCGCCAAGCACAAAGCCGCATAAAGGCACTGGAGAAAATGGAGAAGGTTCTCCCTGCGCAATTTGATAACCCGTTCAGCTTTGAGTTCCGTGACCCTGATGCGTTGCCCAACCCTATCATTATGATGGATGAGGTCTCAGCGGGTTATGGTGACAACCTGATCTTAGAGAAAATCCGCCTCAATCTGGTTCCTGGCAGTCGCATAGGCCTACTCGGACGTAACGGCGCGGGTAAATCAACTCTGATCAAACTGCTTTCTCGTGAGTTGAACCCGCAAGGTGGCGACCTGACTTACTCTCAAGGAGTAAAGATTGGTTACTTTGCTCAGCACCAGCTAGAAACCTTACACCCAGAAGAAACACCCCTCCAGCATATGATGCAAATTGCGCCAGACAAGAACGAACTTGAGCTGCGCAACTATCTGGGTAGCTTTGGATTCCAAGGTGACAAAGCGCTGGAAAAAGTGGCTCCTTTCTCCGGGGGTGAGAAAGCTCGCCTCGTGTTGGCATTGATCGTCTGGCAAAAGCCAAACTTATTACTGCTTGATGAACCGACCAACCACTTGGACTTGGACATGCGCCAAGCCCTGACGCTGGCGCTACAAACATTCGAAGGCGCAATGGTGATTGTCTCGCACGACCGTTACTTGCTGCGTGCGACCACTGATGACCTCTATTTGGTGCATGATCGTCAGGTCGCACCGTTTGATGGCGATCTCAATGATTACTACAAATGGCTGACAGAGCAGCAGAAAGCTGAACGCCGCGAAGCACAATCTGTGCAACCAGACAAGAGCACTACCAACAGTGCTGCCGCCAAGAAAGAGCAGAAGCGTCGTGAAGCAGAATTCCGTAAACAGACTGCTCCTGTTCGCAAAACACTCACCAAGCTTGAAGCTAAGATGGAGACCCTAGGTCATCAATTAGCGGAAGCAGAAACGCAATTATCTGATAACTCACTGTATGAAGCGGAAAATAAAGCTAAACTTAATCAGGTATTAACTGCTCAGAGTCAGGCTAAAGCCGAACTGGAAGACGTCGAAATGGAATGGATGGCACTGCAGGAGGAGCTGGAGCAGATGGAACAGGAGTTTAACGGTCAATGAGCTCAAAGCACGTATCAGTACCTCTCACACTAGAACGATTGTGGCAGTTCAGCCTGCAATATTACAGTGTCAAAGACGTCAAAGATGCGTGCCTTAATTTGCAAAACCAGTTCAAAGGCAATGTAAACCTGCTGCTGCTACTCAAATGGCTTGATGAGCAGCAGGCTGCCTTTCTCGATGAAGACTGGCACAAAGTCGAAGAGTGTCTAGGTCGTTCAGAAACCCTGTTACACAGCTATCGAGACCTACGCCGTAAACTCAAATCCCATGTACCGGATACCCTCTACAGAGAATCCTTACAGTTCGAATTACAACTTGAAAAGCAACAACAGTCTGATCTGGTCGATTGCATCAACAGTATAGAACTACAGACTAACCAAGCTGAACCGCTGACGTTGAGATATTGTCGTCAGCTTGGCGGAGAACATTTGCACGACGTTTTTGCCCATTCCATCGATGACCTCACCCACTGATAGGCGTTCTTATGACTCAATTTATTGCTGCCAAAGGATTAGCCAATCCGCATCTGCAAACTCTGGCACCGCGTTTCATTCGTAAGAAAGCACTGTTTGAACCGCTTTGGCAGACCCTGAATACTCCGGATGGTGATTTTCTCGATCTAGCTTGGAGTGAAGACTGGCAAACTGAGCAGGCTAAGAAAAAACCTGTTTTTGTCTTGTTTCATGGACTAGAAGGCTGCTTTTACAGTCCTTATGCCAATGGCCTGATGCACGCATTCTCTCAACATGGCTGGCTGTCTGTGATGATGCATTTTCGCGGCTGCAGCGGTAAGCCGAATCATCGTGCACGTGCATATCATTCAGGTGAAGTAGAAGATGCACGTTTCTTCCTTGAGCAGCTAAATCAACAGCTACCACATCAAACCAAAGTCGCAGTAGGGATTTCTCTTGGTGGCAACATGCTGGCTAACTATCTGGCGCAGTACAATCAAGAGCCACTACTTTCTGCAGCGACCATCGTCTCGGCACCGCTCGATCTATCGGCCTGTTCAGAGCGCATCGAGAAAGGCTTTTCCAAGGTGTACAAAACGTACCTGCTCTCATCTTTGAAGAAAAATGCTCTGCGTAAACATCACCTGATCAAAGGTGAACTCGATGTCTCTTACCAAAGCATTAAGCGTGTCACCAAACTGTTTGAATTTGATGACTTGATTACCGCTCCTTTACATGGATTTAAAGACGCACAAGATTATTATCAGAGGTGCTCCGGTATTCATCGACTCAAAGACATTCGCATACCGACGCAAATCATCCATGCCAAAGACGACCCTTTCATGACAGATGCCGTGATCCCTAAGTATGTCCTCCCTGACAACATCGACTATCGACTGTTCGAACAAGGCGGACACGTAGGCTTCTTAACCGGCAGCGCGCTCAAACCGAGATTCTGGCTAGAAGAAGCGTTACCAGCCTACTACCAAAGTCTGGCGGTTTCTGGATAATAGCCGTCAACTTTTCGAGCATAAAAGACAGAGGTATTTATGATCGTTCCATGGCAACAAATTGACCCAGACACACTGGACAACCTGATTCGTGAATTCGTCCTGCGCGAAGGCACAGACTACGGCGAACTGGAAATTTCTCTGCAAGACAAAGTCGACCAAATCAGAAACCAGCTCGAATCAGGTGAAGCTGTTGTGGTGTTTTCTGAGCTTCACGAGACCGTCGACATTCAGCTCAAACAAAAGTTTTAATTTAAAACACATCATACCGTGCCCTTCCAATAAAGCGTGTTATAGTGACATGCAACAAGGGACAGTTATTTACAGACAAGGTTTGTCATGTCAGCAAAACATCCAATCATTGCCGTCACCGGTTCTTCTGGTGCAGGCACCACAACGACATCTGAAGCGTTCCGCAAAATGTTCAACATGATGAACGTTAAGCCCGCTTGGGTAGAAGGCGATAGTTTTCACCGTTTTACTCGCCCAGAGATGGATGTCGAAATTCGCAAAGCCCGTGAACAGGGGCGTCACATCAGCTACTTTGGTCCACAGGCGAACGACTTCCCAGCACTCGCTGAGTTTTTCCGCAAATACGGTAACGAAGGGACAGGCCAGGTACGCCGTTATCTGCACACGTTTGATGAAGCCGTACCTTACAATCAGATGCCGGGTACCTTTACCCCATGGCAAGAACTGCCAGAAAACTCTGATGTACTGTTTTATGAAGGCTTGCACGGTGGTGTAGTTGATGGTGATGTGAACGTTGCTCAGCACGTCGATTTTCTGATTGGCATGGTACCCATTGTTAACTTGGAATGGATCCAAAAGTTCGTCCGAGATACCCGAGATCGTGGTCACTCTCGTGAAGCCGTGATGGACTCCATTGTCCGTTCGATGGACGACTACCTTAACTATATCACTCCCCAGTTCTCGCGAACTCATATCAACTTCCAGCGCGTTCCAACAGTCGACACATCTAACCCACTCAACGCCAAAGGCATACCGAGCCTAGATGAAAGCTTTGTCGTGATTCGCCTGCGCGGAATTAAGAACGTCGACTTCCCTTACCTACTGGCAATGATTGATGGTTCGTTTATGTCTCGCCACAACACGCTCGTGGTGCCGGGCGGCAAAATGAGTTTCGCGGTCGAGTTGATTGTTCGCCCGATCTTGCAACAGTTAATCGAAACCGGAAAAATTGGCTAAGACTCGCGTTATAAACACGATTACTTTTCATACCGTGATCATGTGCACATTTTTGCGTACAAAATCGTAAGGTGTACCCGATTAAAATCAAGAAATCGATTTCAAAAAAAGATACTATTTGAAACCGAAACAAAGATGGCTTGCAGCATTTGAAAAGTGCTCTTATCCTAGTAGGTCTTGATTCAAGGCTTAGCTAAAACATGGAAAGCAGCAAGCGTACCCTGCAGAGGAAGTGAGATATTATGGTTCTAGGTAAACCTCAAACCGATCCAACATTAGAGTGGTTCCTTTCACACTGTCATATTCATAAGTACCCGTCAAAAAGCACGCTGATCCACGCGGGCGAAAAAGCAGAGACTCTTTACTACATTGTTAAAGGTTCTGTTGCAGTACTTATCAAAGACGAAGAAGGTAAGGAAATGATCCTTTCTTACCTAAACCAAGGTGACTTTATCGGTGAACTTGGTTTATTCGAAGAAGACCAAGAGCGTACGGCATGGGTTCGTGCGAAATCTCCTTGTGAAGTAGCAGAAATTTCATTCAAGAAATTCCGTCAGCTAATCCAAGTTAACCCTGACATCCTAATGCGCCTGTCTGCACAAATGGCAAGCCGCCTACAGGTAACCAGTCAGAAAGTGGGTGACTTGGCATTCCTAGACGTAACAGGCCGCATCGCGCAAACACTGCTTAACCTGGCAAAACAGCCAGATGCAATGACGCACCCAGACGGTATGCAGATCAAGATCACTCGTCAGGAAATCGGTCAGATTGTTGGCTGCTCTCGTGAGACAGTAGGTCGTATCTTGAAGATGCTAGAAGAGCAGAACCTAATCTCTGCCCACGGTAAGACAATCGTTGTTTACGGTACTCGTTAATTTCGATTAACCGCTAAAATTTTAAAAGCCACCAATGGAGACATTGGTGGCTTTTTGTTTATATCGGAAACGCTGCGCTACGGAAAGGGCTTCCCTACTCCATAGGGTGAAAAACCCGTTCTCGTATCTCGTCTATCTTACCCGTTGGTACTTTCGAAAATCTTATCAGCAGAAGCTGCAACGAATCCTGGGTAAAGTTCACCGTTACTCATTGGGTAACGCTTAGCAAACTCATAGAAGCCACCAGGAACCATCTCAGTACCTTCAGTGAAGGTCACTGGCACTTTATCCGCCATAGTAGAAGATTGCTCAAGCAGCACCTCTGGCGAGCCTTTCACTTCACCGCCTGATTCATTGATCGTAAAGCCAGCTTCACGCAGGTGGTCATTGACACCTTTCACTTCTTCAAAAGCATCAAGCTGATTCACGCTAACCGTAAAGTGGTTAGCACCGTAGCCGTGTGCTGCTAGCCAAGAAGCGTATTCACTCTCTTTTGCCAGCAACTGGTAATCAGCAAAACTCAGATCCCATAGACGCCCACCAGACAAGAACTCATGACCTTTTAGCTTATCGATGTCCAATTGCTCAACGAGCTTGGCAACGATGACCTGAAGCTCTGGAGAACACTCATTCACTTTTAGCTCACTGATAAAAACTTTTGGCTGTTTCGGGTCTGGATGCTCAAAGTGCTTCGCCACTAACTTCTTACTTTCGAACTCGTAATCACCGCATGGCTTATAGCCAGCGTCGATAAACGGTTTGGCCAGTGTCTCAATCCCCAAAGGTGCGACATTAAATGTACGCAGCGCAATGTGGTCATTGATCAATGGCTCATTTTCCTGAAGCAGATGGTGAACTTTATCAGCAGAGGGACATAAGCGTTGAATATAGTCATTCCATAACGACTGGAATAAAACTTGTGGCGTCATAACGCCTCCTTGTTTGGGTTTGTCTACGTTAACGGAGTTATATTTATTGTTTATTTAATTTTATAAATGAGGCTATCTGACCAAATTTGTCCAGAAATCTGATCAGATAGCCTTCAACCTGTGACGTTTAAAAACCTCCCTATAAAGGGAGGTGGTAAGGGAAACCCTTAAAATATTTTTATAACTCAACACCTGGGCTCAATGTAGCAGGTAGTAGAGTTTCACCACCTTCCATTGATGCCATTGGGTATGCGCAGTAATCTGCTGCGTAGTAAGCACTTGGGCGTAAGTTACCCGAAGCACCTGGACCACCAAATGGTGCATCACCGCTTGCGCCAGTTAGCTGGCGGTTGCGATTGACGATGCCAGCACGAATGTGGTCAACAAAGTAATCCCACTCGCTGTCATCGGTTGAAACCAGACCAGCAGACAAGCCGAAGCGCGTATCGTTTGCCAGTTCAACGGCTTTCTCCAAGCCTTGGTAACGCACCACTTGCAGTAGTGGCCCAAAGTACTCTTCATCTGGCAGCTCAGCGATTGGCGTCACATCAATGATACCCGGAGAAACGAACGCCGCTTCACCCGCTTTCGCTTCTAGCAAGCTCACACCGCCAAGGCTTTGCAAGTTTGTTTGCGCATTAAGAATAAAGTCAGCCGCTGCTTTAGAAATCTGAGGGCCCATAAATGGTGCAGGTTCAGCAAATGGCTGATCAACACGAATCTTCTGAGTTGCTTGAACGAGCTTGCTGACCAGCTGATCGCCTTTCTCACCAACAGGTACGTACAGGCGACGGGCACAAGTACAACGTTGACCTGCACTGATGAAAGCAGACTGAATAATGGTATACACGGTTGCATCCAGATCGCCGTAGTTCTCAGAGATCACCATAGGGTTGTTGCCGCCCATTTCTAGCGCCAACATTTTACCTGGCTGCCCTGCAAACTGACGGTGCAGGATGTGGCCTGTGTTTGCACTACCCGTGAACAATACGCCATCAATGCCTTTCGAATCTGCCAGTGCAACACCGGTTTCCTTCGCGCCTTGAACAAGGTTGATTACGCCTGCCGGTAAGCCTGCTTGCTGCCATAGTTTCATCGCGAACTCGCCGGTCAGTGGCGTTTGCTCTGATGGTTTAAACACAACCGTGTTACCAGCAAGCAGTGCCGGAACAATGTGACCGTTTGGCAGATGCCCAGGGAAGTTATAAGGGCCGAATACTGCCATCACACCCAGAGGGCGATGACGCAGAACAATCTGGTTGCCTGCCGCTTCGCGCGTCGCTTCACCGGTACGGTCATGGTAAGCACGGATAGAGATCGCAATCTTACCTGCCATAGCTGCTGCTTCAGTGCGCGTTTCCCAGATTGGTTTTCCGGTTTCTTTCGCGATAATTTCAGCGATTTGCTCGCTGTTCTCTTTTACCTTCTCAGCAAACGCCAGCACAACTGCTTCGCGCTCAGCGTAAGTCAGCTTTTTCCAGCTCAAGAAGGCATTTCGAGCCGCACTCACTGCCGATTCAACCTGCGCAGGTGACGCACTGTCACCCTGCCAGATCACTTCATTGTTGTATGGGCTGGTCGAGTTCATCGATTCGCCCTGACCCGCAAGCCACTCGCCTGCAATCCAATGTGTCATGATTCTATTCCTTTCGATTACTGAGCCAGCATGCGAACGTATTCGCCTTCATTCACTTCCAATGCTTTAGCAACATCAGGTGCCAGAATCACAGATTCAGAGGCCTGGTCATACGCGGCTTTAGCGGCCACGGCACGGAAGTTTTCAAACGACGTGTTTGAGATAAGGTAATCTTGCGAGCTGGTGTGCTCAGCAATGGTGATTTTCGCGCGGAATGAGTGGCGGACCGACTCAATATTACGCACATCACACTCTACCGACGGACCACCATCAAAGATGTCGACGTAGTTACGGCAAGTGAAGCCTTCTTTCTCAAGCAAGCGCAATGCAGGCTTGGTATTTTCATGTACCTGACCAATCACCGCCTGAGCTTCTTTGCTCAGTAAGTTGATATAAATTGGTAGCTTAGGCATTAGGTCGGCGATAAAGCCTTTCTTGCCGATACCCGTCAGGTAATCAGCCATAGTGAAATCAATCGAGAAGAAATGCTCTTGCAGCCATTGCCAGAATGGTGAGTTACCTTCTTCATCTGACACACCACGCATTTCAGCAAATACCGTTTCTGAGAAACGATGCGGGTGTTCCGCCATCATCAAGAAACGACACTTCGACATTAGGCGACCATTCAGTCCGCCACGGAAATTCGGGCGCAAGAACAAGGTACAAATTTCACTACAACCCGTGTAGTTATTGCCAAATGTCAGCAGCTTAACCACATTATTCACCCCCAATTTTGGCGATGAATGCACAATAGTGCTGATGTGGTAAGAATAAAATGGCACATCCCAGCCAATCGAAGCTTCAATACCTGTACAACCGGCGACTTCGCCAGTCTCACTATCGAAACCGACCATCAGATAACCTTCGTCACCGGGTTCAGTCACTTCATTTTTGGCAAAGCTGTACTCAGAATGAGTAATACGGTTGGTTAACAGTTCTTCGTTAACCGGAAGAGATGTGAATCCGTGACCCGATTCAACCGCACAGGTGTGCAGCGCATCGTAGTCCGACATTGCTATAGGGCGAACAACCAGCATCGATACTCCCTCCAGATGCAGGATACCAATGCTATCGGTCATCTATTCGTTGTTGCTGGCTAAAATCGCTAATCACTACGTTGTAGCTTTTGAAGTTAGGCTCGCTCGCTTGCTGCAAGCTACGCCTTGTTCTAAGCAATTTTTCCTGCGCAACTATCCAAACACATGACCGATAGCACTGGTATTGGGAGAACTGTTGCAATACAGCTCTCCCAGTTTGTTTATTTATTATTTAACTAGAGTGGCAAGTGCTTTATCTAGTTTTGCTAATCCTTCTGCGATTTCTTCTTTGGTGATAACCAGTGAAGGCGTAAAGCGAACTACATTCGCGCCTGCCACTAACACCATCAGACCTTCTTTACCTGCTGCAACCAGTACGTCACGCGCACGGCCTTGCCACTCATCGTTAAGCGCAGCGCCTAAAAGAAGACCTTTGCCGCGAACTTCCGCGAACATGTTGTACTTATCATTAAGTTTAGCTAAGCCGTCACGGAACAGAGCTTCACGCTCTGCAACGCCAGCCAGAGTTTCTGGTGCACTTACAATGTCGACGACCGCTTCTGCAACCGCACATGCAAGTGGGTTACCACCGTACGTTGAACCATGAGTGCCTACTTTCAGGTGCTTAGACAGTTCAGTGGTGGTTAGCATTGCGCCGATAGGGAAACCGCCACCGAGCGATTTTGCTGTGCTTAGGATATCTGGAGTGACACCCAGACCTTGGTAAGCGTAGAATTGCCCCGTACGGCCGTTACCTGTCTGAACTTCATCAAAGATAAGCAGTGCATTGTGCTTGTCACACAGTTCGCGAACCGTTTGAACAAACTCATCTGTTGGAGAGATGATACCGCCTTCCCCCTGAAGAGGCTCCATCATGATGGCACAAGTACGATCAGAGATGTGTTCGCGTAACGCTTCTACATCGTTGTATGGCAAGTGAGTAACATCACCAGGTTTAGGACCAAAACCATCAGAGTAAGCCGCTTGGCCACCAACCGTTACCGTAAAGAAAGTACGGCCGTGGAAGCCTTGTTTGAAAGCGATGATTTCAGATTTCTCAGGGCCAAACTGGTCAGCTGCGTAACGACGCGCCAGTTTCAGCGCCGCTTCGTTTGCTTCTGCGCCTGAGTTAGCGAAGAACACTTTTTCTGCAAAGCTAACGTCTGTCAGCTTCTTCGCTAGGCGAAGTGCAGGTTCGTTTGTCATGACATTACTTAGATGCCATAGTTTTTGGCCTTGCTCCGTCAGAGCATTAACCATTGCAGGGTGACAATGACCCAAACAGCTCACGGCGATACCACCAGCAAAGTCGATGTACTCTTTGCCTTCCTGATCCCAAACACGAGCGCCTTCGCCCTTGACTGGAACCATTTCCATTGGGTTATAACAAGGTACCATCACCTCATCAAACAAACCGCGTTCTACTTTATTTTCGACTGTCATTGCACATTCCCTCTCGATACCGCATGCCAGGTAATTTTTGCATCCTTGCTTTCATTAAACGAAAGCACATATTGTTTTGCATTTAAGCAATTGCGGCATTGTATTTACATTTAATTAACCATTTCAATAGTGAATTATTCTTTTTACTTCACTGCTGAAAGTCTGTTCTGCATTAGCTTTGAGTATTTATGCATTAAGCCACTGCTTTTATGAAGCAATATATTCTTATAACAAAGATAAGCTGTAGTTAAGCATAGTAATAACAAGGGCGGAGAGTTAGGCAGGACAACGCCTGCGAATAGTTTTTCACATAATATCCGCACGCAAGAATATGAAAGAAATGTTAAAAAAAGTGATCCCAGTCAGGATTTATTGAGGCAATAAAAGAGGATTAGCGACGTAAAAAGTTGGCAAGTAGCTCATGCCCTTGCTCAGTTTTGATCGATTCTGGGTGAAATTGCACCGCATCAATAGGCAAGGTTTTGTGCTGATAGCCCATGATTTCATCCATCGAGCCATCTTCGAGCTCCGTCCAAGCAGTGAGCTCAAAACACTCTGGCAGTGTACCGTTTTGTACCACCAGCGAATGATAGCGCGTTACTGTGAGAGGGTTATTCAAACCAGAAAAAACGCTGCGGCCGTTGTGTCGGATTGGGGAAGTTTTCCCATGCATCACCTGACGAGCACGCACTACTTCACCACCAAACACCTGAGCAATTGCCTGATGGCCTAAGCACACTCCAAGTATCGGCAATTTACCGGCAAAGTGTTCAATCACCTCTAGAGTAATCCCTGCTTCATTAGGCGTACACGGCCCAGGAGAGATCACCAGATGGCTAGGTTTCATCGCTTCAATCGCTGCAATGTCTGTTTCATCGTTACGCACAACTTTTACCTCTGCACCCAACTCGCAAAAGTATTGGTACAGGTTGTAAGTAAAGGAATCGTAGTTATCGATGATTAACAGCATGGGTCTGGATTGGTGTTGATAAAATTGCTTGTCAGGGGCGGTATTGTGCAATACCAAGACGGAAAGGCAAGCAATAACTCCGCAAACGATAAAAATAACGCCAGCATAAGCTGGCGTTATGGGTTTACAGTCATATAGGCTAGCGAACTATTTCGATGAACGCAGCGTTCTTACAATCGCTCCCAATATAGTTATAGACCTTTACTTTTGCGCCCATAGAAAATGCGGTCAGCGCAGTCGAATAGGCACGGTTATGTACTTCGGAGGAGGTAGTTGCATTACGTGGAAATAGTATTGTGGTATTTCCACATACACCTGTACCACCTTTCACTGATATTGAAAAACTATCGATATTGTTGCTCGTATTAGCAATAGATTCTATAGTTGAATCTTCGGCAATAAAAGCACCTGATGCCAAAGCAAAGTTAGACAATGAAACAAGGGCGAAGAATGCGATTCCGCGTATCATTTTATTATTCACCCTTAATACCAACATAAGCTGGGCCTGGAGCATTTCCGTAATGAGGAAGGTTGCTACAAGTATATTGATCGCCACTGTAATAAGTTGCAATACTCTTACCTGTTGATTGCGCTGTCAGTAATACGCTGAGCATCCCTTGACATGCTTCAGGGCTAACCCCTTTCCAATGTTTCTCAATATTACACATCACGGTATAATCATTCCGGTATGAGGTATACACATTGATATTGCCGTTAGCATATTGGAGAATATTTTTCACTGTACCGATGCAGCCAATATTTGCTATTGAAGGCGTACTAAATAGAATTGCTGTCAGTAGGAGTATTTTTTTCATCACTGTTTCCTGTATTAAAAGTGATTATCTCAGCGAGCCGCGGCAATATTGGACTTGTACGGTGTTCGTTCCACAGCCGCTTTCAACAACACAAGCTACTGCCTTGTTTTCCTTTGACATATGCATCAACCATGAATACATGGCATAGAAATGTGGCGCATTCATATCAAAACTAAAATAACGCGGTGTTTTTCCTGCACACGTACCATGAGTACCGTTTCCATTGATTAAAAACGTTCCTTGGGTTCCTAAATGAACATATTGAGGAACCCCCATGGCAATCCAGTCTCCATTTTTACTGGCATTAGTAGCTAACGCTTGGAATGAAAAGAGAAAGAGTGAAGTTAAAATTAGAAGTCGTTTCATTTTTTCGCGAGCCCTAGTTTAATGGTGGTGGATTTCCAAGGGTGATGTACCTTGCTTTACAGTTGTCAGCGTATTTAACAGAATCATCAAAAGAGACCGACACCTCTTTACCTGCCATAAACGCGCCTAAAATCATTGAATAAGCAGAACTGTCGGTCGCTGCAAATAACACCGTATTACTAGAAGGCCGTACATAACACTCTCCTGCTTTATCTACGCCTTTTAACGTAAACCAGAATGCGGGTGGCTTCCATGAAGGGATTGCATCGCCATCATGGGTGCGAATATATTCAATTTCCCCTTTTACAAATCCTCTCTCTGCATTGGCTGATATGGAGGCAAACAGTAAAGGAAGTAGGATTAGAATTAATTTTTTCATATAAAGTCCTGATGAGCTCATAAAGTGAAAAAACGAATTAAGGGCGCTCGGTGTGTTCCTGATGCTTCACAAGCGTCCCAGTAATTGATCGTCACGGGCATTTTCGCAACTCGCGCGGCAAGTGCGACACTCAAAACATGGTCAAATAAAGGGTTGCGAGAATCGATAATAAATCGGTTAGAGAGTGATGCACATGATGGTTTTTCAGACATGTCAGTAGGGATGTTAATTAATAGCTCAGTATAAGACACGCTTGACGGAGAAGTACTAGACTGCGGGTACACGGTAATACCCGATATTTCTGTTGTAATGTGATAGTTAGACGCTGCATAAGCACTACTACAACCAATAAGTGCCAAACAGAGCCAATATAATTTATGGCGTATTTTCATTTTATTTACCTTAATTACAAAATAGTCAGATACTGTAACTTACAATGTCCACCGCTCGGAAAACGAATTGAATCATCCAATGTAACCATGACTTTTTATTCGCCATTTTCGCAGATAACAACATCGTTAACGCTGTTTCATTATTTTCAGGTATCGATACTGAATATTTTCCTGACGACGAAGAGTAACAGTTAGGCTTTCCATTTGGGGTAACGATTTCAAACCAAGTGTGTTTTCGCCATAATGGGGCGAATGAATTGGAGGCTTCATGATATCGAATTTGACCAATATCCCCGGTTATATCGAATCGAGCCGCATTGGCTGGTGCAGAGAGGATTAGTATCACTAAAGCGATAAAAGCTTTAATATTCATATTTTTAACCTAGCTTACCTTGAGAAAATAGAATCTAAAAAAGCGTTAATAAATAACCATATAGTCAAGCTGACAATCGTTGGAGCCTACAACAATACAGGCAAATACCTGTTTCTCTGATACGCGGTAAAATTTACATATGCGCACATTTTGATTTAACGCTCATTTTATAGACAAAACCATTTATATATCAATCTTCATATATCAAATTACCGTCATGAGAAATCTTATCAATACTATAAGTTTGAAGTGTTTTGTTTTTACTTTCATTCACCAAACCCTTATTAACTCGATAGACAACTTCTACATCCTTATTATAGTATTTCCCACCTGGAGAAAATAAAAACTCACCATCAAAAAATCCATATACCACAAGATTTAAATTGGAATCGCCACTAATTTTTAATCGTATTGTATGACCATCACCACCACGACCATAATTCTCCGTAATTTTGATTGGTGTTAATACTCCTTCAAAATTTACAAGGTCTTGCTCAGGGCCACACCCTGTTATAATAAGTATGATTAAGTACAATAAAGGCCTCATAAGTAAGGATCCTGATATACTACCTTACCCTTATATTCTATTTTACCCACAATATAAGTTTTAGTGATTGACTCATAACTAGGAATAGGATCACCGCTGATAAAGTAGGATACTGAAACATCTTTATTATAATAGTTCCCTCCTTTACTAAAAAGATCCCACCCAATTCTAAAACCATGTGTCACCAGTTTAATTTCAAGATTAGAGCTTATAGAATATACTACCCTAAGGCCAGTACCTCTTCCTTTCTTACTTTTCATTTCAACAGGGGTTAATACCCCATTAGTTTTAACGATTGACTCTTTAGCTCCACAGCCATAAATAAAAAACAAAGTTAACAGAAATAATATACTTTTCACTTTCTCAAACCACTATTTCTCTGCATACCTATCGAATCAATTAAAGTTACATAAAAAGGAAAAATCTTTATTCCACATTGACTGCTAGCTCATTATGATTTTAACCATAAATAATCCTGATAAATATCTATCAGATTTCTTTCAATCGACCTTTTCAATAATGTTAAAATTCAGTAAATCCGCATTTGAACTTATCAAATAGTACAATAATCCCGATAAGAAAAATAAAAGAAAAAAACGAACGAAAGAACTAAAGAAATGGGCTCTATCATAAAATAAACAGTAAAAGCTTTTAATAAAGAAAAACACACCAGAAAAGAAAACCAGCATGTTTAAGATCACTAAACCAAAGCCAATAAAGTTTATAAGGTTGTCTTCTAACATAAATAAGTTCCACTTACAGATTTATATTTAATAGGTAACCAAAGTAAGAGTTAATAATGTCTCGCTCTCGCCATCAATATAAAATGGTGCTAACCCATTTGACCATGACTGAGGCTGACAATTATCACCTACGCTTGTGAACCCTTCGAGGGTAATCCATGACGCATTATCCCAACTACTTCCACCAGAATAAGGTTCTGCATGAGATTTAAACTCAACAATCCTCTTACCTTCGATGATTGATGAATAAGCGAAGGATAAACTCAGCCAATAAATATAGAAACATCATTTTAAAAAAGTCAGCCTAATTTTTGTACCTTGTTACTTCCAAGTTATCTAAGCAAGGTCTAACATCATTCTTTCTATCAATTTACTATCTCGCGCCCAAACCTCCCACTCAGTACTGTCGAAAACACTCAACAGTACTTCACAAGAATTAATTCGACTTTCATCTTCAATGAAGTCTTGTATATTTTTTATATCCTTGGCACCTACAATTAAACAATCAAATGTCTGATAGAAATCTTCAGACAAGCTCTTAAGATTGTCCCAAGAAATAATAAGACCGCATGACTTTCCATGAATCAACTCTTCAAAATCATCCATAGACAGGTCGTCTGGAGCTACACCAATTCCGCTAAACTCAATTATTGACCAAACAAAGTCATTATATGGAATGTTACTCAGTATTTCTGATAACCTGATAGCCCGCCCGTCGTTTCGAAATACAGGGAATGTAACTTTACTCATCAAGGCAGCTCCAAAGGTTTTGCTGGGCCGTGTTGTGGTGTTCCCCCAGAAGGGTTTGGCTTCCAATCGTGCTGGTGTGGATTAGGGTGGTTCTGCTGTGGTCGACCATGATCAGTAAAATCGATATCTCGTTTGGGCTCAAGTTTACCTTCTTTATTGTAGCCCCACTCTCTAGCTTGGGTATAGTTACCCTTACGGCCTTTTTTAGTACCTAATTGCGAGTGAGGAACATCTGAGTCAGGTTCTGGCACACCATGCTTTGTTCTCGGTAACTTTCTGTCGGGTCTATAACTTCCAAACGTTTTAGTATTTGGACGGCCTTTTAGTTTTCCTTTGAGCCAACTACCAAACTTACCCAGCAATCCTCCCAGAACACTTGCTTTAGCAGGAGTAGGAGCAGGCGCTACTATTGACACCATAGTACCGTATGCCACCGCAGCATCTGTAGTTGCCCTTCCCATGGCATCCAGCATGTTTCCATGTGCTTTCGAAACGGTTTCATAGCCGAATACCTTCTCGAAAATGTCACTATGCAACGTTTCGAACCTATAGCTGCCGTCAGGAGCCCGCGTGACAGAAGTGTACTCTTGAACATTTGCGGCTTCCTGTTCTTTCATATTTTTTCTGTATTCATTCTCCTCCTTCGACCCATCATTATATCCATTTCGATCCTTATCCTTGTCAGGGTCAGAATCTACTCGATGATCTCCATTCTCATCCCGTCTATGCCTTTCACCTCCTGAACCCTCAATTTGTTTATATCCTGTAGGGTCAATATACTTAATTGGATTGTTCCAAACATAAGCATACCTATTAAAACTAATCGTAAAATTGGGGTTTTGAATTATAGGATCAGCACTTAAGAACCTACCCAGTTCTTGATCATAAACTCGCCCATTCATATGAACTAGGCCAACTTCGGTAATTTCTTCATGTCCGGTATAACCGCGATTGGTAATTGCGCTTTGTACTACATCCAACGGCCCGTTATCAGACCACGCGACTTTACGCTGCTTACCCCAAGTATCGTAGCTGCGGCGCTCGACAACTAAACCGTAGCCATCGGTGATCATATCGACCGAGTTCAACGCATCGTAATGAAGGTAACGAACTTGTTTATCCTGCAAGTCATCATCGGCACCCTTTGCCTGAGTATTGAGTGCGATTAGCTTGCCGTCGGCATAAACAAAGTGTTTGTGTTGAACAATCCCTGTATTGGTATCCTTGACTCGCTCATAGCTCTTGCCAAAGTAGAAGGTTTCAATTCCGTCACTGTTCTTCTTCAGATAACGATTATGGTTAGCGTCATAGAAAAACTCGACGGTTTTGCCGTTGCGGGTAATCTTGTTTGGTTTGTTGAATTCCGTCCATTCCAGCTCTCGCTCATTGGTCGAGCTGCCATCTGCCCAAGCCCGCAACATATTACCGTTATCGTCATATTGGTAATTAAGCCCATTGGCTTTTGTCACGGCGTGTGGCCCTGCCTGCTGGCCACTGTAGTGGTAGTCTCCAATGTCGGATTTATGTATCAGATTACCCAGCTTGTCATACCGGTAATTAAACGGCCCTGCTAAGTCTGGGTTGTTTACCCCGTGTTGCGCTTTATTAGCCAAGCTGATGGTATTACTGGTGACGCGATCTAAACCATCGTAGGTCCAAGTATCGGTTATGCCCAACTGCTCATCGTATCGGTAAGTCACATTATTGTGATTATCGTAGCGATACTGAATAAAGCGGATATTACGCCCTTGGCTGGTACTTGCAGAGAGGCGCGGATCAAACAACACATTCGCTTTATGGGTAGTAATATAATTTGGTCGACCTGTATTGGCATCATGGCTGTAGGTGTTAACCAGGCCATTACCCAGCGTTTCCGACAATGTATGATCATACGCATCGGTTTCACGACGTTGCCAATAGTAAAAGTAGGCTGGGTTATCTAATGACTCTTCCATTTCTGATTGAGTCAGAATCATATTGAGGTGATCAGCCTGGCTAGATTGCTGAGTATTTTCACAATGATTACGAGAAGAGGCTTCTAGCTGATTCCCTCCCAACTGATTCGCATATTCACAGTTCAGACCACTCAACTCTGCCACTTTTTCTGACAGGTTAATCAACTGGCTTGCAAGGTCGGTGTAGAACTTATAGCGAGTGTTTGCCACCGTTGCTGCTTCAGATAAGTCATCCGCAGCAAACAACAGTTCGTCACGGGTTTCACTATCCGCCTGAGCAATGTAGATATCGTTATTGCTCATCAAATCTTTCTGACCGTTGCTGTCATAGTCAGTCAGTAAGAAGTCATGTGAAGCACTCAAGCTTTGCGCATTGAACTCCGAAGCTGGTACCGTATGGACAGTCGCGTTGTAGTTGCGGATTCCCGGTTGAGTAGTTGCTAGGGTAGTCGTCAGACGATAAATCGCACCTTCCAGCGTAATATCCAGCGGGATAGAGACATCATCATGGAGCAGTACCCAAGTTGCTGGACGCAAGTAACATTCGCCCTGGTCGTTACACCACTGCTTATAGCGATAACCGTCACCCAACAAGGCTTGTGAGGAGGCATCTAGATTGTGTACATTGACGGTTTTGCTGTTGTACTCAGCTGCTTTAGTAGTAAAGAAGCTTTCCTGAGTGGCGTAGCGTTCCGCCTTAGTTAGGTAAACATTGGCTTGTGCTATCGCATCATTTAGCAGCTCACGAATACCTTCACGAAAACTGGCACTGGTAAAGACTTCATCTGCATAATTTCGCGGGCTGCGTACCCCTGCGACGTAGCCATAAGGGTTATAGACATATTCAACCGCTAGGCGATCGTTGCTGTTGGTGCTGCTCAATAACTTGGCCGCACCGGCAAGCGTGGTATCGATGCCGTTTGGTCGAACTTCTCTCGCGACACGTTCGAACTTATCGTAGAAGTAATGGGTGCTGAATTTCTCGTCACCAACTTGAACGGCGACTTCTTCAGTTAGGCCTGCTGTGTTGTAGTAATAGTCCGTCTCACTGCCATTACCAGCAAAACCAGATAGAGTGCCAAGCGCGCCGCGTTCATCGTAACGCCAGGTAGAAACGTTACTACCTTCGGTCTGCTTCACTTTTCGGCCAAGGTTATCGTACTCAATCGTTGTGATCGCTCCCTTCGCATCGCGCTTGTAGACCAGTTCGCCCGCTGCGTTGTAGTTGTAACTCCACTGCCCCATATCTGGGTCATCCAAAGAATTACGATGACCTAAATTGTCATAGCGGATTTGAGTCGTGTTACCTGCGGAATCTGTGCTTGAACGTAGTTTTCCATCAGGATAGTACTGGTAAGTTTGGTACGTACTGTCTGGTTCATTATTACGAAGAACAAAACCGAGGATATTGCTAACAGTACTATAATTGAAACCACGCGCATCAATAACCGATGTCAGGTATCCTTGGTACTGGGTATTAAAGATGGCGACACCACCATGACTCGCTGGCTCTCGTTTCGTAAGCTCACGGTTTAATTCGTCGTAGGTGAAGGTGACAACTGGCGCGGGTGTATTTTTGCTAAGGAATTGAGGCCGGGTTACACTGACTTTACGGCCATTACGGTCCCAACGAGTATCCGCTACCACAAGCTGACCACTAAACCCCGTATGCAATTTTCGGATTTCTCTCCCAGCGTAATCAAAATGTGTCACCACTTTGCCACCAGAAGCTAGTAATGTCGTGACACAACTTACGGTTTGAGAAGTTCTATCTTTACATTGGCTACCCAAGCCGTAACTGGTGTGGCTAATATTGCCGGTGCCCGGTAGGGTCTCTGTCAATACGCGACTGAAAACATCATAGGTATACCCTACGGTTCGGCCTTTTAGCGGGCTAACTGACTGCATTAGCCTACCTTGAGTATCTAACTGTATTGATGTGCGGTGACCAACGGCATTGACTGAAGCTGTTGAGAATAAACCTTGTGCATCAAACTGGTTGGTCGTCGTGCGTTTAGCCAAATCAGCGCCTTCTACACTTTGGCTGACAACATTACCCCAATCATCATAGCTATATTGTGTGGTAATCGATTTCCCAGCCAAGGAAATATCACCGCTTGACTCATAATCCGAGCTGGTTGTTTTGTCTGAGATAAGGAAACCATTGCTACTGTAATCATACTGGTTCGCGATGGTTCTTTTTAAATTGGTGGTGTTATCAACAATGGTAGAGATAGAGCTGGCAACAGCGCCAATCTTCCAATAATTCTCGCCCGTTTGGCCGACAGTCTGCACACGCGTCATAGACGATGTGGTGAACTCCATATTGCCATCACCATCATAGTCATTATACGAATAGCTCCCGCACGACTTAGCGTTTGAGTTGTTAAATTCGCTGGCGGTTGAGCTGGCAAGTTGGCCTTTGTAGACCGTTAAACCATCGAGATCAACGCTGTAAGAGCTGCTCTGGTATTTGAAATAACTATCGTAACGCTCCAGAACGAGAGGAATATCAACATCACTGTGGATCAACACAATGTAATCATTGGGCTTAAAGAACACTTCGCCGTTTTCACCACAATAGCGCCCCATGCCCGCTTTATAAGTACGAAGCAGAGTGTCTAAATTGTTGACGTTACTAACGCTGGTAATGTCATAAATGTAATGGTTCTGATTAACACCCGTTGAGACGTATTGATATTGGGTGTTGCTGGTAAAGCTACCTGCACCTTCTAATTCACTGGATAATTCTGATTTCTCATTGATTAAATTGCCAAAGCGATCCATTGAACGAGTAATCACTTCCTGACGCTCAACTGCGCTACTGCTCAAGCCGTACTTTTTCTTAACGACTTTATTGGCATAAAGCTGATAGTACTTGGCTCCGTAGCCTTGATTGGTCAACTTTTTATAGCTGTACGATGTTTCCGATACTTTCTTATTGTTTTTGAATACAGAGACAAGTTTTGGTTCACCTACTTTAACTACATCCAACTGTTCAAATATGGTTTCCGTGCGAGTTGTGACCTCTGCATTTTCTGTCTCAATGATTTTTTCAAATCCAAGGAAGCCACCACCCAAATAGTGCGATTTTGCTCCTTCATACTGGTAGATATAAGAGGTTGAACCATAGCCTTTAGGTTGTTTGACAACATTAGCAACCAAGTAAGCAGATGGGGTAGAGTTAACATATGGGAAATTGTAATAGCGCTTTTGTTTGTGGACACTCGTATCAGTTGCGATTTTGTAATTAACGCGGTACTCAATCGCAAACTCTTCAATCTTGGATATTTTATCTGTCGGATATGCGCTGGACGTTAGCAAGTAGAGCTTGTCGTTATCATTACGAACAAAATCAACGATGCCATCGGAATTGTAGTCAACCAATTGCTCAATTTTTGAAACGTTTGAACCAATGGTTTGACTAAAATTGATATTACCGAAATTGTTTTTGTAGAAACGTCCGTTAACGTAGATTTCTGGATAGCCGTCAGCGTTGTAGTCGATGGCTTTGATTTTCTTTAGATCATCGCCATGCAAACGCCCAGAAGTAAATCTATGTACAAAACTATGACCATTAAATAGGTAAACACGAATGGTGCCTTGGTTACCACCCGCTGCAATTAGGTCTTTGTAACCATCGTTGTTTACGTCAGCAAGAAAAGCTAAATCTGGTCGCCACTGACTTGTTTCACTACGAAATACATACTCTTTATAAGAGCGACTCGATAAATAGAAGACCAAATCACTCGTATACTTAACGTAGTAGTCATCTTTACCATCATTATCGATATCGGCAATGCCAGATATAGGATAAGACGAGCCCTTTGGTGATGAGAAGAGCGTTTCCTTTCCATCACCATTTAAGTCGGCAGCTGACTGCTCTGTTCTGTATTCAACCATAACCCCATTGTTGCTAGGCATGTAAGCCTTGGGCCGGCTGGCAAGAGAAAGATAATAATTGTACTCACTAGCTTCGTGTCGACCAGATTTAACCTCTCCGCACCACTCCCCTTGACTATAACCGTAAGACCCTGCAACTATTTTTGGGTTATCCAAACTTCCAACTAGTGCATAGCTGGCAGCTTTTGCCACTGTATCACCTTTAGGACCTTTGGCTTGACCCGCGTCCCCTTTAGGCTTGTACATTGGCCTTGTACAGACTTTATTAGCCAGTTTTACTGTCAGGCCATAAGGTTCGCTAAAGCCATTTCGGTCAGTATCAAAAAAGCTAACATCTGAAAAACCTAAAGCAGATGATTTGCGGCTATTGGAATGGCTATTATTCCAAGAGAAATTGATTTCTGTACTACACTGGCCATTACTGCAGTAATCTACCGTGTTTAATAGACTTCGAGCGGTGATCCCAGAGTAAGCATATTTAAAGTTATAGCTCCCTACTGGGGCGTTGCTGGCATCAAAAGTCTTGATAGTTTTTAATCGTACATTTCGTTTTAACTGGCTACCAAACAGATATTGGGCGATTTGATCCGTTCTCGCTTCATACTCAAAGCTGACCTTACCGCCTACATAGCTGATATTGTCAATTCGATGTGTACCATTACTGTTGTCTTCAAGGTAGCTGAACTGTACGTGGTTGTTTTTGCTGGTATCGGTGATCTTATTCAGTGACCATTTATAAACGTGTGATTGACCTGGTAGCTCAGCTCGCGAATCAGACGTCGCACCATATTCATAAACCGAGCCGTCCTTGTACCAGACTTTAAAGCTTGCTGGTCCATTACCCGCACGGCCAAATGAAACGATCTTTGAGTAGCCGTTTGTTTCTACTCGATACTCGGTCAGGTTTTCTCCATCGCGGCCAGAGACTGCAATCAAACGCTGACCATCAAGACAAAAACGGTCATCCGCGTTAAATCGAATCCCTCCCCAGCGGCCATCTTTATTGAGGTTTTTACCACAACGAGAAATCGAAGAGAGCCCGCCTAAGCTCCACCCCATACCGAGCATGCCGTTAGGAGAGTCACTACGATATTCCAAACTCACAGAAGGTTGTAAACCTGCGCGACCCGGAGATACCGCGATTGGCAGCGAGTATGTCGCCTGACCGCCTGACGCAGAAAAATCACCGGAGAGCTCAATGCTTTTTCCTTCTTCTGAGGTTAGCGAGAGAGCTGGGTGCGAAAAGGCTGCCGCAAGTAGTGAAACAACATACACCGCATAGGTATGAGTGAAACGATTCGATTTCATATAAGCCACTGCTGTTTATATTCTTAATTGGATTTCGCTTGTTACTCTGAAAGTTCAGGTCGCGAATTGATTATTGACTGATGGATTGCAGCCTTTTTAGCCTCAGTTGCAGATTCTCAAGCTCTGCGGGAGGCTGATATCGTTCTTGAATATTGCTTTGTGAAAATTCCGCTAGGTCTCCACGAAGGAGTGGGAGTTCCGCTTTCTCCACTTCAACTAGGCCATGGGCAATGGTTTGCTGAAGCTGAATCACTGGTGAAGGGAAATTCGCATCTTCACTCAGTTTTATTTGGGGTAACGATTCGCGGCTGTCATCCAAAGTCGTCACCTCATCGGCGATTGGCAGAGCTATCTGCCTTGAAAACATTGCGTATAAAGCGCCAGCAATGGAAATGAGTAAAGCCACTGCGAAGACATAGTATTTTTTAGTCATAATTGATTAAATTTCAGTCTGTAACGCGGTAACTGGATACGCTACCGCCCTTCGCAATTAAACGAATCATATGAGAAATCTATAAAAGAGCACAGATACTAATCAATACTTATATAAGCTCAACTTATTAATTCATAGATATGATATAAATCACAATGCAATCGAATAAATAGCACTTTGGTTTCAGTTAGTTAAATTAGTAAAAATGAATATAAGACGGGAGGTAGTTGGGCTAAGTAAAACTCAAAGCGCAATAGGAGCTTTGTTTTTATCAAACAGATGCTTTCAGTAGGAAGTCGATGTATCTAAGTTCACACTTATTTTAGTTTTATAAAATTATCACTACACATTGATATGACTTATAAATAAAATCCACTCTTCCTTAAGGTTTGTCCTTAATTTCATATCAACCGAGAACAATAATGAAACTAAAACACATCGCAGTGGCGTGCCTTTCAGCGTTGGCTTTGAGCGCTTGTAAAACGAAAAGCCTAGAAGAACTTCAGCCAACTGCCGATCAAGAAACAATTAACACAGCAAAAGAATATCTTAGTGATATCAAGGATTTAAAAGTTACAGATCACGGTGTGATCTACTATTCGGCGAGCTTACCAGGTAACTCTCGCTGGGCGACTGCCCACATTATCGAGTTAAGCTACCGATACTCTTGTGAAGAATTACGTTGGTATGTCGAACGTGGAATGATTGTAAGAATGCAATTCCGCGGCAATAGCGGTACCACTCGTGATTATGATCTAGCACGTTGTGAGACCGAAGTTCCAACGGACCTATACGAATAAAAAAAACCGCCACTGAATGTGGCGGTTTTTACTTGGTCTCTATAAAGGTTGGCTTACTTACGACGACGCCATAATGCTAAGCCAAACAGTGACATTAGCGCACCAAAACCGAACGAACCTGCCATGTTCAGTTCTAGGACTGCTGGATCGTGGTCTGAAGAGCGGAAGTGGTCGTTGTACTTCGGCAAGTCACCTTTGTACTCATCGTTGTAATCAAATAGCGTCGATTCGCCGCCATTGATATGCCAGTCTGTCGCATCCACAAAGTGCTTCTTCAGGCTTGGGCTGATTAGTAGGTGGTCTAGCGCGCCCACTTCATCATTGTACGAGTAGCTCCAGCTATTAGGGTGCTTCATCGCAACAGCATTGATGTAGTTGTACCCTTCAGTAATTACCGCACCGTTGTCACCAAACTGCTCTGTGTCACCAATGAAGGTATTACGTGCCGCTTTGATCTGCTTACCGTATTTCTCTTCACTGTAATCCGTCAGAACCAGCATTGGATCTTCCATACCGTAAGAGTTCAAGTCACCAAGAATCACTTTATGACCTTTGATGTCTTTCAGCGCATCGCCCAGTGCAACCGCTGCCGCAACACGGAAGTTTTCACAAGAGCCTTGTTGGTCAGCATCAACACCGCCCTGACCACCTTGGTCAACAGGTGCTGCGTCTTCCCAACATTTAGAACCTTTCGATTTGAAGTGGTTGATGGCAACCGTGATCTTCTCATTGGTGCCTTTGATCTTGAACGTTGGCGCTAGAGAGTTACGTTGGTAGTTCTTACCATCTTCGATCACTTTACCGTCGTCATCTAGCACTTCAGGCGCTTGCTGACTTGGCATCTCGATAACGCGTACTTCTTTCAGCTTCGCCACTTTAGAACGGTAGATAACGCCTGTTGTGATAACGTCAGTACCAATTGAGTCGTTCTCATCCGTCACTTTATCGCCATTGCTGTCAACGGCAACGAAGTCGTAACGGTCTTTCTTCTTATCGATACGCTGGTTTAGCTGTTCAACAAGCTGACGAATAGCACCACTGTCACCAAAGCCATTGTTTTCGATTTCCATCAAACCAATGATATCAGCGTCAAGGCGTAGAATTGCGTTAACAATTTTCGCCTGTTGAACTTCAAACTCTTCAAAGCTGTTGGCACCACGGTTGTCGCCGTGCTGGTTAGCATCACCACCAAACGGAGAGTTGAAGTAGTTAAGTACGTTAAATGTCGCGATACGAAGATCGCCTTCTTCCATATCGATGCCTTCAGTACGAGGATCGTTACGTACGAAGTTTTCGTTAGTTAGCGTGTTGGTAGCAATCAGACGGTAGTCACCGTAGCTGTAGCTTAGAACACCTTCTAGGCCAACGATGGTATCGTCGATGCGGATGTAGTCTTCTGTGGAACCATTCTGGTCAGCATCAGTGCGGCCAAAGTCTGGGTAGTAAGGAACCGTGCCGTTAGCTGCATTTGCATCAGACTCGATGAACAGGCGACGCTCTGCGTTTTCAGTGCTCTGCTGTTTCGCTTCATCAGAACCTGCTGCAAAGTTCTGGTTAGGGTGCATGTTGATGCGGCCTTGAGCAACAACCATGTTGTTACGACGCGATGCGTAATCGTAACCAAAGGTGCGAGTCACGCGCATATCCAACGCTTCAGTAGTCTTAACCAGCATGCCTTCGTAGCGCTCTAGCGTCTGGTCGAAGTTAGCGTCATCCGCCATCACTTCAATCGCCGTCGCCGCTGGAGCAGATTGCTCGCCTTGCTTAACCCAGTTGTTGTTTTCTGCTTTTAGTTGCGTCAGGTTGTAGTTCTCTTGAACTTTACCTTTCACACAGACCACATCGCCAGGCTGAAGATCAGAGCTTGATTGGTTAGTGTGGACGAACAAACCTTCCGATGTTTTCGGGTTGTAGTCATCTTCCAGTGCTTGTAGATAGAAGCCCTTTGTTAAGCCTGTGGTCACTGCACTAACCACACCTTTGACGAAGAAATCTTCATCTGTGATGTATGGATAGCCATTGATGAATGGAGACGTATCACCTTCACCTTGAATTTCTTGAATCGATGTAAAGACAGGTTCAGCACCGTCTTGAGTACAAGCGAACGGCTCTGGTGCCTCACCGCCATCCAGTACACCTAGACCTTCGATGCTGTCTTTTGCCAGCGATGACCATTGAGAAGCGTCATAAGTAGAAGAAGGCGTCATCGCATCAACATTACGTACTAGAGTGACATCTTTTGCGAAATCTGAGCCGCCCATGTTACCCAATACGTCATGTACGTTGCCGTCTTTAAGTAGCGCAACCGGATCATTACCGTTAAATCCGATCACTGAACCATTTAGGATGTCGCTTACTGCTTTGATTTCATCACTTGAACTTGTATGTGCAACAACCAGAACGCTTTGTGCTTCCAGTACACGACCATCTAGAGCCAGTTTGCTGCCCCACTCACCGCCGCCGTTGGTCGATTTCGCTAGCTCATAGCCATCCAGCGTCACTGCTGAATCGCCAGTGTTGGCAATCTCAATAGCTTTATTGTTACTGCTACCTTCAACGTACTGAGAAATTACGATATCCGCCATTGCTGGAGCGGAGAGAGCACTTGCGACCACTGCTGCAAGTAAGGTTGGGGTTAGTTTTTGTTTCATTCTGTCCACCTTGCATCGCTTTCCGTGTTGTATAGGGTTGAGAAAGCGTGTTCCAAATCACCTTTTCTATTGAGAAAAGACTTATAAAGCACGACAAGTGTTTATCTTTTTCATGAAACTAAAAACAACATTCAGTGACAGTGAGATTTCGATCTCATAGATATGCTGAATATTTGAAGAGACTTCAAAGTTTAAACATAAGGTGAAACGTTTGTTGCACAAATGAGAATAGATCGCTGATTTAGTTTAGCTTTTACTTATAAATAGAATTAAAGCTCTAGAGGCAAATACAAATAAAGGCGCTGTGATTGCGCCTTTATTTATCAAGTGTTCGCGAGGTTTTGTCCGTTAATTGAGGCGATTATTATCGTCTCCATCCTTACGCTCATATTCCCCTTCAAACGTATTACCGTCTTTAGGTTGTTGATTAAACGGGTCTTGATCAAAAGGGCCTTGTTGGAAGTTTCCAGAACCGAAGCCGCCTTGAAAGCCACCGCCGACAGACTGCACCGTCATCTTACTCATAAGGTATTTTGCCATCGCAGCACGCGGCGCTGGTAATAGCACCAACATGCCGAGCGCATCGGTCATAAAGCCCGGTGTCAGTAGTAGTACCCCTGAGACCGCTAGCATCACACCTTCAAGAATTTGCTGAGCAGGTAGCTCGCCTTGCTGCAAGCGGTTCTGCACTGACATCAAGGTCTGCAAGCCTTGGCTGCGTACTAAAGACGCACCGACAAACGCGGTGATCAGTACCAGTGCGATCGTCGGCCACAATCCTAAGTAACCGCCAACCGAAATAAACAGGCCTATTTCAATAATAGGAACGAAAATAAACATCAATAATAAGATAGGAAACACACGCCCTCCTTTGTTAGGCCCAGTGTAAGCCCAAAGCTGATTCAAGCTCAAATTAAAGCTGTAAAAAAGAGTGATAGAAACCTCAATAAATCACTACTACTTTGTGGTTATTAATACCCTGTTCATATCTTGCAAAAGTTTAACTAAACAAAAGCAAAAAAGGTGATCAAGCTACTATTTTTATCCGCTGGGTACAGTATCATGAGCCCCATAAGTCAGGACGGATTTTACAGCCAAAAATTCTGACGAAAGGATTCTTACACTGCAGAATGGCTAGCATTTTACTTTATCATCAGAATAATTATCTAAGGATCCTGTGATGGCTACCCTAACTGATACTCCAAGCACTGCAGCTGCAGCCACTCGTATCGAAGAAGACCTACTTGGCGAACGCCACGTTCCTGCCGACGCTTACTACGGCATCCACACGCTACGCGCTATCGAAAACTTCAACATCTCAAATGTCACGATTTCAGACGTACCTGAATTTGTCCGTGGCATGGTTATGACCAAGAAAGCCGCAGCGTTAGCAAACAAAGAGTTAGGCGTTATTCCTAAAGATGTAGCGAAATACGTGGTTGAAGCGTGTGATTTGATCCTTGAAACAGGTAAGTGCATGGATCAGTTCCCTTCAGACGTCTTCCAAGGCGGTGCAGGCACATCAGTCAACATGAACACCAACGAAGTGATCGCCAACGTCGCACTTGAGCTGATGGGCAAGGAAAAAGGTCAGTACGAATTCGTTAATCCAAATGACCATGTTAATAAGAGCCAGTCGACTAACTGTGCTTACCCAACAGGTTTCCGTATCGCCGTTTACAACAGTGTTCACACTCTGATTGAAGCGATTGAATACCTGAAAGGTGCATTTGAGCTTAAGAGCCAAGAGTTCAAAGACGTGCTTAAAATGGGTCGTACTCAGCTTCAAGACGCGGTGCCAATGACCGTAGGTCAAGAGTTCCACGCATGGGCGGTGACTCTGAATGAAGAAATCCGTGCCCTTGAGTACACTTCAAAGCTACTGCTTGAAATTAACTTAGGTGCCACTGCGATCGGTACTGGTCTGAACGCAGCGGAAGGCTATCAGAAACTGGCAGTGAAACACTTAGCTGACGTGACTGGCCTAGACGTAGTCCCAGCAGAAGATCTGATTGAAGCAACTTCAGACTGTGGTGCTTATGTAATGACACATGGCGCGCTGAAGCGTTTGGCGGTCAAGCTGTCTAAGATCTGTAATGACCTGCGCCTGCTATCTTCTGGCCCACGTTCAGGTCTAAACGAACTTAACCTCCCAGAGCTGCAAGCAGGCTCTTCTATCATGCCAGCTAAGGTTAACCCTGTGGTACCAGAAGTGGTCAACCAAGTGTGTTTCAAAGTACTGGGTAATGACAACACTATCTCATTTGCCGCAGAAGGTGGTCAGCTGCAGCTAAACGTGATGGAACCAGTCATCGCGCAAAGCATGTTCGAGTCCATTTCTCTGCTGTCTAACGCGTGTGTCAACTTGCGTGATAAATGTATCGATGGCATCACGGTCAACAAAGAGATCTGTGAAGGCTACGTTTACAACTCAATCGGTATCGTGACTTACCTGAACCCATACATTGGCCACCACGAAGGTGACATCGTCGGTAAGATTTGTGCAGAAACGGGTAAAAGCGTTCGTGAAGTAGTGCTGGAGCGTGGCTTACTGACCGAAGAAGAGCTGGACGATATCTTGAACGTTGAAAACTTTATGCATCCTAAGTATAAAGCGAAACGCTACGAATAAGATTGCTACCAAGGAGGGCCCAATAGGGCCCTTTTTTAGGCACTAATACGGTTAACCACAATTTTATCAGGGTTAACTCATTCAGTGGCTCCCTCCTTCCATTATCTAAACGTTTAGACACTGAGTGTTTAGATAATCGAATTTAAGTTAACAATATGAGGTATCTATTATGGTAGCGGTCGAACTGTTAGTCGTTCTGCTCTTTATCTTTTTAGGAGCGAGAATCGGCGGTATTGGCATCGGCTTTGCGGGCGGTGCAGGCGTTATCGCATTGTCATTAATTCTTGGCGTACCGACCAGTCAGGCATACATTCCTGTTGATGTTATTCTGATCATTATGTCGGTCATCACAGCGATTGCTGCAATGCAAGTTGCCGGTGGTATGGATTGGTTAGTACAACTGGCAGAAAACTTCTTGCGCAAGAACCCTGAGCGCATCACCTTTTATGCGCCTATCGTCACTTTCCTAATGACATTAATGGCGGGTACAGGCCACACGGCGTTTTCAACGCTACCGGTTATTGCGGAGGTCGCAAAAGGTCAGGGTGTTCGTCCATCTCGCCCTCTCTCTATTGCTGTGGTCGCATCACAAATCGCGATTACCGCTTCACCTATCTCAGCGGCGGTAGTGGCATTCGCTGCAATGTTGGCACCAATGGGTGTTGACTACCTGACACTGCTTGCGGTGTGCATCCCAACCACCTTCATCGCTTGTATGATTGGCGCCTTTGTCGCTAACTTTATGGGCAGTGAACTGAAAGACGATCCGATTTATCAGGAGCGTTTAGAGAAAGGCCTGATCAAACTCGCAACGGAAAAACAGCGCGACATTTTACCAACCGCGAAAACAGCTACGTACATTTTCCTTGCGGCAATTGGCTTCGTGGTTTGCTATGCGGCAGCCATCTCTAAATCAGTAGGTCTGATTGTTGACCCAGCACTTGGGCGTAACGAAGCCATCATGACAGTGATGCTGGCAGCGGCAGCAGCTATCGTTCTATTCACTAAGATTGACGCTTCAAAGATTCCTAACGCCTCGACTTTCCGTTCGGGCATGACCGCTTGTGTATGTGTTCTAGGTGTGGCTTGGTTAGGTTCAACCTTCGTCAATGCACACGTGGATGGCATTAAAGAAGTCGCAGGGGCGTTGCTGGCTGATTACCCATGGATGTTGGCCATGGTTCTATTTTTTGCCTCTATGTTGCTTTACTCACAAGGCGCAACCACGGTCGCGCTGATGCCTGCTGCCCTTGCAATTGGTGTTGCTCCACTAACAGCAGTCGCGTCTTTCGCCGCAGTGAGCGCTCTGTTCGTTCTACCGACTTACCCAACGTTGCTTGCTGCAGTAGAAATGGATGACACAGGTTCCACTCGCATCGGTAGCTACGTATTTAACCACCCATTCTTCATCCCAGGTGTGGTAACCATTGCGTCAGCCGTTGCATTAGGCTTCACTTTCGGTGGTCTGTTGATCTAATTACAACAGTAAAAAAGAAAGGGAGCTTGTGCTCCCTTTTTAATTTTGTTCTCAATAAAAAGTCTCACATCACAGTTTTATTTTGACTTTAGTCAAAAGATCTCCCAAAAAATTATCCTGAATGAAAATCCGAATCAATGAATAAAATTCCTCATTTTATTTATTCATCATCAATCATAACCTAAATAACTTGCCCTTACCTTTGGTAAAGGAATAGAAATCCATTTTAATTAAACAAATACCCTAGCATTATCAATTTGTTTAAAAGTCAGAAAAATAACACTGAATATTTTTGTGAAGATCACCAAAGTTAGAAAATCTATCAATAATTAAAATAAACTCCAAGAGCTATTCGTAATCAGCTCAAAATAATTATCACAGTTCCAATAACTTAGTATTTGTGAGTTTATATTTATAACTCTAGTTGCTGATTCACTTTTATTTGTTATTCAACAAGTAAGAGTAAGGAGATCACCATGACCACCCAAACTGTACCTACCGAAGAAAAAAAAGGCGGCTTCTTTGCCAACTTTAAGTTCCCTTCCGCTTACACGATTCTGTTTATTTTAATTGCACTGGTCGCGATGCTGACCTGGATTGTACCTGCGGGCCAGTATGACCGAGCAATGAATGAAGATTTGGGTCGAGAAGTTCCTGTCACAGGCACCTACCAAGCAGTGGAAGGTAACCCTCAAGGTGTCATTGACGTACTGTTGGCACCGATTGACGGCTTCTATGACCACAATAGCTATGAAGCCGCCGCGATTGATGTTTCTCTGTTCATCCTTGTCATTGGTGGCTTTCTAGGGCTAGTGACAAAAACGGGCGCCATCGATGCTGGGATTGAGCGCGTAACGCAGCGCCTTCAGGGCCGAGAAGAGATGATGATACCCATTCTAATGGCTCTGTTTGCTGCTGGAGGAACCGTCTACGGCATGGCCGAAGAATCCTTGCCATTCTACACCCTGTTAGTGCCAGTAATGATGGCTGCACGCTTCGACCCACTGGTTGCCGCAGCCACGGTGTTACTCGGCGCAGGCATTGGTGTATTGGGCTCCACCATAAACCCATTTGCCACCGTCATTGCTGCTAACGCATCTGGCATTCCGTTTACTGATGGCATCATGCTACGTGCCTTAATGCTGGTGATCGGCTGGGTCATTTGTGTCGCCTACGTGATGCGCTATGCCCGTATGGTGCGTGAAGACCAGAGCAAATCGATTGTTTACGATAAATACGAAGAGAACAAAGCGCATTTCCTTGGTAATCAAACTGGCGAATCTCTTGAGTTCACCACCACACGTAAAGTCATTTTAACCATCTTCGGCGGCTCATTCGGCGTGATGATCTACGGTGTCTCCGTTGCTGGCTGGTGGATGGCAGAAATCTCAGCCATGTTCTTAGCAGCAACGATTTTAGTCGGACTCGTCGCACGTATGAGCGAAGAAGAGTTCACCAACAGCTTTATTGATGGTGCTCGTGACCTACTTGGCGTAGCGCTAATCATCGGTATTGCGCGCGGGATTGTAGTTGTCATGGACCGCGGCATGATCACTGATACCATCTTGTACTCAGCAGAGCAGATGGTGACCGGTCTGTCGTCGGTCGTGTTCATTAATGTCATGTTCTTCCTTGAGATATTGCTATCTTTCCTTGTGCCTTCCACCTCTGGTCTGGCAGTACTCACTATGCCGATTATGGCTCCACTCGCAGACTTTGCTGGTGTCGGACGCGACCTAGTCATCACGGCTTATCAATCGGCTTCTGGCTTGGTCAACCTTATTACCCCCACTTCGGCAGTCGTTATGGGCGGCCTTGCCATTGCCCGTGTGCCTTATGTGCGCTGGGTGAAATGGGTGGCACCATTGCTAGCCATTCTGACACTATTCTGTGTTGTGATGATCAGTATTGGCGCTCTTATCTAACCTGCTCTTTTCCTTACACTCGCTCACAGGATGTGAGCCCCCAAAGCCGCCTTAGTGCGGCTTTTCTTTTATCTGTTCAGCTGAAAATTAGAAAAACTATTCCTATCTATAATCTTCATTTATCCAATATTAATTCTCTAAAATAATCCTACGAATTTAATATGTGATCGACATTAAATTTATTATCAAAAGTTTTGTTATAAAACGAATAGTTCAACACTTAAAAGCAATTATCTAGAAAGTTAGAGTGCATAATTTCAATCTAATATACCCTTTGTAAATAATTTAAATTTGAATATTTTTCCTTGGTAAGGATATTAATCAGACACTCAACCTCAACTTATGCATAAACTTCCCTCTTAAATGGTTAAATAGGGGGTTCACATACCAATAACAACTGCATAGATATTGTTAAACCCCTTGAAAACACTGGCTTTAGGCATAAAAAACGAACTGTGATTGATCTCTAAGATTCCTACCCAGACAAGCGTAATATGAATTCCAGAAACAAAATAAGTGAATAAATAAATTCGCTCTTCTATTCCCTACAAATTAAATATTAGTTTTTAAGCTTTAAAACTAATTAAAAATATAAGAGAGATACGATCATGAGTAAGTTATACGTAGGTTCTGAAATCGGTCAATTACGTCGCGTTCTGGTGCATCGCCCAAGACGAGCACTGACTCACCTGACACCTTCCAACTGCCACGATCTGCTATTTGATGACGTACTTGCCGTCGAGCGTGCAGGTAAAGAGCACGATGTGTTCACCCAAACTCTGCGCGACCAAGGTGTGGAAGTGTTACTGCTTACTGACTTACTTGCAGACACGCTGGCGGTAGCAGAAGCCAAAGACTGGCTGCTAAGTCGTCAGGTATCGGATTACCGTTTAGGTAAAACTTTTGCCAATGACGTTCGTTGCTACTTGGGCGACCTACCCAATGTTGAGCTGGCTAAGATTCTTACCGGTGGTCTTTCTTACGCTGAAATGCCGATGAAATCCTCATCCATGATGCAGGGGCTTCACGCACCAACAGATTTCATCATTGAGCCATTACCAAACCACCTATTTACCCGTGACACTTCTTGCTGGGTCTATGGCGGTGTCTCTATCAACCCAATGGCGAAACCAGCCCGTCAACGTGAAACCAACCACGTTCGTGCTATCTACCGCTGGCACCCAAGCTTTGCAGGTCAGGACTTCATCAAATATTTCGGTGATGAAGAGAAAATCTACGACAACTCCACCATTGAGGGCGGCGATGTCTTAGTTATTGGTAAAGACGCCGTGCTGATTGGTATGTCAGAGCGCACAACCGCTCAAGGTGTTGAGCATCTTGCCTCAGGCCTGTTCAAACATGGTCAAGCGAAACAAGTGATTGCGATGGAGCTACCGAAACATCGTTCATGCATGCACTTAGACACCGTCATGACTCATATGCGTGAAGATACCTTCTCTGTTTACCCAGAAGTGATGCGCAAAGATGTGAAGTGCTGGAGCCTGACTGGTGATGCGTCTGGCGCTGTGAACGTCAAAGAAGAAGGTTACTTCGTGACGGCTATCGAGAAAGCTCTTGGTGTCGACCAACTCAACCTTATCACCACTGGCGGTGACAACTTCAACGCGGAACGTGAACAGTGGAACGATGCTAACAACGTTCTTACCGTCAAGCCTGGTGTCGTGATCGGATACGAAGGCAACACCTACACCAACGAGAAGTACGACAAAGCAGGCATCACAGTATTGCCAATTCCTGGCGATGAGCTGGGTCGTGGCCGCGGCGGTGCACGCTGCATGAGCTGCCCAATCGAACGTGATGGTATTTAAGTAACGGATAAGTTGGCGAGAGCGACTTAGCTCTCGCCCTCAGCAGAGAGATTAAAGCAATGACAAAACAAACTGTAGTTGTCGCACTTGGCGGAAACGCCCTACTTCGCCGCGGTGAACCATTGGAAGCCGAAGTACAACGTCAGAACATCGAAATTGCCGTCAAAACCATTTCGGAAATTGCTCAGGAATACAACGTCGTACTGGTACACGGTAATGGCCCACAGGTTGGCTTACTGGCGTTACAAGGTTTGGAGTACAAAAAGGTAGCACCGTACCCACTGGATGTTCTGGGCAGTGAAACGCAAGGCATGATTGGTTACATGCTGATGCAAGAGTTCAAAAACCAAATGCCAAACGTCAACGCCACTTGCATGCTAACTCAGATGACAGTGGACCCCAATGATCCGGCATTCGCTGACCCAACCAAACCCATCGGCCCGATTTATGAAGAAGCCGAGGCACGTGAACTGGCAGAGAAGTACCACTGGACCATCAAACCAGACGGTCAGCACTTTCGCCGCGTCGTGCCTAGCCCACAACCGACAGGCATCATCGAACACGACGCGATCACCAAGCTCATCGACGAAGGTCACTTAGTGATTTGTACTGGCGGTGGCGGCATCCCAGTCAAAAAAGAGAATGGCAAGCTGGTCGGTGTCGAAGCGGTGATAGATAAGGATATGTCCGCTGCATTCCTTGCCAAGCAGCTGAATGCTGATGCTCTGCTCATCCTCACTGACGCGGATGCGGTTTACCTCGATTGGGGCAAGCCTACTCAACATGCGCTGCGCAGCACTAATCCAACCGAATTAGCACAGTACCAATTTGACGCTGGCTCAATGGGGCCAAAAATCGAAGCGTCATGCGAGTTCGTCAAGCAAGGTGGCAAAGTGGTCGGTATCGGTTCACTGGAAGATGGTTTACGCATTCTTCAGGGCACAGCAGGCACCAATATCACCAAAGGCTAATTACCAGCTGTCCTGACTTTAGTCAGGGCTGAGATGAAACAAACAATTACTCAAATTCATTACTGCACTTTCTTACCTCTTTCCCTGCAACGAGAAAGTGCACATCGATAAGAAGGAAAACATCATGGCTTTCAACCTACGCAACCGTAACTTCCTAAAATTATTAGACTTTACTCCGCGTGAAATTCAACACATGTTGGATCTATCCGTGGAGTTGAAAAAAGCGAAATACAACGGCTATGAGCAACCTCGTCTGAAAGGTAAAAACATCGCTCTGATATTCGAGAAAACGTCGACTCGTACTCGTTGTGCCTTTGAAGTTGCGGCTTTTGACCAAGGCGCTCAAGTTTCTTACTTAGGCCCAACAGGCTCTCAGATTGGTCACAAAGAATCGATGAAAGATACCGCTCGTGTTTTAGGCCGCATGTACGATGGCATCGAGTACCGCGGATTTGGTCAGGAAATTGTCGAAGAGCTAGGCGCTTACGCGGGTGTACCGGTATGGAATGGGCTGACCGATGAGTTCCACCCGACGCAAATTCTCGCTGACTTCCTGACTATGATGGAACATGGCCGTGGCAAACAGCTACACGAAATGAAGTTTGCCTACCTAGGCGATGCGCGCAACAACATGGGCAACTCTCTGATGGTTGGTGCCGCTAAAATGGGCATGGATATTCGTCTCGTAGCGCCTAAGCAGTTCTGGCCCGAAGAAGCACTTGTCGCACAGTGCCGTGCGATCGCTGAAACAACCGGTGCGAAAATTACCCTGACTGAAGATGTTCAAGAAGGCGTTCAAGGTTGTGACTACCTGTACACGGATGTGTGGGTATCGATGGGTGAAGCAAAAGAAGCATGGGCAGAGCGTATCAACCTAATGCTACCTTACCAAGTCAACATGGAAATGATTAAAGCCACAGGTAATCCTCATGTGAAATTCATGCACTGCCTACCTGCCTTCCACGGCGAAGATACCACGGTAGGTAAACAGCTTGCTGAAGAATACCCAATGCTTAAAAACGGCTGTGAAGTGACTGATGAGGTGGTTGAATCTGACTACTCTATTGTGTTCGACGAAGCTGAAAACCGTATGCACACCATCAAAGCGGTGATGGTAGCTACACTAGGTGACTAATATCATCGATTAAAAGTAATCATACTCAAATTAGACTGAGTATTGTTTGCAGGGAAATGCGGGTGGCGTTCATCATGTATCAAAAACATGCTGAATAAAGCCCGCATTTTTTTTCACACTTAATGGCTCATCATCACTCTCAATGCAAGACGGCACAACCGCTGTAAACGTGTCGCCAAAATGGGCGAAATGCGCATAAAAATCCAATTTATGAATACTTTACGCAAACGCTTGCGTTGGCTTTTTTTGTCCGTATAATCCTCCGCAATTTGTCTTCGGAGGATCAAAATGAACCTGTCAGCAATCACTCAATGTTGGCTTAACTTATGCCCTGACTCAGGGACATGTGTGGTTTCATTTTATTCTATCGATCCTTTTCAAGCCTCCTATTTAGGAGGCTTTTTTTTGTCTGAAATTTACATCAACCCATGGATTAGCAATCTACAAGGGTTGGACAAACTCACCCATTGAGACGAGGAAACACTGCTATGGCGCATTCGTTATTTAACAAGCACATTATCTCCATTCCTGAGCTCAGCCGCAGCGAGCTAGAGCTTATCGTCGACACCGCGGCTAGGCTAAAAGCCGAGCCAAACCCGACACTGCTTAAAAACAAAGTAGTGGCCAGCTGCTTCTTTGAACCTTCCACTCGCACCAGGCTGTCATTTGAAACGGCTGTGCAGCGCCTCGGTGGCACAATCATTGGCTTCGACAATGGTGGAAACACGTCACTGGCGAAAAAGGGGGAGACACTGGCCGACTCAGTTCAGGTGATTGCTTCTTATGTCGACGCCTTTGTGATGCGCCATCCACAAGAAGGGGCAGCGCGTTTAGCGTCCGAATTTTCCAATGGCGTACCTGTGGTCAACGGGGGTGACGGCGCGAATCAGCATCCAACTCAGACTCTGCTGGATTTGTTTTCTATCTACGAAACCCAAGGCACGCTCGACAACCTCAATGTCGCGTTTGTGGGTGACCTTAAATACGGTCGTACTGTCCACTCTCTGACTCAGGCACTGGCGAAGTTCAACAACGTTCGCTTCTTCTTTATCGCTCCTGAAGCATTGGCGATGCCCGATTACATCTGTGAAGAACTCGAAGAAGCAGGCATCAAATTTAGTATGCACAACAACATCGAAGACGTCGTACCGGAGCTTGATGTCCTGTATATGACGCGCGTACAGAAAGAACGCTTTGACGAGTCCGAATACGCTCACATTAAGTCAGCGTTTATTCTCACCGCCGATACGCTGAAAGAGGCGCGTGAAAACCTGAAGGTGCTTCACCCGTTACCACGCGTCGATGAAATCACAACAGACGTCGATAAAACGCCACACGCTTACTACTTTGAGCAGGCTGAAAACGGTGTCTATGCCCGTGAAGCCTTACTTGCCCTTGTTCTTAGTGAAACCCTTTAATTGCAGGAGAATTATCATGGTGAAAGAAACTCAACTACAAGTAGAAGCCATTCGTAACGGCAGTGTGATTGACCATATTCCTGCTAACGTCGGCATTAAAGTGCTCAAACTTTTTAAAATGCACAAGACCAATCAGCGCATCACCATAGGTCTCAACTTGCCTTCTTCGGCGCTCGGCGAGAAAGACCTCATCAAGATTGAAAATGTCTATTTGACCAAAGAGCAGGCCAACCAATTGGCTCTGTATGCGCCGAAAGCGACCGTGAACCAGATTGAAGAATATCAGGTGGTCAACAAGCTGACCTTAGCGCTCCCAGAACATATTCATAGCGTCTTTGAGTGCCCGAATAGCAATTGTATTTCGCACGGTGAACCTGTCGAAAGCCACTTTAAAGTGCAGCAAAAGCAGAGTCACGTTCAGCTCAAATGCCATTACTGTGAAAAAGTATTCTCACGCGAAATCATGGCAGAAGTGCGCTAATCAGCTCTGACAACCGCTATTTAAAAGTGCTGTGGATATTTATTCCCATTTGAGAATAAATATCCACACACCACAGAATTATCAACCAATAAAATCACTAATTAATAGTTTTTAATTGGTGATCCCTTTCAAAAAGCCACACTTTGTTTGGTGTTAAAATACTCCCGAATCAAATCTTTAAGTCACCACAGAAGTGACCGCTCAATGTCTGAAGGCACTACTAGGGAATGAAGTGCTGAAGGTCGCAAGGAAGAGTTATCTCTACGTCATGTTTTAAGGAGTTCGCATGAGTGAAACTCTAAATCTCGCTTCGGTGGATTACACTGAAGACAAAACCCTGACCGCAGCCTGTAAACGCCTGCTTCAACAACAAAGCTTTACCACTCAAAATGAGTTGCGCGAAGCACTGGTTGATATCGGCTTTGAAGGTATCAGCCAGTCTACGGTCTCGCGTCTGCTGTCTCAGCTTGGGGTGGTTAAGGTCCAGAATGCCTGTGGTAAAAAGGTGTATTGCATTACCGTTGAAACCGCACCTGTGCGTGTTGAGTCATCGATTTCCTCGCAGATTGAATTCATTACCCACAATCAGGCGATGGTGGTGGTTAAAACTCACCCTGGCAGTGCCCAGCTTGTCGCACGATTGGTCGACATCGACCCACACACCGAAATCCTCGGTACAGTAGGTGGCAACGACACCGTCCTCGTGATACCAAAAGACACCGATCATATTGATGCCTGCGAACGAGTGGTTCGCGCTCGACTCGGTGTGGCTTAAGTCTTGCCTACATCATCTCAACTTAAGTCAGGTATCGGCCTGACTTAAGCTTTTGAATTGGCGATATTTGTCGGAGTATGAAACTTATTCCCCCTTTCTCCTGTCTGATTGAGTTAAAATGATGAAAATTTAACTCAAGTGACTTTTCTATGCGTGCCGTCTTTTCACTGATTTTATTATGTCTGACTGTAGCTTCTGCCCCTGCTATGGCGCTTTTCGAGCAGTCTAACTCTGCACCAAGCTTCGGAAATCAGAGCAATACTTTTGTCCCTGTCGATCAAGCTTTCCAGTTTAACGCCTATCAGCAAGGCGATAAGGTTTTCCTCGACTGGCAAGTCAAACAGGATTACTACCTCTACCAGCACCGTTTATCGGTCAGCGGCGAAAATGTCGCGGTAGGCGAGCTGAAAATGGAAGACGGTCAGCCCTACAAAGACGAGTTTTTCGGTGAGGTCAACATCTATACCACGCCTCTGTTTGTCGAAGTGCCTTTGGCCGATTATCAGGATGGCGCGCGTCTGATTGTCCAGTATCAGGGCTGTGCAAAAGCCGGATTTTGCTACCCGCCAGAAACTCGCGTGGTTGACTTAACCAGTTTCCAATCCAGTGCTGGTGACCAATCGGCGCCATCAGGTAACACAAGTTCCGCACCAACAGACACTCCAGCCAAACCCTCACAGCCAGTTTCTAAGGAATCGAGCCTAGCATCTAGCCTAAGTGATAGCTGGTGGACACCCTTATTGTTTTTAGCACTGGGTGTTGGCCTTGCGTTTACGCCATGCGTGCTGCCAATGTATCCCATTTTGACCAGTATTGTGCTTGGCAGCGGCAAACTGAGCCACGGCCGAGCATTAGGCTTGGCGTTTATTTACGTTCAAGGGATGGCGCTCACTTACACCTTATTGGGATTGGTTGTCGCCTCTGCGGGTATGCAGTTTCAGGCTGCCATGCAACACCCTTACGTCCTGATTGGTTTGAGCGTCATGTTTGTTGCCCTAGCGCTGTCGATGTTTGGTGCCTACACCATTCAGCTGCCAAGTGCGGTGCAGACATGGTTGAATAACTTAAGTAACAAACAACAAGGTGGCAGCTCGCTCGGCGTGTTTGCGATGGGTGCGATTTCTGGATTGGTTTGTTCCCCTTGCACCACAGCGCCACTTTCAGGCGCACTGCTCTACGTCGCACAAAGCGGTGACTTACTCACGGGCGGCGTCGCACTGTACGCTCTCGCTTTAGGTATGGGCATCCCGCTAATACTGGTTGCGGTATTTGGCAACAAACTGCTGCCAAAAGCCGGTAACTGGATGGACAGAGTAAAGACCCTGTTTGGCTTTATTCTGCTTGCTGCGCCAATCTTTTTACTTGAACGTATCCTGCCAGAAACTTGGGCGACCGGACTGTGGTCCGCACTTGGTCTAGCCGCTTTTGGCTGGCTTTACCATGTCAAAAATTCACTGCCATTTGGTGGCTGGAAACAAAGTGCGGTCGGTATCATTGCGGTTCTTGGCTTATTCGCCTCAGCGCAACCCGCACTCAACTACTGGTTTGGTGGTCATACAGAACAAGCGCAGCCTAGTATTCAATTTACACGCATTAGCACCGTGGATGATCTCAACAGCCAGTTGGAACAAGCTAAGCTGGCAGGCAAACCTGTGATGCTCGACTTCTATGCTGACTGGTGTGTGGCGTGTAAAGAGTTCGAAAAGTACACCTTCCACCAGCCTGATGTAGAAGCAAAGCTACGTAATTTTGTACTGTTACAAGCCGATGTCACCAAGAACTTGCCGCAAGACATTGCACTGCTAAAAGAGATGAATGTACTTGGCCTGCCAACGATAGAGTTCTGGGATGCCAGCGGCCAACATGTCTCCAACGCCAGAGTAACCGGATTTATGCAGGCAGAGCCGTTTTTGCAACACATCAACGCCCACAGCCTGTAAGCACCAGCGGATTAACTTCACGCCAGTCTAACGACTGGCGTTTTTGTATCTTGTTTATTTATATGCAATTTGGCGATAAAACCCGATACAGTTCAGACTTTTAGGGTATGGATATTGTCCATACTCTCAAAGGTGACAATAATTCCTGTAAGCAAACTTTCAATAGCAGTTAACGTCATGGACTCGACCTACACCATTATCATCGCCGACGATCACCCTTTATTTCGTAATGCACTGTTTCAATCTGTGCACATGGCGGTTAGTGGTGCCAATTTATTGGAAGCGGACTCCCTCGATGCGCTTCTGGCAGTTCTTGCCAAAGAAGACGAACCCGACCTTCTGCTGCTTGATTTAAAAATGCCTGGCGCCAACGGGATGTCTGGGCTGATTCAGCTACGGGCAGAGTACCCGGACATGCCCATTGTGGTCGTGTCGGCCAGTGAAGAACCTTCCGTAGTCACTCAGGTCAAGAGCCACGGTGCGTTTGGTTTTATCCCTAAGTCGAGTGACATGCGAGAATTGGTCAGTGCATTGAATCAGGTCTTGAGCGGCGAACCTTTCTTTCCAGAAGGTTCCATCACCAACAACGCAGCTTGTAATGACTTAGCAGAGAAAATTGCCACTTTAACGCCACAACAATACAAAGTACTCGGAATGTTATCTGATGGCCTGCTAAACAAGCAGATTGCTTATGAGTTAAATGTTTCTGAAGCCACGATAAAAGCCCACATGACCGCGATCTTTAGAAAGTTAGGTGTTAAAAACCGCACTCAGGCTGTGATTTTACTTCAGCAGCTAGAATCTGAATCTTAATTTTCTTTTTCACCCTATCTCGATCATTTATCTGCTAAGATAGTCAAGTCGGTCATCTGATCGACTTATTCATCCCTCTGTTTCACTAACTCTGGGAGTCAAATCATTGCTTAGCGTATTGATCACTCAATTTGTCGTTCTCTGGGCCGTCATCGATCCGATTGGTTCCGTTCCGGTCTATCTATCCCAAACTCAACACCTCACTGCCAAACAACGCCGTTTAGTGGCGCTCAAAGCGGTAGGTATCTCAACAGGCGTACTTCTGTTCTTCCTCATTGCAGGTCAGCTGCTGCTGGATGCAATGCAGATTCCTCTACCTGCATTTCAGGCCGCCGGTGGCTTGGTACTCTTGCTGTTCGCTCTAACAATGATTTTTGGTGAATCTAAGCCTGAACAGGAAACTAAACTTTCTGAAGAAGTCAGCCACTCCGATCTGGCTGACTTAGCCGTCTACCCACTCGCGATCCCCTCAATTGCCTCTCCCGGTGCAATGATGGCGATCGTGATGCTGACCGACAACCACCGTTATTCCTTGGTCGACCAGGGCATCACCGCAGCGGTGATGGTGAGTGTTCTGTTGATCACCTTACTCCTGCTGCTTGGCGCGACACATATCCAGAAATGGATTGGCAATGTCGGCGCTGCGATCATCAGCCGAGTCATGGGGTTGATCCTTGCAGCAGTGGCTTTAAACAACCTGTTATTGGGCATCAAAGACTTCTACCTAGGTTGAATTATTTTATAAAGTCATCAACAAATCATTAGACCTTAGGCTAATTTAACACCACATTAACATCACAGAAATCTATCATTTAAATATTAAGCGCCTGATTTTTAGGCGCTTTTTGTTTTTTCTCACGCGACTAAAGTTGAAAAGAGTTCTTGCCAGCACCTTGCTAATGTAGATGGTGAAACATTTATTTAACAACGAAACCAATCGTAAGGAGGCGGCAATGGCGTTTGAAAGTCAGGAACGAGCCAAAGCCTACTGGGACAAAAACGTAAAACTGATGATCAGCTTAATGGTTATCTGGTTTGTCGTTTCTTTTGGCTGCGGCATTCTATTTGTCGACGAGCTTAACCAATTTCAGATAGGTGGTTACAAACTGGGCTTCTGGTTTGCACAACAAGGTTCCATCTATACCTTTCTAGGCATTATTTTCTACTACGCGTGGAAAATGCGCCAAATCGATCGCGAATTTGATGTGGACGAGTAAGGAGCAGTTCAGATGGATTTGAAAACAATCACTTATCTCGTTGTAGGTGCCACTTTTATCCTTTATATCGGTATCGCAATTTGGGCACGCGCGGGATCAACTAAAGAGTTCTATGTTGCAGGGGGCGGGGTTAACCCGATCGCCAACGGCATGGCAACCGCCGCAGACTGGATGTCTGCTGCTTCCTTCATTTCAATGGCAGGCCTTATCGCCTTCATGGGTTACGGTGGTTCTGTATTCCTGATGGGCTGGACAGGCGGCTATGTACTACTCGCTCTGCTTTTAGCGCCTTACCTACGCAAATTTGGTAAGTTCACGGTACCTGAGTTCGTTGGTGAGCGTTTCTACTCCAATGCTGCACGTATTGTTGCGGTTGTGTGTCTGATTATCGCGTCAGTGACTTACGTAATCGGTCAGATGAAAGGGGTTGGTGTTGCCTTCGGTCGATTCCTTGAAGTGGACTACTCAACAGGTCTACTGATCGGTATGTGTATTGTATTCATGTACGCGGTAATGGGCGGCATGAAAGGCATTACCTACACGCAGATTGCTCAGTACTGTGTACTTATTCTTGCGTACACCATTCCAGCTATCTTTATCTCGCTCCAGCTAACGGGTAACCCAATTCCACAAATTGGTCTCGGCAGTACTATGGCCGGAACGGATGTTTATCTACTCGATCGGCTTGATCAGGTGGTGACCGAACTTGGTTTCAGTGAATATACCACCCAAGTACGTGGCGATACCTTGAACATGTTCGTCTACACCATGTCTCTGATGATTGGTACTGCGGGTCTACCGCACGTTATCATCCGTTTCTTCACGGTACCGAAAGTACGTGATGCACGCACTTCAGCAGGCTGGGCGCTAGTCTTTATCGCGATTCTATACACGACTGCACCTGCGGTATCTGCAATGGCACGTCTAAACCTAATGGATACGGTTAACCCGGCTCCGGGTCAGAATCTTGCTTACGATGAACGCCCTGACTGGTTCAAAAACTGGGAAAAAACTGGCCTACTTGGCTTTGATGACAAGAACGGTGATGGCAACATCCAGTACACATCAAATGCTGAAACCAACGAGCTGAAAGTCGACCGTGACATCATGGTATTGGCTAACCCAGAAATTGCCAAGCTACCTAACTGGGTTATTGCACTGGTTGCCGCGGGTGGTTTAGCCGCTGCTCTGTCTACCGCTGCCGGCCTGCTACTCGCGATATCTTCGGCAATATCTCATGATTTAATCAAAGGCGTGATAAATCCGAATATCTCTGAGAAGAAAGAGCTACTGGCGAGCCGGATATCCATGGCGGTCGCGATTGCTGTCGCTGGTTATCTGGGGTTAAATCCGCCTGGCTTTGCAGCAGGTACGGTGGCACTGGCCTTCGGTCTGGCCGCATCGTCCATCTTCCCAGCCTTGATGATGGGTATTTTCAGTAAGAACATCAACAAGGAAGGCGCGATTGCCGGTATGATTGCAGGTATCACGATCACTCTATTCTACGTATTCCAGCACAAAGGCATCCTGTTCATCGCTGACTGGAAGTACCTAGAAAGCTGGGGCAGCAACTGGTTCCTAGGTATCGAACCTAATGCCTTCGGTGCTATCGGTGCGCTATTCAACTTCCTAGTTGCATTCGCAGTATCGAAAGTCACGGCAGAAACACCACAAGAAGTGAAAGATTTGGTCGAACACGTTCGTGTTCCAGCAGGCGCTGGAGATGCGGTAGATCACTAATCTACACTTAACTATTAAAGCCCCTCACGGGACGACCCGTCCGGGGCTTTTTTATTGCTCTTAATTCAGTTACCGTAGTTTCGAAACGTTGTCGCAAGGAAGCCAAGATGTTCAAAAATAAGCACTTTATTGTCGCTCTTTTGATTGCACCGATTCTGTCCATTATTGCCTATTTCGGCACTGACATGGCAGTCAGCGAAAAACCCCATGCCGCCAAAGAAGGCCAGAGCTACAAACTGGTCAGCAAATCAAACTGCCGCTACACCAGTGGTTTGTGCGATATGGAAAATGGAGACTTTAAGGTCAAGTTCCGCTCAGAAAAGCTTACTGATGAAAATCTTGAGTTATCACTTCATTCAGCCCATTCTCTCGAAGGCGTTAAGCTTTCTTTGGTCGACAGCCAAGAGCAGAACGCGCAACCAATCAATATGGAACCAGCCGATCAAGCAGGGCAAAACTGGTATATCACGTTACCTAAACCCACATCAGCAGACAGCTGGTTGAGAGTGGCGATTCAATCTGACGGCACGCTGTATTATGGGGAAACACAAACTGCATTTGTGAAATATGAAACACTGTTTACTGAGTAAACCGAAATTAGAATAGCTAAAAGGGTTGACGTGAAGCGTCAACCTTTTTGTTTAAACGCACTGAGTCATATTCAAACGCACGACAGGATGCTTGTAAGCCTAGACCCGATTCAGAATCGCTCTAAGTTTGAGCGGTTTAACTGGCTTAGGAATAAAGCTAAATCCGTTAGATTTAATGCCATCCATCATGTCGTTGGTTCGATCAGCACTGATGATCACCCCTTCAAAGCTATCTCCCAAGCGCAGGCGACACTGTTGGAGAACTTCAAGCCCTGTACGACCATTATCGAGACGATAGTCGGAGAGAACCACGTCCGGCAGCCACTCTTCGTCTAGACATTTCAGACTAGTGACAATATCGGTTGCCGTGCGCACGTTACATCCCCAACGCGCAAGCAAGTTCTCCATCCCGACCAAGATTTCCGGCTCATTGTCGACACAGAGTACATTAAGGTGGCTGAGGTCAGAGACGGCAGCAGAAGGCGCAGATTGCGGCTGCACTAAAGCTTCTGCACTGCGATGGAGTGTGATTGAGAATACACTGCCTTTACCGGGCCACGAACGCATGGATATTTGATGACCGAGCACGTGAGCGATGCCTTTCGAAATCGCTAAACCAAGCCCAAGCCCCTGATCTGAACGAACCTGACTGCCGCGGGTAAACTCTTCAAAAATTTCCTGCTGTTTGTCTTCATCGATACCGGTGCCGTTATCCCACACTTCAATCCTCGCCTGTTGACCTACCCGCCTTACCCCAAGCACCACCTTGCCTTTGGGATTGTAACGGAAAGCATTGGTCAGGAAGTTCTGCACCACCCTACGCAGCAGTTTCGGGTCAGATTGAACAATCAGCTGGCTTGGCACCATCTCAAACTCAATCCCCTGCTGTTTTGCCAACGCACTGAATTCAGCATTAAGGTTGGAAAGAACATCATTGATTGCAAAGCCGTGCACATTAATATCAAGCTTGCCAGACTCCAACCGAGAGATATCAAGTAAGTCACCGATCAGATCTTCAGCAGCCTCCAAAGCACTTTCAATATGCTTGGAGAGACGCTTGGTTTCCTCTTCTTGTGCCACCTCAGACAGTGACGAAGCAAACAGGCGGGCGGCATTCAGTGGCTGCATCAGATCATGACTGACCGCCGCAAGAAAGCGCGATTTCGACTGAGATTCATGCTCGGAACGTTGAGTGGCAGAGACCAGCTGTTTGTTGAGTTGCTCCAGCTCTTGAGTCCGTTCATGGACCCGCTCTTCCAAACTTTCGTTAGCGTCTTTCAGTGCCTGCTCTGCATCACGAAACACCGTGATGTCAGTAAAACTCATCACAAAACCACCGCCGGGCATCGGGTTGCCCTGCACTTCAATAACCCGACCATCAGGTCGAACTCGTGAAGAAGTATGACGGGTGCCTTGTTCGAGGTGATAGATACGGCGACGGACATGATCTTCTGGATCACCAGGGCCACATAGCCCCTGCTCAGCATTATGACGAATCACATCCGCGATCGGCCTACCCACCTGAATCAACCCTTGAGGAAATACAAACAGTTCCAGATATCGTTGGTTCCATGCCACCAGACGAAGCTGCTTATCAACCACCGCAATGCCTTGTCCAATATGCTCAATTGCCCCTTGGAGAAGCCCGCGGCTAAAGTCATACAACTCAGAGGCTTCATCGACAATGGTCGCGACTTCTTCCAGTTGCATGTTGCGCCCTTGTAGGGCAGAGGTCAGGACCAACTTTGCTGAAGAGGCACCAAAGACGCCAGCCAACACCCGTTCCGTGTGGCGGATTAAACTGGCGGGCGCCTGCTGATTCGGCAGCATAGTTTCGTGTTGCTGAGCCCAGTATTGCTCAAACGCAATGCGCACCCTTTGTCGACCAACAAATCGCGCAGCCAGCATTTCCAGCTCTCCCACCGTCACGCGGCTTTGGTAGAGGCTGATGTTCTCACTTTCTGGCATCGGCGTACCGACAAAAGACGCCGACTGCAAACGCTCACTCAGACTTGAACGCGTCATTAACGAAACCACTACATAGCACAGCGCGTTGATCGTCACGCTGAGGACAATTCCCCAGTCAGAACCTTTGATGCCTGCAGCCTGTAAAGCTTCTGGCGGTGTCACTAGCCATAGAAGGAAATTACTGTTGGCATCACCAGCCAGCATATCGGTCTGACTCATTAGGGTAATAAGCCATAAGCCAAAGCCAAACGCGAGGCCAACGTAGACCCCTTTTCGGTTGCCGTTACGCCAGTACATTCCTCCCAGTAGTGCGGGGGCAAACTGAGTAATCGCTGCAAATGAAAGAAAACCAATTGCTGATAGAGAGTGGATGTTGCCCAGAGCCTGATAGAAACCCCACGCCCCAAGTAACAACAGTAAAATCAAACCACGTCGGATAACCAATAATAGGCCGGAGAAATGGCGGTGATTTCGCTGAGCAAGCTTCATCCGGCGCAGCAACAGCGGCATCACCAAATCGTTCGACACCATGATGGCTAACGCAATAGTCGAGACAATAACCATTCCGCTAGCGGCAGACGTGCCACCGAGAAATGCCAGCAAAGCAATATCCTGAGCACCTACGGCCATCGGTAAGCTAATTACATACGTATCAGGGCTCGCACTACTCAGTAGCCCCTGCCCTACCCAAGCAATTGGTAGAACAAAGATGCCCATCAAAACCAGATACACAGGAAATAACCAACGCGCTGTATGCAAGTCCTGCGCACGCTCGTTTTCCACTACCATGGTATGGAACTGACGCGGCAGGCAAACAATCGCCATCATGGTCAGCACAGTATGAATTAATAATGTCGGCAGGTTTGGTGACTGATAGGTATCAGAGGCTATCGACATCAGCTCGATATCGCTGCGATTGAGTGCCAAATAGAGGATGAAACACCCAACTGCGAGGAATGCCACCAGCTTGACGATCGACTCAAATGCTATCGCCATCATCATTCCGCGATGGTGCTCTGTGTTGTCAATGTGGCGCGTACCGAACAACATGGTAAATATCGCCAATGCACCAACCACAAACCAAGATACATCCATGCCCCGAGCGTTAAATGCTTCCGGTAATTCCGGAGAGACGATCTCCAACCCCATGGTAATACCACGCAGCTGTAAGGCGATGTAAGGCAAGATCCCCGCCACGGCAATCAGAGTGACAGCCACGGCTAAGCCTTGAGATTTACCATAGCGAGCAGCAATAAAGTCGGCGATCGACGTAATGTGTTCGCGCTTAGCGGTAATAATCAAACGAGCCAGTACACGCCAACCGAGGGTAAACACCAAGATAGGCGCAATATAGATCGGGAGGAATGACCACGGATTGTTACTGGCCTGCCCCACCGTGCCATAGAAGGTCCACGACGTACAGTAGACCGCAATCGACAAACTGTAGATCCAAGGTCGCCAGCGAGCTAGCCAACGATGCTGCTTATCGCCATACCAAGCAATGAGAAAGAGGAGTCCGAGGTACATCAGTGATACGGTGATCACTAGCCAGCCTTGCATCTGATTTCCTTATCGAATTAAATTCCGCTGCTTTGTTCATACAAACAAAAACCTCTCCATATTGGAGAGGTTTCATTTAACTAAGGAAGCGAATCGAACTCAAACAGTTCCGCTTAATTCTGTGCTTTAACGTCGATAACCGAGGTACGTTCGCGTTTTGGTTCAACACGAATAAACAGGGCCAGAATACCCATCACCGCCATCGCCCAAAACACGTTCGCGCCCCAATTCTCATACCCCCAACCACTCAAGGCGGTCATCAGAGCGATGAATGCACCGAGCGGAATCGCATTGTACAGTGCTTGCAGCGCGACCATTTTTCTTGGCTCCGAGTGCTGGATGTATTGAATAGCAGCAATGTGTGCGACGGCAAACGTCACACCGTGGAGTAATTGAATTAAGACAAGCCCTATCAGTAACGTTGTCGAAGCGGTCAATCCCCAACGTACCACGACACCAATCGCAGCGACTAAAAACAGTGCACGTAGCGACCAACCGGCAAACAGACGCTTACTCAAGGCAAAAACCGCTACTTCCGCCACCACACCTAGACTCCACAGATAACCAATAATATCTTCAGAATGCCCTGCTTCTTTCCAGTATATCGAGCTAAAACTGTAATAAGCGGCATGACTGCCTTGAATCAAAGCCGCTAGAGCGAGGAACTTCAAGACGGACGACTCTTTCAGTAGCTCGGTCAGTTTCGGCCTTTCTGCCTGTTCCTCTTCCGTCGTAACAGGCATCGGATTGGTGTTACGCATCCCGACCAAAATGGCAAAAAATACCCCTGCTAGCGCGGTATACAAAATCATATCAGTGCCGAATTTGGCCACCAAATAGCCAACCACCGTCGAACCCGCAATAAAGGCCACGGATCCCCAGAGTCGAGCACGCCCATAATCGAGCATCTTCAGCCGCGCATAGTAGTTCGCCATCGCATCAGACAGCGGCACAATCGGCCCGCAGCAGAGGTTAAACAACACAGTTGCACCCGCCATCAACCAAAAACTGCCGCCAGTAAAGAAGTGAAAACCGATAAAAATTAGAGCAGCGATGCTCAGCCAACGCAGTGCGGGCATCAGGTGCTCAACCTTATGAATACGTGGCGTTAACACCATATTGGCGACACAACGAGTCGCAAAACCAATGCCGACTAATAAGCCGATATCCGTGGCCGAAACGCCCTGTTCCTCAAACCACAACGCCCAGAATGGCAAATAGACACCATAGGCAAAAAAGAATCCGACAAAGTATTGAGATATCCAGCCGTAGGGAGACGGATTGAGCATTATGACCTCTGAATGCGATATGAGAGCGGATGCCGCATTATCTCTGCTTACTTGCTGAATAAAAAGGGAAGATTACTCACCAATCTGTTTCCGCACGACCATCCTAAATTAGAGTGATTCGACCAAAGTCGTCTGGCACTTAAAAGGAAACTTGTCACACTTAAAACATGGTTTCTTTTCTCACGCGGGTCCGGTATGCCAGATAAATTCAACATGCACTCTCCACCGTTTGATCGTCTCGACGAGAGACAGCAAAACAAGCTACGTGCTTCGCTGGATGTGGCGTACTACCGAGATAAAGAAGTTTTGCTGGCAACCGACGGGGACAGCCAGCACCTGCATATTCTGATTAAAGGCGCTGTTGAGGAGCGCAGTGCTAATGGAGAGGAAGTATTCGCCCATTACGCCAATGATGACTTGTTTGATGTACGCGCGCTGTTTGAAGGTAAAGTCCGCCACCACTACGTCGCGCTAGAAGATACACTTACGTATCTGCTGCCTAAAGCGGTCTTTCTTGAACTATACAACGAAAATGGCCAGTTTGCGGCCTATTTCGATAACAATCTCGCCAAGCGACAGCAGTTGATTGAAGCTGCCCAGCAGCAACAGAGTCTGGCCGAGTTTATTCTCACTAAAGTTGATCGTGATATCTATCACCCTCCGATGATTCTTAACCCTAAGCAACCGCTTAATGAGGTTACTCAGGTATTAAAGCAGAATGGGATTGATGCCGCTTTGGTCAGGCTCCATGATGACGATCCACGCTTGGCCAATCATCCAAACCAGCTGCCTTTCGCTATCGTCACCCGAACCAACATGCTGCATGCCGTAATGCTTGACGGTCATCCGCTGGATACTCAGGTCAGCGCGATTGCAACTTTTCCGGTGGTTCATGTCGACGATGGCGATTTTCTGTTTAACGCGATGATAAAGATGACCCGTCAGCGTATGAAACGGGTCATGGTGGCGGACGGTAAAGAAGCAGTCGGTATGCTGGATATGACTCAGATTCTCAGTGCCTTTTCGACCCACTCTCATGTATTAACCTTGAGCATAGCCCGCGCTTCCAGCATCGAAGAACTGGCATTAGCATCCAATCGCCAGCGTCAGTTAGTCGATAGCCTGCTAGGAAACGGCATTCGTACACGCTTTATCATGGAGTTGATTTCTGCGGTCAACGAACAAATTATCGAAAAAGCGTTTGAACTGATTGTTCCTCCTGCCCTTCACGATCATTGCTGTCTGATCGTTTTAGGCTCAGAAGGGCGCGGGGAACAGATCTTAAAAACCGACCAAGACAATGCATTGATTATCAGAGACGGATTAGACTGGCCTCAGTGCGAAGCAGTTATGGCTCAACTGACCCACACTTTACAACAACTTGGCTACCCACTTTGCCCGGGTAACGTGATGGTCAACAATCCGAAATGGGTGAAAAGTCAGAGTAACTGGCAGAAAACATTAACACGCTGGTCTAAACCTTCTTCTGCCGAGCACGTCATGGATCTGGCTATTTTCACCGATGCCCACGCGGTCGCGGGCAACAAGACGTTACTCACTCCTGTGCGACAACACCTCAAAGGGCGGATGCTGAATAATATGCTGGCGCTACAGGACTTCACTCGACCCGCCTTGCAGTTCTCTCTGCCACTGACTCTGTTTGGCAACGTCAAATCGGATAAACAAGGAGTCGATCTGAAAAGTGGCGGTATCTTCCCAATCGTTCACGGGATTCGTACCCTAGCACTGGAATATGGCTTAGAGGAAAACAACACCTTTGACCGGATTGAAGCGTTGCGTAACAAGCGCATCTTAGAGCCAGAAACCGCGGACAACCTCAATGAAGCATTGAAACTGTTCTTTAAACTCCGTCTTAGCCAACAGGTCGCGAATCAACATAGTCACAACCGCATCAACCTCAAACTGCTCGAACGCACGGAACGTGACTTACTGCGACACAGCCTGCATGTGGTCAAAAAATTCAAACAGTTCCTTGGCTACCACTATCAAATTCGGGACTAATAATGAACTGGATTCAGCGCCGCTACTGGTATCACAAATTGAAGGGTTCGCCTTATCAACCCCTATTTGCCTCAGTCCAAAAGGGTGAGTATGTTTCGCTAGACTGTGAAACCACCAGCTTAGATCCAAAGCGCGCCGAACTGGTCACCATCGCAGCGACCAAAATCATCGACAACCGCATCATCACCAGCCAACCTTTCGAAGTGAGATTAAGAGCTCCCCAATCGCTGGATTCTAATTCGGTTAAGATCCATCAGATTCGTCATTCGGACCTGGCCGATGGCATCGATGAAAAACAGGCACTGACACAGTTACTGGCTTTTGTCGGCAATCGGCCACTGGTGGGATACCACATTCGCTACGACAAGAAGATTCTTGATCTGGCGTGTAAACGTCACCTGGGATTTCCTCTCCCCAACCCTTTAATTGAGGTCAGCCAGATTTACCACGACAAACTGGAGAAACACTTACCCAACGCCTATTTCGATCTGAGTCTGGAAGCCATTTGCAAACATCTCGATTTACCGATGCAGAGCAAACACGACGCTTTGCAAGATGCCATCTCAGCGGCACTGGTGTTTGTTCGCCTGACCAAAGGAGACTTACCGAGCTTAAGTCTGCCCTATACCCGCTAACGGATTCCTACGATCCAACTCTCAAAATCAAACATAGCTTCCTCAATACTAAGCAGAATCAGGCCTCTCATCCTAAAGTCTAATTGTCGAATTACGCTCGGTGCTAGAAAGTTACGGATATAGGGAATTTCGACAAACGTGGAAAACGTTTTAAACGAACACTTGCTCAATTCGTTCTGAATTAAGCCCAAGGAGAAAAGCAATGAGTGAAGCCCATATTTATCCGGTAAAAGAAAATATCAAAACAAATACCCATGCGGATAATGATACCTACCTCGCCATGTACCAACAGTCTGTCTCTGACCCAGAAGGATTCTGGAGTGAGCACGGTAAGATTGTTGATTGGATCAAACCCTTCACCAAAGTAAAAAACACTTCATTTGACACAGGCCATGTCGATATTCGCTGGTTTGAAGATGGTACGCTCAACGTATCTGCAAACTGTATTGACCGCCACCTAGCTGAGCGCGGTGACGACGTGGCAATCATCTGGGAAGGTGATAACCCAGCAGACGATAAGACACTGACATTCAACGAACTGCACAAAGAAGTGTGCCGTTTCTCTAACGCTCTCAAAGAACAAGGTGTACGTAAAGGCGACGTCGTGTGTCTTTACATGCCAATGGTACCTGAAGCGGCTGTTGCTATGCTGGCTTGTACTCGTATTGGTGCAGTCCACACGGTTGTTTTCGGTGGTTTCTCTCCAGAAGCTCTATCGGGACGTATCATTGACTCAGACGCAAAAGTCGTTGTTACAGCCGATGAAGGTGTGCGCGGTGGTCGAGCAGTTCCTCTGAAAAAGAACGTCGATGAAGCATTGACCAACCCAGAAGTAAAAACGATCGATAAAGTACTAGTGCTGAAGCGTACTGGTGGTGATATTGACTGGCATGAGCATCGTGATGTTTGGTGGCATGAGGCAACGGCATCTGTTTCAGATGATTGCCCACCAGAAGAGATGAAAGCGGAAGACCCACTCTTCATCCTCTACACATCAGGTTCAACCGGTAAACCTAAAGGTGTCCTTCACACCACAGGCGGTTACCTAGTTTACGCCACCATGACCTTCAAATATGTCTTCGACTACCAGCCAGGAGAAACCTTCTGGTGTACCGCTGACGTAGGTTGGATAACAGGTCACACTTACCTTATCTACGGCCCTCTAGCTAATGGTGCAAAAACTATTCTGTTCGAAGGGGTACCAAACTACCCTCACACCAACCGCATGAGTGAAGTTGTCGATAAGCACCAAGTCAATATTCTTTACACTGCGCCAACTGCTATTCGCGCGTTGATGGCAAAAGGCAATGAAGCGGTAGATGGCACTACCCGTGACAGCCTGCGTATCATGGGCTCAGTGGGTGAACCAATTAACCCTGAAGCATGGGAGTGGTACTACAAGACGATTGGTAATGAGAAATCTCCGATTGTCGATACTTGGTGGCAAACCGAAACCGGTGGTATCCTCATCACTCCATTACCAGGTGCTACAGCACTAAAACCTGGCTCTGCCACTCGTCCATTCTTTGGCGTACAGCCTGCGTTAGTCGATAACATGGGTAACATCATTGAAGAGACCGCAGCAGAAGGCAACTTGGTGATCCTTGATTCATGGCCAGGTCAAATGCGTACCGTATACGGCGACCATGAACGCTTTGAGCAAACGTACTTCTCCACGTTCAAAGGCATGTACTTCACCAGTGACGGTGCCCGTCGTGACGAAGACGGCTACTACTGGATCACCGGCCGTGTTGATGACGTGCTCAACGTCTCAGGCCACCGTATGGGTACCGCAGAGATTGAATCGGCATTGGTTGCCCACGATAAGATTGCAGAAGCGGCAATTGTCGGCATCCCGCATGACATAAAGGGTCAGGCCATTTACGCTTACGTAACGCTTAATGATGGTGAGTTCCCATCAGCAGAGCTGCACAAAGAAGTGAAGGATTGGGTACGTAAAGAGATTGGCCCAATCGCCACGCCAGACGTGCTGCACTGGACAGATTCTCTACCGAAAACTCGCTCCGGTAAGATCATGCGTCGTATCCTACGTAAGATAGCCACTGGTGATACCAGCAACTTAGGCGACACCTCAACACTGGCCGATCCAAGCGTTGTTGATAAGTTAATCGCCGAAAAAGCCGAACTTGCATAGAAATAGCAAAACAAGACTAAGCCGCCACATTTGTGGCGGCTTTTTTATTTGTTGGAACATATCTAGCGAGCTGAAGTCCAAGACAAAGCAGTCAAATTTGTTACCTTGGTAGCAGTTTTTCATCTCAGAAACGGGAGATTAGACCAGTAAATTGCTGCTAAATGCGCTGAATTGGCTATAATCTGGGTCTATTTTAAAGATCCAGCGTAAAATTTGACAATATAATCACGCTGAATCGGCAATATTATGGGAAGATTCCAGTTCATATCATGAAGTAGGAAGATGGCAGCACAATGACAGCTAAATCACGCATTCTTGTCTTAAATGGTCCAAATTTAAATCTGTTGGGTCTACGCGAACCGGGTCACTATGGTTCTCAAACCCTACCACAGATTATCGACACTTTAACCGAGCAAGCCCACAAAGCTGGTGTTGAACTAGAGCATCTGCAATCAAATCGCGAATATGAACTGATTGAGAAAATCCACGAATCTTTTGGCAAAGTTGATTTCATTATCATCAACCCAGCAGCCTTCACACATACTAGTGTTGCTCTGCGAGACGCCCTGCTCGGCGTTTCTATCCCATTTATTGAAGTACATTTATCCAACGTGCACGCACGCGAGCCTTTCCGCCATCACTCTTATCTCTCAGATAAGGCACAAGGTGTGATTTGCGGCCTAGGTGCACAAGGTTATGAATTCGCTTTGTCTGCTGCCGTAAACACATTGCAGGCACAGTAGCTTAATTACTATCACAGTAAATGAACACACTCTGCAGCTCACAGAGAGCTGTCTTATTCACAAGATAAAAGAGAAAGAAAAGATGGATATCCGTAAAATCAAAAAGCTTATCGAGTTAGTTGAAGAATCTGGCATTGCTGAGCTAGAAATCTCTGAAGGTGAAGAGTCGGTACGAATCAGCCGTAACGGTTCAGCGGCACCAGCTCCAATTCAATACGCAGCAGCACCAGTTGCAGCGGCACCAGCAGCAGCTCCTGCGGCGGCACCGGCAGCAGCACCTGCTCCAGCAGCAGAAGCAGCGCCAGCAGTACCAGCGGGTCATCAAGTTCTTTCTCCAATGGTCGGTACTTTCTACCGTGCTCCAAGCCCAGACGCGAAAGCATTCATCGAAGTAGGTCAATCAGTAACCGCTGGCGAAACTCTATGTATCGTTGAAGCAATGAAGATGATGAACCAGATCGAAGCAGACAAATCTGGTGTAGTTACTGCAATCCTAGTTGACGATGGTCAGCCAGTTGAATTCGACCAACCACTTGTTGTTATCGAATAATAGAGGCTGTCTCTTATGTTAGATAAATTAGTCATCGCGAACCGAGGCGAAATTGCGCTTCGTATTCTTCGCGCATGTAAAGAATTAGGCATCAAAACCGTTGCTGTACACTCAACAGCAGACCGTGATTTGAAACACGTTCTTCTTGCTGACGAGGCAATTTGTATCGGTCCAGCTCGTGGTATCGATAGCTACTTGAACATCCCACGTATCATTTCTGCAGCAGAAGTAACGGGCGCGATCGCTATCCACCCAGGTTACGGCTTCCTGTCTGAGAATGCAGACTTTGCAGAGCAAGTTGAGCGTAGCGGCTTTATCTTTGTTGGCCCGAAAGCGGAAACGATCCGCATCATGGGTGACAAGGTTTCTGCTATCACAGCAATGAAAAAAGCGGGCGTTCCTTGTGTACCAGGTTCTGACGGCCCTCTAAACGATGATGAAGCGGCGAATAAAGCTCACGCTAAACGCATCGGCTACCCAGTCATCATCAAAGCCTCTGGCGGCGGCGGTGGTCGTGGTATGCGCGTGGTTCGCTCTGAAGCTGAACTAGTAGAAGCTATCGCGATGACGCGTGCAGAAGCAAAAGCAGCATTCAACAACGACATGGTTTACATGGAGAAATTCCTAGAAAACCCACGTCACGTTGAAGTACAGGTGATTGCTGATGGTCAAGGCGGTGCTATCCACCTAGGTGAACGTGACTGTTCTATGCAGCGTCGTCACCAGAAAGTGGTTGAAGAAGCGCCTGCTCCGGGTATCACAGCAGAAATGCGTAAGTACATTGGTGAGCGTTGTACGCGTGCTTGTTTGGAAATCGGTTACCGCGGTGCGGGTACGTTCGAGTTCCTTTACGAGAACGGCGAATTCTACTTCATCGAAATGAACACGCGTATTCAGGTAGAGCACCCAGTAACAGAAATGGTGACTGGTGTTGACCTGATCAAAGAACAGCTTCGTGTTGCAGCAGGTCAGCCTTTGTCATTCACTCAGGATGACATCAAGATCCGCGGCCATGCAATTGAGTGTCGTATCAACGCAGAAGACCCTGAGCGTTTCCTACCTTCACCTGGTAAGATTGAGCGCTTCCACGCACCAGGCGGTATGGGCGTTCGTTGGGAATCGCACATCTACACGGGCTACACAGTACCACCGCACTATGACTCAATGGTCGGTAAGCTGATCACATTCGGTGAAAACCGTGATGTTGCGATTGCTCGCATGAAGAACGCACTCGGTGAGATGATCATCGAAGGCATTAAGACCAACGTTCCGCTGCAAGAAAGCATCATGAACGACGAAAACTTCCAACACGGTGGTGCGAACATCCACTACCTAGAGAAGAAACTCGGTCTGCAGTAATTCGATTACTGACACGATACAAATGCTCACTTCGGTGAGCATTTTTGTTTTCAGCGCACTCTGGACTCAAATAACCCCCCGAGTTCTGCTACACTCTGCGCAAATTTAAATCTAACTATCTAGACGAGCACATACCCATGCCTTGGATTCAAATCAAACTCAATGCGACCAACGACAACGCTGAGCAAATCGGCGACATGCTAATGGAAGAAACAGGAGCACTGTCTGTAACCTTCTTAGACGCGCAGGATACGCCAGTATTTGAACCTTTGCCGGGAGAAACTCGTCTGTGGGGTGATACGGATATTCTCGCTCTGTACGACGCAGAAGCGGATACTAAGTTTATTATTGACCAGACCAAGAACAGCAACTTGCTACCAGAAGGCTTTGCTTACAAAGTGGAGCAGTTGGAAGACAAAGACTGGGAACGAGAGTGGATGGACAACTTCCACCCGATGAAGTTTGGTGAGCGTTTATGGATCTGCCCAAGCTGGCGAGACGTCCCAGAGCCGGATGCGGTCAACGTGATGTTAGACCCTGGCCTCGCTTTTGGTACTGGTACTCACCCAACTACTGCGCTGTGTCTGGAGTGGCTGGAAGGGCTAGACCTATCGGGTAAAACCGTGATCGATTTTGGTTGTGGGTCTGGCATCTTAGCGATCGCCGCGATCAAACTCGGTGCTGAAAAGGTCATCGGGATCGATATTGATCCTCAGGCTCTCATCGCTTCAAAAGACAACGCCGAGCGCAATGGCGTTGCCGATAAGCTCGAAGTTTTCCTACCTCAAGATCAGCCAGAGGGCCTGATCGCTGACGTCGTCGTCGCGAACATCCTTGCAGGTCCACTTCGTGAGTTGTCGCCGATTATCAAGTCTCTAGTCAAACCGAACGGTGAACTAGCGATGTCTGGCGTGCTGGATACACAAGCAGAAGATGTGGCTAACTATTACCGTGATGAACTTCACATTGATCCTATCAAGGAGCAAAGTGAATGGTGTCGCATCTCTGGTCGAAAGCAAGGCTAGATAAGACTTTCAGGGCTAATTGTTTGAAATTCATACAAATTACAAAAACAATTTGTAAATGCTCAAATATTAGTCTTTTCACAGCGAAAAAAAATGCGTAAAATGCGCGCCCTTGCTGGTACTAAGCTGTGAAGACGTTTTGAAAATCGGAAATCATCAACTTAAGAATAATCTCATCGTCGCCCCAATGGCGGGAGTGACCGATAGACCGTTTCGAGAGTTATGCCTCCGCTATGGTGCTGGGATGGCCGTCAGTGAAATGATGTCCTCAAACCCAAAGCTATGGAAAACGTCAAAGTCCAAGCAGCGCATGGTGCATGAAGGTGAATCGGGCATTCGCTCTGTACAGATTGCGGGTGCGGATCCACAACTGATGGCCGATGCTGCTCAGTTTAGCGTTGAAAACGGTGCGCAAATCATCGATATCAACATGGGCTGCCCAGCAAAAAAAGTGAATAAGAAGCTTGCCGGTTCTGCACTGCTTCGCTTCCCAGATATCATCGAAGATATCCTGAAAGCGGTAGTCAATGCAGTCGATGTCCCAGTGACACTCAAAACCCGAACAGGCTGGGACCCAGATAATAAAAACTGTGTCCAAATCGCTAAATTAGCCGAAGACTGCGGTATACAAGCGCTTGCTCTGCATGGCAGAACAAAAGCCTGTATGTACAAAGGCGAGGCCGAATATGACAGCATCAGAGCGGTCAAGCAGGCAATTTCGATACCGGTTATCGCAAACGGTGATATCGATAGCCCAGAGAAAGCCAAGCGCGTACTGGAGTACACCGGTGCAGACGCTCTGATGATTGGACGTCCCGCCCAAGGTCGTCCATGGATTTTCCAGGAAATCCAACACTTTTTGGAAAACGGCACCACGATGCCTGACCTTCCGTCCGTGGAAGTGAAAGACATTCTGCTGGGTCATGTGAATGCGCTCCACGATTTTTATGGAGAGTACTTAGGGCCACGAATCGCGCGTAAGCACGTAGGTTGGTACCTAAAAGAGCATGAGCAAGCAAGTGAGTTTCGCCGTACCTTCAACGCGATTGAGGCAGCAGAGCTGCAACTTGAAGCGTTAGAAGAGTATTTTGATAAAGCCTAACTATTTGAAGTGAACGCTTCAGATACGATGGCTAAACGTTGCATCATAATTAAGAGAAGAGCTAGACCGAATATGTTCGAACAAAATCTGACTTCAGAAGCATTAACAGTAACTACAGTAACGTCACAGGACCAGATTACTCAGAAACCATTACGTGACTCTGTTAAAGCGTCTCTTAAAAACTACTTGGCTCAACTAAACGGCCAAGAAGTCACAGAACTATACGAATTAGTTCTAGCTGAAGTTGAACAGCCACTACTAGATACCATCATGCAATACACTCGCGGTAACCAAACTCGCGCAGCAACTATGATGGGTATCAACCGCGGTACTCTTCGCAAGAAACTTAAAAAATACGGCATGAACTAATACGTTCTGACGAATTTTTGTTTTGAGAAAGCCGATTCCAAATGGATTCGGCTTTTTCCGTTTCTAGTCGCCTTTAATTTATAAAATTCAATTCATTTGCACACTCACTGCTCAGCATGTTTTACTTATGAGACTCCCAAAGAGCAGAGAAACCAAACGCATATTAAGTCTCACTTTCGTGCCATCTAACTGAGCAAATAGTAAGCAAACTGTGATCTATCACGATTGCCATCACTACCTGTCTAGATATAATGCGGTGTTCATCTGTTGTTGGATAAAACTATATGCTTGATAAGCAAAGGGAAGCATGGCTAAGCCTGATTCTGAATGAACTTCCTGACCGACTTTTCGTTTTAGAGCAGTCGGGGCGCTTTGTCGAGGGCTTTGGGGGAACGTTCCACTCCGTTCGCCTAGAAAAAAATGGTTACGCCAACAAAACGCTTCACGACATCCTTCCACAGGATAAAGCCGACCAGTTACTCAGCTACATAAAAGATGTTAGTGAGTCAGCCAAACCGCTGGTTGTGCAGTACAGTGTCAGCCCTATCGAATGCTTGCAACTGTCCATTGATGAGCTGGAAACACTAGATGGCCCTGAAGACATGTGGTTCGAAGCCACCATCAAGCCACTGTGCTTAGTAGATGGCACCCAGTATGTTCTGTGGCAAGAACGTGACATCACGAGTAACTATCGCCGTCAGGAAGAGCTAAAGCGTCTGTCCGAAACCGATGAGCTAACCGGCATCTTCAACCGCCGCGCCTTCCTTGAAGCTCTTGAGCAAGAATTACAAAGCTACAATGAGACTCGGCGCAATTTGTCTTGCTTGATGATCGATATCGATCACTTTAAAGAAATCAACGATCAAGTCGGCCACCTTTCGGGTGATGAAGTCATCACTCAAGTTGCTAGAATTTGTCAAAAACAGATTCGTGGCAGTGACTACATTGGTCGACTTGGCGGCGAAGAGTTTGGCATTGTACTCTCAAATACCAATGCCATTCAGGCTTACGATATTGCCGAGCGCATCCGACAATCAATTGAAAGTGCCCCTTGCAGTGTCGACGGCCATATCATTCATCCGACCGTCAGTATTGGTATTGCAGAGGTCACCTCAGACATCTCTCATGTGAAAGAACTCTTGGTTCAGGCAGATAAAGCGATGTATTACTCTAAGCAGACGGGTCGAAATCAAGTCACGCTCTACCACGATAACTTGCCCGATATGAAGGTTCAGTCCGCGATTCAAGCCAAAATTCGACAGGCGAGTTAAGGCTCATCACAGCAAGTCGATGGGCGCTCTTCACTGCCCAGCGCCCCTAAAATCGAACAATGACTGGCATCGTCATCAATATGACCACAACACGCATCGTTGATTTTCTTCAATGCATGGCGAATACGGGTCAACTCCGCAATCTTTTCATCAATCACCTCAAGCTTTGCCGAGGTAATGGCTTTTACTTCGGCACAGCTGTGCTCGGTGGCTTCTAGCTTTATCTCTAGCAGCTCGCGAATTTCTTCCAGACTTAGCCCTAGGTCTTTAGCTTTTAAGATAAAACCGACCTGTTTTTGATTTTCTTCGTTATAAAGACGATAACCAGATTCACTGCGCCCCATGGGGCGGATCAGTTCATTTTTCTCATAGAAGCGCAAAGTATCGGTTGTCACACCACAACGCTTTGCCAGTTCTCCAATCTGGAACATAACTTTCCTTATTAACTATCTCGTTACTTTTTAAGTTAAAAAGCACGGTTTTCATAATTATTTTTGAGATGCCAAACGATTGCGCGAGCTTTTTTGTAATAAATTAGTTAGAATGTGCGCCATCAAGTTTAGAGTCTAATATCTGTCCAGTCTCGACTGGCAAAAAGGTCTTTACCAAAACTGGCCAATATTTTATCCCTACGAGATAAAAACAAGTTCATTTTTGGCAAATATCTTTAGTTTTAACTCCATGACTTTGAGGAAGATGGAAGCATGAACAACGCTCGTCCAATTCGCCGCGCCCTAATCAGCGTATCAGACAAAACAGGTATTGTTGAGTTTGCCCAAGCTCTCGCTGAACGCGGTGTCGATATCCTATCAACAGGTGGTACTGCCCGCTTGCTAGCTGAGCAAGGCATTGCTGTCACAGAAGTATCCGATTATACGGGTTTCCCGGAAATGATGGACGGACGCGTTAAAACGCTTCACCCAAAGATTCATGGTGGTGTTTTAGGCCGTCGCGGTCAAGACGATGACGTGATGGAAAAACACGGCATCAATCCTATCGATATGGTTGTCGTTAACCTATATCCATTTGCTGAAACTGTGGCTAAAGAAGGCTGTACGCTTGCTGACGCGGTTGAGAACATCGATATCGGTGGTCCAACAATGGTTCGCTCTGCTGCGAAAAACCACAAAGACGTGACTATCGTTGTAAATGCACACGACTACGACCGCGTTATCGCAGAAATGGACGTAAACGAAACGTCTCTTACGCTAGAAACGCGCTTCGACCTCGCTATCGCGGCATTCGAGCACACCGCGTCTTATGACGGTATGATCGCAAACTACTTCGGCACTATGGTTCCTAGCTACGGCGAGAACAAAGAAGGTGACGAAGAGAGCAAGTTCCCTCGCACATTCAACCAGCAGTTCGAGAAGAAGCAAGACATGCGCTACGGTGAGAACAGCCACCAAGCAGCTGCTTTCTACGTTGAAGCAAACCCTGAAGAAGCTTCGGTTTCCACTGCTCGCCAAATCCAAGGTAAAGCCCTTTCTTACAACAACATCGCAGACACAGACGCAGCGCTTGAGTGCGTGAAAGAGTTCGATGAACCAGCGTGTGTGATTGTAAAACACGCGAACCCATGTGGTGTTGCACTTGGCGAAGACATCCTTGAAGCGTACAGCCGCGCTTACCAGACTGACCCAACATCGGCATTTGGCGGCATCATCGCGTTCAACCGCGAACTTGATGCAGCAACAGCATCTGCGATTGTTGAGCGTCAATTCGTTGAGGTTATCATCGCGCCATCTGTATCTGCTGAAGCAATCGAGGTTGTTGCAGCGAAGAAGAACGTTCGCCTACTTGAATGTGGCGAGTGGTCAACCAAGACAACCGGCTTCGACGTAAAACGCGTTAACGGTGGCCTACTGGTTCAAGACCGTGACCAAGGCATGGTTAGCCTAGATGACCTTAAAGTGGTTTCTAAGCGTCAACCAACCGAAGAAGAGCTGAAAGATGCCCTATTCTGCTGGAAAGTAGCGAAATACGTGAAATCTAACGCGATCGTTTACTCGAAAGGTGATATGACTATCGGTGTGGGCGCAGGCCAAATGAGCCGCGTTTATTCTGCGAAAATCGCAGGCATCAAAGCTGCTGACGAAGGTCTACAGGTTGAAGGTTGTGTGATGGCTTCTGATGCATTCTTCCCATTCCGTGACGGTATCGATGCGGCGGCAGAAGCGGGCATCAAGTGTGTAATTCAACCGGGCGGTTCTATGCGTGATGACGAAGTTATCGCAGCAGCAGACGAACACGGCATGGCGATGATCTTTACCGGTATGCGTCACTTCCGCCACTAATTTCCTCTTCGTATTTGGCACTGTGGCGTCGTTAGCGGCTTTCCCCCACCCCAGCTGGCTATGCTCCCGGGGATGGGCTCAATTGCTACCTAGCCACATCACCAATTACTTTGAGCAAGACTTATAATTTTGTTTTTTAAATATTCCGATATTTGAAATACGTAGAGCAAGTCAGTGACTTTAGTTCAAGGAAAACACGCGGAGCTTATGACCATAAGTGAGCATGTTTGACACAGAAATAAAGGCTCTGAAGCAGCTATAAGGATTTTAAAACATGAATGTATTGATTATTGGTGCCGGCGGTCGTGAGCACGCTTTAGGTTGGAAAGCAGCACAAAACCCAAACGTTGAGACAGTATTCGTTGCACCTGGTAACGCAGGTACCGCGCTTGAGCCAAAGCTAGAAAACGTAAACATTGGTGTTGAAGCAATCTCTGAGCTGGTTGCATTCGCTCAAGAGAAGAAGATCGAGCTGACGATTGTTGGCCCAGAAGCGCCACTCGTTATTGGTGTTGTTGACGCTTTCCGTGAAGCGGGATTGCCTATCTTTGGCCCAACTCAAGCCGCTGCGCAGCTAGAAGGCTCTAAAGCGTTCACCAAAGATTTCCTTGCACGCCATAATATTCCGACTGCAGCGTACGCTAACTTCACTGAAATTGAGCCAGCTCTCGCTTACGTTCGTGAGCAAGGTGCGCCTATCGTTGTAAAAGCGGACGGCCTTGCTGCAGGTAAAGGGGTTATCGTTGCGATGACGCTTGAAGAAGCGGAAGACGCAATCAAAGACATGCTGGCAGGTAACGCGTTTGGTGAAGCAGGTAGCCGCGTGGTGATCGAAGAGTTCCTAGACGGTGAGGAAGCCAGTTTCATCGTCATGGTTGACGGCCAGAGCGTTCTGCCAATGGCCACCAGCCAAGACCACAAACGTGTTGGCGACAGAGACACTGGCCCTAACACAGGCGGCATGGGTGCTTACTCCCCTGCACCAGTGGTAACGCCAGAAATCCACGAGCGTATCCTTGAAGAAGTTATCTACCCAACCGTGCGCGGCATGGATGCGGAAGGTCACCCATACACTGGTTTCCTTTACGCTGGTCTTATGATCGACAAAGACGGCACGCCAAAAGTCATCGAGTACAACTGCCGCTTTGGCGATCCAGAAACCCAGCCCATTATGATGCGTATGGAATCTGATCTGGTTGAGCTTTGTCTGATGGCTATCGACGAGAAGCTTGATGAAGCCGAGTCTAAATGGGACCCACGTGCGTCTATCGGTGTGGTCCTTGCAGCTGGCGGTTACCCAGCAGACTACGCGAAAGGTGATGTAATTTCTCTACCTGCTGATGAAGTCGAAGGTCAGAAGATATTCCACGCAGGCACTGCAAACAACGAAGCTGGCGAAATCGTAACTAACGGCGGTCGTGTTCTATGTGCAACGGCACTTGGAAATAGCGTCTCAGACGCTCAGCAGCAAGCGTACGCGCTGGCTAAGCAAGTCAGTTGGACTGGAATGTTCCATCGCAATGACATTGGTTACAGAGCGATAGAGCGCGAACAAAGCAAATAATCGCTCAGTATCAAAAAAGGCGCCTCTTGAGGCGCCTTTTATATTTTAATCAGATAGCAGACTAGGCCTTTCAATACAGGAGTGATCCTCATCTGCTAGCATGAGTAAGTCTTCAACAATAACTCGGTTGGTGCGTGTCGAACCAAGGAAAGCTACGTAGTTGTCCACTCCAGCTAAGCGATTAACCACAAATGACGGCAGTGTCTGATTGAACTCCAATCGAGAGTAACTCTGACCAGAACAGGTTTCAAACGTTGAGCCATCCCAGTAGCCCTGAATCAGCTCCTGACCTTTTTTATCCTGCTCTTTCGTCACTGTTACCACAGTCATCGCATCATTTTTGTAGCGTTCGAGTTCAGCGGGTTTGACCGGAAGCACTTTGCCATCCAAGCGGTACTGCTGATAAACCGCTTCACCGTCCTTATTAAAACGAACATGCACTCGGTATTTCACCAGCCCTTGTTCGCCTTTAAGCTGTTCGCCTTCACGAATCAGTTCTCTCAGTTCCCCTTCCGCCCAGCTGTAGTCGGTTTTATACCAACCGTAATCTCCTGCTGTGACATAGTCTGCGGCTGCGCTAGGAGAAGCAATCTTTTCCGTATACCAGTATAAGCTTGTGGCATCGCCCATGCTTTTCCCGCCCGTGTAATAAGCGAACTGATCTAAGTTAGGAGTAGGAACGCTGGAAGAACAACCAACGATAAAAGAAGTGATTAGTGAAGAGAATAAACGTTTTTTCATGACAGTGATGCGCCAAGACAGAAGACTACCTTGGCGCATTATAAATTATTTCACTGCGTCTTTCAGAGCTTTACCTGAAACAAATGCAGGAACGTTTGCAGCAGCGATTTGGATCTCATCACCAGTTTTTGGGTTACGGCCAGTGCGAGCTGCACGGTGGTTTACTTTGAACGTACCAAAACCAATTAGTTGAACTTGGTCACCCTCTTTAAGTGCATCAGTCACACCGTCAAGAGTTGCTTCAAGAGCAGCTTTAGCTTGTGCTTTAGATAGATCTGCTTTCTCTGCGATAAAGTCGATTAATTGGGTCTTGTTCATTAGGTTTCCCTTCTCATATGTTATCGAATTCAACTCACTCTAAAGCATAAATGCCCCATCTGGCAAAGGTTTGTAAGCGATCTTTAGCTTTCATGACGTACTTTTAACCATAATATGAGTAATAACTCACAATTTGTTACCTTCCTCTCCTATGCGAAGGCTTGTTTTTAATCATAATTAACCTTATTTATAAAACGCGGATAGTCCACGAAGCCTGATATTGTGGGGCCTGAAGCGAATATAAAATACTCACACCAATAATGCCCAGGCATAGTGACTCATTTCATAATTGATAATTTTGATGGGTACATTGCAAAATTCGGTGGTGGTATAAACCTGATATAGGACATTTATGTTACTGCTAACCATCTACGTCTCTGTTGCGATTGGCGTATCCTTTATCTGCTCGGTCCTCGAAGCGGTTCTACTGAGTATTACTCCCAGCTATCTGGCACAACTGCGTCAGCAAGGCCATCCGGCCGCAGAGAAATTATCAAAATTAAAAGCGGATATCGACCGCCCACTAGCTTCAATTCTGACACTGAATACCATCGCTCACACTATCGGCGCCGCCAGTGCAGGTGCACAAGCTGCTGTAGTTTTTGGTAGCGAATGGCTAGGTGTATTCTCAGGTGTATTAACTCTGGGTATTCTTGTGCTATCGGAAATTGTGCCTAAAACCATTGGCGCAACATACTGGCGTCAGCTGTCTCCTCTTGCAGCCATTACGTTACGTTGGATGGTGTGGGCACTGACACCGTTTGTGTGGTTTTCAGAGCAGATCACCAAACGCCTTGCCCGCGGTCACCAAGCACCGAAGATGCGTGATGAACTCTCTGCGATGGCGATTCTGGCTAAAGAGAGTGGTGAATTTGCGGAAGGTGAGACTAAAATTCTCAACAACCTGCTTGGCATTCAGGACGTCCCTGTTACTCAGGTCATGACACCACGTCCGGTCGTCTTCCGTGTTGATGCAGAGATGAGCATTAATGAATTTCTTGCCCAACACAAAGACACGCCGTTTTCTCGCCCGCTGGTTTACAGCCAGTCCAAAGACAATATCATCGGTTTTGTACACCGCTTAGAGATGTTTAAACTTCAGCAGGCAGGTTGTGGCGAAAAGCAGCTAGGGGCAGTAATGCGTCCGGTTCACGTACTACTGAACAACTTATCTCTGCCAAAAGCGTTTGAGCAGATGATGGCTAAACGCCTACAGTTAGCGATGGTGGTTGATGAATACGGCACCATTCAGGGAATTCTGACGCTGGAAGATATCTTCGAGCACTTAGTTGGGGAAGAGATCGTCGATGAAGCGGACAGAGCCACCGACATGCAAGAGCTTGCGTTTGAGCGTTGGGAGAAATGGAAAGAGACGCATGGCGTTATCGAAAGTCGTGATGACGATGAAGAGGACCAAGCGCCAGAGCCACAAGCCAAAAAAGAAGACCACTAATAAAATCGGGAGCCTATGGCTCCCGTTTCTCATTAAAGGCTGACGCCAATATTGCTGATACCATCTTCTCTCAACTCAAAGCGAAGATCTTTAATCAGTTCAATGTCTCGTTCCTGAGCATCTTTCAGTGGACGGAAAATAGCCCACTGCACATCCCACTCCTCACAAACCGCTTCATTGTCTTTCTGATTATCATTAGTTATTTCGAGGCCGGTTTGCGCTTCTTCTAGCTGAGCAACCGTCTGTACCGACTGTTGACTGATTTTTTGCATGCTTTCAAATAAGTCATCGCGATCCAACAAGCCATGTAGCAGGGTAGACAAACCAATACAGGCATCAATCGCGGGGTAAACACCATAAAAATCAAAATCTTCAGAACTTGGAATAATCTCTTCTAACTTCTCCAACTGGCGCTCATAATTAACCTTGGCACTCTTGACTGTCAGTTGCTCCCAAATGCTATCCAGAATATCGCGATAAATACGTGGCTCTGCAAATTCCGTACTGTCACAAAACATCGCATAATTAGGGTACATACGTTCACACAGACACGCCATAAAGGTAATCTGCTTCCAAGGTTCTAACTTCTCAAGGCGAAGTTGAAGAGGGTTCTGTAGCATAAGGACTCATTGGTTCAGAAAAAGACAGCGGAAGTGTACTTGATAACCATAGTGGAAAAAAGCGAAGCCGATGAACAATTTCACCAACAAAGTCTATTTACTGACTGAGCACAACGAAACTTACCAGCAGCAGCTCGACAAGCTGCAGTTACCGGATCTCGAGATCACCGACAATCCAGACGATGCTGCTATTTTACTGGCCTCTCCACCACTGGTCGCCAAGCGACTTAGTGACTTTCCCAACGTAGAGTGGATGCAATCGGTTTATGCTGGTGTCGATGCCCTCACCAGCAACACCCCGAATTTTCTTCTCACTAATGTAAAGGGGATATTTGGTCAGCAAATCTCGGAATACGTTCTCGGTTACCTTATTCAACATCATCGCCACTTTTTGCACTATCAAGAAAGTCAGAATCAGGCCAAATGGGAACCCAAACCCTATCAATCTCTAAGCGCACTCACTTTATTGATTTTAGGGACTGGCTCAATAGGTAGCCACCTTGCCAAAACGGCTCAGGCATTTGGCATAAAAGTGATCGGTATTAACCGCAGTGGTATTCCGTCCATGCATTCTCCTTTTGACGAAACTTACCATATTCAAGAACTAGACAGTGTACTGAGCCGCGTCGATGTGGTAGTTAACACGCTGCCCAGTACCAAAGAAACGCATCATCTACTTAATCATCAGTCTCTCAGTCGCTGCCAATCCGCCTTACTGTTCAATGTGGGCCGTGGCGATGTCGTGTGTGAGACCGGTTTACTTGCCGCTATAGAAGAGCAAGCCATTGCCCATGCCTTTCTTGATGTGTTTGAAAACGAACCACTCGAAGCCAGTCATCCATTCTGGCGCCACCCAGCTGTTACGATCACTCCACATATCGCCGCTCTCAGCTTCCCTGAGCAAGTGGTCGAGATCTTTGCTGACAATTATCAACGTTGGCGAGATGGGTTTTCTCTACTGAATGAAGTCGATCTCGACAAAGGTTACTGATGCTAGAAGATCTGCTCCAACAAATTCGCCAGTGCCGGCTATGCGAGCCTGATTTACCTCTGGGAGCAAATCCCATTATTCAGGCGAGTAAAGAAGCCAAGCTACTGATCATCGGCCAAGCGCCAGGGACCCGAGTGCATAAAACGTCCATCCCTTGGAATGACCCGAGCGGTGACAGATTAAGGCAATGGCTTGAGCTTGATAGAACGGCCTTTTATGACGCGAACAAGATAGCCATCATGCCCATGGGGCTGTGTTATCCCGGCAAAGGCAAAAGCGGCGATCTCCCTCCAAGAAAAGAGTGTGCCCCGCAATGGCACAGCAAGGTGCTCGAACAACTGCCTAACATCGGTATGACGCTGTTGATAGGCCAGTATGCACAAAACTATTATCTGCAAGACAAACCGAAGACACTCACCGAAACCGTCAGAGCGTGGCAGCAGTGGGCACCTCACTATTTGCCCCTACCTCACCCTTCTCCGAGAAATACTTTGTGGTTAAAGCGTAACCCTTGGTTCGAGGCCGAAGTGGTGCCTTTTATCCGCGAATACGTTCATGCTCATATAGGAATTGAACAATAAACGAGCTTTGAATTAGCTCGTATTTCTGTAATAAAGTTTCAACAAATATAGAAAAAATGGCCACGTCATCTCAGTTGCATTCATTTGCACAATATTTGCAATCTTAGCCTACAGCATTTGACTCACAGCGATATTTTTCGCTAGATTGTCTACTTAACAAGGAACAATGGATGTAATTTTTTTACAAGGCAGGATGACAATGAACGAGAAATACTCTGCACTCAGAAGCAACGTGAGCATGTTGGGACACTTGCTCGGTAACACCATTAAGGACGCCCATGGTGATGCCCTTCTGGAAAAAGTAGAAACGATTCGTAAGCTTTCTAAGTCTGCGCTTTCTGGCAATCAATCAGATCGTGAAAGCTTGATTGAGGAAATTAAAAGCCTACCCGATGAGCAACTGACGCCTGTTGCCCACGCTTTCAACCAGTTCCTCAACCTGACGAACATGGCGGAGCAGTACCACACTATTTCACGTCATTGCGATGCACATGTCTGCGAACCAGACGCCATCAACAACCTGTTTTCCAAACTTAGCCAAAACGACATAAGCAAACTCGACACTGCTCAAGCGGTGCGAGATCTCAACATTGAGTTAGTGCTTACTGCGCACCCAACCGAAATCACTCGACGCACCATGATCAACAAGCTGGTCAAAATCAATAAGTGTTTGTCGAAACTAGAGTTAAACGACCTGTCAGCCAAAGAACGCCAGAAGACTGAACGTCGCCTCGAACAATTGATTGCCCAAGGCTGGCACTCTGACACCATTCGTCAACAGCGCCCAACCCCTCTTGATGAAGCCAAATGGGGCTTTGCTGTCGTCGAGAACTCCCTATGGGAAGCGGTACCTGACTTTTTACGCGAATTGGACGGTCGTCTGCGTCGTTATCTTGAAGAAGGCCTACCTATTGATGCTCGCCCTGTGCATTTCTCTTCTTGGATGGGTGGCGACCGCGATGGTAACCCATTTGTCACTCACACCATTACTCGTGAAGTCATGTTACTGTCACGTTGGAAAGCTGCAGATCTCTACCTCAATGACATCAATGAGCTGGTCAGTGAGCTGTCGATGACCCGCTGCAATGACGCGGTACGCTCGCTCGCGGGAGAAGACGAACACGAACCTTACCGTGCCGTGCTAAAACAGCTGCGTGCCTTGCTGACTGAAACCAAAGAAATACTGGATGCAAAAGTAAATGGTCAGAAGCTGGCAGTTAAAGCACCTCTTCAACGTGTCGAGCAGCTGTGGGAGCCTCTTTATGCTTGTTACCAATCTCTTCATGAGTGCGGCATGGGCATCATTGCTGATGGCTCGCTTCTAGACACGCTACGCCGAATCAAGGCCTTTGGTGTTCACCTCGTACGCCTCGATATTCGTCAGGAAAGTACGCGCCACTCCGATGCTTTATCAGAACTAACTCGCTACCTTGGCATTGGTGATTACAACCAGTGGAGCGAACAGGACAAGATAGCGTTTTTGACCAATGAGCTGGCCTCTAAGCGCCCACTTCTCCCACGCGACTGGCAGCCATCCGAACAAGTCCAAGAAGTACTCGATACTTGTAAGATTGTCGCCGCCCAACCACGTGAAGCCTTTGGGGCTTATGTGATTTCTATGGCACGCACAGCTTCTGATGTATTGGCCGTACACCTACTTCTGCAAGAAGCAGGCTGTCCGTATCGCATGGATGTCTGCCCACTGTTTGAAACGTTAGACGACCTGAATAATGCCGAATCCGTCATCAAACAATTGATGGGCATTGATCTCTACCGTGGCTTTATCCAGAACCACCAAATGGTGATGATCGGTTACTCTGATTCTGCAAAAGATGCTGGCGTGATGTCAGCGGGCTGGGCTCAGTATCATGCGATGGAAGCACTGGTCAAAGTCGCTGAAGAAGAAGGGGTTGAACTGACACTGTTCCATGGTCGAGGTGGCACCATTGGTCGAGGCGGTGCGCCCGCTCATGCAGCTCTATTGTCTCAACCACCGAAGAGCTTGAAAGGTGGCCTTCGAGTGACAGAACAAGGGGAAATGATCCGCTTCAAGCTGGGTTTACCTGAAGTTGCTGTCAATAGTTTCAACCTGTATGCCAGTGCGATTTTAGAAGCCAACCTATTGCCGCCTCCTGAACCAAAACAGGAATGGCGCGATCTGATGAATGTACTTTCAGAGGTCAGCTGTGAGGCATATCGAAGTGTTGTTCGCGGTGAACCTGACTTTGTTCCGTACTTCCGTCAGGCAACGCCAGAATTGGAGCTAGGTAAACTGCCTCTTGGCTCTCGCCCTGCTAAACGTAATCCAAAAGGTGGTGTAGAGAGCTTACGTGCGATTCCATGGATCTTCTCTTGGAGCCAAAACCGTTTGGTTCTGCCGGCGTGGTTAGGTGCTGGTGAAGCGATTCAATACTCCATCGATAAAGGTCATCAGGCGCTACTCGAAGAAATGTGTCGTGAGTGGCCGTTCTTCTCCACTCGCTTAGGCATGCTGGAAATGGTGTACACCAAGTGTAACCTTGAGATCTCACGTTACTATGATGAGCGCTTAGCTGATCCTAAACTGCTGCCTCTGGGTGATAAGCTGCGAGCTCAACTTCAGCAAGATATCAAAGCGGTACTCAACGTAGAAAACAACGAGAACCTGATGCAAAGCGATCCATGGGGCCAAGAGTCTATTCGCCTACGTAACATTTACGTCGAGCCATTGAACATGCTGCAGGCTGAACTGCTTTATCGTACTCGTCAGAACGACGCTGCATCACCAGAGCTGGAAGAAGCATTGATGGTAACTATCGCTGGTATTGCAGCGGGCATGCGCAACACAGGATAAACTTGTAACAAAGTACAAAAAGGCTGTCTTAACGGGCAGCCTTTACTATATCTGATTCTAAAAACGTCAAATCAAATAGCATTATTTAAACAAAAAAGTGGCAAAAATATCAATCTAGCAGGACAATAAACTAAAATATCCATTTATTGAGCAAATTATCAGTTTTTTGGGTTATTTTGTCCTTCTATTCCACTTTATGCTTATTATTTAGATATACTAATGCTCCCTTGCGATACACAACAACATCTACATATCGCTCTAGGTGATAAAACGGCTTTTAAGGTGACATGGCCAACTTTGTTGGCGCTGCTTAAAGAAATTAACTGATGATAAGTGCCACAGAAGCACGACAGTAACTAAGCAGTTGTTAGTAGTTATTTGACCATTTGGATTGAAGACATGTCATTACCACACGTTATCCTGACAGTTCTGAGCACACGCGACGCAACTGGATATGATATCACCAAAGAATTTTCCGCCACTATTGGTTACTTCTGGAAAGCAAGCCACCAACAAGTTTACCGCGAGCTGAATAAAATGGCTCAGAATGAGTTGGTTACCTGCGTATTGGAACCTCAAGAAGGCAAACCAGATCGCAAAGTATATTCGATCACAGATTCAGGCCGTGTCGCTTTAGGTGAATGGTTCGATCAGCCAACAGCGCACCCAACAGTTCGTGATGAATTCTCCGCTAAGTTGATGGCTTGCGCCGTTCAACCTTCCGCACCTTATCGTGAACAACTGGCTGAATTGGTTGAGGAATCACGCAAGCTAGTGGCTCACTATCAAGAAATAGAAAATGCGTACTATTCAACGCCTGCAACTTTGGATAAACAGCAGCGCTTGGAACGTTTAACGCTTCGCCGTAATCTATTGGTTCGCCAAGCGTGGATTGAATGGGCCGAAGAGGTACTCGCTGAATTAGCCTCTCTAGGCTAATGCAATAAAAAAGGGTTGAAGCCAAAACTTCAACCCTTTTTTGTTTTCTTATCAGCGGTTCAGTGTTAAATGCCGTCTCCACCAATAAAGCTTTGTGAACGGCCGTTAAACTGTTGATCCATATCCAGTGAGGGCTTATCCGTTTTAGGGCGACCAACAATCTTAGCTGGCACACCCGCCACCGTGGTGTGAGCAGGAACTGGCTGCAACACGACAGAGCAAGACCCAATCTTAGCTCCTTCACCCACTTCAATATTGCCAAGAATCTTAGCGCCCGCGCCGATCATCACCCCTTCGCGGATCTTAGGATGTCGATCTCCGCACTCTTTACCAGTACCGCCTAACGTCACATCTTGCAGAATCGAGACATCATTTTCGACGACCGCCGTTTCACCGATCACTATACCCGTTGCGTGGTCGAGCATGATGCCGTGACCAATTTTTGCCGCCGGATGAATATCCACCTGACACGCCACTGAAATCTGGTTTTGCAGGTAAGTCGCCAGTGCAATACGTCCTTGGCGCCATAGCCAGTTCGCCACACGATAACCTTGCAAAGCATGGTAACCTTTCAAATACAGTAAAGGCATTGAGTACATGGAAACCGCAGGGTCTCGATTTACTGTGGCACAGATGTCACAAGCCGCCGCTTCTGTTATCGAGTGATCAGCGTTAAAAGCTTCTTCAACCACTTCTCGCACGGCCATCGCTGGCATAGACGCTGTATTCAGCTTGTTGGCTAAAATATAACTCAGCGCAGCTGCTAGGCTTTCATGCTTGATGATCGTCGCATGGTAAAAGCTTGCTAGCATTGGCTCTTGTTCTGAAAGCTCTCGCGCTTCGCGAACAATGGCTTGCCATACTTTCTGTTTTTCACAATGTTTCATTTCTCAACCCTTCACCTAAGCTTGCTTAAGTGTTTTTCGCTTTCCGTGTCTCTGGACGTTTACGCCTCTGATTTCTTATCACGAGCAAGCAAATCTTTTGCTGCCATGTGTGCATCTTTTCCTTGATACAACACTTGATAAATTTGGTCAACAATTGGCATCTCGACACCCATGCGCTGTGACAATAGCCAGACCTCTTTGGTATTACGATAGCCTTCGACGACCTGGCCAATCTCATCTTGAGCAGTATCCACATCTTTACCCTGACCTAGAGCTAGGCCAAAGCGACGGTTACGTGATTGGTTATCTGTACAAGTCAGAACCAGATCACCCAACCCCGCCATACCCATGAAGGTTTCTGGCTGCGCACCTAATGCAGCGCCAAGACGCGTCATTTCAGCAAGGCCACGAGTAATCAGAGCCGTTCGAGCGTTAGCGCCAAAGCCAATGCCGTCTGACATGCCAGCACCGATCGCAATAACGTTCTTAACTGCGCCACCCAACTGCATACCTGTAAAGTCACTGTTGGCATAGACACGAAACGTCTTGCTGCAGTGAATTTTCTCTTGGAGTTCAGAAACAAAACTTTCATCAGGGGAGGCCACTGAAATCGCCGTTGGCATGCCCATCGCCAGCTCTTTGGCAAACGTAGGTCCTGATAGCACAGCTAAAGAGTACCCTTCCCCTAGCGCTTCTATAGCCACGTCTTTCAGTAGGCGTCCTGTCTCTGGTTCAAGCCCTTTCGTTGCCCAGCAAATACGTGAGTCGGCTCTTAGGTGAGGTTTAATGTTATTAAGCACGATGCCAAACACATGACTCGGTACCACAACCAGTAAATCGCGACTGGCCTGCACGGCTTTTTCTAAATCTGACTCAACAATCAGTGATTGTGGAAAATCAATATCTGGCAAGAATTCGTGATTCGCTCTATCCGACTGCAAACGTGCCATATGCTCAGGGTCATGGCCCCAAATCACCACATTCGCGCCATTTCTCGCCAGTGAAATAGCCAGAGATGTACCGTATGAGCCAGCACCAAGCACCGTCATAGCAATTTCTTTCCCGTAGCCGTTTTGAATGTCTGAGTCCGTCATTAATCCGCCCGATCGTATTAAAAATTTGGAAGTTGGAACTTCGAATGGTTTCAGTGTAAGGAACTATTGTAGGCAATAAACAAAAAATGCACATCACATCCTTTGATGCTCTGTGCATTTTGTTTATCCCGAGAAACAGCGGTAAAGCAATTAAGCTTCCGCAGTGCCTTCTTGCTGAGCTTGTTGCTGCAGGTAGTTCATAAACAGAGCGTCGAAGTTAACTGGCGCTAAGTTCAGTTGTGGGAATGTACCTTTAACCACTAGGCTAGAAATCGTTTCACGAGCATATGGGAACAGAATGTTAGGGCAGAATGCACCTAGACAATGCGCAAGCTGGCCTGCTTCCATTTTGTCAGCAGTAAAAATACCACCTTGTTGAACTTCACACAAAAATGCGGTTTCCTCTTCGTTCTTCACCGTCACAGTCAGACGTAGAACAACTTCATAAACACCTTCGCCCAGTTCACGGCTTTGAGTGTCTAGGTCTAGCTTCACATCTGGGTTCCACTCTTTCTGGAACATATTTGGCGAGTTCGGCGCTTCAAAAGATACGTCTTTAAGGAAGATACGTTGAATCGCAAAGTTTTGTGCGTCTTGTTGTGGTGCTGCTTCAGCCATTTTGAAATCCTTTAATAATCAAGTTGTCTGCTTGGAGACTAACCGAGAGAGCTTGCTATGACTAGGTTTCCGCTAAAATTCGTGGAAATGTTCACATCTCTCTATAACAAACGCTGATTTTTCAATCAGCGTTTTCAGTAAAGCCACTAAATTTATTTTTTGCCTTTAACCAAAGGCAAGTTTGCTTCATTCCAAGCAATCAAGCCATTCTTCAGCAAGCTGACATTTTCAAAGCCTGCTTTTGCCAGAAGGTTAGCACTCTCTTGTGCTGTCTGACCTGTTTTGCATACCACAATGATTGGGCTAGATTTGTGGTTTTCAAGGCTGCCAAAGTTACCAGCTTTGATATCAGAAGGTAAAATGTGAACTGCATCGGTAATATGACCTTTGCGAAACTCATCTTTACTACGAATATCAACCACAACACCATTTTCACGGTTCATAAGTTGTGTCGTTTGTGATGCAGTGATCTCTTTGTAGGCTGCTGTCGTTGATTTAACGATATTCATAATAAGGGCAACCAGTAGACCAACCCATACTAGAGAGAGAATCATGTTCTCTTGAAAAAATGCGATGTATTCTTGCATGTCCTGTGCTCTTCAATAATAGAGCTGCTTAATTTTAAGCAGCTCTGGACTAAAATTCAGACTGGGAGTATAGCGGGGATAAGAACTTAAGGCGAGAGTACCTTATGTGTCATATTAAATTAGCTAGTCATTTTCTCGGCGAAATGCATAACGGAGCAGTACAATCGCCACACCCAAAATTCCCCCCAGCAATGTTGCTAGGACACATATCAGCGCTCGTTTGGGGCCCACTTTTTCTTCAGGTACAACGGGAGGATCGATAACTTTAAATGCATACTCATCTTTCACTTCCGCCAGCATCAGTGTTTTGGTTTGTTCCTCAATAAGCTGATAGAACACATTCTGCATATCAACGACTTTAGTTCTGTCTAACTGTTGCTCCAAATACTCAATATTACGATTGGTTTCAGTTAAAGATTCTTCTTTCATCCATAGGTTGAGCTCTTTCACCAACCATTGAGTCCACTGCTGCGCCACATATGGAGACAAATGAGTAATGCTAACCGTTACAATGCCCGTATCTTTAGCTTCGGAGACATTTAGAACACCTTTAAATTTTTTGTAAGCTTGCCAAGCTGTAGGCTCTAGAGATTTTTCTGGGTCCTCGGGATCATTTAACCAACGTATACCATCATAAAACTCTGGGTTCAGTACCAACTTATTATTCTCTTTATCCCAAGATTCCGTTGCCATCAGAATGGGAAGTAAAGCATATTTGTCAATAAATGCATTGATAAACTTACGAGATTCTAGCGTTGCTAAAGACAAAGATTTATCATCTGTTCTACCACCAACATTAATCCCTGCCAAAGAGGCCAAGCCTCCAAATTGACTCGCCATTGCAGCAAGATTACTGTTTTTTTCATCACTTGCCGTGACCAAGGTTGCAGATGCTTGATAAGTATTTGGTTGAGAGAGCGCGAATAAAACACCACCTATCGCAAATAGCACTGTAATAAAAATTACCACCCACTTTCCTCTCCAAACGGCAAGGAACAACTCCCTTAAATCTATTTCATCATTAGTAATTGGCAGATCTTGCACTTGAGTGAAATTACTTTCATTAATAATGGGTTTGTTCATAATATCTTCTTGAATATTTAAGCCCTCATAATTTTAGAGGGCTCATAAACTAATTAATCCTTTACAGCACTCCAAGCCACACCAATTTGGTACAAGATTTGCGTCGCTGAAGTTAATGTGCTCAAGCCATCTAGGTAGTCTGTATCTAAAGGTACGATAATTGTGTCCCCAGGCTCCAAAGGACTAGACTTACGACTGAACCAAAATGAATTATTTGGCAGCATGACAGAACCATCAGCTCGCACAACATAAACCCGATCTGTATCCGCCTGCTTTTTCGTTCCACCAGCAGAAGAAATATAATCTTCGATAGTCATCCCAGGAGTAAAAGTGTGATTGGAAGAAAACTGCACTTCGCCCATCACACTGATAATCGGCTGCCTCGCAGGGACATATAGTTTGTCCCCCTTTTCTACAATAATATCAGCATCAGAATTGCCAGCTAGCGCCTCAGGTAGGTTAATGACTAAACGGCCAATGGCCTCAGTTGATGCAAGCTCCTCGGCAATCGTCATCGCTTCCGCAGGGCTAGTGGTATAGGTAGCGCTTGAGTTTTGGCGACGTAGCGCTAAGTTACCAATTTCTTGTTTCAATTGTAGATTGAGTAACTTCAACCTCTCTTCTTCTTGACGGCGCAAACTTTCACGACTAAATACAGCTCCTTGCGCATAGGCAAACTGAGTTAATCCCCCAGCACGCTCAATAAGATCTTGAATCGTTTCACCGCGCTGGAAGGTATATGTTCCCGGAAAAACAACTTCACCTTGCAATTCAATTGAATTACCACGCTGCCAATTTGGCTGAGTCTTGATCACAATGTGATCTTGAGCCTGAATATCAAGCTTATCTTGACCACTTAGAATCTCATTTGGGGAAAAAGCATAATGTTGAACAACAAAGTCTTGTTTTATCTTCTCCGAACGACTCAACTCAGCGCTGTACAAAAACGCCCGTTCAGCAAAACCACCTGCAGCAGCAATCAATTTTTCAAAACTGCTATTCTCAGTCAAAGGATAGACACCGGGGTATTTTACTGCCCCAGTAATTTCTATAATTTTTGCTTGTTCATCAAGACTAGCCTGTGCTTTCAACCTTTCAATGATTGGTTTTAGCAATGACTCTCGACTAGATAGGCGAAAATCATCTGCCACAGCAAATTTATCATCGTCAGCGATATCGAGCTTCTTTTGTTGTTCTTTCTCTACAAGAGCACCGGTCGCAGAGTCCAATGTAGCAACGCTTTTAGATTCCTCTTTCTGATCATTTTCACTATTGCGTCCGCTTAAATCTTCATTAAGCTTCTTCACTCGCTTTGAACTAGCAGATTTTTGCTCTCTATACCAGTAATCGACGTCGAGGCCATTATCAAATACAAATAACTGGTCACCTTGTTGAAGAGAAAAATTGTCGATCGAGCTTGGTGACTTTAGCACCTCACCTAAATCAAATTGCCATACACTAATCTCGCGGCTGTCCGGCTTTTCTCTAACCAGTAACGCATAAGACAGATCGGCATTTTCTTTAAGATCAACTCGGCTAATCACATCACTGATCTTAAGCCCTTCTATAAATTGATAAGCACCTTGGCGGAATAGCTCACCACGAAGTGCGATCGCATTCTCCAGTTTATCTCCTACTGGCAACAAAGAGACTTCATCACCCGCTTGCAATTTAAAATCTTTCCCATGTGGGGATGACATATCTAAAGTCAGCTGCTCAATACCCTCTGCACTACGTCTTTTGACGCTAACTTTTGATAAATAAGCATTAGGTGAAGCACCACCAGCGATATTGATTAAACTATTTAGACGACTATCTGAATTGAGTTCGTAATGAGCAGGACGAAGTACTTCACCTTTAACAACAATATCAGCTTGCTTCACAGGGACAAGAATAGAGTCTCCTGCTTGTAAGCGAATATCTCGACTAGAGTTACCATTGACTATCAAGTCATAAGCATCGAACGTAACGACAGTTTTGCCAAGTCGTTTTACTTTAATATTGCGTAAACTACCTGTTAATTTTATTCCCCCAGCAGCAATTAGAGCTTGGGACAAGGTAGTCAACCCATTGACATTATAAGCACCAGGCTGCTTAACATCGCCAGTAACAAACACCTGCATTGTTCTCATGGCACTTAATGAGATCACCGCTTCTACACCAATAGACTTACGCTGGATAAGCGAAGCTACGTAGTTTTTTAACTCACTAAACGTTTGCCCTGCGACATATTCAGGTCCGTACTCAGGGATATTGAGTTTACCCTCTCTATCGATTTTTAACTTTAAGTCACTATAAGACTTTCCATACAACTGAATTCGGACTTCATCCCCAGGGGCAATAATGTAGTCATGAGGTACAGGTAAGTGTTCGACGGGCGTAAAGTCTAGTGGACTCCCAGAGAAGACATCGTACCCAAAATAAGGCAACTCAGACGTTACAACTTTATTCTTTTGTTCATCAACCGCTTCAGTATTTTTCCCTGAAACTTCAGTCGCTCTCTTTGGTTTCTTTATGTCAGATGTTTCTATATCTGAGCTAACAGAAGTTGCACCGAGAGAACTTATTGCAGAAAGATCGACACCCATTTGCCGTGCAAGCTGTTCTTGTTGGGCTTTAGGGAGAGATTGAAACTGATTAATCTGAGCTTGAGTTGGCGTTGCAGCATTGACACTCGCACTTAGTAGTATTGAGGTAGCCAACATATGTATATTGAACTTCAAAGTTGTGATATTCATTAAATTATATAATCTTCTATTCTCTGATGTTAGCGACACAATCAAAACCTAAATTCATACCTAGAACCAAATACCGTTTCACTGTCATTGGTATCCTTATTGATATAATCTGCGCTAAGCTTAATTCTTCCTAGGAGTGCCGGAAACTGATAAGCCAGTTGGTATTGTTCCTGTTTATCATTTTGGTCGTTCAATAATGTTTTAGTCGAAACAATCGCAGAAACCTGATGGTCGTTGGCCAGTTGTAGGTAACTACTGAATGACCAACTACTCTCATTCAGGTAACTAGACTGCAGATAATTGTCAATTCCTTCATTCACAATTAATTTACGCTCCTCAGAAACCATTGACTGATATTCGACCGCCAAACGTACTGAACTGTTGAATATAGGCTTGTGTCCACTCCAACCTATCAGGTAAGCACCTAAGCTATTTTCCTTTTGAGCCGAAGCTACTTCAGCATACAAACCGTGCTGCACATTATGTACTTCTGGTAAAACTAGCTTTACATCGACAGCAGATTGCTTATGATTTTTTGCTACGTAATTCGTATTTGCTTCAAACCAATAATGCTGAGTCAAGCCCAGCTCTAACCAAGAATTCAGTTTACTAGCATATCTCATAGAGGTTCTGTAATCATAATCGAGGTCCTCTAACTTTGACGTGACAATATTTAGACTCCACACTCCAAGAAAAAGATTGTCTCCGATCCAGCTCAGACCAGCATCTAAATCATTTCCTGACGTTGCTAAAATGAGACTGTGATTCCAACCGTGTCCCCACCATCTAGGTAACATACTCACATCAAGTAACGCACGACCAGCATTCAGTGCAATGTAACTGTCTTTAAAAGAAAGTTCTGGATCATTGGCGTGCTCTAGGTAAGAAGAATTGAGCCTAAATGCATAACTGTTAGCTAGATGTTCATAGCTCGCCTCTACAGCCCATTTATCGCGCTCTACATCTGCAAACCAACCATTATCTAGCGTCTTATTACCACCAGACATTGCAAAACGGCGATTGCCACGATTGAGTTTAGCCGTCTGCAATGTGTAATTAAAATGCGCAACTTCATCATCTAAGTAATCAGAAGTATCGCTGGCATAGCGATCTCCTGCAACAGATGACCAACGTAATGGAAATGTACTAGTAACCCCGTTAAGCACTGCTCCATCACTCAGTGCAACCATAGATGATCTAAGAAACGGGTCATTTGCTTCAATCCAAGGTGAGGAATGGACATTGCTACTAATTAACAAAATAGATGTGAATGGTATGAATAATCTCAGTCGTTCTATCCTTGACATGTGTCCTACTTTAAATATCTGAATCGAATAGGTGGTCGGTACAAACAACTCAGTACTAGCTTCCTACATCTGGACTCATTATAAAGACCACTATGGATTAAGCAATCCACCATATTGTGATCAGCTTGCATTAAAGTTATTTTAATTTTTACAGATATAACAAAGTGAAATAGAATCAAAACTGGAGCAGATAACTTTGCTTCAACATCGATGTTAAATTGTAAATTTACAAGGAACACTCAATGAAAAAAATTGCTCTAACAATGTTAGTAGCGCTATGTGCATCTGCCGGGGCTTTCGCTGAAGAAAGTTCTAGTTCTACTGCAACTGGTAGCTCTGCTGGTGGTTCTGCTGCAGGTTCCACAACTGCAGCTTCAACTGCAGCTGCAGGTGCTGCAACAACAACTGCTGTAGCAGTTGGTGCTGCAGTTGCAGTTGCAGCAGTTGCTGTAGCTGCATCAGATAACGATGGTACTACTGGTACTACTGGTACTAATTAATTAGTACTTCTAGTAATAAACACCCTTAGCTTTGCTAAGGGTGTTTTTTTGCAATATTTCTTAGCTCTGAGTTTTCACGATGACATATAAAGTACATGCTCTATTTATAGCTGCTTTCATCACTTTCTCAACGGGATGTACACAACGTTTCGCTGACACTAACGAGACCCTAAAAGAAGCCTTTTGGGGCTTTGAAGATGTCAGCTTAAATAAAGAAGCAATCGAAAAAATCCCCTATGCTAGCAGCTATTTTAAGATTAATGATGGTCCACAAATTTTTATGGTGCTTGCATTCGTTGAAAAAAATCCTCAATCTGGAAAAACTCAGCATAAATGGCTATCCAGTGACAAAGCGATGATTGTGACCGAAGAAGGGCGTATCGTCAGAACTTATAACCTCCCAGAGGCAAACCTAGCTGGTAAAATATCTTCCAAGAACATCATACATTTTACCACTCCTCAGTATCACTGGACTTCCGTATACGATTGGCAACCCGAATATCAATATAACCACCAAGCAAAAGTCACGACCAAGTCTGAGGCAACAATCCAATTAAACTCCGTGATGTGGTCTCAAAAGGTCAAAGTCTGGCAGGAATACATTTCATTTGAAAAATTGGATGAGACCATGCAAAGCACTTTTTGGGTGGATAGCAATGGAAATGTCCTGAAATCAGCCCAATGGGTCATTCCAGGCCAACTTTTCATCGAGCAAGAAATACTCAAGCCATTTAAAGGATGATCTAGATGACACGTAGCTTTTTATTTCTTCTTTCTCTAGGTGTTTTCAGTAACGCTATCGCTAATACCGTAAAACTAGAACTTCCCAGTGAGCAATTAGTGATTGACTATACTGCCCCCATCCGCCTCGATAGAGCCATTGCTGACACTGTATTACATAGTGAGAACAATGCCCCATTTAGTTATCCACTGAACAATGCTCTATTTAACATAGATAAACAAAGAGTCGCCAATAACAAAAAACAGGCCGTATTAAACTTAATTGATAAACTCAAAAAGGAAGAATCGACACTGTATGAAAGTCTGGGTATTCTTCGCGAACAAGTGAAAACTTGGCCTGTAGGTTATAGAGAAAACGTCTCATTAGATCTAGACTTCGTTCGCCTTACACCTTCAGCCAACCCTATGCTTAGCGGTCATTACCAATTCGAATATCCAGATCGCCCAAAAAACATAAACTTAGAAGGACTATTTTTTAGTACCACTATGCCAGAAGCAAGGCCAGATTGGACGGTCAAAGATTACTTATCAACGTCTAGAGTGCTTTCTAGCGCCAGTAATAGTTATGCTTGGGTTATCTACCCAGATGGCAATTATAAGCAAGTTGGTTTCGCTTACTGGAATGATGAAAATACCCCACTTCCTCCAGGCTCTAGCATCTTCCTAGGGTTTAACAATCCATCCAAAGAACTTTCTCAACTTGAACAGGACATTGTCTCTCTAATTGCCTGGAGAAGAAATTACTAATGAAACTTAATGCAATCACCTATTTATTCCTCTCTCTTGGTTTCGTTTCAACAGTTCAGGCAAGCGATAATCTCAAAGTTTCCCAAACCGATTTTGGCGGCGTGGGCCTAATGCAGATGCCTTCAGGACGTATGGCTAAAGAAGGAGAGTTCAATATAGGCGTTAGCGTCAACGACGACTACCAACAATACACTGCATCAATTCAGTTAATGAGCTGGCTGGAGTCAACGGTACGCTACACACGAGTACCGGACTTGTTATTTAGTAGCGATCCTTCCTACAGTGGCGATAATTTGTATACCGACAAAGGCATCGATTTTAAAGTCCGCCTTTGGCAAGAAGGTTACTGGCTACCTGAGACTTCAATTGGTGTTCGTGATTTTGGTGGGACCGGCCTATTTGACGGTGAATTTATTGCTGCGACAAAACGCTTTGGCAATTTGGACGTAACCCTAGGCCTTGGCTGGGGTTACTTAGGCCAGCGTGGTAATGTGACCAATCCTTTCTGTAAAGCGAATGATAAATACTGTAATCGTGAAGGTGATTACAAAGGCACTGGTGGTAGTGTCGACTATGAGCGTTGGTTTAAAGGCCCAGCAGCTGTATTTGGCGGTCTTGAGTACCAAACACCTTATACACCACTACGTTTAAAGCTCGAATACGATGGCAATGACTATACACAAGATTTCCCTGTAGTTCGTGCTGGCAAGCCCATACCTCAACATACCCCATGGAATATAGGGGTTAACTATCGTTTAGGGGATTGGGGTGACGCCAAAGTCAGCTATCAGCGTGGCGATACCATCACTTTTGGTATCAATATCTACACCAACTTCAACGATATGAAAGCGACATGGCGTGATGAACCCAAACAGGCTGTCACCAACGTTGACAATAATAACCCTGACTGGCAATCAGCAGCAAAGCAGATTGAGTCAAACGCAGGCTTTGAGCAAAACTCGATTACCCTTGATGGCGATACCGTCATAGTCAAAGGTCAACAGAAAAAGTACCGCGACAGAGAAGAAGCGCTAGATCGAACCGCAGCCATTTTGTCTAACAACTCAAACGACCTGATTCGCGTATTTAAAGTCGTAGAACAACAAGATGGTATGGACCTTAAAGAAACCACCATCGATAAACAGAAATACCTCACTGCAGCGAATTACTTATCAACCGAAGCAAAAGTCAAAGACAGTTTTGAGGAATCTGAGCCTAAGAGTATTGCCAAGGACCCTGTAGCAAAAAACAAAGAGCGCTGGGATTATGGCTTAGAACCTGTCCTAAAGCAGAGCATCGGTGGTCCTGAGTCATTCTATTTGTACAGTTTAGGCATCAGCGCAAACTCACACTATTGGCTCACGGATAACCTTGAGTTTGGCGGCTCAATCATCTTCAACTTGGTCGACAACTATGACAAGTTTAATTACGTCGAAAACTCACCACATGTAAGAAATTACTCAACACCTAGAGTCCGAACTATGTTCCGTGCCTATGTGCATGATAATCCAGTCAGACTCAACCATCTTCAGCTAACATGGTTTGAACAACCATTTGAAGAAATTTACACCCAGATGTACGGTGGCTATCTAGAAATGATGTTCGCTGGTGTGGGTGGTGAAGTACTCTATAGGCCAATGAATAAAAACTGGGCGGTAGGCCTCGATGCGAACCTAGTCAGTCAACGCGACCCTGATTCATGGTTTGGTACATACAGTGAAGATTACTTCTTCTATGATGAAGCAACCTGTAATGACCCGACACCTTCTTGCCAAGCATATGTTTTAAGCCAAGGTACGACAGGGCATGTCACGGGTTACTATATGCCAGATTGGGATTTCCTAAGAGATACGCTGTTTAAGGTTAGTGCAGGTAAGTTCTTAGGTGGGGACATGGGTGCTCGCTTCGATTTTTCTAAGCAGTTCAAGTCTGGCGTGATTGTCGGTGCTTACGCTACTTTTACCGATTTAACAGCAGAAGAGTACGGGGAAGGAAGCTACAACAAAGGCTTCTATATCTCCATTCCTTTGGACATCATGACAATCAAGCCAAGCACTGGTCGTGCGAAAATTTCATGGGAGCCAATCACCCGAGATGGCGGGCAAATGCTGAACAAGCAGTACAACCTGTTTGATAAAACAGACGTTCGCTCTCAATGGTACCAGAGACCAAGTACTGTTGAGTAGAATGAAAAATAAAAAGGCTGACAGCAATGTCAGCCTTTTTACTATTAAGCTCTAGGGAAAGGGAACGCCGTGACCTTATCAATATGATCATTGCTAGTCGCCAACATGATGAGACGGTCGATACCTAATGCAACACCCGCGCATTCAGGCAGACCAGCTTCTAGCGCTTTGATCAAATGGCTATCAATAGGTTGAGTGGCTAGCCCCATTTGTTCTCGTTTGGCATTATCTGACTCAAAACGCTTAAGCTGTTCTGTTGCATTGTCTAGTTCATGGAAGCCATTTGCTAACTCTATTCCTTTAAAGTACACCTCAAAGCGATCCGCAACGCGGCTGTCTTGACGGTTTATCTTTGCCAATGCGGCTTGTGACGCAGGAAAGTCATATACAAATACGGGGACATGCTGGCCGATTTCAGGTTCAACTCCAACACTAAATAATAGTTGCAGCAAGGTATCTCTATCTTGTTCTGGTTGAGCAATATCACTAAGCCCGAGCTTATCAGCAGTCACCTTCAGTTCATCCATCGACGCCTCTAGCGGACACACGCTTAGTACCTGCAGAAACGCCTGCTGATACGTCATACGCTCCGCTGCGCCAACTTTCAGAAGTTGCTGCAGCAAATCATCAATTTCATCCATCAACTGGAGGTGATCAAATCCGACCCGATACCACTCAAGCATGGTGAATTCAGGGTTGTGATAACGACCATTTTCTTCATTTCGAAAAGACTTACAGATCTGGTAGATACAACCACTTCCCGCCGCGAGTAAGCGCTTCATATGGAATTCTGGGCTGGTCATCAGGTAGAGCTTCTTGCCTTCCGCATAGCCCGGGCCAACAAAATCAGTTTGAAATGTATGAAGATGGATGTCCGTTACCGTCGCATGACTCATCGCTGGCGTATCAACTTCGAGGACATCTCTATCATCAAAAAACTGGCGCACCTGTCGAATTAAATTAGCTCGCTGTTTTAACTGTTCAATGCTTGCTGTGGGTTGCCAATATGCCTGCATACCTAATCTCTCATGATGCTTTATTGTAGCGAAAACTATCATCTTTCACTCAAAATGCAAATGAGTTGTACTTAGCCTGAAGCGCTTAAATAACGTCTCACAGCCAATAATTAATTCCATTAATCATTGGGGAAATTAATAACAAATCTCACTCGCAACATCCCCGTAACAGCTGGCATAGCAAAGGGTTAGCGCTGAGATAGCTTTGCCGTGATAGCAATCACATAACCTATATTTTCTATGCTCTCATATGCATTACCGGAGCAAAAACCTAAATACATCAATTTTTCCATAATGATGCTCTTCTACACTAACCTTACCACTTTTGGGGAATTACCCATTTAACGATAACAAGCGGAATACTCCGCAAATTCACACTGGAGGATAACTGTGCAAACTATCACCACAGATATCGCAGTCATCGGCGCAGGCGGCGCTGGTCTTCGCACTGCTATTGCAGCAGCTGAAGCAAACCCTGATTTAGAAGTCGCACTGATTTCTAAAGTTTATCCAATGCGTTCTCACACAGTCGCAGCGGAGGGTGGTTCAGCAGCAGTTATCAAGGATGAAGATAGTCTAGACAACCACTTCAACGACACTGTTGGCGGTGGTGACTGGCTATGTGAACAGGACGTTGTTGAATATTTTGTAGAAAACGCGACTCGCGAAATGATCCAAATGGAGCAATGGGGCTGCCCATGGAGTCGTAAAGAAAACGGTGAAGTCAACGTACGCCGATTCGGTGGAATGAAAGTTGAGCGCACATGGTTCGCGGCTGATAAAACCGGCTTCCACATGCTTCACACCCTATTCCAGACATCAATGAAGTACGACAACATCAAACGCTTTGATGAGTACTTTGTGGTGGATCTGCTTGTCGATGAAGGCGAAGTGCAAGGCCTGATCGCCATTCACATGTCGGAAGGCGAACTGATCACTATCAAAGCCAAATCAGTAGTCCTAGCAACGGGTGGCGCAGGTCGAGTTTACCACTGCAACACCAATGGCGGCATCGTAACAGGTGATGGCATGGCAATGGCCTACCGTCATGGTGTACCTCTACGTGATATGGAGTTTGTTCAGTACCACCCAACAGGTCTTCCAGGCACAGGGATCCTGATGACTGAAGGCTGTCGTGGTGAAGGCGGTATCATCGTTAACAAGAATGGCTACCGTTACCTACAAGATTACGGCATGGGCCCTGAAACTCCAGTTGGCCAGCCAAAGAACAAATACATGGAACTGGGTCCTCGCGACAAGGTTTCACAAGCTTTCTGGCATGAGCAGCAAAAAGGCAACACCATCAAACACCCTCTTGGTGATGTGGTTCATCTAGACCTTCGCCACTTGGGTGAAGAGTACCTACAAGAACGTCTACCGTTTATCTGTGAGCTAGCGAAAGCTTACGTCAACGTTGATCCCGCAAAAGAGCCGATTCCAATTCGTCCTACCGTTCACTACACCATGGGTGGTATTGAAACCAACGGCGAATGTGAAACTCGTATTAAAGGTCTATTTGCCGTCGGTGAGTGTGCGTCAGTTGGTCTGCACGGTGCAAACCGTCTAGGTTCTAACTCGCTGGCTGAGTTTGTGGTATTTGGCCGCGTTGCTGGTGAACAAGCGGTGAAACGTGCAGCGGAATTCAAAGGTTGGAACGAAGAGTCTATTGTAGCTCAAGTCAAAGATGTTGAGCAGCGTATCGCCGCATTAATGAACCAAGAAGGCGATGAAAACTGGGCTGACATCCGCACTGAAATGGGTCACACCATGGAAGCTGGCTGTGGTATCTACCGCCAAGAAGATTTGATGCAAGCGACGATCGATAAGATTACTGAATTGAAAGCTCGCTACAAAAATATCAGCATCAAAGATAAAGGCAAAGTGTTCAACACTGACCTTCTTTACGCTATCGAAGTCGGTTACGGCCTAGAAGTAGCAGAAGCTATGGTTCACTCTGCCATCCTACGTAAAGAGTCTCGTGGTGCCCACCAGCGTCTAGACGATGGCTGTACTGAGCGTGATGACGTAGAGTTCCTCAAACACTCACTGGCTTTCTTCCAACCTGGTGCAGCGCCAACTATCGACTACAGCAAGGTGACTATCACTAAGTCACAACCTAAAGCTCGTCTATACGGTGAAGCCGCAGAGAAAGCAGCCGCTGAAGAAGCAAAAGCGGCAGAGAAGAACGCAGAGGAGCAAGCATAATGTCAGCAAATCGCATCCAAAAAGTAGAGATTCTGCGTTATGACCCTGAGAAAGACGTAGAACCGCATTTCCAAACCTTTGAGGTACCATTCGACGAAACTATGTCGACCCTTGATGCACTTGGCTACATCAAAGATAACCTAGATAAAGACCTGTCTTACCGTTGGTCTTGTCGTATGGCGATCTGTGGTTCATGCGGCATAATGGTGAACGGCGTGCCAAAGCTCGCTTGTAAAAGCTTCCTCCGCGATTACCCAAATGGCGTGAAGATCGAGCCTTTAGCAAACTTCCCAATCGAGAAAGATTTGATTGTCGACATGACACCGTTCATCGAGCGCCTAGAAGCCATCAAACCATACATCATTGGTAACGATCGTAAACCTGAAGATGGCACGAACCTACAAACACCTGAGCAAATGGCCAAGTACAAGCAATTTGCTGGTTGTATCAACTGTGGTCTTTGCTACGCAGCGTGTCCGCAATTTGGTCTGAACCCCGAGTTTATCGGCCCTGCTGCGCTGACACTTGCGCATCGTTACAACCTCGATAGCCGCGATAACGGTAAAGATGAGCGTATGGCACTCATTAATGGCGAGAACGGTGCTTGGGGCTGTACCTTTGTGGGTTACTGTTCTGAAGTTTGTCCGAAGAATGTAGACCCTGCAGCGGCGGTAAACCAAGGTAAGGTCGAGTCTTCTATGGACTTCGTGATCTCAATGTTCAAGCCTGATGGCACACCAACAAAGACTACACAGGAGGCGTAAGATGAGTAACCGTAAACCTTACGTTCGCGAGGTAAAACGAACTTGGTGGAAAGATCATCCGTTTTACCGTTTCTACATGCTGCGTGAAGCCACGGTATTGCCGTTAGTCCTATTCACTTTATTCCTGACTGTCGGGCTTGGGTCACTGGTGAAAGGTCCTGAAGCTTGGCAAGGCTGGTTAGAGTTCATGGCGAACCCTGTTGTCATTGCGATCAATATCGTCGCTTTACTTGGCAGCCTACTGCACGCACAGACCTTCTTCAGCATGATGCCGCAAGTTATGCCAATTCATCTGAAAGGCAAACCTGTTGATAAGAAAATTATCGTTCTGACTCAATGGGCTGCTGTAGCATTTATTTCACTGGTAGTGCTAGTAATCGTATAAGGAGTTATGACTATGAAACCTAATTTTTCCGTAGATCGTGCTCCCAAGCGTTCTGATGAGCCTATCTGGTGGAGTCTATTTGGCGCAGGCGGTACTTGGTTTGCCATGATCACTCCGGTGACGGTATTGGTACTTGGTATTCTTGTTCCCATGGGTGTAATTGATGCTGAGGCTATGAGCTACGAGCGTGTCACCGCATTCGCCACCAGCATTATCGGCGCTCTGTTTATCATTGGTACTCTCGCACTACCAATGTGGCATGCCATGCATCGTATTCATCATGGTATGCATGATCTCAAAATTCATGCTGGGCTAGCTGGGAAAGTCGGCTGTTACACCTTTGCAGGGCTCATCTCGGCCTTGAGCGTGATTTTTATCCTTATGCTCTGAGAGAACTAGAAGAAAAAAGCTGGCTTAACGCCAGCTTTTTTTATTGCTCGCAAGCCATCTCTATTCCATGAAAGTTGCGATATCAGACAAAGGTTTCTTGTGAGTCGCGTGTTCAGGAATCGTTGCCTCTTCCGCAGGATAACCCGTAACAATCAACATGTACGGCCTGTCAACATCATTATCACGACCACAAATCTTACTCAGAAAGCTCATTGGTTTCGGGGTATGCGTTAACGTTCCTAGGCCAGCGTTATGCAGTGCTTGCAGTAAAAACCCTGTCGCGATACCGACCGACTCATGCACGTAATAATTGGTTTGCTCCCCATCATTGATCATGCCACCTTTCTTCTGTGAAAAAACCGCAATTAACCAAGGCGCAGTCTCCAGATAGGGTTTACTGGCGTGAGTCCCTAAGGGCTTTAAAGCCTCCAGCCACTCCTGCCCTGCTCTACCTTCGTAGAAAGAACGCTCTAACTCTTCTGCGGCTTGGCGGATTTGACCTTTCACTTCAGCACTGTTGATGGCGACAAAATGCCACGGCTGATGATTCGCTCCACTAGGCGCCGTTCCGGCAGCACGGATGCAGTTCTCAATGATATCTTTCGCCACCGGGCGATCTGAAAAGCTGCGAATCGAATGGCGGCGTTTGAGCTGTTGATAGTTCTGTTCAGCACGCGCGGACATTTCCTCGGCAGGAAATTCAATAAAATCGTTCAAAGGCGAATGGGATTCTGTGGTCGACATGTTGCTTCCTTGCGCAGTTAGAGTCATTCCACTATAGCGCTATTTGTCTATCTCGCGAGGTAGCAAATGGAGGGAAACCAAAGAGTGAGAGTGAACGCAAACTTCCTTCAACGATTAATAACAAAAAAGCCGATCTTGCGATCGGCTTTTTCCTGAGGTGTAGATTAAAGAATGAAACGACTTAGGTCTTCATCTTCTATTGTTTCGCCTAACTTGGCTTTAACGTATTCGGCATCAATCGTCAGTTGAGAGCCGGATTTATCCGTTGCTTCAAAAGAAATTTCATCCATCAAACGCTCCATCACCGTATGTAGGCGGCGAGCACCAATATTCTCAGTGGTTTCGTTCACGGTCCAGGCAGCTTCTGCAATTTGAGTGATGCCTTCTTCCGTAAATTCGATATCCACGTCTTCCGTCTTCATTAGAGCAATGTACTGCTCCGTCAGTGACGCTTTGGGCTCAGTCAGAATACGTTTGAAGTCATTACTTGAAAGCGCTTCTAGCTCGACACGAATTGGCAGACGACCTTGCAGCTCAGGAATCAGATCCGAAGGCTTGGCCACCTGGAATGCGCCAGATGCTACAAATAGAATGTGGTCTGTTTTCACCATGCCGTGCTTAGTTGATACTGTGCTACCTTCAATCAGAGGAAGCAAATCACGCTGAACACCTTCGCGAGACACATCTGGGCCTGAACTTTCGCCACGCTTACAAATTTTGTCAATCTCATCGATAAACACGATACCGTTGTTCTCAACGTTGAAGATAGCCTGTTCTTTCAGCTCTTCCTGATTAACCAGTTTCGCAGCTTCTTCTTCCGTCAGCGCCTTAAATGCATCTTTGATTTTCAGCTTACGTTTTTTCTTGGTATCGCCAGCTAAGTTTTGGAACATACCTTGAAGCTGATTAGTCATCTCCTCCATACCAGGAGGCGCCATGATTTCTACACCCATTTGCGGTGCAGCGACATCGACTTCGATCTCTTTGTCGTCGAGCTTGCCTTCGCGTAGTTTCTTACGGAAGATTTGACGCGTATTCGAAGAGCTTTCGTCTTGCTGCTCACTTTGACCCCAAGCATCTCGCGCTGGTGGTAAAAGCGCATCAAGAACACGTTCTTCTGCTTGCTCTTCGGCACGGAATTTAACTTTTTCCATCGCTTGCTGATGCGTCATCTTAATAGCGACATCCGTCAGATCGCGAATGATAGTCTCGACTTCTTTACCAACGTAACCCACTTCAGTAAATTTCGTTGCTTCTACTTTAATAAACGGTGCATTGGCCAGTTTAGCTAAACGACGGGCAATCTCCGTTTTACCAACACCAGTTGGACCAATCATCAGAATGTTCTTTGGTGTGACTTCAACGCGTAAGCTTTCTTCAAGCTGCATACGGCGCCAGCGGTTACGCAGTGCAATGGCCACTGAGCGTTTCGCGTTATCCTGACCAATGATATGGCGGTTAAGTTCATGAACAATTTCGCGGGGAGTCATTTCAGACATAATCAAATTCCTTAAATTCGGTAGCCACTATCTTGGGTTATTCAGCGTTAAGTTCAGCTGGGATTTCTAGTTCTTCGATAGTGTGGTGATGATTGGTAAACACACAGATATCACCAGCAATTTTTAGTGATTTCTCCGCGATGTCACGAGCATCTAGCTCTGTGTTCTCTAGTAAAGCGGTCGCCGCTGCTTGGGCGAAATTACCACCAGAGCCAATCGCAATCAGATCGTTCTCAGGCTGAACCACATCACCATTACCAGTGATGATAAGCGAGGCAGTTTCGTCTGCTACCGCAAGCAGAGCTTCAAGTTTGCGTAACGCACGGTCACTGCGCCAGTCTTTGGCCAACTCAACAGCAGCTTTAGTTAAGTGACCTTGGTGCATTTGCAGTTTGCTTTCAAACTTTTCAAACAGCGTAAATGCGTCTGCGGTACCACCAGCAAAGCCAGCAAGCACTTTGTTGTTGTACAATCGACGTACTTTACGTGCGTTGCCTTTCATCACAGTGTTACCCAGTGATACTTGTCCATCGCCGGCAATGACGACTTTGTTGTTTCGACGTACAGATACAATAGTAGTCACGAGTAGGGCCTCATCATTATTTTCATCTTGGTGTTAAGAGATATATGAGGCTGGCTTAAGGGGAATTCAAGGGCAGCAGTGGCTGGGATTACGCTCCTCGTTGAGAGCGTGTTCTATCTACAATCCAATGAACAAAAAACGAGCCTGATGGCTCGTTTTCTTTACTGACTGTCTTTCCAAATGGCACAAGGCTCGATCTTGGCCCGCTGAAGTTTGTGCTTATCTCGTTCAGCGTCACGTTTGAACTTATATGGCCCGAGTACAACGCGATACCACTTGCTGCCTTCTTTCTTGCGGATCTTACTGTTGATACCTTGAAAAGCTATATCCAACTTACGCGCTTCGGCTTGAGAGGCATTGGTGTACGCGCCACATTGCATGATATATGGGATCTCAGACACTACCTGCTTTTTCGCCGTGACTTCGATTTCACGACTCGGCAGAGAATCAACGTAGTCCCATTTCTCTTCCGGAGGAGGAGGAAGCACCTTTTCTGCCTTTGGTTTTGGCTTAGGCTTGCTTTGCTGCACAACTGGTTGTGGCGGCTCAGGATCATTACTCAACGTATAAAGCCCGTAACCAAAACCACCTACCAGTAGAATCGCTAACAATCCACTGCGCCAGGGTTTTCTTTTTGGTGCCGACTTTTTACGCGCTGGTTTACGCCCGCTGTTACCACGGCCGCGTTTCACATAATCTCTATTTGCCACTGCTGTACATCAATGTCTGTTACCTCTGCTGCTATGTTAATGCAGAATGCGCCCTGATTACAGAGGGGAAATGGAAGCGGCGCATCAAAATGCGCCGCTGAGTGAAAGCAATCGTCAGATGACTCGCGGTGGAGCAGCGCTTTCCCTGACAACCAGCTGAGTTTCCAGCAATCGAGAACCGGCACGAACATCATGGCCGCGCAACAACTCAAGCATCATCAACATTGCCTGTCGGCCAATCTCGTAACGTGGCTGAGAAATGGTCGTCAGTGGTGGATCGCAGTACTGAGCAAACTGAATATCATCAAAGCCAACGACAGACAGGTCTTGCGGGACGCGCAAGCCCAGCTTCTTCGCTTCTTGAATTGCCCCGATGGCCATCGCATCGTTGTGACAGAAAATCGCGGTTGGCGGCTCAGGTAAAGCCAACAATTGTCTGACGGCTTTCGCACCATCTTCAAACGAGAAATCACCGTAGATGCAGTAATTTGGGTTCATACTGATGCCAGCTCGGCGTAGCGCTTGCTGGTACCCTTGGTAACGGAACTGGCATAGTACCGCAGAACTAGGACCCGAAATCTGAGCAATGCGCTTGTGACCCATCTGCGTAAGATAGTTCACCGCTTCAAATGCCGATGTCAGGTTATCAATGTGTACCGTTGGCAGCTCCAGTTCAGGTGCAAACTCACACGCCATCACCATAGGTGGCAGGTTTTTCTGTTCAGGTTTGCTGACGTCAAACGGCAGATCAGTACCAAGCAGCAACATTCCATCGGCCTGCTTAGTAAAGACAAGATTGACAAAAGAACTCTCACGCTTTTTCTGCTGACCACTGTCTCCCAGCAGCACGATGTAGCCATGTTCCATCGCAGCGTCTTCAATTCCACGGATGATCTCTGTGTAGTAGGGATCACAAATATCCGGGATGATTGCAATTATGGTTTTGGACTCATTTCGGCGCAGGTTGCGCGCCAGAGAATTTGGTGAATATCCGGCTTCTAATACTGCATCTTCTACTCGCTTCCTTGTAGCTGAAGATACTTTTTCCGGGTTCATTAGAGCACGCGATACTGTTGCAGTTGAAACGCCTGCTAGCTGAGCAACATCCTTCATTGTCGCCATATATTAATTACCCTCTTCATTTCCTAAACACGGTAGCGCCTAGTGCCACCTAAACCGATATTGATGAGCTCAAACCCATTCTTATGTTTATTGCCTATAGCAATCGTTTACCTGTCTTATATCACTCAACCTTTTCGATTGAGCTAATCCATAGTTTATTCATTTCGAAACAGAAAGTTACGGGAAGATTAACAAATTTAAATCCCGAGACGAGACGTGAGTCACAATTAAATGAAAAAGGTGAGAAATTAGCTCAAATCCTGCGGCTCAATATCTAAAGACCAACGCACCTTTTTCGCATTCGGTAACATTTGGATCGCCGGTTTCGCACTGGAAAGTAACTTTTGCATGGTTGGCCGAGTTTGCGTCTGTAGCATCAATTGCCAACGATGTTTACCGGCACGTTTTGCAAGTGGGGCCGGAGTGGGGCCCAAAACCTGACAATACCCATCAAAGAGCGGGTGGGCTTCTAAGGTATGGCGAACCTGACGCAAAAACGCTTCCACATGCTGGGAGTTATTCGCCTCAGCACGGAACAAGGTCAGATAAGAATAAGGAGGCAACATGGCAAACTTACGCTCCTGCAATGCGGTCTCAGCAAAATGTCGATAGCTTTTGGTCAGCAGAGCCTGAAGTAAACTGTGTTCAGGGTGGTGCGTTTGTAGGATCACTTCTCCCGGCTTGCTGGCACGCCCTGCTCGCCCTGCCACCTGAATAAACAGCTGAGCCAAACGCTCGGATGCTCTGAAGTCACTGCTGTATAGCGAACCATCGACATCCAACAGCGCCACCAAAGTCACATCAGGGAAGTGATGGCCTTTCGCCAACATTTGGGTTCCAATTAAGATTTGATACTTGCCGCTGCGAATATCTCCGAGAGCTGATTCCAAACTGCCTTTGCGCCGAGTGCTGTCACGGTCAATACGAATGGTCTTATATTCAGGAAAAAGCTCACCAAGCTGCGCTTCAAGCTGCTCCGTCCCTACTCCCACAGTGACCAGATTTGACGATCCGCACCCCTGACACTGATGAATAGTTGGCTGCTGAGAACCACAATGATGGCAACGGATCTCATTACTGTATTGGTGGTAGGTATAGTAAGCATCGCATCGTTTACATTCCGCAATCCAACCGCAATCATGGCACATCAAGGCTGGCGAAAAACCGCGACGATTGAGGAATAACATCACCTGATTACCGGCACTGAGGTGTTGACGCATTTCCGCAATCAGAGAGGCGGATAAACCACTTTCCAGATACTGACCTTTCACATCCAGCACCTTGTTTGACGTCGGTACAGCATTACCGGCGCGTTCGGTTAGTGTCAGATGGTGGTACTTGCCCGATAAAGCATTATGCAGAGTTTCCAGCGCCGGCGTCGCAGAGCCTAGTACAATTGGAATTTGTTCTTTGTTGGCTCGCATCACAGCAACATCGCGCGCATGATAGCGAAGGCTGTCTTGCTGCTTATAAGAAGCATCGTGTTCTTCATCAACAATGATGATGCCGAGATCAGCAAAAGGCGTCAGTAGTGCTGAGCGTGTGCCAATTACGATGCCAGCGGCTTTATCTCGGGCACTTAACCAAGCGTTCAATCTTTCGCTGTCGTTAAGCCCAGAATGAATCACTTCGACTGGCACATTAAACCTGTGGCGAAAACGGTTAATGGTTTGTGGCGTCAGACCAATTTCCGGTACTAAAACGAGAGCTTGCCGCCCTTTCTCCAACACTGGCTTGATAAGGTTAAGATAAACTTCCGTCTTACCTGAACCGGTCACTCCTTCCAGTAAGAAACAACCAAAGCCATCAAAGCTATTAACGGTCGCAATAGCGACAGCCTGCTCTTCATTAAGCTTTGGCTTATCCACATCCGCTTCAACCTGCCGACTCCAATCGCGAATCTTCGGTTTGCACTCTATCGACTCAATCCAGCCTTTCTCTTGCAAGGTTTTGAGAACACTAGAGCTGATTTCTTCATCAATGAAGTGCTGGTGTGGTACTGAACCACTTTCAAGCATATGCATGACTTTGGCTTGCTTGACGGCTCGGCCAAAACCCAACATCAGCTGATTACGCCCGGCTGCAGTCAACTGCCATTCCACCAGCGTTGCAAAATCGGCTTCTTTGCCTTTACGAAGTGCACTTGGCATCGCATTGAGCAAGGTGTCTCCAAGAGGATACTGGTAAAACTGACTGCACCATTGCAGTAACTCGTAGAGGCTATCGGGCCACACAGGCTGAGAGTCGAGCACTTGCTTTAACGGTTTTAGCTTGTCAAAACTGAACTCAGACTGATTCACCAGCGCCGTAACCACACCGACCAGCGTCTGACGACCAAAGGGTACAGACACGCGCCCACCAATAATAGGAAACAGGTGAGCAGGAATCTGATAGTCAAACTGTTTGTCGAGCGGTACAGGTAAGGCCACTCGGGCAATCGTCGGTTGCATATAGGCTTAAAACAAAATGAAAGGAACGCAATTAGTCTAAGGGAAAAGCGCTAAGCGGGGAAGCAACAGCATCACTAAGCCGATTTCTAGCATGGATACACATCATCGGCTAAAAAAGTAGCAACTTTATTGGTAAATCGGTTGATCCCTGAGGCCGTATTCATTACTATATCGCGCCTTAGTGATATGGCTTGTTTTTGAACAGCGGTATCCAAAGGAAATTTTATTAACTACGTGTGGTGTCCGGCATAGAATCGGATAGCGACACGGCCTATTTTAGAGGTTCTCCCATGAAAGCTGGTATCCACCCAGAATACAAAGCAGTTAAAGCAACTTGTTCTTGCGGTAACTCTTTCGAGTTCAACTCAACTCTAACTAAAGAGTCAATCCACCTAGACGTATGTGACAAATGTCACCCATTCTACACTGGTAAGCAGCGTATCGTTGATACTGGCGGCCGTGTAGATCGCTTCAACAAGCGTTTCGGTGCTCTTTCTTCTAAGAAGTAATTTCTTTTTAGATGAAGAGAAAAGGACGCTACGGCGTCCTTTTTTGTTATCTGCTTCTTCAGCTATTCATTCAGAGTAATATCTTCCACTGTTTGATATTCGCTAGCCATATCTCTACCCATCTGGTCTTATCTCCAGTCATTTAGCACATTTTATTGCTTTAGCTCGCATTCTGACCTAGGCAGCTTGACTTAGTTACTCTAGAATGGATTTCCCCCTATCCTAATTATTATTAACGAGTACCTACACCTATGTCCGATGACAATCGCCAAGAACTATCCCCTGAAGAACAATTCCGTCAGCAAGCGCTGGATTACCATGCTTACCCAACAGCAGGTAAAATTTCGGTTGAGCTGACAACACCAGCCGAAACGGCAGGTGATCTGGCGTTAGCGTACAGCCCAGGCGTGGCTGAGCCTGTACGTGAAATTGCACAGAATGCAGATAATGTCTACAAGTACACCTCTAAAGGCAACATGGTAGCGGTTATCTCTAACGGAACAGCAATTCTTGGTCTTGGTAACTTAGGTCCGCTGGCATCAAAGCCAGTCATGGAAGGTAAATCTCTTTTGTTCAAACGCTTTGCTGGTTTGGACTCTATCGACATTGAAGTCAAACACCGCACAATCGAAGAGTTCGTCGATACGGTAGCTAACATTGCCGATACATTTGGCGGCATCAACCTTGAAGACATCAAAGCGCCAGATTGTTTTGAAATTGAAAAACAGTTGATTGAGCGCTGTGATGTTCCGGTTTTTCACGATGACCAACACGGTACAGCAATCGTAACCGCAGCAGGCATGCTTAACGCGATTGAACTGCAAGGCAAAAAGCTAGAAGACGCTACGATTGTATGTCTTGGCGCTGGCGCTGCAGCAGTAGCTTGTATGGAGCTACTGATCAAATGTGGTGCGATGCGTGAAAAGATCTACATGCTTGACCGCAAAGGCGTTATCCACACTCGCCGTGATGATCTCAACGAATACAAACAGCTATTTGCGAATAACACTGACAAGCGTACGCTGGAAGATGTTATTGAAGGTGCAGACCTGTTCTTAGGCGTATCTGGCCCGAACTTGCTCGCTCCTGAAGCACTAAAACTGATGGCTGACAAACCTGTTGTCTTTGCGTGTTCAAACCCAGATCCGGAAATCAAACCAGAGCTGGCGCATGAAGTTCGTGATGATTTAATCATGGGTACAGGTCGCAGCGACTACCCGAACCAAGTGAACAACGTATTGTGTTTCCCATTCATCTTCCGCGGTGCTCTTGACGTTCGTGCCAGCGAAATCAACGATGAAATGAAACTCGCTGCGGTAGACGCCATTCGTGAGCTAGCAAAAGAAGAAGTTCCAGCGGAAGTATTGAAAGCCGCAGGCGTGGACAAGCTGGAATTTGGCCCTGGCTACATCATTCCTAAGCCAATGGACTCTCGACTGTTACCACGTGTTGCAAAAGCGGTTGCTCTAGCGGCAGTAGAGTCAGGTGTGGCTCGCATTGAAATGCCAGAGAATTACATGGAAGCGTAAGCGTTTCTCTCTAGCAACAAAAAACCGCTGAACATTCAGCGGTTTTTTTAGTTTTCAGCAAAATAAAAACCAGGCGCGCTGCCAGTTATTACTCTTCATCATACGCTTCGAATTCAATGCCCATCTCAGTCATGAGTTTTTTCACTTCCGCGGGAATATCATCTGGGCGATCTTTACGCAAATCTTCATCGGTAGGTAATGGCTGGCCTGTATAAGCGTGTAGAAACGCTTCACAAAGCAGCTCACTGTTCGTCGCATGGCGCAGGTTATTAATCTGACGACGCGTTCGCTCATCAGTCAAAACCTTCAATACTTTCAATGGAATAGAAACCGTAATCTTCTTTACTTGTTCGCTTTTCTTTCCATGTTCAGCATACGGACTAATGTATTCGCCGTTCCAATCTGCCATTGCGCACCTTTATGATTCATTATGTATAAAATTAGAAAGCGTAATTTTAGCGGGATTTATGGCCACAAGCAAAGACATATAGACGTCTAGAAGTGTTGACGTCTTAAAAAATGAGAAGTAAAGTGAAGAGATATACGATTGGAATAACATATATCTAACATCCGGCAAACAGGTATAGTGTAATCTCCAGCCAAGTCACTACAGTTCGAAAGGAAACACTTATGAGCGCCCGTAAACCAGCCACAATCGCGGTACGTACTGGTATCGAGTCAGACACTCAGCATCATGCCGTTGTGCCACCTATTTACCTCTCGACTAACTACGGATTTCCCGCCTTCGGTGAAGTGCCAAAATATGACTACACTCGCTCAGGTAACCCAAACCGTGGCTTATTAGAAAAAGCTCTGTATGAGCTGGAGTCCGGTAAGGGTGCGGTAGTGACCAACTGTGGAACCTCTGCGTTAAACTTATGGGTCTCCGCATTTCTTGGCCCAGATGACCTGATCATCGCGCCACACGATTGCTACGGCGGTACGTACCGTTTATTTAACACCCGCGCTCAGAAAGGTGACTTCAAGGTTCAGTTTGTCGATCAATCAGATCAAAAAGCCTTGAACGACGCTATAGCAAAGAAACCTAAACTGATTCTGTTAGAAACACCGTCTAATCCTTTGGTTCGAGTAGTCGACATTGCTGCAGTATGTGAAAAAGCCCGCCAGGTTGGTGCTCTGGTCGGCGTCGATAATACCTTTTTGACACCTGTGTTCCAAAAGCCTCTTGAACTCGGCGCTGACTTCGTCATTCACTCGACAACCAAGTACATTAACGGTCATTCTGATGTCATAGGTGGCGTGGTAATCACCAGAACTGAGCAGCATGCTGAAGATCTTGCCTGGTGGGGTAACTGTATCGGCGCTACCGGCACACCATTCGACAGCTACATGACATTACGCGGTATTCGCACCTTAGGTGCGCGCATGAAAGTGCATGAAGAAAGCTCAGCACACATTCTCAACTACCTGCAATCTCAATCTCTGGTGGGCAACATCTATCACCCAAGCTTGCCTGAACACCCAGGCCATGAGATTGCGAAAAAGCAGCAGTCTGGATTCGGCTCTATGCTCAGCTTTGAGTTTGCAGGTAGCTTTGAACAACTCAAACACTTTGTTGGTGAATTAGAACTGTTTTCGCTCGCCGAATCACTTGGCGGCGTGGAGAGCCTGATTTGCCACCCTGCGTCAATGACACACCGCGCAATGGGTGAAGCCGCATTAGCAGAAGCCGGAGTCTCACAACAGCTGCTACGCCTTTCTGTCGGGTTAGAAGACTCTGATGACCTCATTGCCGATCTAGAACAAGCATTCAGTAAAACTCAGGAGGCGTTGTCATGAGCCAGCAGCGTCAATTGCATAAATTTGGCGGCAGTAGCCTCGCGGATCCAGAGTGTTACCGCCGCGTAGTTAATATTCTCAAAGAGTATTCTAATCAAGAAGATTTAATTGTTGTCTCAGCGGCAGGCAAGACCACCAATCGTTTGATTGAGTTTTTAGACTCTCTTAACAAAGATGGTCGCCTCGCCCATGAAGCATTGCAGTCATTACGTCAGTTTCAGGTACAGCTGGTCGAAGACCTGTTACAAGGTGAAAGCCAACAGCAGCTTCTTGCCACACTCAACGACGAATTCAGCACACTGGGTGAGCTAACAGCTCCCTTAACGACTGCCGAACGCGCAGCCGTATTAGGTCACGGAGAAGTTTGGTCTTCTCGATTGCTGGCGGCATTACTGAATCAAAATGACCTACAGGCCGTCGCTCAGGATGCAAGAGCTTTCCTACGTGCCGAAGCAGGCACCCAACCTGAAGTTGACCGGGGCACCTCCTATCCGCTGATCAAGGAAGTACTCGCTCAACACGCCCATCACCGCGTTGTGATCACAGGCTTTATGGCACAGGATGACCAAGGCCATACCGTGCTACTAGGTCGTAATGGTTCAGATTACTCTGCCACTGTCATTGGTGCGCTAGCCGAAGTAAAACGCGTGACCATCTGGAGTGACGTCGCGGGTGTCTACAGCGCAGACCCTCGTTTAGTCTCAGATGCATGCCTTCTGCCCCTACTGCGCCTTGATGAAGCCAGCGAATTAGCCCGACTTGCTGCGCCAGTCTTGCACAGCCGCACCCTTCAGCCGGTCGCGCAAAGTGCGATGGATTTACACCTGCGTTGCAGCTATGAACCGGAAGATGGCTCCACACGTATTGAACGTGTGCTGGCCTCAGGTCGTGGCGCTAAAATCATCTCCTCGCTGAAAGAAGTGCTGCTGATCCAACTCAACTTTGCCTCTGGACACGATTTCAGCCGTCTTGAACAGGAAACGCTTGCAGGGCTGAAACGCGCACAACTTGAACCACTAACCTACGAAGCGCAGGAAGACCAGCAAACACTGCGTTTAGCGTATACCGCTGAGATTGCAGGCGGCGCACTCGAGTACCTCCAAGACGCCGCGATAGAAGCTGAAATTAAGCTCAAAGAGGGCTATTCGTTGATTGCAGCAGTCGGTGCAGGTGTAACTAAAAATGCCAACCACTGCTACGGTTTCTACCAGAAGCTTAAGTCTTCTCCTGTGGAGTTTATTTCAGAATCTCAGTCAGGATTAAGCTTGGTCGCGGTGTTGCGCAGTACAGATACTTCTGTTCTGGTCAAATCGATCCACAGCCAACTGTTCCAGGCTCAGAAGCGCGTTGGTATCGCTTTGTGTGGCAAAGGTAATATTGGCTCAAGCTGGCTTGAACTTTTTGCTGAGCAAAAAGCAGAGCTAGAAAAACGTCGCGGCATGAACTTCGAACTGGTTGCTGTCGTTGGCAGTCAGAACTACTGGTTCAATCCTAAAGGTATTGATGCCAGCACCGTCAGCGCTCACTACGAAGAAGAAGCGATTGAATATCAAGGTCATGAGTGGGTAAGAAAGCTTGGCGCGATTCAGGGCTACGATGATGTCGTTGTGCTCGATGTGACGGCTAGCCAGCAACTGGCCGAGCGTTACCTGAACATCGCAGAGCAAGGCATGCACCTTATCTCTGCCAACAAAGTCGCCGGTTCTGCGTCCAGTGATTATTATCATCAAGTGCAAGATGCCTTCGCCAAGATAAACCGCCACTGGCTTTACAATGCAACTGTCGGAGCTGGTTTACCGATTAACCATACGGTGAAGGACTTACGTGAAAGTGGCGATGACATTCATGCCTTATCAGGCATTTTCTCTGGCACGCTTTCTTGGTTGTTCCAGCAGTATGACGGCAATGTACCTTTTGCAGAACTAGTGGATCTCGCTTGGCAGCAAGGTTTGACTGAACCCGACCCGCGCTGCGATCTGGATGGCTCTGATGTAATGCGTAAACTAGTTATTTTAGCGCGTGAAGCCGGGCTCGATCTGGAACCAGAAGCGGTTAAAGTGGAAAGTCTGGTTCCTGCTGAGCTTGCCGATCTGTCGCTGGACGATTTCCTCGATAAAAGCCAACTATTAAGTGAGCTGTTAGCCGAGCGTTTAGAGAAAGCTCAGCGCGAAGACAAGATACTGCGCTATGTTGCAAGGCTGGAGAAGAACGGTTCAGCAACGGTTGGCGTTGAAGCGCTAAGTAAAGAACATGCTCTGGCTAACTTGCTGCCATGTGACAACATCTTCGCCATCGAAAGCAAATGGTACAAGGATAACCCACTGGTCATTCGCGGCCCAGGCGCAGGCCGAGAGGTAACCGCAGGTGCGATTCAGTCAGACCTCAATCTGCTTTCCAGTTTCTTATAATTGACTAAAGCGCAGCCCTTAGCTGCGCTTTTTCTTTCTTGGTCATGCCATTACCTTTCAAGTTGAAAACGTCTAATATTTAACTTGAAAAAAATTCATAATCGTACTGTTGACTTTAAATCGCATTCAATACATCCTGTGGACATATAGACGTCTAAACGTCGATTTGAGGATTTGAGTTTTGTGGTCCAGTTGCCACATGGAGAGAGTAAGATGGGATATACGCACGCCGGCCATATAGATGCCTTAAACCAGAATATTGCGGAACTTTCTGACAACATCAATGTGTCATTTGAGTTTTTTCCACCCAGCAGTGAAAAGATGGAAGAAACCTTATGGAACTCAGTCCATCGCCTCAAAACGCTAAAGCCTAAATTCGTTTCTGTCACTTACGGTGCGAACTCAGGTGAGCGTGACCGCACACACTCCATCATTAAAGAAATTAAAGCTGAAACAGGGTTAGTTGCCGCGCCCCACCTAACGTGTATTGACGCGTCACGTGAAGAGCTAGCACGTATTGCTGATGATTACTGGGCGAACGGTATTCAGAGCATCGTCGCTCTGCGTGGTGACATCCCACCGGGCGGCGGTAAGCCAGAAATGTACGCCTCCGATCTGGTGAAACTTCTAAAAGAGCGTCATGATTTTGATATCTCCGTTGCCGCTTTCCCTGAGGTGCACCCAGAAGCCAAAAGTGCACAAGCGGATCTACTCAATCTCAAACGTAAAGTCGATGCAGGCGCAAACCGCGCTATTACTCAGTTCTTCTTTGACGTTGAAAGCTATCTTCGTTTCCGTGATCGCTGTGTTGCAGCAGGCATCGACGTTGAAATCGTACCGGGTATTTTACCGGTTTCGAACTTTAAGCAAGCGTCACGCTTTGCCGCTCAAAACAACGTTAAAGTACCAAGCTGGATGGCGAAACAGTTTGAAGGTCTGGATGATGACCCGACGACACGTCAGCTGGTTGGCGCAAGCCAAGCCATCGATATGATTCGAGTGCTGAGCCGTGAAGGTGTGAAAGACTTCCACTTCTACACACTAAACCGCGCAGAAATGACCTACGCGCTGTGCCATACGTTAGGCGTTCGCCCTCAAGTGTAACCTGAGCCCTCATTATCCTCTAAAAACTCAAAAAGGGTGGCCATGGCCACCCTTTTTGTCATTAGACGATGCTTACTCAACTTCGTCCATCTTACCTAGCAGGTTACGAATACGCTCCTGCCAAGCTGAATGCTCTTGTTGCATCTGCTGCGCTTTTTGTTCGATCTCTTCACGGCTAGAACGAAGCTCATTTGCTTCTACTGCCAGCTTCTCTTTTTCTTCTTTCAGCTCTTCCACTTCCATTTGTAGAAGTGCAATGGTGTCAACTGCAGTTTGGATTTTCGCTTCTAGTTTTTCTAGTACTTCAAAAGACATCTTAGCCTACCTTGTATTGTCCGGTTATTGTGAAGAGCTTTCTCCACCTAATGTCCTCATTCTACTCAGGCAGAGAGTGATAAACACGCCCTATATTCTATATTTCGCACCATTCGGTCAAAAAAACAGCATACATTGACAATGCACTGACGGAGAAGCGCTGAGGCCAAATTTTTTGTCGATTTTCACCTCATTTTGATCGAGTTCAATTCCGCTGGGCGAAAATGGCAAACGTTTACTTGCAACTATGCTAAAATCCTGCGCGTTTAATTCATTCCCCTATTCTCTAGATTTGGAGTCATCATGAAACGCGATTTGGCAATGGCATTTTCCCGAGTAACAGAAGGCGCCGCATTGGCTGGTTATAAATGGCTGGGGCGTGGTGACAAAAATGCGGCCGACGGCGCTGCCGTTGAAGTGATGCGAATCTTGCTCAACAAGACCGATATCAGTGGTGAAATTGTGATTGGCGAAGGCGAGATTGATGATGCACCTATGCTGTACATTGGTGAAAAAGTCGGAATCGGCGGGGATGAAGTCGATATAGCAGTCGACCCCATTGAAGGCACACGTATGACGGCTATGGGGCAATCAAATGCGTTAGCAGTACTCGCCGCAGGTGAGAAAGGCAGCTTCCTAAAAGCACCTGACATGTACATGGAAAAGTTGGCTGTAGGTCCAGGGGCAAAAGGCTGTATCGACCTTAATAAGCCACTGAAAGACAATCTAGAGAATATCGCTCAAGCGCTGAATAAAACGCTAGATACGTTGGTCGTCATTACGCTGGCTAAACCGCGCCATGATCAAGTGATTGCGGAGATGCAGGCAATGGGAGTACGTGTGTTTGCAGTTCCAGATGGCGATGTGGCCGCTTCGATTCTGACATGTATGCCTGACAGCGAAGTTGATGCTATGTACTGCATTGGCGGCGCACCTGAAGGAGTGGTGTCTGCTGCAGTCATCCGCGCTCTGGATGGTGACATGCACGGCCGTTTACTGCCTCGTCATGAAGTCAAAGGCGATACGGAAGAAAACCGTATTTATGGGACAGCAGAGCTAACACGCTGCAAAGAAATGGGCGTAGAAGCAAATGTAGTACTCACGATGGAAGACATGGCCAAAAGTGATAATGTGGTCTTCTCTGCAACGGGTATTACTAAAGGTGATCTGCTCGAAGGCATCACTCGCCAAGGTAACATTGCCACCACAGAAACACTGCTTATCCGTGGTCGCTGCCGCACCATTCGCCGCATTAAGTCCACTCACTATCTTGAGCGCAAAGACGCTGAAGTAAGAGAGATTATTCTCTAGTTACATTGTTTGGAGTTGCTTGGGGTAGATAAGCTTCTTACCCTGTAATCACAGAACATCAGAGACGAAAACGGAGCCTAAAGGCTCCGTTTTTATTTGGCTGAAGTAGCTCAGGGGGATTACATCATACCGCCCATGCCACCCATACCGCCCATGCCACCCATATCAGGCATTGCAGGAGCATCTTTCTGAGGTAAGTCTGTAACCATTGCTTCTGTTGTGATCATTAGGCCAGCAACTGATGCCGCAAACTGAAGTGCAGAACGAGTTACTTTTGTTGGGTCTAGGATACCCATCTCAAGCATGTCACCGTACTCACCAGTTGCCGCATTGTAACCGTAAGAACCTTCACCACCTTTCACGTTGTTCGCAACCACAGACTCTTCGTCGCCTGCGTTTGTAGTGATTTGACGGATAGGCGCTTCCATTGCACGTAGAGCAACGCGGATACCAACGTTTTGCTCTTCGTTATCACCTTGAAGTTCAGTAATCTTAGAAGCTACGCGGATTAGAGCGACACCACCACCAGCAACTACGCCTTCTTCAACTGCAGCGCGAGTCGCGTGTAGAGCATCTTCTACGCGATCTTTCTTCTCTTTCATTTCAACTTCAGTCGCAGCGCCAACTTTGATGACTGCAACACCGCCTGCTAGTTTAGCAACGCGCTCTTGTAGCTTCTCTTTGTCGTAGTCTGAAGTCGCTTCTTCGATTTGTTGACGGATTTGAGCAACACGACCAGAGATCATTGCTTCTTCACCGATACCATCGATGATCGTTGTATTTTCTTTAGTGATAGCAACACGCTTCGCTTGACCTAGGTCTTCGAGAACCACTTTCTCTAGCTCTAAGCCGACTTCTTCAGAGATCACTGTACCACCCGTTAGGATAGCGATGTCTTGAAGCATGGCTTTACGACGGTCACCGAAGCCTGGCGCTTTAACAGCAGCCACTTTCACGATACCACGCATGTTGTTTACCACTAGAGTTGCTAGTGCTTCACCTTCTACATCTTCAGCAATGATCAGAAGTGGACGAGTTGCTTTTGCTACCGCTTCTAGAGTCGGAAGAAGTTCGCGGATGTTAGAAACTTTCTTGTCGATCAGAAGAATGAATGGGTTTTCTAGATCAACAGAACCTGCCTCTTGGTTGTTGATGAAGTAAGGCGAAAGGTAACCGCGGTCGAACTGCATACCTTCAACAACATCTAGCTCATCTTGCAGAGCCTGACCTTCTTCAACAGTGATAACGCCATCACGACCCACTTTTTCCATCGCTTCAGCAATGATGTTACCTACGCTTGAATCTGAGTTCGCAGAGATAGTACCTACCTGTGCAATAGCTTTAGTATCAGCACATTCAACAGACAGAGCTTTAAGCTCTTCAACCGCAGCTATTACCGCTTTGTCGATACCACGCTTAAGATCCATTGGGTTCATGCCAGCAGCAACCGCTTTAAGGCCTTCGTTAACGATAGCTTGAGCAAGTACTGTTGCAGTTGTTGTACCGTCACCCGCAGCGTCATTTGCTTGAGACGCTACTTCTTTAACCATTTGCGCGCCCATGTTTTGGAACTTGTCTTCAAGTTCGATTTCGCGCGCTACAGATACGCCATCTTTAGTAATCGTTGGTGCACCGAAAGATTTGTCTAGAACAACGTTACGGCCTTTAGGACCCAGTGTTACTTTTACCGCGTCAGCTAGAACATTAACACCTTCTAGCATTTTTACACGTGCGTCGTTACCAAATTTAACGTCTTTAGCAGCCATCTTTAGTTTCCTTTTCTAAATTCTTTGTTTTGGTTTTCAGCTGAATCTGAGCAAAAAATTACTCAATGATTGCTATTATTCAACGATTGCCATGATGTCGTTTTCAGACATCACTAGCACTTCTTTACCGTCGATTTTTTCAGTCTTAGTACCGTAACCTTCAGCGAAGATAATCGTGTCGCCGACTTTAACGTCCAGTGGCATCACAGTGCCATTTTCTAGAATGCGGCCTTTACCTACAGCTAGAATTACGCCGCGAGTTGATTTCTCTGCAGCAGAACCAGTCAGAACAATACCACCCGCTGATTTAGACTCAACTTCTTGGCGTTCTACGATAACTCGGTCGTGTAATGGACGAATGTTCATCGGTCGTCTCTCCTGATTAGTTTCCATATTTGACATGATAAATGGCTATAACAGCCTAATGGTATCTATATGAGGGGCAGAGAGGAGAAACCCAAGGGGAAAGAGAAAGTTTTTGTGTGATATAGCTCTTAGATGCTATCTAGAATGAAAGGAGCCGGATTCACTAGAAAGTGCATCCGGCTACAACAAGTTGGTATCTATTTAATTTTTCTCTCTACTGAAAGCGAAGCGAATAAGAACAATAACGACACCCAGCATGCCACCGAGTAAAGTTCCTGCAACAGCTATTAGTGCTCTCTTTGGTTTATCTCGTGTTATTGGTTGTTCAACATTTTCTAAAAAGCGAAAAGTCTGAAAGTCAATACTGCGATCAACCTTTAAAGTATTCAGCATTTGCAATTTCGCATTAATTTGTTGAAGTCGAGGCTCTATAACACTTAAATTTCTTATAGAATTTAAAGCTTCAATTTTAGCTGCGAGGGCTTTTGACCCCATATCAATCCCGAAAAGTTCTTTACTACCATTAGTTTGAATTGGCGATGTAACTCCTGCAGCGTTCGCTATACTGAGTGCATAGCGGGCTCGATCAGCTTCAACTACTAGGCGGTTTTTCGCCTGAGTTTCAAGTATTTTCTTTTGTTGGGCTAGCTCATCTCTCTTAGCAGAAATTATTGCCTCTAAGTTATTTAACGCATCTTGATGCGCTTTGTTCTTGATCGTTTTTATATAGTTAACCAGCAACAAATAACTGCTTTCACTTGTCGTAGACTGAAAGCTGATGTGGTACGGTGTTAACGCATTTTTGGGATTGTCAGCTTTAGCTGAAATTCTATCAAACCATCCTGAGTATATGCCACGCCTCGCTTCAATTACCTTTTCGTCACTTAATTCACTGCTAGTTTGTTCTTTGAACTGCTGAAATTCTTCACTTGAATCTAAAAACTTGCGTTTATTATTACTCGAGTTAAAAGCATCGACAAATCGGCTAAATAGCACTTTTGAATCAGTCAAATCATCCAGCTCTTCACTTACTAAAACAGTTCCATCATCCTGGTAGATATCAAAAACCGGCTGGAACTGCTTAACCTGCTGCCTATAAGCAACCATATCTTGAGCCTGAGGATGAGAAATCGTAGCTTTCGATGACCACCATTCTTGAGAAGTCATTGCAGATAAAACAGCCACAACAGCAAACACTAAAGTTGTAGCAATTATTAACAATTTTCCATCCCAGAGAACTTTAAATAGCACTCTAAGATCAATTTCGTCACTTACTGGGAAAGAATTTGGTAATTGAGGTGAGTATTGCTTCTCGTTTAGTGATTGTTGAATTTTCCCGCTCACACTTGATCCTTTTAAGGCTTATAGTACCTTAACACTCTGTATTTCTATTCAGCGCGGGAGTGTAACATAGCGAACATATAGTGAACAGAGCTTCAGCCTAAGTTGAACAATTGATTACACTAATTTATCTTAACGCCACTCATCAAGAAAAATCACTTCTACATTTCTATCAATTTTACCTCGAATATCCCCTTCGAGGGCCTCATGAAATTTACCCATCTGGCTAACTAACTCTCTCATTAAGACTACATTGGTGTGGTTTGGGTTTTTACAATGACCGACTACCCTATCAATATGACTTTGCTGAGCCCACAACCTATCTTGCATATCTTTAGAAGCAGACTGGATCATTTCTTCACACATCTCTTTTTTAAAGCGATTAAAGGCCTCTGGGTTATCTTGCGCCAAAGCCATTAGTTCATCAAAAGTCGGTAAGGTTTGATTGATTAACGTTGCGCTCATAATTGCTCCTTAGTGATGATATTTTTATCAACACCCTAAATGGAGCTTAGGCGAAGGATATTAGAAATGAAACACGCCAACCCTGTATTCTCAACTCTGAGACAATCAACTGCATCATCATGGTCATGCTGCAACGTCAAAGCGCTCTTCGTGGAGTTATACAATACGCTTTACCGAGATGGTTTGACATACTTCATCGCTACGAGTTGCTTCTTAATGCTATAACGTTCAAACAGTCCTCTTAGCGAGCTAGGTAACTGACTCGTGTCAATCGTCTTGAAGTTATGTTTAGCATAAAATGTTTCTAGATGTGCGTAGGCAAAACAGAAGTCATGCTCCGATAAAACATACTGAGCGCAGTAACCCATTAACTGATGACCTAAGCCGCTTCCCCTGTGCTCTGGTATCACTAGCATTCCTGTTAGCAAACGGAATTGCTCAATATTTCTAAAACGAACCAATGAAACGATTTGCTGCTCAATGGAACCAACAATGGTCAACTCATCCTTTTTCGCCTTGCCTGAAGGATAGTGTGCTTTGTACAAACGCGATACAAGGGGGAGTTTTATTGGGTCTAAGGTTTCAATCTGCATTGGGCTCATTATCACCAAACTTCAATTTAGGGTAGAATGCAGGCAGTTTAGATTACTCGATAAATCCGATGCAAATATTAGCTAACGCAGATCTTAGTCGCTCCCACACGTTTTCAATCTCGCAAACCTGCTCTTATCTGGTTGAAGTTGCAACCGTTGAAGAAATCAAACATGTGTATCAAAAACAAGAGTGGTTGAGGCTTCCTAAACTGATTTTGGGAAAAGGCAGTAATGTATTGTTTACCCAACCCTACCAAGGCGTGGTGGTAGTCAATAAATTGCTCGGTAAGTCGGTCAGTGAAACTGACACACATTGGCATCTTCATATCGCTGGCGGTGAAGATTGGCCAAGCTTGGTGAAATGGAGTGTTGAACAAGGTTACTTTGGATTAGAGAATCTCGCTCTGATCCCCGGCTGTGCGGGCAGCGCTCCGATTCAGAACATCGGCGCTTATGGTGTTGAGCTGAAAGACATCTGCGAATATGTCGACGTACTTTGTTTAGAAACCTTCAATACCAAACGGCTGAGTGCTGAAGAGTGTCAGTTTGGCTATCGAGATTCCATTTTTAAACATGAGCTGTTTGAGAAAGTTATGGTTGTAGCGATCGGCTTGAAACTCCCAAAACAGTGGTCAGCAAATATCGAATATGGCCCGCTTCAATCTCTACAAAGCGAAACCCTCACCGCGCAGCAAGTTTTTAAGCGAGTTTGCCAAATCCGAATGGAAAAGCTGCCTGACCCTGCCAAGCTAGGCAATGCAGGGAGCTTCTTTAAGAACCCGGTTATCTCGGACCAGCAGTTCGAAAATTTGACTAAACAATTCCCCAATATTGCTGCCTACCCAACACAAGATGGCGTAAAAGTCGCTGCCGGCTGGCTAATAGATCAATGCCAATTGAAAGGCCATCAAATCGGTGGTGCTCAAGTCCACCCTAAACAGGCTTTAGTGCTAGTGAACACAAACAATGCGTTAGCAAACGATGTGATCAAACTAGCTGCAACAATACGCCAAACCGTGTTGGAAAAATACCAAATAGCGTTGGAACATGAAGTGAGATTTATCGGTTCTCATGCGGAGACAAATCTAGAGACTATATTAGAGGGCCAGCAATGAAAGAGCATTCCGTAAAACTTTCTATCTTGAAGGCTTTATCACAAGGGGGATTTCACTCCGGTGAAGAGCTAGGAGACAAGCTTGGCGTATCCAGAGCCGCGATCAGTAAGCATATTAAAGGCATCCAAGCTTGGGGGGTCGATGTGTTTCGCGTCCAGGGAAAGGGCTACCAACTCGCCAAGCCTATGCAATTGCTCGACAAAGAGATTCTTCAAACTAGTTTAGCTAATCGAGTAAAACTGATACCTATTATTGACTCAACCAACCAATATCTACTTGATCGAGTTGATAGCTTAGAATCTGGCTCAGTGTGTCTTGCTGAGTATCAGGCTAAAGGCAGAGGTCGCCGCGGACGTGAGTGGGTATCTCCTTTTGGTTCGAATCTATACCTCTCAATGTTTTGGCGTTTAGATGCTGGTATGGCAGCCGCTATGGGATTAAGCCTAGTGGTTGGCGTGGCAATCGTTGAAGCTCTCGAAGAGATGGGACTGACAGGGGTAAAACTAAAGTGGCCGAATGACCTCTATTATCAAGACAAGAAGCTCGCAGGCATTCTGGTCGAAATGTCAGGCCAAGCTGGTGCAGCGGCCAACCTTGTAATAGGTATGGGACTCAACTTAATGATGTCAGAGGCAACTGAAGGCATTACCCAGCCTTGGGCTAGCCTAGATGAGGTGGCAGATAATCAACAGATTGATAGAAACCAACTTGCGATTAGCATGATAACCACCCTACACAAGGCTTTGGATGACTACGAACTGTATGGGGTGGCTGGTTTTGTCGAGAGATGGAATCGTTTGGATAACTTTATCAACCGTCCAGTAAAGCTGCTTATGGGACCCAGAGAGATTAGCGGAATCGCTAGAGGCATCAACGAACAAGGCGCAGTTCTTTTACAAACTGCAAATGGGTTAGAAACCTTCATCGGCGGTGAAATCAGCCTTCGTCCCAATCAGTAAATCACAGGTTTTACAACTCGCATTGTCGAACTAGGATCTGGTAACTAGGAACTGCTAGCACATTTTGCTAATATCCTCGTCCACTTTAAGTAAAGGTAACCCATCCAACATGATGACTAATAGGAACTTATTCGAACAACTTCCTACTTTGGCGCAAGACCCAGCTCAGTTTGAGACACTTTATGCAGCTAAAGATTTTCGAATTCGCTTAATAGAAGCGATTCGTCAGGCAAGTAAACGAATCTACCTGGTTGCTCTTTACTTGGAGGATGATGAAGCAGGAAGAGAGATCTTAACTGAACTCTATGAAGCGAAACAGCGCAACCCTGGTCTAGAGATCAATGTATGTGTTGATTGGCATCGTGCTCAGCGCGGCTTAATTGGTGCAGAACCAGGCGAAACCAACGCCTCTATGTATACAAGCTTCGCGGATAGTTACGAACACAGAGTCCCTATCTATGGCGTTCCGGTTCGTGGGCGTGAAGTATTTGGTGTTTTGCACTTAAAAGGCTTCATTATTGATGACCAAGTTATTTACAGTGGTGCAAGTCTTAACAACATCTATCTCAACTACAAAGAGCGTTATCGTTTCGACCGCTATCATGTGCTGAATAACAAAGCACTGGCCGATAGTATGGTCAACTTTGTTCAGAAAGAGATGATCGACCACCCTGCAGTTAACAATCTGGCGTGTTCAAAGAAACCTGAGACCAAAGAGATAAAGGCGCAAATTCGCCAATTAAGGGCTTCCCTCTCCAAGTCCTCTTATCAATTTGAGTCTCAAGCGGTATCTCAAGAACAGGTTGCTGTAACGCCTATCGTCGGGGTGGGTAAAAAGCGTAATAAGCTTAATCAAGGTATCAATCAGTTACTCGCCCAGGCCAAAGATGAGATTTTCATCTGTACGCCTTATTTTAACTTCCCGCGTAGCGTGGCTAAGGAAGTAAAAAAAGCGCTAAAGCGTGGTGTAAAAGTGACTATCGTTGTAGGTGATAAAACAGCTAATGACTTTTATATCTCACCTGAGGAAGAGTTTAAAACCATCGGTGGTCTTCCCTACCTTTATGAGCGAAACTTACGTCAGTTTGCTAAGTCAAATGAAGCCAATATCGCCAGTCGCAAGCTTTCTATCCACTTATGGAAACATGAAGAAAACAGCTTCCACCTAAAAGGTATCTGGGTAGACAAGCGCTATATGCTGATAACGGGTAATAACCTCAACCCGAGAGCTTGGAGTTTAGACTTGGAAAACGCTCTCTTTATCCAAGACAATTTCCACCACTTAACACCTCAGTTTGAGAAAGAGGTAGAGAATATTCTTCAGTACACACAGCTAATTTGTACATACAGGCAGCTAGAGAAAGCAGAAGACTATCCTGATGCCGTGCAAAAACTGATGCGTAAAATTACTAGGGTCAGTGCAGATAGGGTGCTGAAGCAGATTTTGTAGAATTGTAATAATTTACAAAGATTTCATAATTTAGAACACAACCAGGCTTATTAACAGTGTTGATCCCATTTATAGATTTATCTTTCTTGTTTTTCTTTTCGTTGGCTACAACATTTACCATGCGGAAAGTAGCAAAAAAAGTTGGGTTAGTAGATAAACCAAATTCCCGAAAGCTACATAATGGAGCCATACCTCTAGTCGGCGGAATATCTATTTGTATTTCTATACTATATTTTTTGTTCAATAACCCAACTGTTTTACCTAATACAGCTCTCTATTCTGCTTGTATTATCATACTTGTTGGAGTTGGTGCTTTGGATGATAAGTTCGACCTTAGCTTTAAACTAAGATTTGCAATCCAAGCAGCACTGTCAGTAGCAATGATGATTCTCGGAGGTATAGAACTAAATACGATAGGGGATATTTTTGGAACAGGGGAGATTGTAACTTTAGGTTGGTTTGGATACTTAGTTACAATTCTGGCTGTTGTTGGTGCAGTTAATGCTTTTAATATGGTAGATGGAATTGATGGATTATTGGGAGGACTATCTATAGTGGCATTCGGAGGCTTGGGAGTGATGCTAAGTCATGACGGGCAATACAATCTTGCCTATATATGCTTAGTTTTAGTCGTTGTTATTATTCCTTATATACTATTGAACTTAGGACTGTTTGGTCGCAGAAGAAAGGTGTTCATGGGAGATGCAGGGAGTATGCTCATAGGTTTTACAGTTATTTGGCTATTGCTACTCTCCAGTCAAAATGGCACAAATCCTCCATTGCGCCCTGTAACAGCGCTATGGTTAATTGCCGTGCCACTCATGGACATGACTGCAATTATGATTCGTCGCATGCGTCGTGGAGATTCACCTTTTAAACCAGATCGAGAGCATCTGCACCATATTTTTCAAAGGCTTGGATTTAGCTCTACTCAAACACTCATTGCAATCTCATGTATTGCTACAGCCTTTGCATTTATCGGTATTTATGCTGAAATCAGGAGCGTTCCTGAATTTGTAATGCTATACAGTTTTATAATATGCTTCTTTGTATATCTTCTAGTCTTAAGCAATATATGGAAAATTACTACTTGGACCAAGGCTAAGTTAGGTAGATTAAACAATCTATAACTAATAACACCTAATTTTAGGATAGCTTCGCTAAGATATTGAGCATTTTATTAGCCAATACTTCTCTATTGAAAATTCTAGAGGATTTTATACTGGATTGTTTAAGCTCCTCTTTCTTATCTGGATTTCTGTACAGTTCCATTATAGCGTTAGATATTCCTTCCTTGCACTCAGGTTCAACAACTATACCCGTGTTATTCTTCTCGACTATTTCTGTCGCCTCCCCTTTGGGCACACTCATGATGACAGGAAGCCCCATCGCCATACATTCAAATATTTTTGATGGTATAACAGTTTCAAATAGAGGGTTATTGATCAGTGGAACGAGTGAAACATCACACAAAGACCATACTTGGGGCATCATTTCCTTTGGTTGCCGATCAATAAAAACAACATTACGCAAATTCTTTTTCTGAGCTGCAGTAATAACTTTCTCTTTTGCAGCACCTCCACCTGCAAATACAAATCGAATATCATCGTAACCTTGAAACATTTCGGCTACATCTATAATACCCTCTAATCCATGGGCCATACCGTGGGTCCCAACATAACCAACTACAAATTTACCTTCTAAGTCGTATTGCTGTGCTAACTTAGAGTCTTTACATTCGACTCTTTTATACCTAGATAGATCTACACCATTGAGGACTACACCTATCTTCTCACTATCCACTCCTCGAGCGACGAGCTCCTTCTTAAAGGAGTGCGTCACTGAAATAATACAGTCAGCCCTGTGATATAAAAACAGTTCTAGCTTTTCTAGCATCTGTATCAAATAACTATCTTTCATTGCTCCTACAGCGGTAATAGATGCAGGCCAGATATCTCGCAGCTCAAACACAAATGGAACTCTTTTCACTGCCGATAAAGCCCACCCTGCACACGCGCAGAAAAATTGTGGCGACGTGGCTATCACTAAATCAGGCTTTTTATGAAATAAGCCGGCAATAAATCCGGTAACCATAAATGACTGGTAGTCTAAGATGCGCTTTAAAAAACCTTCATTTGCCGTAATGTATGTTTTTACTCGAACGACTCGGATACCGTCCATATAACTAACATCATAGAGCTTATTTTTGTAGCCCTTGTAAACCTTTCCTTCTGGAAAATTAGGGGCGCACGTAATGACCGTAACCTCATGCCCTTCTTTTATCCACTGAGCCGCATGCTCATAGGTTCTTGATGCAGGGGCATTCCCTTCCGGTGGAAAGTTGTCAGTCAAAAATAGTAACTGCATGATTAGAACCTTATACGGATATGTTGAGAAGAGTCGATGATGGGGATACACAGCTTAGTCGTTGGCACTGAAACACCAAACTCAGGGCACCACAATACGGAATAAGAGGCAATAGATTGACTAGATTCAAAAACGATTTCTCGACCACAACCTAGTACCAACTTGGCTGTATTATTGTAGACAGTCACTTTCACATCAGGATGTAGATGATAGTGTGCGGTCGCTTTCGAATAGTCCCCCGTTAGATGGTCCGTTATTTCTAAACCTGTTTCACTAAATCGCCATTGGCGGCTATGGGTCACTTTGCCTTTTAGTCTTTCGTAACCGTTATGTGAGCAGGATATTAACAGCTCTCCGTTGGATTTTTCTATTTTGGCTTGAGTGGGATACGCTCTCTTAGCCACTCGAAAACCACTCCACACTTCAGAGGAGTCTAAGTCGTCGACCTCAACAGTATTATGGGCGGCAGTTTTTCGCTGCCTCGAACGTTCTTCACTAAGACCATATTCTCCTGTCCCCGTGTTCACAAACACACGCTGATCAAAAATACTCATTTCGAAGCTTAGCGTATCTGCATGCGCGTGCCCTGGGATGTAATCTGGTCCTATGCGAGCGACATCTAATATTGCTTTGTAGTTTCCTGACTGCGCCACAATATAACCGGAATCTCGATAATGGCGGTAGATGATAGTGTCGTCTGCATGTGCTTCGCCATTAATCGCATTTGTTGGTATACCTAATGCTTCGGCATATTGAGACAGTGATTGGTAGCGAGCAGCGATTCCCATTGCAGAGTCATTAAAAAAGGAAACTTCGCCATCTGGATGTTGGAGTGACTCCGAGTAGTCGAGCATTTTTTGAATCACTGACATCCACTTGCGTTTTCTTGATTCAACATTTTGAATAGCATATGTATTAGCTAAGTTATAGAGATCCAACATATCAGCAAGAATAATGTTGTGATACATGGGGCTTAACTCAAAATTTCCGCCGTCATCAAGAATCTGTTCAGAAACTTCAGCATCTATGATTTCGAGACCTTTTTTAAGCCATTCATCGGCGCTCTCACCTTTAAAGTAACAGCCCGCAAACACTAAAGCTTTAGCATTTGCAAATAAGTGGTTACCTAATAAATGATATTCTAAATTCTGACGGAGTACATGGGTTTGGAGATACAAACTTTGCCTACTATTATCAGCGTCATACTCATGTTTGTGAAAAAATTTAATCCAGTTCACTATTCTTAACGATAATGGGTAAGGCTCCCAACCATTGCCAGATAGGGGAGGGTTTTCTTTTATCCAAGAACTAATAAGAGAGACACAGGTGTCCCGTCGATTTGAAGAGCCAATCGCATTCAGATCATCAAAATAGTGCAGGTTATATAACCACAACTTAGATTTATCAGCGTCATTCCAACTACCGACTTCACCTTCCAAATTGAGGAAACGATACTTATCCTTTGATATATATGAACTTTTTATTAACTCCTTATCCTTCCACAGTTGTTTTTTCAATCTTAAAGAGGGCGTTGAAGAGAGTCTGAGATCTATTTTTTTAAATCGTCGTCGAATTCTATCTATCAACTGTATAGGCTTAAGGTGCCTGATAGTATGGAAAAGTAAGTAGATTTTTTTCATATTAAAAGGGGGGACGTGTTGCCCCCAATAAGAATAGTTAACGTAGTGATTGCGCAACTTGACAAGAAACCCTTGCCACTTCGACAATCTCATCGAACGGAATTGGAGATGGTAAGCCTTTGGTAATACTTTCAACAAAGGCTTTGGTACAATTGTCTTGGCCTTTATCTTGAGCCATTAGTTTAAGCTTACTAAATCCGTTCCACCCAAAACCATTCAGTTTACGGAAGTTATCCAACTGTAAAACCGCATTATTTGAGAACACTTCAATTCGCTCTTTAGGGAAAGATTTACCACCATTAGCAAAGTAGTGAATCGTACCAAATGAGCCATCCTCAAAACTCAGAGTAATAGTCGCTTTATCTTCTTTAATCGCGATCCCTGGGGCATCCCCCATACACACCGCATCAAAATCGACAATCTTAGATCCTGCTAAAAAGCGCATAAGATCAATATAGTGGCAAGCTTCCCCGATGATTCTACCACCACCAACCTCTGGATCTTGAGTCCAATGGTCGGCCGGTATTTCACCCGCGTTCATCGTCATGATGAACGTTTTTGGACCAATAGACTTAGACAACAGTTCTTTCATCTTCTGGACATGAGGAGCAAAACGACGGTTGTACCCAACCATGACTTTAGGTTTGGTGTTACTTTCATTATAAGCCTGCTCGATCTGGTCTATCTCATCCAGCTTTAATGCCAACGGTTTTTCGACAAATACATGCTTCTCCGATTTAATTACAGCAATGGTTTGTTCCGCATGCAAATGATGCTGAGTTGCGATCACTACCGTATTGGTTGACGCGTCTTTCAACGCCTCATTTAGGTCAGTAGAGGCTTTCGCAAACTCTAGCTTTTTACCATGGTGGACTGCACTGACCCCGCCACTGGTAACAACGGTGTCAAGTTTTGCACCAGCCTTCTTAAAAGCGGGCATTAACACTCTAGATGCATAGTTTCCTGCACCCACAAATGTGCAAGCAGCATCGGATGCATGATAGGTTTGTGCATTTTGAAGACTGACACTTCTTTTGGTCAGTTCACTTTCACTGGCGTTTGGATAGTCTAAAACGATTCCAAGCGCTGTCTTATCTTCTAGGCACTGATAGGCTTCTAAAGCATTGTCAATGGAATAGCGGTGCGAGATCAGTGGCTCAACATCCAGAGTACCCGACGCCATCATATCTAAAACAGCTTCAAAGTTTCTCTGTTCTGTCCACCGTACGTAGCCAATAGGGTAATCATTCCCTTTCTCTTCATATTCACTGTCATAACGACCTGCGCCATATGAACAGGAGACCTGAAAAGTCAGCTCCTTCTCAAAAAAGTCAGCTCTAGATAGCTCCAACCCGACAACACCGACCAGTACAATGCGCCCACGTTTGCGACACATCTTGGCCGCTTGAGATACAGGTTCATTGCTCTTTGTAGACGCAGTGATAATTACTCCGTCCACGCCTCTACCTCGAGAGAATGACTCCGCATGATGTATTGGATCTTCCCCTTGGGATAAGTCGACAGTTTCCGCCCCCAACTTTCTTGCAAGTTCACATTTAGAAGAATCAAAATCAATCCCGAGTACTCGACAACCATTAGCACGTAAAAGCTGCACCGTCATTAGTCCAATCAAGCCTAAACCAGTAACAACCACACATTCACCTAGTGTCGGCTTAACCAAACGTATTCCCTGTAATGCAATGGCTCCTAAAACGGTAAACGACGCGGCTTCATCGCTGACTAAGTCTGGCACTTTAGCACAAAGATTTTTGGGAACCCGGACCACTTCAGCGTGGTGGCCATTTGAAACAACTCGAGTTCCAACTTCGAGGCTTGTGCCTCCATTATCTAGAACCACACCAACATTACAATATCCAAGAGGCAAAGGTTGATCGAGTTTTGAACGAACAGTATCAATAGTAGGAGCTAAACCATCAGTCTTAATTTTTTCCAAAACCATTTTGACTTTATCTGGCTGTTGTCTCGCTTTGTCTATGTAACTCGCCTTTCCAAAATCAATCAGCATTCTTTCGGTACCAGCCGAAACAAGGGTTTTGCAGGTAGAAATAAGGATGTTTCCAGATTTACTTTGAGGACAGGGAACATCAACAACATTAGTTTCACCGTTTGCGATGTTTTGAAGCACTTGTTTCATACTTAACCTATCAATTTTTAAATAATGAATTTTTTTCTTCTAAGTTGGGATAATTGATAAGTACTGCTCTGTATTTCCCTTTAAACACAAATAAGCTACCCGCTGCAACACCGATTGGGGAGTACTCATCAATAACGTTTTTTAAGTCTTGGTGAGACCCTGCCCCGCCGAGATAAGTTAGAGGGACACTAACCTTACTGCGGAGTTTTTCCAAAAGGTTAGTATCGTAGCCCGCCATGGTGCCGTCAGCATCAATATTGTTGATAATGATCTCTCCAACACCTTGTTGCTCGAACGTTTTTATGAGAGAGAATAAATCTACAGACGTACTTTTCTTACCGTTATGGGTATAAGCTTTGTAGCCACCAAGGAACCTCTTTTTGACATCCACTACGGCAACAACACTTTGATTTCCCACTTGAGAAGCTATTTCTTTAATCAGTTCAGGCCTATCTATAACTGAAGAGCTCAATGCCACTTTTTCAACACCGAGTGACAAGATCCGCAAAGCCTGCTCAACGGTTTTGACACCTCCGCCATAACAGAGGGGCATACGACATTCACTAGCCCAATTTTCTATCGACTGATAGTCTGGCTCTTTTCCTTTTACCGTGGCGTCAATATCAACGATCATTATTTCGTCTGCTTCCTTCTCATTAAAGATACGGACAGCATTCAAAGGGTCACCGACGTACTTATCATCTGAAAACTTTGTCGTTTTAATTAGACCTTTATCACGTACAAGTAAAACAGGAATGATGCGAGATCTAAGCATTTGTCGCCTCGTAAAAATTTTTCAGTAATGTCACACCGTTATGATGGCTTTTCTCTGGATGGCATTGAATTCCAAAAATATTTTCTTTTTGCACAATACAGGCTATCTCATTCGAGTACTTTGATCTCGCCACGGCGCAGCTAAAGTCTGACTTAAAGTGATAAGAGTGAAGAAAATAGAAAGAAGGCTTTGATTCAATGTCGTTAAATAACGGACACCCCCCCCCTATCAACTCCAGCGAATTCCACCCCATATGAGGGAGCGGAAACTTAGTATCAGTGCGACTGAACTTCACAACTTGAGTATCAAGCCAACCCAACCCTTTAGCCTCACCTTCTTCACTGGATACAGCCATGATTTGCATGCCCACACAGATGCCAAGTACAGGTCGTTTTTGGTTAAGGACAAGATCATCGAGAGTGTCGCGCATTCCTGACTCGTTCAGTTTTTGCATCGCATAATCAAAAGAACCTACCCCGGGTAAAATAATATGCGTTGCTTGTTTTAACGACTCATTATCTGAAGCGAGAACATGTGGAATGCCTAAGCGCTTATATATGTTCGCAAATGCTCGAATATTACCTAACCCATAATCGACAATGGCGATCATCGTTTACCACCCTTTTCAATACCCAAGTATCTGAGTACTTTTGCCCCAATATCATAAATGCCTTGTTGCGATTTATAGCTTTTATAGGTCTTATTAGGCGCATCAAAATAGGATTGAAGCTCTTCCGTCGTGATACCGAGTTTATTTGATACAAATTCAAACTCTTGCTTAATTTGCTCATCGCTCATCGCTGGGTTTTCGAGCTCTTTAAGCGCTTCATTACGAGTCATTTGCCCTGTTAAAATCAGGCTAGAAAACTGTACTTTACGTGTATCGTATCCAAACTTCTGTGGCAGCCAATAGCCCTCATAGAAGCGGGTAAATCTAGATTCAAAGTGCTTTTGAGGGTAACGTTGATAGCCAAACTTGTCTTCCAATAGCTTAGTAGCTTCCTCTTTATCGTATTTCATAAAGTCTAAAGGTCTTGTGACTTTTATCCCTTTAAAGTACGGAAGGTAGAACTTGTGCCATAGAATATTTGTGACTGGGAATCGTTTTAGGGGTCGGCTTCCAAACTGGCTGTGAATGTCTTTTAGCTGTCTTGAATCAGACTGGTAATACATCCACTCAAGAGGATTTCGTATACATTCAGTAGAGTAGTTACCGCCAGTCAGAATATTTTTCACTCCATGCTTATCAGCAAACTTATACATGGTTGCAAAAAACGCGTGGTCTTGGGGAGTATCAATATGAGAGACGCCAGATTTAAAGAAAGAAAGCTGCAGATCTTTCATTTCTTCCCAGTCTATCACTTCGGTATACAAATCAAGGTCTAGGCCATCAACCAATCGTTCAATATTGGTTACCGCTTCCTTAGAGTTCCAACCGGCATCGACATGAAAAACAAGTGGACGTAAACCCAGCTTCTCTTTTGCTAAGTAAAGAAGGTAAGAGCTATCAATGCCGCCACTCATGCCGATGATGCAATCGAAGTCTTGCCCTTCTCCCTCTTTTTTGATTTTTTCTGCCAATTGTTCAAGCTGCGAATCATCCAAACCCTCAGGATTCCACTTTGGCAAAATATCGTTTAAATACGTATTACAATGATCGCAAACTCCATTGTCATCGAATACGATTTTCGAATCGGTGGTATCCATAACGCATCGAGTACAAATTGTATGTGTGATACTGCTCATTAGCTCCTCTCAGCTCTCATCAACGCAAGATAAGTTCGTGTTTTCAATTGCGTCTACAAACCCTTGTACCATGTTTTCAATGGTACAGAATCGTGAATAATAGTTATAGGCATTTTCACCCATCTTGCGAGCTAAATGACCGTCATTTGAAAACCTAACAATTTCCTTCTCGAGCGCCATTCTATCATCGCAGAAGGCACCATTGATGTTATGTTTTATGTTTGACTTTTCGCCACCGCTTATTGCATCCCGATGAGTAATAATGGGAACACCAAAACCTAGGCTCTGCAGTACAGATAGGCCCGCTTGCCCATAAGAGATAGAAACAAGCGCTTCGTTGTAATACTGAACAAGATCATGAGGGTTCTCGAGTCTACCAACAAAATCGACACGCTCCGCGATACCGAGACGATTAACCAAGGCACGAAGTACGTCGTTCTCCTTTCCATCGCCAACAAAAGTCAAGGTAATATCTTGTGGTATGTATTCTAAGGTATTTTTATAAGCTTCGATTAGGTCAGTGTTCTTCTTACGTTCGTCTAAACTACCGACAAAGAGTAATCGAAACTTGTTTTCGTGCTCATAGGCTTTTGATTTGTTCTCGACATCAAAAGTATTGTTGGCAACATAGAGATTGTCGGGGTTTAACCCACGAATAACAAAGTCTCTCCGTGCTTCAGCCGTGTAATAAACATTGGCATGCACCATTTTTGATAAAGCCATTCTTACATGGTTTGCTATATTGCTTTTTGTTATCCACGCGCCCCAAAGGAGGATTTTTTTATGTTTAAACAAGACTTTATTAAAAAGCAAAGTCAATACTGTAGAAACCCACCGAACATCAAATAGCAGAATGACAAAGTCATATTCTTTGCTAAGGCACTCTTTTATCAGCTTTTTCTGTAGAAAAAATGGCCCCATTTGGCGAGTTGGGACAATTATCTCTGAGAAATTATCATTTTCATTTACACTAACCTCACCAGAGTGTAACACCGTGACATCGTAGTGTTTTGCAAGCTCGTTAAAAAACGGTTTTCTATAATGCAGGATATAGTTATATCCTATTAGTACTTTTTTCTTCATTTTTATGCTTATTAATAAAAGTCAACGGCGATTTAATATCTTGGGCTAATTGTTCCAGTTTCGATTCTTCAAGCTCCCACCATTTTGAAGCAAGTAACCCTTCGATGACTTCTCTATCGAATCGATATCTAATAAATCTGGCTGGGTTGCCAGCAACAATAGTGTACGGCTCTACGTCTTTGATAACAACACTACCCATTCCAATGACAGAGCCAGTACCTATAGTCACACCCTGCTTGATTAGCACATTTTGACCAATCCAAACATCATGACCAATTGTGGTTGACTTCACTGCCTCACGGGCATGAGTGGAAAACTTCTTTGTAACGCTATCGCGACCTTCATAAAACACTGGTGAAGTCGATACCCATTCCATGGGATGCATACCACCACCAATGATCACACCATTTGCTATCGAGCAAAATGATCCTATCGACGTCGTGCTAATTTCACAATTATATCCGCAGAAAGAGTGCCTACCCATACTGCTATTCACAACATTTGATCCCGATTCTACTTTCGACGTCGAGTGTATCTCACTGTTTTTTATAGCTGAAAGTCTTGCCTTTTTAATAACCTTAGATAGATAGTAAAACAATATATTCATGATTTATCCTGACAGTTTATTTCCTTGGGGATCCATGGTTGACCTGCTATAAATAACACTAATGACATAACACCACATCAATATGCCGTCGGCCCAGCCAACACCTATTCTTCCTACATTAAGAAATAACAATACCAGTACCAATGGGTATATCTCACGTGGATAACGGAAAAATAAAGCCAATGTTAATACCAATGGAAATCCAAAAATAAAAAATCCAGTCAAGCCAGACTGACTAATAATCATGAGGTAAGTATTTTCAGAGCCATTACCGAGTAAAACGTTAAGATACGTCCCTGCACCAAATAACCATTGAGTCAATGTGTAATTATCCAACTCGTGAATATAACTACTCCAGAAGAATACACGATCAACGTGTGAAGAGCTGCTAAAATCAAAAGAGGCTAGTATTCTATAAAGCATATAAATATTATTTTTATCAAAGTACTTTACTGCTAAGTATCCAAACAAAACACCACCAAAAAGCATGATGGTTATTGCTTTATAAAAGTCCTTAGTTTTGAATTTAACTCGGAGTGCAAGAAAAAAATCCAATAGAATAATAAATCCAACAAAAAGTATAACTGTTCTAGAGCCTGACATTAACGATGAAGCAATAACGATCGACTTAATAAATAGTCCCGATTGATATTTTCTGACATATAAAAAGGCAAAGAAAAGAAAAAATCCACATTCTTTTGAATAGCTAAACAATCCTTGTAGCCTTCCGTGCTCATATTTATTCTCTGCAACAACTTTGATTAAGTAATCATGTGTTGCTAGTTCATACGTCATAACCAAAAAGTTAACAACGAGAACAATTCTTAACACCTTATATATAACATCGTTGTACTTATAAAAAGAGAGCGCAATGATCATGGCAATAAATGGCGCTATCTCTGATTGATAGGTTCTAACTTGATCTAGAGAAAGCTGGAAGACAACAAAAACTATAAGTATAGATTGAAATAAAAAGTCAAGTCTCTTTTTCTTTATATTGTTTACTATGCTAACGAATACCACTGACGCAACGAATAGAACCGCTACAATTCTAATCGGCGGTATCTTATAAGTAAAAAAAGCGGAAGTGACAAATCCAACAAATAGCAGGCAGACAGAGAAAATATCTAAATGTCTACTCAGATAGTTAAATAAGACAAAAGCAAAGTGGTCAATTCTCCCTACAATGCTTGAAGCATTCTGTGTACCTCTTGAATAGTACATTCCATACTCCATTTTTTTCTATCTTTAATTACATTTTCCTTACACAGGTTTAATTGCTTGTGTAAAGACAGTTTTTCTATGCCAGTCCTTAGGCCTGCGATATCTCCAAACCTGACCGCACTACCATATTGACTACCATTGATAATATCTATCGCATCACCTTTAGGAAGCGCCCCTAATATAGGTAATCCCAAATTAATATATTCATATAGCTTTGATGGTACACACATACCATAATAATCTTTTTCTAAGCTTACAAAGCCAACATCGATATTTTTTTGCATAAATTCGATAAATTCACTGTGTGGCATGTTAGGCACCAAATTAACCCTAGGGTCAACAATGGAGTTTATTGGTTTGTAGTTTTCTGAATTACCAATAAAATATAATTCCACATCAAGTTTTCTTTGATCTTTGATTGCCTCATATAGTATTTCAGGCTTTTGTGTTGGACTCATCAAGCCCGCATAGGCGATCCTGAGTTTTCTGTCGCCTCGATCTAGGCGTTTAACTTCACAAGTAATACTTTTATGATAGCCGAAATAGTTATTCTTTATCTTATTGGAAAGATGGGAAAAATTCTCTGATAGAAGGGCGGCATAACTCATGCTGGAAGTCAAAACAAGATCAGCACATTCCATGTACTTCTTCTGTACTGATGCGCGACCAATATGAAATTTATAATCTCGCCTCATGCCATCGGTGTATCCGTAATTGAGTGGGTCTCTGAAGTTAACAACAAGTTTACAGCCCACTTCTTTTTTTAGTAGTGCACCAAGTTTGATCATTCCAAGCTCCCCACCACATGTAGCGAAGAGTATGTCATTAGAAGCAATTCGGTCTTTTAACAAGTCGAAAGCGTGCGCAACCCATTTGTCTAAGTAATCTTCGTAATAACCGATACGTTCTAAAAGTGAGCTTAGTTTTTGCCTATGCTGGCGCTTGAAAGGCACCATTAACACGTTTTCTTTAAACTCTTCTTCGAACGACTCATAATTTGGCCTAACAACAACCACGTCCCAACCTAGCTGGGTAAGATGCTCAACTGCTCCTCGTCTCATTAGGGCTCCGCCACCGGCGTCATATGGAGCGTAAGATCTAGTCAGATAATAAACCTTTCTATTCATAAATAAAGTCATCGAATCCTTGTGCTGAAGAGAGTGTAAAAGTGGTTATTTGCTTGGAGTAATCCATACCTCTTTCCATTTATACAGACAAAACAGGCGCCATACCAAAGCCCAATCATTATGCTCTTTATTCACATAACTTTGATAAAACTCGTATATGGATGATGCGTTAGTGAAATCAAACAGTCCGTTCAATTTTATGTCATCAAACACTTTATCAAACTCAGGTTTAAGCTCGTTGCGCTGCCAACTTTCCTGTGGCGACACAAAACCAGTTTTATCTTTCCTCTCATAGACTTCTTTAGCTACTTTTCCTTTACAGAGTTGGCGTAGCTGAGCTTTAGTGTCTCCTTTGATTATCAGCGCTTCATCGGGCAGGGAAAAAGCCAACTTTACTAGTCGGTAATCAAGGAAAGGTAGCCTAGATTCTAAAGAGAAATACATTGAGTTTTTATCTTCATAACGCAGGTACTCTCTCAATGCGGAGAACGACAAGTTGCGATAGAGACGAGATTTTAGTGGCGTAAAATCTTTACGCGAATGCTTCTCTCTTTTCCGCTCATATGAGCCATTGAAGAAGTTGTATTTATCTTCTTTAGACATATACTCAGCCAGCAAAGTTTTAGCAATCCAGATAAGTGAGCGAGTTAAGTTCATCTGCTTATTGGTCATAAAGGCACGTAGCTCACTCAACAGGAGCCTAAATTTTCGCTGTCGTAATAATGTCGAGAAATAAAAACTATAGTGTTCCGTATATCCTGTGAATATTTCGTCCGCCCCCTGACCATTCAAAAGTACTTTCACCTTCCCTTGCTGCGCAACATCTTTATAAATTAGATATTGTGATAACACGGACAGGCTTCGGAAAGGCATCTCTTGCACGTGTATCAGCTCTTCAATGTTCTGAAGTAGATCACTAGGCCTAGGATAGATATAGTTGGGTTCAAAGTGTAAATATTCAGCATTTTTTCTGATGTATTGCTCTTCAGAGAAGCGGTCATCGTCAAACACAGCAGAATAAGCTTCAAAGTTATCGAGCCCTTTAATCGAATTAATCATGCCAACAATCAGAGAAGAATCAATTCCGCCACTCAGCAATGAGCCAACGGGAACATCAGATCGCAGTCTCAACTGAATAGCGGCTTTAAGCATAGACTCTATATTATTAATAGGGTCATTTACCCCACCTAGGTCATCTTCTCCCCAGTACTGGCTGACTTGAACACCAGAAGGTGCCACTTTTATATAGTGACCAGGTTCTACCTGTTTTACACATTTAAAAAAGGTCGATTCATCAAAGTCTGTTTCCGAGTAGCGAATATATTGATATATCGAGTGTTCATCATACTCGGCAAGTAGCCCAAACGGCTTAAAAAACCTCACTTCAGACGAAAAATACAAACCATCAGGGCTTTCAACATAGTAGAGAGGCTTCACACCAAATCGGTCTCTGACAAGAGTCAGTTCATTAGTATCTAAATCATAGATTGCGGCTGCCCACATCCCATTGAACTTTTCAAAGGCTTTTTCTTTCCAAGTATTGTAGGCCGCAAGAAATACTTCGGTATCGGTATGGGTTTGAAACTCGACTCCCTCAGCAATAAGCTCTTCTCTTAACTCGAGATAGTTATAGATTTCGCCGTTATAGCAAAGCACTTTATTTCCAACCTGAAATGGCTGATGGCCTTGAGTTGACAACTCAATAATACTAAGACGCCTATGTCCCATGACAAAACGTATATCATCAACCTCACGAATATCGATAAGTTCAGGAATATCCTTGTCGGTATCCTCTCCTTTCGCAAAGGCATGTTGATTTTGGTTATTTAAATATAAAAAACCTTCATCATCCGGACCACGATGCGCTATTTCAGCGTGCGCTTGATAGTATTCTTTCCCATTAAGTGATGTTGATGAAGAAATAAAGCCAGTTAAACCACACATATTAAGCCTTTACAAATTCGACAATTTTCTTTGTTTCTATTCTAGGGGGCTTGTTAACCACTTCTTTTGGATTACCAACTAATATAGTTAAGCCACAATAAAACTCGTTTGATAAATCAAATTTCTTTTTCCAGTAAGCTTGTCCATGGTCTAAATGCTCAGAGGCGTAACAGCAACACGTACCAAGGCCAAAATTCTTGGCTTTAAGAACAAAGTTCTGGGCAAACATGCCAATATCAATCATTGCAGCATATTTTTCAGAGTAATTATTAACATTGTAATAAATGAAAACTCGATATGGTGCGGTAGCAAACATACTTGCGTTACGAGCACCTTCTCCATCAAAGTCTTGAGTATGGTTTACAGCCACTTTGATCAGAAAGGCTTGGCGATTACAAGATGCAGATGCCATTTGGCCAGAGTTTATACATTCTATAATCTGGCTTTCAGGAGGTGTACCTTTCTTCCAAAAACGTATAGACGGAACGGCAAGTTCTGGTAACGCTTTGAAGACATTATCCCCTGATAACATTTGGGACGTTTTCGCCTTAGTCCAAATATCATACTTTTCTAATACTTCATATGCCCAGTTTGAGATTTCCTTAAAATCTACATTTCTTTTATCCAATTCACTCAAAAGAGAAGCTAGATATTCCTTTCTGGCGGCAGCTCTTCCAGGAGAGTATGGGTTCTTTACCGCTTTATCTAATAAATGAGCTTCATGTTTAATTTTGCATATCAAGTAAAAGTTAGGGTAATTTGATACATCTTGACTTGCCGCAAGTTGGAACCGAAGAGGGTTGATACTGCCAACAAGAAAGGAGTCCTTAACTCCCTTCAAGAATCCTCGAATACGTTCAGTTTTCATAGGTATGTCACGCTATACTCATTGTTTGGGGTGTCTATCTCTAGTGATTTAACAGAAATATCACCAGAAATAGAGCTAAGCTTCCTACTATAGCCTTTATTTATTCTCAAAGGAACCGAGAACTCTAACAAAGGCGTACCATTTATCAAAACACGTTTTCCTTCGATCGTCATAATATCTGTTGGCTTGTGTGAAAATTGAAAATAGCAATCTGTATTATTTAAAACTTTAAATTTCAGTGTTATTTTGTTTTCAAAGTTAACCGTTACATTTAATATGGTTTTCTTTACTTCACATTCATGACCACACTTTCCTCCTGGGAAGACATAAGCATTATTAACTTTCAGGTCAACAGAGTGACTTTCTATATCTAACATTTCAAATTTCGAAGGGACATAATATTTATTATTAACTTTAAAGTAAGGCATATAACCCAAGTAAAGCTTCGAATATCTAGATCGTAAATATCGCTCAGATATCTTTCGGTATACTTTATACCATATCGAGTCATTTTCTTTTTTAAGTATAGACTTAAAGGGAGGGCTAGGAACGAAACCACTGTGGTGAGCATAGGGGAATAAGGGCATATAACGATTGTCGTTCGGCCGAATGGGCGCGAGCTGATGCCCAAGCAGATTCATAGATATTTCGTAATCTTCACGCTTCACTTTGAGAAAACCGGAAATCGGGTCTAGAAAAGTGTATTCTGGACGTTGTTCTTGATCTATATCCAAAATTGATCTCGACTGGATGATATCAGGAGAACAGGATATCCTAGATAGCGAATAAAGCTCATAAACCATAGGATAAACGTACGAATCCATACCATCACGATTATCCTCACCTATTTGAAAAGGGTTGATAGCAAGCTTGGCACAAGAGGGGGCTAAATAGCTTTGTTCAAACCTATGTATACACCTCTTCCAAAAACCAGTAGCTTGGTCTTTAAACATTAGTTTTATGGCCATATACAACGATGCTTCACCATAAATTAGGTCTGCAGAACGACCATAGTAGGCGCTTCTACCACTATTTGACGCTATATTCAGTATAAAATTAAAGCCTTTATGAACCATTGGTTCTAAGCTTTTATCATCCAGCAAGACCACACAAGATGTTAGGATTTGTAGATTTCTACTATGATAAGCTAAATCTGGGCAACCTTGATTTCCATTAAAAGAGTCGAATAATACGCCTGATTTTGATTGTGTAGCCTGTATGACATTCAGCGCGCCATTTGGACATGAGATATTCACACCCAATTTTTCTTTAAAATATAAGCAATTAAAGTACCTTAGATAATAATAATCGGTAGCTTTTGCTTTGATTTTATTTTTTAGAATATCAGAATGTTCAACAAGGAATTTTTGTATCTTTAGTTTTACTTTCTTATCTTTTGCATAATAGTGAGCCAAGCATAATGATTCAATAGAAAAATCGGCACTGTCTATCCCTAGGTTATTGTTCCACTGCATATTTAGATAACTAAGTGACTCTTCTAAGTAGTTGAAGTATTGACCATTATTAGAGTTTTTTGCCAAGTAGTTAATCAGGCATAATACATAAGCACCAATATGATATTGACCTATATAGGCGTTATCAAAAATATCTTTACTAACATAATGCCTTTCATGTGCACTTATGAACAATTTATCGAGATTGAACTCTTTCATTCCAGATTCTTCTTGTTATTTGTATGATTTGGACTTTACTTTCATTCTTTTGTAACAAGAACAAAACTAATGCGACAAAAATCGCCAAGACAGCCTTAAGAATATATGTAACATAGGTAATCGTATCAGAATTATCTAAATACCTTAACAAAATGACGCTAAATATTCCCACTAGGACTATCAACGCTAATTGCTTATATGCAATATTTATCGGACTAAGCTTTTGAGAGAAATAACATAACCAAATTGTATACACCATCATACTCAGTAAAGTACTTAATGCTGCAGCGTACATTCCATAATATGGTATCAATACCAAGTTAGAAAAAACATTTATTATAGCTTGAAGAACTGCCCCAGTTGATATGTATAATGTTGTATTATGATATGATATCACATTGGTGAAAACACGATATATACCACTAAAAATATAGACCCAACCCAAAATATAGAATATATCAGATACAGCTTTGTACTCATCACCAAACGCTATATTAACAAAGAACGGAGTGAATATTGAAATGATGAAATACATAAAGATCAATATTGTTAAGTAAATATGAACAAAGTCAGACATTTTCTGCTTCGCTCGCTCAATGTCTTCTGTCATTCCAGACATAGCTAATGGGCCTTGAATACGTGTAATTGCATCATTCACTATATATAAAACCAAAGTCAGTTGAGCTGCTATTGAATAAACCCCGACTTGATCTAAATGGCCATAATACGATAGTATTATCCTATCTGAAAACATTGCTACCCAACCAGCAATAATATTTGGGATAAGTGGAATGGAGAATTTAAGACTTGTTTTTATGATTTCAATATCGAATGATAATATTAACAATTTACTTTTTATAACAATCAAAAAAACTAATACAAACTGAATTAAGCTAATCAGAAAAAGTGCATAAAACCTAAATTCCCAACTTTGTTTACTAACAACTATGAAATACATCGTTATTAGTAATGTTAATAATGAAAATAATATGTTGAAAATTGCCAATCGTTTAACATAAAGATTCGCAGACCATAAAGAGGTAAGCATGACTACAAGTTGGCTAAATAGTTGGCTAAATAGTAGGGCAGGGATTACTAAGTCACTGGCTTTCGGTAATGAAAAAACGCCTGGTTGAATAAACAGCCCCATAGTTATACAGGCTCCTCCCCCCCATAATAGTACAAACCAAAAATGCGTACTAAAAAAGCAAGCCATTCTAGTAGGTGACTCCGATTTAACTTTATAATAATATCTTGTAAAGGCAGCATCTAAATACAGTGAGATAACTACAACTATGATTCTTCCCAAAGACTCATATACGGACAAAGAACCAATTTCTTCTTTAGAAAAATAGCTTGTATAAACAGGAAGTAAAATAAATCCTATCAGCTTAGTCGATACGCTACTAATAAGATACCACGGAGCTTTAGTTATATATTTTTTAAAGTGGCCTCCTTCATGAATTTTCGTTTCATTAATCATTCACAAGTCCTAATAAAATTATAACCAACTATCATAACAACTCATCCATTTTTTTTGAAAGTTCAAAAACCTTTATGGTCCTTTCTACTTGATCCTGATCTAAAACTCTTAGACCTCGAATTAAGTTAAGAATATTGATATTTCTAATCACATACTTAGATAATTGTAAAATTCCAAAATTTCTTATAACATCATAATTTTTATAATTTGAGTAGCAAGAATCATTTAGAACTGGTTCTATTTCTGACACCGCCCTTAAATGATTTTTGCCATCATCATAACCAATAATATCACCAATGATTTTTTTTCTATTTACGGTAACATCTTCATCTAAAGATATAGCTTCTATAAATCGACTGACATTACTCATCGAATTATTTAACTCATCATAGTTTTCAATGATAAGACTACCATTTGCCGTTATATCACGAGTAAAATCCACTCCACTTGGGTTAAACAAAAACGTCTGTTTTCCTAATAACCATGCTTCCATACACGTTGTTGTTTCATACCCGCCCCAAATATCACATATAGAAATCAAGTCACTAATAGAATAAGTACAACTCCTTGGTTTGGAGTAGTAAACATTAGGAAGATCCTTTATTTTCTTAAACTCGTCGTAATAGTACTCCATTAGACCGGGGTGAGGCCTTGCAATAAAAAAGGTACGCGGATTATTAGTGACAAGGTCATAGTAGTATTGAGTCAACAGTTTGAAGTCTTTCCGGTGTAAGTCTATTTGTCCCGGACGCATACTTGCAAGCATGGCTTTTTTATTTTTCTCGTAGAATTCTGTTTCATGAATTTTATCGAACCCCCACCCTGCAAGGCCTACAAATGCATCATAGTCTTTTTCTACATTTTGTTCATTAATAAATGCTTGCTTGGATTTAAACGAAATCAACTTATAACGGTCGAACCCTACCCCTCCCGAAACAACAACTTTCTCTTCCAGTTCAGGAAAGTACTTCAATATCAAGTCTTGACTACGCTTGCTCCAAACAAGCATTTTTTCAAAATAAATTTCTCTTGATAAATTGTGGCCCCATGTCATTTCTTTAATAGATTTTTCCCTAAGATTACCCTCTGCAATCAGGCTTATCACCTTGATACCTAGTCTTTTAGCTTCTTGACACACTTTATGATTTACACGAGCACCTTGAAAACTAGTAATTAGAAGCACCTTAGGGCGATATTGACATAAATAGTAGAGATGTGAAAAAATATCACCAGTAATACATGTATAACCCTTATTACGGAGTTCCAAAATTATAGGGGCAACAGAAAAACTATCTCTTTCGTTTCCTGGCCATTCTAAGTTTAGTACATCAATTTCTTTCATTATTTTTTCATTATTTTTTATAAGCAATGTGATTGTAAACATCCTATTGGACAATATCTCACAATTTAAAGTTTTAGCGTATCAGCATGTATTATGTCGATTTAGAGGTTAATTCACTGCATCTAACCGTTGGGTATCCACTTTTTAACCTCTCATCCCTTAATGATTGGTATTGTTAATATGGGACATAAGAGTGACAATTCTGTTTTGGTAGCACAACAATGAACACTCACTATTACGAAACAAAGCCTCTTCACCTTATACAAGACTATTTAATTTACATTAACTATGTTTTCTAATATTAACATGAAAAGATAATTATTATATACCAGTAAATTCTATATATAGCTCCACCTCTATCAATATTCACAATGCATTACACTAGTTTAACAGCAATAAAACTGATCGATGGGACAAATTAAACCCACTAAGATTAAGTAATCCCCATCCAAGAGTGAAAATAAAACCTGTTTTTAACAACGTAACATCTTATAATTTAAGACAATTAGTGTGCTTTATACCGATATTTACACTTAAAAGTTCGCAATCAATAAGTTGATATCCCGCATCACATTAGAATATCAACATTTAGCAAATTACCATCATAGGCATCTATTACGTCATGAGCTCAAAGCAAGGAAGTGCCTATAGATAAAGCCTAGATTTGGTTCCAACATTGAATAATAGGTCTAAAGCTGACATATATGGAACAAAATCATTTAGACCTTGAGGATATGACTTAGGTTTATAGTCAAAATACTCAACTGAAACCTTGTTAAAATCAAAGCCTGATTCTGATTCCATATATTCTTTACTACCCATAGCTGATAAATAGGATGTCGCACCTAATTTAGAACAGATATTAAACATCAGTTCTGACTTTGTGCCTTCGACATTTAAGTTACTACTAAATATTAATTCCGTTTCAATACTTAGTTGCTCCTTAATATAATTTATTAATTTTACATTTAAATCACACAACGAAGTCACTTCATTAGACAAACACAATAGATCGTTATAATACAAATCAAAGTACTCTGATTTTGAGTATGATTGATGAATTGTTTTTAAATGCTTACCAAAATTACCATTAGGTTCTGTCAATTCAATCTCGTTAATAGGGGTGCTTCTATCAGCTTTTCTAACAGATAATGATAACAACTGTTCTTTGCCATTTGATAGTATCCTATTTCTTTGCTGCCAAGATCTACGAGAAAATTGCACATGATCTAAAATCACGAATCTATCAACAGAATTCATCATGGCGAAATAGCCAACCCAAGGAATATAAGTTGGCTGCATGATAGCTACTTTCATACCTTCTCCACCGCTACACCAATCCCTTCTTCTCCATAGTTGTTACCATTATAAAACATTATTTTCCTACCTTTATAAATAACTACAGAAGCATATTCTATCATCTCAGAATCCCAGCCACTTTCAGATGGACGAATACCTACATCAGAATCTTTGCGTGACCAGTTGAAACCGTCGTTGGATTCAGCATAACCAATAGTATATGCGCCTCCTTTTTCAACATCTTCTTTAAATGAGAACCACATCTTATAAAGGCTTCCATCTTTTAAGACAAACGGTCGAGCTAAAGCCATTTCCGAGTCATCACGATAATCAATAGCAACATCTCCATTACGTTCCCAGTCTCTACCATTCTGAGAAGTAGCAATCTGTATATTATAACGAGGTAAATCTTTGTGTAGCCATTCGGTACCTGAAACATAATACATAAGCCAACGTTCTTGCTCTTTAATAACAAACGGGGCTGTATTTAAAAATGGGTTGACTTTACACCTTTCAAGAATCGGAGCTCTACTGTAACGAACGAAATTAGAAGACTTTGAGCTCTTAATCGCCAAGCCACCAAACAGATGCATACGAACATTAAAACCAGGATTCCAGCCTATAAAATAGAGATTCGTATCATTTTCATCATTAATAATGCAAGAAGGAGTCACTCCGTTATCATCGAAACAACCTCTCTCCCCCGGACTTAAAACCGGTTCAGGTGAAAAATCAAATGGTTCCGTTAAATTATCGAGATGAATATGGCAATAGCCAATATGAGATACATTATTCTCATCTCGCCCTGAGAAATATACTCGAACAATATCTTCTGAAACTCTCTCTAGAGTAGGGATCATTGCATGTGTCTGCATCCACCATAATTCTTTTTGTGGTTTGATCACAAGGCCTAGTTTTTTCCACTTCTCCATTGTTCTTTCCTCACAGTTTAAAGTATGACCTTTTGATTTTCTTTCCAATTCGGTCATTTGAACCTAAATAATTTGATTGTGGTGCAAGTACTGTTGAGCCATCTTCTATTGAATCTTTAACAATATTAGCACCCATTGTGATAAAGCAGTCAGCACCTATTTTACAAAAATCTTTCATTGCTACAGCTACGCCAATAAAGGTCCGTTCGCCAATAACACAGTGACCTGAAATACATATATTGGAAGCCATATAAACATGGTCTTTAATTTCAGTACCATGGCCGATATGATTACTGGACCAAATCATTACATTATTGCCAATTTTCACGGTTGGCTGAATAGTTTGATTCTCGAGGATAAAACAGTTATCTCCTACGTTCAAATCAGACCAAATAGCTGACTTAGAGCATACATAAGACGCAAGTTTATAACCATCACTCTTCAATTGATGATATTTATCTTGTCTTAACTGATTCAGTTTCTGGTAGCTTAATGCAACATGAGCCTCATACTCACAAGGTGGGTAAAGCTGACTAACTGTAGAATAAGGAACAAGTGGGAGACCTTCAAAACTATCCTCACCGCAATATTCATCATCTACTGTAAAAGCAACAACTTCGTATTCTGAGTCATTTTCAAAGTAGTACTTAGCTAATGATGCTATCTCAGCATTACCAAATATAATTAATTTTTTCATTGCCTATAGCCTTATATATGTAATAGTTCTATCTCATTGACAATTCGATTTAATCCGTCACCATCTACAAGATTCATAGCGTTTAAAATCATTTTATTTCGGGAGTTTTCATCAAACAACAATGTAGTAATTGCTTTTACAAGATCATCAATCTCCACATCACATTGTAGCCCCAAGTCTAGCGCTGCACCTGTTTTTACAAAATGCTTGTTTATATCAGCCAGCTCTTTACTACTTGAAATATGAATAGCTGGAACGCCTAAGTACGCAACTTCATATTTAGTCAGCCCTGTAGCAGTAATAACCAATTGGGAACTAGAGATCGCTTCCCCCAAACTACTAGGGCCATCCATTACCTTATATCGAGGATGCGTAAAACCAAGTAACTTGTCACGATTATCTTCATTATAACCGGGGCCACAAACCATTATAAATTGATAATCTGACATGTTATTATTTTCAATTATTGACTTAATTAATTTTAAACCTAAATAGCTTATATTCGTCGGATCGCTACCGCCGAAGGTAAATAAGATTTTCTTTTCTTTAACTTTGTCAAACTTAAACTTTTTAATCTGTTTGTCTAATATGAAATATTCTGGTCCAATTAGACTATTTTCGCTTTTACAATTAGTCTTGCTACACGCATAGGGAACAACGACCATTGTTGTTGGAATATTTTGATATGAAGAAATCATTTCTTCACCAGCACCATCAAAAAACAAGGATTTCACTCTATTTTTTTTCAAAATATTCAGCGTATTAATCATGTGATGAGGATTATTTCTATTATCATGATGAGCGACATCATAAATAACAATATCGAAAGTCGACCCTGTTAACTCCCAATATGAAAGTTCTTGCTCTTCATTTAGCTCAACATATTCAAATTTACTTAAAGCTTTTTTAACAAATGGAGTTAGTTGAAGCTGACCGAAAATGAACTTAACAGAATGATTCCTTTCAATGAGTTCTTTTGCAACAGTAAGCGAACGCATAAAATGCCCCCACCCAATAGCTTCATAAAGGTCAAGTCGAATTGCAATATACACTTATTTTAACAGCTCCCACGTAAGTCTGGTCCCCTTCGAAGCATCCTCTTGAACGGTTAATCCAAGAACATTTCTATACTCCTTAGCAGGCATCCCATACCCTGGACGAATGGCCCTTACATTTCTTTCTGTTAAAACATCCCCTTTCTTCACATCTTCAACAATATATAGCGATCTTCTCGACAATCGGCTATTTTCACTTTTTGTCGTTCCATAGTGTATATGCCCAATCGCTTCATATGCCTTATTACATTCTTCTACCAATTGCTTAAATTCTGCTGGCTCCATTGAAAAAGCAGAATCAACACCACCTTCAGCTCTGCTCGAGGTAAAGTGTTTCTCAATAATAGTCGCTCCTAATGCTATTGAAGCAACTGCGACCCCGATACCCATAGTATGATCAGACAAGCCGATTGGCTTCCCTGTCAAATCAGCCATATTTGGAATAGTAGCTAGGTTAGCTTCTCGTGGAAGAGCTGGATAAGCTGCCGTACACTTTAATAGTGCATACTCTTTACAACCATTACTCTCTAATAAATTAACAATTTCTCCGATTTCTTGGATAGTCGCCATTCCTGTCGAGACGATTACTGGCTTCCCTGTCATGGCAACTTTCTTCAGTAGTGCAGGTTCGGTACTCTCTGTCGAACCAATCTTATAACAAGGACAACCTAGCGTTTCTAAGAAATCAACAGCTGTCGTATCAAATGGAGAACTAAAGCAGATGATTTCTAGTTCTTTACACTTATCAAATATTGCCTGATGCCACTCCCAAGGAGTATGAGCAATTTGGTACAACTCATACATGCTCATCCCATGCCAAAGGCTATTTGGGTCCTTTAATTGGAAATCATCTTTATCACAATCTATCGTTAAAGTATCTGCTGTATAAGTCTGAATTTTAACAGCATCAGCTCCTGATTCCTTCGCTAGTTCTATCAAGCTCAGTGCTTTCTCAAGAGATTGGTTATGGTTTCCAGACAGTTCAGCAATAATAAATGGCTTCTTATCCTTGCCAATATTTAGATTATCAATTTTCATTTAATATCCTCTCTTGCAGAGTAAAGCTTTGTTGCAAAATTCCAATCATCCATTGTGTCAATATCAACGACCTGATCTCTATTTAATACATATGGAAATGTGTTAGCATTCAAAACAAGTTTATCGCTAAGAAATGTAGAGACTGTTCCCCAACAAAATTGTGCTGCGTCAAAGTAACACTCATTTAAGTCCTGAGTTCTCGAATTAATACCCCGAGCCATATTTATTGAAACATAGCCTTCTTCATTTATAGATAGTGCTCTTTCTATAGGCGGAGAAAAAACTCCAACGCTTAAAACATAATCAGCCTTACTGTTTTTAATCATCATATGAGATTCAATTAAATTGCTGCTTTTTAAAAAGGGAGCTGTCGCATATATCAAACAAACCTCGTCATCACGATCCAAGCCCAATCGTTGGATTTCATATTGAATTACATCTCGAATCGTTGCTTCATCATCGGCTAGAATTTCTGGACGTTTAGAATTGATTTCGACAGCTGATAGATCTTCAATATAATGCTCAACCTGTACTTCATCTGTACTAATGACAATCTTATCAAATAATGAACTTTCAATTGCTGCTTGTATTGAATAATTGATAACCGACTTTCCATGAAACTCTCTGAAGTTTTTATGTGGAATTCGTTTACTTCCCGCTCTTGCAGGTATTATGGCAACCTTCATCAATCTTAACCTATCAATATATTAGTAAGCACAGCAACAACTCGATCCTGCTGCTCTTCCGTCATAGAATGGAACAGTGGCAATGAAATCGCTTCTCGATAGTACTGCTCAGACTCTGGAAAGGACGGCTCTGCATCACCTAATTTCTGATAGTAAGGTTGTGTATGTACAGGTATGTAGTGAAGATTTACACCAATGCCACTCGCTCTAAGCGCATTGAAGACTTGTTCATGAGTGAGGCTTATTTCCTTTAGTTTCAGCCGAATTACATATAGATGAAGACCAGAATAGGTGTTATCTAATTGATATGGTAAAACAAGAGGTAAGTCGGAAAGCAAATCGTTATATCGATTGGCAAGGTGGTGCCTTGCCTCAATGAACTGGTGCAACCGCTGCATTTGAGATACACCTAAAGCGGCTTGCATTTCAGTCATTCGATAATTGAAGCCCAAATCGATTTGCTGATAATACCAAGCGCCGTGGCTGTCTCCTTCCATTAAACTTTGATCACGAGTGATTCCATGGCTACGATACAGTTCCATCTTCTGTGCCAACGCTTTTTGATTGGTCAAAGCCGCACCACCTTCCGCTGTCGTTACTATTTTAACGGGATGGAAACTGAAAACAGTAATATCAGAATAAGCACAGTTACCAATGGGTTCTCCATGATAATGACCGCCGATGGCATGGGAAGCATCTTCAATCACTTTAAAGCCATACTCTCTTGCCAGCTTACCAATGGCTTTCATGTCACATGGCTGTCCACATAGATGTACTGGCACTACCACCTTTGGTAGCTTGCCACTGGCTTTAGCGAGTTTCAGCTTGTCTTCAAGCTTTCTAGGACACATATTATATGTGTCTGGGTCAATATCGACAAAATCGACTTTTGCACCACAGTAAAGCCCACAGTTTGCTGAAGCCACAAAGGTAATTGGTGATGTCCAAAGCCAATCTCCCTCACCCAACTCTAAAGCAAGACAGGCAATATGAAGGGCCGAGGTTGCACTGTTCACAGCAAGGGCATACTCAGCACTTGTATGATCTTTCAGAGCTTTTTCAAACGCAGGCACCTGAGGACCTTGCGTTAAAAAATCTGAATTCAGTACGTCGATAACGAAATCTATGTCCTGTTGGCTGATATCTTGTTTTCCGTATGGAATCACTGCTCTTCTCACACTTTAAAGTTAGGATCTACATGCTCTTTAACTAGAGTACGTAAGCTTTCAATAGATTCCCATTCTGTATTCGTTCCAGAGTTATATTTAAATCCAAACGGTACTTTTTGTGCCTTGTGGTGTTCTAAATATTCTTCTTCTGTATAAGTGAATGAGACAGACGGCAGAATAGCGTAGTATTTACCCAAATCTATGGTATTCAGAGAGTCCGTATCAGTGATCATCTCTTCATGCAATTTTTCACCTGGTCGAATACCAACCACTTTGGTTTTGCACTCTGGGGCAACGGCAGTAGCAATATCGAGAATCTTATACGACGGAATTTTAGGAACAAATATCTCACCACCAAGGTGATGCTCAAGGGCGTACATCACCATGTTAACGCCATCCTGAAGAGAGATATTAAAGCGAGTCATCTCTTCGTGAGTAATAGGTAACACTCCATCTTTTCGTCTTGCTAAAAAGAATGGGATTACAGAACCACGAGAACCCATTACATTCCCATAACGCACGACACTAAAACGAATGTCTTTTGAACCTTTGATGTTGTTTGCTGCCGTAAACAATTTATCTGACGCCAGTTTAGTTGCACCATAGAGATTAATTGGAGCACAAGCCTTATCTGTTGATAAGGCAACTACGTCTTTTACGCCACACTGTAGCGCAGCATGGATAACGTTTTCCGCCCCGTCGACATTCGTACGAATACACTCTGTAGGATTATATTCCGCGGTATCTACTTGCTTAATTGCAGCAGCGTGTATAATGACATCTACACCTTCACAAGCTTGAGCCATTCGATTTTGGTCACGGACATCACCAATAAAAAAGCGTAACTGAGGGTATTCATGTGCGGGATACTGTTGTTTTAGCTCAAACTGCTTAAGCTCGTCACGTGAAAAGATAATGATCTTTTTTACATTGCTATAACTACTCAGAATAGTCTCAACAAACTTTTTACCGAAAGACCCTGTACCACCAGTTATCAAAACGGTCTTATTATTAAGCATTGTCTTTATTACCCCCAAATGCCTTTTGTATCGATAAGATAATCGAACTTAACTTTCTCAGCTTTAAACTCTTTATGATCCACTAATAATACATGGATGTCAGCTTGCTCGGAAGCTTGCTCAAAACTGACCAGAGGAATATCAGTAGATTCATCTAGGTTAGGCTCTACACCCCACACGCGTCCAGGGTGTAGGCTCACCAATTCTTTGTATATTGACAGAGCAGGACTCTCGCGAACGTCATCGATATTTGGTTTAAATGCTAACCCATAACATGCAATAGTCACATCTTTAGATGTTTTGTCTATGTTAGCCTGTAAGTAATCAGCAATGGCAACTTTCACTTTATCGATCACCCAGCCCGGCTTACCGTCATTGATTTTTCTTGCCGTGTGGATAATTTGAGCTTCTGCTGGCGTTCTTGCCACAATAAACCACGGGTCAACAGCAATACAGTGACCACCAACACCAGGGCCTGGCTGCAAAATGTTTACTCGAGGGTGACGATTAGATAACGCAATTAGTTCCCAAACATTGATATCTAGCTTGTCACAAATAACAGAAAGTTCGTTGGCAAACGCAATTTGGACATCTCGAGAACTATTTTCTGTTAGCTTAGCCATTTCCGCTGTACGCGCATTGGTAATAACACACTCACCTTCAACGAAGGTCTTGTACAGTTCTACAGAACGTTGCGAACATTTTGGTGTCATACCACCAATAACACGATCATTTTCAACCAGTTCGCGTACAACGTGCCCTGGTAACACTCGTTCCGGACAGTGAGCAATATTGATATCCGCATCTTCGCCGTGAGTCTGTGGAAAAGAAAGTTCTGGACGAGCGAGCGCAAGCCATTCCGCCATTTGCTCCGTCGCACCTACCGGTGAAGTTGATTCAAGAATAACCAAGTCACCTTTCTTAAGAACAGGGGCAATCGCGTTGCTCGCAGCTTCAATGTAGGAAAGATCAGGCTCTGGCACTTCATCTTCTTTGCAAGGCAAAAATGGTGTTGGGACCGCAATTAAAAATGCATCCGCCGGCTCGGGCGCGGTAACGGCTTTTAAGTACCCTTGCTTAACTGCCGCATTCACTATCATATCCAACTCAGGTTCTACGATATGAATTTTTCCCTGATTAATGGTATCAACGGCGTGTTGGTTGACATCAACACCAATAACCTGCTTTTTTCGCGATGCAAACATCGCTGCTGTAGGTAAGCCAATATAGCCTAAGCCGACAACCGATACTGCTTCAAAAGACATATATAATTCTCTTTAAATTTGAATAAAACTATTTTGCTAGAACGTCTAGGATTTTTTGACAAGCGTGCCCATCGCCATATGGGTTATGGGCAAAGCTCATTTCTTTATAAGACTCTTCGTCTTCGAGTAATGTCGTCAAACCCGTTACAATTCTATCCACATCTGTGCCGACTAACTTAACGGTACCTGCCGCTACGGCTTCTGGACGCTCAGTTGTATCTCTCATAACTAAAACTGGTTTGCCTAGAGAAGGGGCTTCTTCTTGAATGCCCCCCGAGTCAGTCAAAATAATATGAGCTCTATTCATGAGATAAATAAACGGAAGATACTGCTGAGGTTCCACAAGATGTATATTGTCTATGCCAGACAGAATTCGATTCACAGGTTCACGGACATTGGGGTTTAAATGGACAGGATATACAATTTGTACTTCTGGGTGTTTCTGAGCCGTTTGAGCTAGAGCTTCACAAATTCGAACAAAGCCATCACCAAAGTTCTCTCTTCGATGACCCGTCACTAAGATCAGTTTGTGCTCGTTTTGAAGAAACGGGAACTGAACAGAGAGTTTTCTTCGCAAATCAACATCATTATCAATTTTATCTTTAATCATTAGAAGCGCATCAATAACAGTATTTCCGGTAATCGAAATATCATTGTTATCAAAGTTCTCTTTTAACAAATTGTTTTGAGAGGTCTCTGTTGGTGCAAAATGATACGTCGCCAACGCACCAGTTAGCTTTCTGTTGGCTTCTTCTGGCCATGGAGAGTAGATGTTTCCCGTTCTCAGTCCAGCTTCTACATGGCCCACGGCAATTTGCTCATAATAGGCAGCGAGACTAGCGGCAAAAGTGGTTGCTGTATCACCATGAACTAAAACCACGTCAGGTCGAAAATCTTGTAAAACTGGCTTCAACTCTAGAAGGATTCGAGCAGTTACATCATTCAGTGTCTGGCTAGACTTCATTAAATCGAGATCATAATCAGGTTTGACTTCAAATAGATCCAACACTTGGTCTAGCATTTCTCTATGTTGTGCAGTAACGCAACATTTGGCGTCAAACCGCTCGTCTGCCTCTAATGAATGCACTAAAGGGGCCATTTTAATTGCTTCTGGTCGGGTACCAAACACTGTAAGTACTTTTTTCTTTACCATTTTTACCTTCTAAACCTACCAATAATTTCCAAATTCTGGCTTCGATTAGCTTGTTGCATCTAGCATCAACAAGCTAATCGACACAAAAGCGCCAGAGATAATAGCGCAAACTAGACATATGGTCGATATCAGTACAGTAAGTTAGCTTTAAACAAATGCTAGCCACTATCAGACTGATTTTGAGCATGATATACTCATCAGCAAACGCTCAGTTGTTGTTTGGAGGAAGAATATGATCATCGTAACTGGCGGAGCTGGCATGATTGGCAGTAACATCATTAAAGCTCTTAATGAGCAAGGTATTAACGACATTTTGGTAGTCGACAACCTTAAGAATGGTAAGAAATTCCAAAACTTGGTTGATTTAGACATCGCAGACTACATAGACCGTGATGATTTTCTAACTCAAGTCATGGCCGGTGACGACTTTGGGCCGATCGAAGCTATCTTCCATGAAGGTGCTTGCTCTGCTACAACTGAGTGGGATGGTAAATACATGATGCTCAATAACTATGAGTACTCAAAAGAGCTGCTACATTTCTGTTTAGAACGTGAAATCCCATTCCTTTATGCCTCTTCAGCTGCGACTTACGGTGAAACCGATACTTTCATTGAAGAAAAAGAGTACGAAGGCGCACTAAACGTATACGGCTACTCAAAGCAGCAGTTCGATAACTATGTACGCCGCATTTGGCAAGATGCTGAAGAGCATGGTGAGCAACTTTCTCAAATTACTGGTTTCCGTTACTTCAATGTTTATGGCCCTCGCGAACAGCATAAAGGTTCTATGGCATCAGTAGCTTTCCATCTAAACAACCAAATGAATAATGACGAAAATCCAAAGCTGTTTGCTGGCAGCGAAACGTTTAAGCGTGATTTTGTTTACGTCGGTGATGTTGCAGCAGTAAACTTGTGGTTTATGGAAAGCGGTCAGTCAGGCATTTTTAACTTAGGTACAGGTAATGCAGAATCTTTTGAAGAAGTAGCTAAAGCCGTGATTAAGTTCCATGGTAAAGGTGAAGTAGAAACTATTCCATTCCCTGAACACCTTAAAGGTGCGTATCAAGAGTTTACTCAAGCAGACCTGACAAAACTTCGTGCAGCAGGCTGTGCTCATAAGTTTAAAACAGTCGCCGAAGGCGTTGATGAATATATGCAGAAGATAAACAAGTAGCCTCTAATATTTTAAAGACTTACTATAGAAAGGTGGTTTCAGTACCACCTTTTTTATTACCTCTCCACTAGATAAAGGTAAGTTGTGAAAAAACCAGCAATTCTTCATATTTGTCTTTCCCAAGGCTGGGGGGGACTAGAAATGTATCCGATAAGAACTGGCAAAGAGTTTCTTCAGCGTGGCTATAAAGTTTATGGCCTATGTACCGGTGGAACACAAGTTGCTGAAGGAATGCAAAATTTTGGTATTGAAACCTTTGAGATATCGAGTAAAGGGAAATTAATAGCATCTCAACTCTTAAGACTGAACCACTGGTTAAAACAACGAAACGTCGAAATTATCCATTGCCACAAATCTGGTGATATTCTGATTTCTGCGCTATTGAGCTTATTAACTAGACGGAGAACTTTTTTCACGGAGCATATGGGAGTTACTCGCCCTAAAAAAGATCTCTACCATAAGTGGGCCTATTCACATGTTGACCAGACTTTTTCGATCAGCGATGAAACCTATAAACGTAACCTAAAAGCACTCCCTATACCTGAAAATAAAATTACCCGACTCTGGTTAGGCACTGATATCCCAGAACAGCCAATTGATGACCAAAATCAAATCGCCACTATCAAATTTGAATTGGGTTTACCTACAGATAGTATAATTATTGGTAATCTAGGTAGAGTCTGCTCTGGTAAAGGTCAAATGGAGCTTTTAGAGGCCTTCAGTTTACTGAAAGACAAATACCCCGAGCTTCATTTATTACTAGTCGGAGGGTTAGATGTTTCAGAAGGTTCGGACAACTCATACGTTTACAAGCTAAAAGATAAGATTAATCACTTAGATTTAACTCAGCGAGTTCATCTAGCTGGATTTAGGACAGATACTGATCGTATGCTGGCTGCAATGGATATTGTATGCCTACCAAATCACAACGAAGCTTTTGGTTTAACTGCAATAGAGGCAATGGCAGCCAAGAAACCCATAGTAGCGGCTAATACTGGAGCGCTGCCAGAAATACTAGTATCAACAGCTATTCTAACAAGCCCATTAGAGCCTCAAAGAATAGCTACTAGCCTAGAATGCTACCTTCTTGACAATAAATTGATGAAGAAGAATTCAATTTTAGCTTATCAACGAGCACAATCAGAATTTTCGATGAATGCACATATTGAAAATCTCGCAAAGTATTACCGTGAGTAACCTTCCTCAATAAGACTAACTTAACCTTGATTTCATCTGATTCAAAGAGAATAGACCGACTACGAGGGTGAATAAATAAACTACATGCGTATGGTGGAAAGGCACATCAGATAACCCCGCGATAGCCACAAGCATAACAAGCACCTGTGTAATGATACTATCACCCTCTCGGGCCTTATTCAGCCTTACTGGATTGAATAGCCAAACCATCATAATAAAAAGACCAACAGAACCGTATCTAGCAAGCGTATCTATATATTGGTTATGGAGGTGAGGCTGTCGATAAGCCATTCTGTTTGGCACTTTTCGAATACCCTCTTCTAACATTATATCACCTTCTCCAACAATAGATTGCTTCTGCCAAACATCCACACCGAGCGCCCATAAATCCAATCGCGCCCCTAGAGATGTCTCATAATTCCCTTTACTTATAGAATGAAACTCAACCACTGTTCTGTTAATACGCTCATCTATCATAGGCTTAAATGACATATAAATAATGCTCAAGCCAATCAATGTAACCCCTCCTAATTTCACAAGAGATAAAGCATTAAAGCTCCTATAAATTACAAACATCATTACTATTGGGTATGCGACCCATACACCACGAGAATCAGTTAAGACTAGTGCCCATAAAGCGACTAAAAAGCCCACAATACAAATACCTTGCATCAGTTTGTTTCTATAGATTTTGACCAAAGAAAAAGAGGACAAAGATACAAACGAGCAATATAATGCATAGGGTATAGGATTGGTTGCCATACCGACTCTAGATACATTTAAATAGTAATATTCAAATATCGCATTAACTCCACATACATATGCGGAAAATATAATTGCATTATAAAACCAAGAATTAGAAAATTTACTCCAAGGAACAACAGATAAGTAAATAATACAAGTCAGTAAAGTCCTAGGCAATCCAAAATTATCACCTCTCCAAAAATGCATAATAGAAAAATATGCAAAAACCAGAATGCTAGCTAAAAAAAACTTTTTGTAATTATTTTGATTAAAATTACTCTTAATAAATTGTCTATATCTTACTATGCTATAAACAATAACAATAACAGTAACCCTTGAAACTAAAGACTTAGTATCTGTGAAGTTAAATATTGAGATTAAAACTAGAAAAATTGGAGAGAAAAGAAATACTTTCTCCAATTGCTGAACTAAATTCTTCATTGATACTTTCTATTATAAATACGTAAGACAATCTTTCTGTATAAAGAGTAAATCTCTCGAGTAGGTTTTCGATACCACCTAGCTTTACTTTCTTCACCTAGTTGAATTGTCGTAGCGAATTCTTGGGGGTTTTCAACAACAGCAGGGGAAAGAATATAAGATGGCATATCATGTAGATACAAGGAGCCAACATAGTTATCTACTGGCATACACCATCGCTCGGAGTTACTAACAAGCTTTTTTGCAGCATACGGTGAAATGGCATAACACCTAAGTCCACCATAGTTATTCGTCATAAAAGAGATGCTAAAGTTATCACCCTCTTCCTTCAGACACAAAACCCCTTTGTCTGTTTTAGACTCTAAGCGCAAGAAACCGTAGTTATCGATTTTTTCTTCAACGACTTTCAAGCTACTTGGAAATGAAGGCAAGATAGCCGCGTCATCTTCAAAAACTATAATAGGCTCATCAAGCTCAATCGATTTTTTCCATAGAAGGTAATGACTTCCGTATACGCCGAGCTCTCCTTTCGAGGGCATTCGGCCACTCGTAAGCCATAGTCGTTTAGCATAGTTATAATTTTCGAACAATTCGTGAGGGGGCTCTGCTCTACCGTCAACTGCGTCAAAAAAATCAAAGTCAATATCAAGTTGGTCTAGCTGCTTCTTTATGTAGTCTCTGCGCTCAGGACTACGTTTTAAACTAATAACAAATATTTTCACTTAACAATACCAAACCAAGAGAAACGGACGCCATTAGACCATATATGGCAAGAAAATTGAACTGACTTTAGTCAACTCTCACGCACGCTTAACGTTGTCCCTTCAACATACTAAGCTCTTAGCTCCTGATGCTTCTATATAACCGAGAACACAAAAGCAACTAGTTTCACTTGAAGGGATATTCCATATGTTTAGCACATCTCATTCATAGCTAAGTTCAATGACTATAAATCCAACTATACTTACTGCTCTTTCAAGTAGTCATAGTCAATAAAATTACGCTGTCATAGCTTTATATTTAAGCTAATGAACTATAACATAAGAAGGTGATATGGATTGATACAGGTGAATAAAATGTTCAGCTTGACTAACAAGTTAAGAAACAAAATAAAAATATCGGGCCGACATCAAATTACGATAGATGCATCCTCAAAAATACGACAATGCAAGATTATTATTAAAGGGGAGAACAACATCCTAAAAATAGGAAAAAACGTAAACCTACGTCGTAGCAACATTGAAATTGATGGAAATAATTGTCACTTAATTATCGACGACAATACTATCATTGGACACGACTGCTACCTTTCTGCAAGAGAAAATGGAATTAAGCTAAAAATTGGCAAAGGAAGCATGCTATCCCGAAACGTGAAGATTATGACCAGTGATGGGCATAATATTGTTAAAGATGGAAAACGCATCAACAGTGCTCAAAGTATCGAAATTGGTCCTGAAGTGTGGCTTACAGATAATGTAACCGTTTTAAAAGGTGTTACTGTCGGTGAAGGATCAATCATTGGCATCAACTCTACCTTGACCAAATCAGTCCCATCGGGCGCCATTGCTGTTGGTAACCCTGCCAAAGTCGTACATAATGGAGTATCATGGCAGCATGAACTGACTTATTAGACGAACCCTAGCTTCCTAAATGAAAATTCTCATTATCGGTCCCTCTTGGGTTGGCGACATGGTGATGTCGCAAAGCTTGTATACGACTCTCAAAGATAAATATCCAGACTGTGAACTGGATGTCCTTGCTCCTGCTTGGTGTAAACCTATCCTAGAACGCATGCCAGAAGTACATCAAGCCATAGAGATGCCGATTGGACATGGGGACTTCAATCTATTTGGTCGAAGAGCAATTGGGCATGAGTTACGTTACAATCATTATAGCCATGCATTCATATTACCTAATTCTGCAAAGTCAGCCCTAATTCCATGGTTTGCTGGAATACCAGTACGAACTGGCTGGAAAGGTGAGTTCAGATATGGGCTACTTACAGATCTTCGTCCTGATAAGCGTGTATTTCAATATATGGTTGAAAGGTACGTCGCTCTCGCTTCAACTTCTAAAAAGATGTTGGAAGAGGTTGAGTTAGCCAATTGCCCAAAGCCCAGTTTAACCGTCGACTCCACTTCACAACTCGCTGCTCGTCAGAGACTCAATCTAGATTTACAACTTCCAATTGTAGGCCTCTGCCCTGGTGCGGAGTTTGGCCCGGCTAAGCGTTGGCCAGACCGGCACTATTCTAAGCTTGCTAAACATCTTGTAGATAAAGGCCAGCAAGTTTGGTTGTTCGGCTCAGAAAAAGACAGAGCTGTCACCGAAAAAATCAAATCAGCTCTCACATCAGAGCAACAACAATATTGCTTTAACTTAGCTGGCGAAACATCACTAATCGAAGCAGTAGACTTATTAGCAGCTTGCCATACCGTTGTATCGAACGATTCAGGCTTAATGCATGTTTCTGCTGCCGTAGGGTGCAATATTGTTGCGATTTATGGCTCTAGCTCACCAAAATATACGCCACCTCTGACTGACAAGTTAGAAATGGTGCATACTGACATTGAGTGTCGGCCGTGTTTCAAACGCGAGTGTCCGCTTGGCCACCAAGACTGTCTCAATAAACTAATGCCTTCTCAAGTCATCAATGCTGTTGATAAATTTCTAGAGCAATAACTCATGAAACACCTATGGTTTGAGCGTGGTGCTTACGCTTCTAAAAAAGCACGCAAGTATATTCAAGATGATTTTCAGCCTCAAAAAATCAAGAAAATAGCAGTAATTAGACACGCAGCACTTGGTGATCAGGTTGTTGTTCGCCCATTTCTAGTTGAAGCCAGAAAGTTTTTTCCTAACGCTGAAATTACGTTAGTTCCAGTTTCCAACTATATGTATGGAATACCGAGTGACTTGGTTGATCATGTTCATGTGATGCCAGGAAAAGAGCCTGGAAAAACAACACCTGTCAAAGAAAAAGTCCAAAACATCAAACAACTAGGCGAGCAAGACATAATTTTCGATTTGGCGAGCACTAACCGTTCTCATTGGATGACAGCATTAAGTAAAGCCAAACTAAAAATAGGCTTTCCATACAAATGGTACTTCTGCGGTACTTTGTTTAATGTTGCAGTTCATCGTTCAGATTTTCAGCCAGAAGTGGAATGCATGTTAGATATGCTCAAGCTACTAGGCCACAACCCCGCTCACCCACTGGACTTTGCCTATCCTGATCATCGCAAACTGGTAGACACTGAAGCTCCCTATGTGCTCTATTTTAACGGCGCCTCGCAGCTGCGAAAAATATTATCCAAAGAGCAAATGTTTGCGGTATTAGAGAAGGCTGTTCAAGAGAACCCAAATCATACTCACGTGTATCTGGAAGGAAAAAATGATTTTGAGAAAGGGGATTTTTGCCAAAGCCTTTTAAAATATCCTAACTTCAAAATTCAACCATGCTTACCACTTGAAGAGTTAGTTGATCTAACGGCAAAAGCTACACTAATGGTCGCTCCTGATACAGGCGTCCGGAACATTGCAATATCGACCCATACACCAACTGTAGGCATTTTCTATGCGACAGTGCCGTTTCGATATACGCCTTTGTATGAGCACCATGACATCGTGATGAATGCTGATGGCTCAATACCGACCACGGCTCAAATCACAGATGCAATTTCCCGTGCCCTATCGAGCCAATAACTTCATTTCGGAATTTTATAAGCAGCAATGAAAAATCTATCAATTTTAGTTTCCAATCGACTCATTCGGCTCATCGGCAACATTTTTAAAATGTTGTCATACCCTTTTCATGCCTTGTTTCCAAACAAGCGCTTTACGATTCCATCGTTCTCCAATCCAAAGGTCACCTCTACCAAGCAAACCAAGATACCTAAGATAATCTGGCAAACTAACTTTTCTGCACAAAGCACTCTGCCTGTTTATCTTAACTATTTGTTCAATCGCCTGATGTCCTTAGATTATGAATATCGCTATGTGAGTACAGAAGAACGAGCCGAGTTCATTAAAGCAAATGCTTCTGAACGAGTGTATAACGCCTACATGCAATTGAATGATGGTGCTGCGCAAGCAGATTTGTGGCGACTCATCACAATTCACACTCACGGTGGTATCTATATGGATATTGATGCGACACTTGTATGGCCACTTAAACGCATCTTACCTACCGATGAAAATGCGATGTATGTGAAGTTAAAAAAGAATCAGCACTACACCAATTTCTTTCTCGCCTCAGCTCCTAACAATCCAGACTACGAACTTGCGATCAATAAGATTGTCGAAAATATAGAAAGCAGAAACATAGAACAAGGAGTTTATTTTCTGACAGGTCCGATGGTTATAACTGGCGTATTGGATAACAAGCCAGTCGTATACAAAGAAAGAAAATACGTTTGCATACAAGGCACATTTACGAACGAATATTTCCAATACCTAGATAAGCCTCGTAGCAAATGGACACATAAAAAGCCGGAAGATCTCCTCAAGTGATACGAGCTCTATATACATTTTTACTAGTCATTGCACTTCCTTTCCTTTTACCAAGCTTATATAAACATAAGCTTGGTAAACCTTCCGTAGGCACTCGTTGGAAAGAACATTTCGGCCTCACACCTAGCCTGAACAACCCAGAGAACAAACCTGTAATATGGGTTCACGCTGTTTCAGTGGGAGAAGTTATTGCTGCATCACCATTGATTAAAAAGATACATCAAGCCCAGCCAAATGCTAAAATCCTTGTCACTACTACAACTCCAACAGGTGCTAAGCAAGCAGAAAATTTAAAGGAATATGCTGAACACAGATATATGCCTCTGGATTTTACTTTCGCGGTAAAAGCATTTTTAAAAGTCGTCAGACCAAAACAGTTAATCATTGTTGAAACTGAGCTTTGGCCTAATACATTAATTACGGTATCAAAAAAGCACATTCCAATCACAGTGGTCAATGCTCGTTTGTCAGATAAATCTTTCCGCGGCTATTCAAAGGTCAAGCCTTTATTTAATCTACTTTCCCCCTCTTTAAGTAAAGTTATATGTCAGCATAAAGATGATGCTAGAAGATTTGAAAATCTCGGGGTACCTCAAAGTAAAATCTTTGTCTCTGGCTCGATAAAATTCGATATATCCATTTCATCCGAGCAGTCAATCAAGGGAAAACAGCTCAGGTGTGAATTGGATAGCTTTCGCCCTATTTGGATCGCAGCCAGCACTCATCAAGGAGAAGATGAAAAAATACTCGCTGCTCATTCTCAGGTCTTACAGCATGTGCCTAATGCTCTCCTCATATTAGTTCCTAGACATCCAGAGAGATTTAATGATGTCATGGTGAAATGCAGTGAACTCTTTACGACAGTCCGTCGGACAAGTTATTCAACTGTATCAGCCAGTACACAAGTCTATTTAGGTGACACTATGGGTGAAATGTTAACACTTATTGGCGCTAGCGATGTCTGCTTCATGGGTGGAAGCTTACTTGGAAATAAAGTCGGTGGACACAACCTCTTAGAGCCCGCGGCATTGGCAAAGCCAACTCTAACTGGGCCTAGTTATTTCAATTTTTCTGATATCACAAAGCAACTAGTTGCATCGAATAGTTGTCAGATCATCAACTCTGAATCTGAGCTCGCAGAAAAAATTATTGAGCTTTTTCACTCCACAGATCTTAGGGACGAACAAGGCCAGGCCGCATTAAGTGTGGTGGAGCGAAACCGAGGTGCGCTCAAAAACACTATCCAACACATTTTCGGAGAAGCAAGATGAGTTTGAAGAAGTTATCCAAGCTATACCACTATGTGAGATGTATACCCAAAACTCTATTCTTTAATTTCTATTACCTACCATTTCACCAAGCGATAAAACTTCCAATTTTAGTCAATCATCGTACCAAGTTTGTTGCTCTAGGCGGCAGGATATCTATCCCTGAATCAGCCAAACTAGGCAAGATCAAACTAGGATTTGGTCGAGTGCAGATTGCTGACAACAAATACTCTCGTTTTATATGGAATATTGGCAAGAATGGACATATAAAGTTTGGCCATCACATTAAGGTAGGTACAGGCTCCAAACTCCATATAAATGGTAAGTTAGCAATTGGCTCTGGCAGCAATTTTACTGGTGAAGCAACTATCATTTGTAATCATGTGATCTCTTTTGGTGATAACTGTCTAATCTCTTGGCAAACTCTTTTTATGGATTCAGATCTACACAAAATTACAGATTTAGAAAATCAACAAACTAATCCAGATCAGCCAATAACCATTGAAGACAAAGTATGGGTTGGCGCTAGGTCCACTATCCTCAAAGGGACTAACATAGCAACTAACTCCGTTGTCGCAAGTACTGCTACAGTAACGGGTAACTTTGAACAGGATTCAGTCATAGGGGGCAACCCAGCCAAAGCTATTTCATCATTTTCTGGGAAGTGTTTTCATCATTAAAGTCGCGTTAGAGACTTAGCTCTGCCCTTTATTAGGTAATGCTTTGGCGAATAAAATACGGTTCCAAACGCTCATACGTAGAAACCTGTAAAACCTATATAACTCTCGGTTCAGTTTATTGATTAGAGATACTTTGCTTTTCTGACCTAGCTGAATTGTAGATTCGTACTCAGCTTTCGAAGACGCATAAGGCATAATCCCTAGGCAGGGAATCTTTGTTCTATAAGCTTCGCCTATATAGTTATCTACTGCACAAATCCATTTTTCACTTCGTTTCAGTAACTTGGCAGCACCTCTAGGTGAAATACTGTAGCATCGTGTAGAGCCACTTTGGTTATCACACCAATGAACTATGTTTTCATTAACATCTATAACTTGAGGAACTTCGCTAGTATCACTTATCCCTAATCTAAAATATTCGAACCCTTTGCTGTGTAGCTTTTCAACACGATTACATATTGAAACAAAACAATCTTCGAGGACCACGTCGTCTTCCATGATCAAAAAAGGTTCATTTTGCTGAACGCACTTTTCCCATAATAGATAATTGCTAGCATATATACCGCGCTCTCCATATGATAAAGGCCTGCTTCTAAATTTCTTCCGATGTTCATCATCAACTTTGTCAGCTAGATAACTAGGCATCTGACTGCCATCGATAGCTTCAAAAAACTCATAATTGGCAACCCCAAGCTTCTTTAGCTGAGCTTCCATAGAAATTCGACGATCTACTGACCTTGGTAGGTTAATAACAAATATTTTCATATATACACTGACGCGGTTTAAAGGTATAAATTTGCGAATATCTCTATACGAGATTACTGTTTTAGATGCTGAAAATCATCTAGTTTCCAATGAATCCCACCCTTACCTACTTCCTTTTCAAACGACCTTTTCAATCTATCCAAGTTGCTCTGCTTCCAGCCATTTCCTGATTGCTGATAGCATTTATCAAAGTCGATTATCCACACTTTGTCTTGCTCATCTATCAGGATATTGTGAATGTTAAGGTCGGTATGATTAACCTGTGCATCATGCATCTTGCGGATTTCTAGGCCAATCTTTTGATACATTTCGGCAGGAAGTGGGCTTTCCATCAGGATAGAAACCAAGTCCCGTGCATTGGGGATTTTTTCGCTCAATAGATCCGCTTTGTAGGTTACACCACTTTTTACCGTGCGGGCAGCGATTGGTCTAGGTACATTGACGCCAGCTTCAATCAAGGTGTTTAGCAACTGAAATTCCTGATAGCTGCGAGTTTTTTCCCAGCTTGAAAAGAGATAGCTATCTTCCACTAGTTTTCCAAACAAGCCACCGCGACGATAATGCCTGAGTGCCGCTTCAATAGTTTCCGTTTGCACAAACCAAGTGGTTCCACGTCCTTGAGCACTGCCGATGACTTTACCGGCATTTTGCCAAAATCCGGCGTCAAACACCTGCTTAGGGTCTTCCTTAAGCAAGGTCTCGTCATACCAAATTGTTTGGTTATCCAATTGCACGGTTTTCATGCGGGGGCTATCTCTGATTAAATTTCAGTGGCCATTTTACATTTATTGAACGCGTCTGCATAATCTTCACCATTGCTAGCTAAAAGAATTATTTATGAGCCTTTTTTCTTCTGCCCCTGACTCTTTGTGCATTCTGCGTTTATCTGCGATTGGCGATGTGTGTAATACCGTTGCGGCAGTGCAAGCTATTCAACATCAGTGGCCGCAAACCGACATTGTCTGGATCACAGGTAAGCTTGAAGCTAAGCTGATTGAAGACATGCCTGGTATTCGTGTGATCGTTTTTGACAAGAAGGAAGGTTGGCAGGGCTATAAAAAGCTCTGGGCTACACTAAAAGGACAAAAATTCGATGCACTGCTGCACATGCAGTACGCATTTAGAGCCAGTATTGCCACTCTTGGCATCAAGGCGAAATACAAGCTCGGTTTTGATTCTATCCGCAGTCAGGACTTCCAAACTCTGTTTACCAATATCAAAGTGCCTTCACCAGATTCCATGCACGTTTTAGATGGACTGCTCGCCTTTGGCCATACACTTGGTGTTCAAGATATGACCCCTGTTTGGACGCTTGAATATTCAGATGAAGATAAATATTGGGCACAACAGCAATTATCTGCCGACAAACGCAACTTGGTTGTCGTACCTGCGGCAAGTAAAACCTACAAGAACTGGACAGCCGAAGGCTACGTCGAACTTACCCAGCACGCCGTAGATCAAGGCTGGCAGGTCACCTTAGCCGGTAGCCCAGCGCAAGTAGAATTAGACCTAGCGACGAAGATTGAGAACAAGCTGACATGCACCGTCAATAATCAGGTCGGCCAAAGTTCGCTGAAGCAAATGCTGGCACTGTTAGACCAAGCTGATTTGGTGATCGCCCCCGACACTGGCCCTGCTCATATGGCCAATGCGGTCAATACACCGGTTATTGGTTTGTATGCCCACCACAACCCTGAACGCACTGGGCCTTATCAGTATCGCCAATATGTAGTGTCTGCTTATGAAGACGCAATTCGGGCTGAAACGGGGAAATCGGCAGCTCAGCTTAGCTGGCGTGCCCGTGTCAAAGACAAAAACGCCATGCAGCGCATTCAACCTCAGCAAGTCATCGCCATGTTTGATAAAGTAACCACAGAACTCCATTTAAAATAAACTCCGAGAGACTTCAGAGGTACCATAGTGAGTAAACCAACTATTGCCGTCGCACTTATCGTTAAGAACGAAGCGCAGCACCTGAAAGCTTGTTTAGAAACCGTTCACGACTGGGTAGACGAGATTGTGGTACTGGACTCTGGAAGTACAGACAATACCGAACAGATTACACGCCGTTTTACGGACAAGTTTTACGTCAACCCTGAATGGCCTGGCTTTGGCCCTCAGCGCCGCTTGGCTCAGTCCTACGTCGAGTCGGATTACGTTCTGTGGTTAGATGCAGATGAGCGTGTTACTCCTGAGCTCAAGCAAAGCATTTTAGATTCAGTGAGTGCAAACAAGCCGGATACCATTTATCAGACGGCTCGCCTAAGCTGGGTGTTTGGACGCTATATTCGTCATTGTGGCTGGTACCCAGATCGTGTATTGCGCTTATACCCAACCAAGTTAACGCAATACAATGACGCTCTGGTCCATGAAAAAGTCGAAGTGACGAAAACCATGAAAGTCGAAAACTTGGATGGCGATTTGATCCACTTTACCTATAACGACATGAATCACTACTTAGTGAAGTCGGCGGGCTATGCCAAAGCCTGGGCTGAACAGCGCGAGAAAAAAGGTAAGAAAAGCAGCATCTCACAAGGCATTTTGCACGCATTAGGCTGCTTCTTGAAAATGTATGTTGTTAAAGCCGGCTTTCTTGATGGCAAGCAAGGCTTCTTGCTCTCCCTGCTTTCGGCACACTCTACTTTTGTGAAATATGCGGATCTGTGGATTCGCAGTGAAACAGACAAGATGCCAGATAAATTCTAAGTCTTTCAATACAAACAAAGGGTGATATTTCTATCACCCTTTTTATTAATTCAGCTTACGACTGATCCATGGTTGTAATTCTCTCGAGACCAAATCTATATCAATTCTGGCCATATTTTCCTGACTGGCTTTATCTTCTGCCACTGGTGGGCAAAAAGCGATATGGTTGCCTGCCGAGTTAATTGGTTTCCAGCGCAGCGGTGTCGCTGAACGCTTACTTGGGAAAAAGCCAACAGTCGGCACATCTATCGCCGCCGCGATATGCAAGGGCCCAGTAGAACCAGCAACAAACAAGTCGGCACAAGCGATAGAACAAGAAAAATCGACTAAGCCATCGTTCTTATCGTACACCACCGATGCTCTGCCCTTTTCTTTCAGTAGGTTATGTAACTCAGCCGCTTTCTGCTCTTCTCCCGGTCCAGCCGTCAGTATAATTTCAAACGGCTCCGGCATATCGCAGATTAACTGAGTGTATTGCTGTAGAGATAAGTTATTGGCTGAACCACCGCTACCAGCATGAACGAACACCCATTGCTTCTCTACGTTCAAATTCAATTGTTGTGAGAGCTTGTGCTTTTGTTGCTGCAGATCGTCAGCTGAGAAAGATAGATAAGGTGCGCCAGTCTCAACCACCGCTTGACCAATATCCGTTAAAAACGCACGCACTAAGTCCAGGTTGTATTCGTATTCTGGTTTTGCTGATTGTGAACGCTTTTGTTTGATACGTTTGTTGTAAAAGATCTGCGCCAGCTTTGTCGCCGGAGCAAGGCGGTAAGGAATCTTCGCTTTCCAGACCAATTTCGCGTTATATGTCGTAGAGAAAAGGTTGATGGATGCATCAAAGCGCTCCGCTTTTATTTGCTCAATCAAAGTCGATTGCGCGTGCTTAGAACCGTTCTTCGTTGGATCAACCAACACTTTATCAATCCAAGGACAAAGCTCTGCAAGGGCCACTGTATAATTAGGTACCAGCGCTGTAATCTGACAATCCGGCATCGAAGCTTTCAGCATCGCGAAACTGGGCCAAGCCAGCATGAAGTCGCCTATTTTGTCGTTACGAACCACCAGTATCTTTTTCATTACTTTTCCTAACTCTCAATCTTTGCTCCCAATGATAACGGCTAAGTTGGGTAAATGTGAGCCTTTTTGTTACCATTAAGCGATATAAAAGAATCATTTGAGTAACTGACTGTGAGCAAAAAACGCCTTTCCCGAGTGATCTATCCTGGGACCTTTGATCCTATTACTAATGGCCATTTGGATTTAATCGAACGTGCGGCAGATATGTTTGATGAGGTCATTATTGCTGTTGCTGCCAGCCCAAGTAAGAACACCATGTTTACGTTAGAAGAGCGCGTAGCTTTTGCACAGCAGGTGACTCAGCATTTGGACAATGTCAGCTCGAAGGGATTTTCGGGTTTGATGGTCGACTTTGCGAAGCAAGAAAATGCGAACGTTCTTATCCGTGGTTTACGTACCACCGTCGATTTTGAGTACGAATTTGGTTTAACTAATATGTATCGCAGACTGATGCCCGGATTAGAAAGCGTTTTCCTGACACCCGCAGAAGAGCACGCATTTATCTCCTCGACCATAGTCCGTGAAGTGGCTATTCATGGAGGGGATGTCACCAACTTTGTGCCTAAAACGGTCGCTGAAGCGTTAAAAAGCAAAGCGAAAGTCTAGTTGTTATCGAGATATAGAGCTGAGCACAACCTCAGCTCTATATTTGACTACTTCTGGCAATAACTACAGAAAAACGTATTGCGCTGGCCAATTTTCTGCTCTTCAATCACTTCCCCACAGCTAGGGCAAGCTTCACCGGTTTTGCCATAAATCTGAAGCTCTTGAGCAAAATAGCCCGGTTTACCATCCGCTTGAGCAAAATCTTTTAATGTTGTTCCGCCTTGCTTAATGGCAGTATGGAGCACCTGTTTAATCTCTTTAACCAAACGTTGCCACTCTTTAGCCGTTAGCGTTCCTGCTGCGCGTGTCGGATGGATGCGCGCACTAAACAAAGACTCATTGGCGTAGATATTTCCCACCCCAACTACGACTTTGTTATCCATAATGAACTGCTTCACCGCGACGCGCTTATTCTTTGCCTTGTCCGCGATATATTGCGCATCAAAGTCTTCCGTTAGCGGCTCTGGCCCCATATGGCCCAACGCATCATGTTCACCATCTTCGGTCCACAACCAGGCCCCAAAACGTCTGGGATCGTTATAACGTAGTACCTTGCCATTGGTCAGTTTCAGATCGACATGATCGTGTTTTCCCGGCTCCATATCTGCATCCAGTACACGTAAAGACCCCGACATGCCCAAATGCACAATCGCGCTACCCACATCGGTTTCAATCAGCAAGTATTTAGCACGGCGAGAAATACTGCGGATCACCTGACCTTCCATCTTCTTTAGCTCATGTGGAATATCCCAGCGCAGCTTGGGGGTACGAAAAGTCAGCTTAGCAACGGTTTGTCCCGCCAGATGAGGGGTGATCCCCATGCGGCTGACTTCAACTTCAGGTAATTCAGGCATAGTGGTATGGCAATTAATAACTCAGGGCGTTTAAGGTAGCAGATATTCTGGAGCAACTGAAACGGCTATCCATTGATCCTGCCAGTTTTTCAACAACCAGAATTGTGGGGTTTGATAGAAGGTGATCCTTTGAGGCTCTTCTTGATCGCGATACCAAACTTCAATCGTCTGTGGTGAGGTCAATTGAGGCTTCAATCCATCAAAAGTGTCCTGATCAACTTCGGTCCCAACTAAGCCCGACCAGCGTTCAACTAGCTCCTGTGGTGAAAGGCTACTTTGCTTAGTCAAACTCCACTCACCGTTCAAGTGCTCCAGTGACCAGTCAGAAAAATGCAGTGCTTTCAACTCCGCCGACGGATTGAGCAAATAAGGATAAGGACTAACTTCAGCGACCGGTTCGTCATCAATCAAATAGGTTTTGATGATAGTCGGCAAATTGAGGATCGCGATGAAAGCGATGATGCCCAATATCATGATGTTGTTCCAGCGACGCCGCCGTGAAGTAGAAACACGCATGAACTTTGATTTCCCTGTAGGTAACTATAAGAAAAGGTAGCAGAAAATAGGAAAGAGGGAAATGAGCGGAGGTAGGCTAGACTGTGACGCCTTTTGGGAATTTCAGGTAATAAAAAACCCAGCGAAAACGCTGGGTTTCTAATTCAGACTTCTGTTTAAGAAGCTTCAAAGAAGAAATCAATTACTTGATTTTAGCTTCTTTGTACATAACGTGCTGGCGAACAACTGGATCAAACTTTTTGATCTCAAATTTGCCTGGCATGTTACGTTTGTTCTTGTCAGTAGTGTAGAAGTGACCAGTACCTGCAGAAGATACTAGACGGATTTTCTCACGTACGCCTTTCTTTGCCATTGCCTATTTCCTCTTAAACGTTTTCGCCGTTTGCGCGAATGTCAACAAGAACAGCATCGATGCCCTTCTTATCGATGATACGCATACCTTTAGCAGATAGACGTAGTTTAACAAAACGTTTTTCGCTCTCTACCCAGAAACGATGAGTTTGTAGGTTCGGCAGAAAACGACGCTTAGTAGCATTGCGTGCGTGTGAACGGTTGTTACCCGTTACTGGACGCTTACCAGTTACTTGGCATACTCGTGACATGAATGTCTTCTCCAAAATCGTTTCAGCTCGATATCAACCTTGGTGGCCGAACCTCTCAGTTTCTAAATATAGAAGTTTGAGGTCTTATACCGCTATGGAAACCCATACAAGGCTATCAAAGGTCGCGCATTATACTAACTTGACTAGCATTGCTCAAGACCCGAACAGATCCTTTTTCAAGGTTTTCGTGATCTTTTTTAGGCAGAGCTGATAATAGTTCAAAAAATGTCGGGGGATTGTAGCAGAATTCGCGCAACTCACAACAAATAATGTGATTTAAATCCATCCACGCTCAGCGAAGGAAATTACATCGCCATCTCCAACCACAAAATGGTCGAGAACTCGAATGTCGACCAAAGCCAGCGCATCACTGATACGCTGGGTGATTCTGCGATCAGCCTGACTCGGTTCTGCCACCCCAGACGGATGATTATGAGCAAGAATCAAAGCCGCTGCATTATGCTCCAATGCCCGCTTCACAACCTCTCGGGGATATACAGATGCGGCGTCTATGGTTCCTTCAAACATCACTTCATCCTTGATTACCCGATGTTGATTATCAAGAAACAATATATAGAAAGCTTCCCGCTGGCGATCGCGCAACATGCTAGAAAGATAAAGCTTGGTCTGCTGAGGGCTGGTTAACGCTTCGCCACGTTCTAAGGTTTCACTTAGGTAGCGCTGTGTCATCTCAAGCACGGCTTGCAGCTGGACATATTTGGCTTCTCCCAGCCCTTTGTGCTGACAGAACTCCTCTTTGCTCGCCGCAAATAAGCTGCGTAGCGAACCGAGATCCTTAAGCAGTTTGTCCGATAACTGGAGCACATTCATACCTTGCGTACCAGTGCGAAGAAAAATCGCTAACAGCTCCACATCGGTGAGCGATTGTGGGCCTCGGCTGAGCAGCTTTTCTCTAGGCATCGACTCTTTAGGCAACATGCAAACACTTATCCTTAAGACAATAAAGTGGGTGACGTTAGCTTAAACTCTCTTGCTCACTCTCTGGCGGGCAAAAGAATTATCTTCGTCGCAGTGAAAGATTTTCTGCAAATGATAGGTATATAAAGAAGCAATAACGAGAAAGGCAAAAGCGTACGGAATCTGCAACAACACTTTCCATTTCTAGAGTCTCTATTGGCTGCGTGGTAATCTACTCGCAGTATTTTTTAAGGATGATCATCATGCAAACACTCGCGGGCAAAAAGATCCTACTTGGTATCGGTGGTGGTATTGCCGCTTATAAATGTGCCGACCTGACGCGTCGTCTGATTGAACGTGGCGCTGAAGTTCAGATTGTTATGACTAAAGCCGCAAAAGAATTCATTACACCACTGACAATGCAGGCGGTCTCCGGACGTCCAGTCTCCGATAGCTTATTGGATCCGGCGGCAGAAGCCTCTATGGGCCATATTGAGCTGGCTAAATGGGCGGATTTGGTCTTACTTGCACCAGCCACCGCTGATCTAATTGCACGCATGGCAGCGGGCATGGGCAATGATTTACTCACCACACTGGTACTTGCGACCGATGCTCCAATCGCAGTCTCTCCGGCCATGAACCAACAGATGTATCTCAATCAAGCAACACAAGAGAACATTGCGACGCTAGAGCGACGTGGCATGCACATCTGGGGACCAGCAGCCGGTGAACAAGCCTGTGGCGATGTCGGCCCTGGCCGAATGTTAGAACCAATGCAACTGGTGGGATTGTGCGAACAGTTCTGGGGCGACAAACCTCTCAAAGGTAAATCAGTATTGATTTCTGCTGGGCCAACCCGCGAAGCCATCGATCCGGTGCGCTACATCACTAACCACAGCTCAGGGAAAATGGGCTTCTCATTAGCAGAAGCAGCAGCTCAGCTCGGTGCGACGGTCACGTTAGTCGCAGGCCCGGTGAATCTTAAAACACCAACTGGTTCGCAGCGAATTGATGTGGAGAGCGCAGAAGATATGTATAACACCGTAATGGACAAGGCTTGTGAGCATGATGTTTTCATCAGCTGCGCAGCCGTGGCGGATTATCGCCCACAAGCGGTTTCAGATCAGAAAATTAAGAAGACGGATGACAGCGAACAAATGACCATCACTATGGTCAAAAACCCTGATATTGTCGCTTCAGTTGCCGGTATGACTCAACAGCGCCCATTTACCGTTGGTTTTGCCGCAGAAACTCAGGATGTAGAACATTACGCTCGAACTAAGCTGACCAAGAAAAATCTCGATATGATTTGTGCCAACGATGTCTCAGTAGAAGGACAAGGCTTCAACAGCAACGACAATGCGATTAACCTATACTGGAAAGATGGTGAGCAATCACTTACCCTTGCATCAAAACAACAAATTGCGAAGCAGATACTTACAATTATCGCCGCAAAGTTAGACAATTAAGTCGCTATTCTAACAATCAGAAATTCGTCTATTCCGCCCATCTTAGCCTGCTAAGTTGGGCGAATGCCTGTGTCTATGGGCATCAACAGTGGTAACAAAAGGAACACGTTCATGGCCGGAACAAGAAAAAGCAACCGCCGGGAAGAAATCTTACAAGCACTTGCACAAATGCTCGAATCTAACGATGGTGGCTCTCGCATCACCACCGCCAAGCTAGCGAAACGCGTCGGCGTATCAGAAGCAGCGCTATATCGACATTTCCCGAGCAAAGCTCGCATGTTTGAAGGCTTGATCGAGTTCATTGAAGAATCCTTGATGTCGCGCATCAACCGTATTCTGGATGAAGAAAAAGATACCCTGACCCGCATTCGTCTGGTGCTACAATTGATTCTGGCCTTTGCCGAACGAAATCCAGGGCTTACGCGTATCCTTTCTGGGCACGCATTGATGTTTGAGAATGAGCGACTGAGAGAGCGCATCAACCAACTGTTTGAACGCATTGAAACGTCTATTCGTCAAATTCTGCGTGAACGTAAGCTCAGAGAAGGTAAGTCCTTCCCTGTGGACGAAACCATTCTGGCCGCTCAGCTTCTTGGGCAAGTAGAAGGCAGCTTGAACCGTTTCGTACGCTCAGACTTTAAATATCAACCGACCGCCAACTTTGAAGAATACTGGTCACTCTTGAGTGCACAGATTAAGTAATCACTATGAGCAAAAAAAATACCGTCGAAAAGCCTAAGTTTACTCCAGCCCTACTCCACCCTAAATATTGGGGCGTATGGTTTGGGTTTGGTTTACTGGCCCTGACCGTCAATCTTCTGCCTTATGCATTACTGCTCAAAATCGGCCGAGGTATCGGTGCGTTGGGTATGAAGTTAGGCAAATCCCGAGTTAAAGTCGCCAAGCGTAACCTTGAGCTGGCTTTTCCTGAGATGGAAGCCAAAGAAGTTGACCGCATGGTCGTAGAGAACTTCAAAAACACCGGTATGGCTTTGATTGAAACTGGCATTACTTGGTTTTGGCCGACTTGGCGTTTCAAGCGTATTTTGATTGCGAAAGATATCAAAGAGCTACAGCGGCTCAACGATGAAGGTAAGGGTGTGCTGCTCTGTTGTGTGCATGCGCTGAACTTAGAAATTACCGCTCGTGCATTTGGTGTACTGGGTTTACCTGGATACGGCGCTTACCGCCCCCACACAAACCCTGCTTACGAGTTCATCCAATATAGAGGACGCACACGTAACGGCAACCAACTCATCTATCGTCGTGATCTTAAACAGATGGTGCGCGTTTTGCGCCAAGGCCATCGCCTGTTCTACCTACCAGATCAGGACTACGGCCATAATAAATCTGTGTTCGTGCCTTTCTTTGCTGTCGAAGAAGCTTGTACAACAACAGGAACCAGCATCCTTGCTTACACTAGTAAGAGTGCCATCGTGCCAGGTTCTGGATTCCGTAACCCAAACGGTAAATATGAAATCATTGCCGACAAGTCTATCGATCAAGATTTTCCGCAAAAAGATGAAACGGCGGCCGCAGCCTACATGAATAAATTCGTCGAAGAGATTATCATGCGCGCTCCGGAACAGTGGATGTGGCTACACAAGCGATTCAAATCGCTGCCAGACCACTCTCTTACTAACTCAAGATATCAATAACATAGGTGCTGCTTTCAATGAGCAACAACGATAAAAATAGCATCGATAAACATTTGCATAACCCAACCTTTGAGTGGGCATTTTTACACCCTAAACACTGGGGGACGTGGCTGGGCATTTTATTTGCTGCCCTGTTGGCCTTTATTCCGTACCGCTGGCGCGATAGCTTGGCGCGAAAACTGTCTGTATTTGTGGTACGCAAAAATGGTCGTGTGGTACGTCGTGCACGAGTGAACCTAAAGTACTGTTTTCCAGAGAAATCAGACCAAGAGCGTCAGGAGATACTGGAAGAGACCTTTGTTAAGGCCGCTCAGTACCTGTTTGGTTATTCTGAGTTTCTGGTACGCTCTACCAAGCACAACCAAGATCGCGGTGTCATGATCGGCGAAGAGAACATCTTACCGCTGCTCGATGCGGGGGAGAAAGTGATCATCTTAGCGCCGCACGCTTGGGCGGTCGATTACCCAGCGGTGATGCTGGCTGCAAAGGGCTACAAAGTTACCACCATCATGAAGCCGCAGCGCAACCCTATCGGCGATTGGCTAATGCAAGTACAGCGCATGCAATATGGCGGTCGTATCTTCGCTCGTGAAGCGGGGGTAAAACCTTTCGTACGCTCAATTAAAGACGGTTATCTTGGCTACTGGCTGCCAGATGAAGATTTTGGCGCCGCCAACTCGGTATTTGTCCCATTCTTTGGTACAGAGAAAGCGACTCTAAAAGGCTTTGGTAAAATGGCTCGCCTATCAAAAGCCAAAGTGATTCCAGTTTTACCTGCTTACAACGACAAATCAGGTAAGTACGAAGTACATATTCTGCCAGCCTTGGAAAACTTCCCAACCGGCGATGAAGAAGCCGATGCTCGTGCAATGAACCAAGCGATCGAAGACTTGGTCAGACCGCATCCTGAACAATACATGTGGAATCTGTCGTTATTAAAAACGCAGCGAGATGGAAGCGAAATCTACGATAACTCTCACTAAGGTAATACAAGCTCGCGAGAGGCAAGAAACAAAAAGGGTTGATGCATGTGCATCAACCCTTTTTAATAATTGCAGCTCAAGGTTCAGTCACTTACTCCTGACTATGGCTAAACCTCTTCTATAGCGCTCTTTTAGATGCCGTATTCAGCTCGATAAGCTTTTACGGCTTCAAGGTGATCGGTCGCATTACCTTTCTCTTCAAGATAAGTCACTAAGTCACCCAAGCTAACGATGGAGATCACTGCACAGCCAAAGTCACGCTCGACTTCTTGAATCGCAGACAACTCACCTTTGCCTTTTTCCTGACGGTCAATCGCCACTAATACACCAGCCAAGTCTGCTCCATTGGCTTTGATGATTTCCATCGACTCACGGATTGCGGTACCCGCAGTAATCACATCATCAACCAACATAATACGGCCTTCTAGCGCACTACCAACAAGGTTGCCGCCTTCGCCGTGGTCTTTCGCCTCTTTGCGGTTAAAGCAATAAGGCGTGTCAATCTCGTGATGATCCGCCAAGGCAACGGCTGTGGTCGTCGCAATTGGAATCCCTTTGTATGCTGGGCCAAACAAAACATCAAACTCAATGCCAGAATCTGCCAGCGCAGCGGCGTAGAATCGACCTAAACGCGCCAAATCTCGACCCGTGTTGAAAAGACCAGCGTTAAAGAAATACGGGCTCTTACGACCTGACTTTAAAGTAAACTCACCAAACTTCAGTACTTCTTTCTCTAGTGCAAACTCAATAAATTCACGCTGGTATGCTTTCATCACTTTCTCTCTAAATAAAAGGTCTAGTTTTCTAGACGGTTTATAAACAGGTCAAAACTTCGCCGGAGCCAAGTCTTGATAAAAAAATAGCTTCCTTTTTAGGGGAAGCTATTTAACAAAAATTAATTTTCTAACGCCGCCTTCTGCGCCGCTACAATCTCGGTGATCCCTTTGGTCGCCGACTCCAATAACTTCATCAGCTCAGCATGGGTAAATGGTTCGCCCTCTGCGGTACCCTGAACTTCAATCATGCGGCCATCTTCCGTCATGACAACATTCATATCCGTGTCAGCGGCAGAATCTTCGACATACTCTAGGTCACACAGGACGTCTTCACCTAGGATACCAACTGAAACGGCTGCGACATGGCCTTTCATCGGGTTTTTCTTCAGCTTACCGTTCTCAATTAGGTGTTGGAACGCATCTGCCATTGCCACGCTTGCGCCTGAAATCGATGCAGTACGTGTACCGCCATCAGCCTGAATTACGTCACAATCGACAGTCACCATAATCTCACCCATCGCTTCTAGGTCGACCACGGCACGAAGGCTACGTGCAATCAGACGTTGGATTTCCATGGTACGACCGCCCTGTTTACCACTTGCCGCTTCACGACGCATACGTGAATGCGTTGAACGTGGCAACATGCCGTATTCAGCCGTCACCCAACCCTTGCCCTGACCTTTTAGCCAACGTGGCACGTTCTCTTCAACGGTCGCATTACACAATACTTTTGTATTGCCGAATTCCACTAAAACTGAGCCTTCAGCGTAAGCCGTGTAATTACGAGTGATTTTGATTGGGCGAATTTGATCCGCCTGACGGTCATTTGGACGCATGGGCATCTACCTTAGTTATCTACCTAACGAGAGGGGGAGACGAATTTGGTTGGAGCAGGATTCTAGCAGAAAGCGGGATATCGGGAAAGCATCCCATCTGCGTTACGTTCCAAATCTCGTGCATTCTGCTACTATTGCAACGCGTTATTTTCAAAGATGATGAAATAGGAAAATTCGATGATCTACAGTATGACCGCCTATGCACGTAAAGAAGTGAAAGGCGATTGGGGTACCGCTGTTTGGGAAATCCGCAGTGTGAACCAGCGTTACTTGGAAACCTACTTCCGCCTTCCGGAACAGTTCCGAGGTTTAGAGCCCGTTCTTCGCGAGCGTTTTCGCAAGCGCCTAGCACGCGGTAAAGTGGAATGTGCATTGCGCTTTGAAGCTAACCCAGCAGCAAAAGGCGAGCTGAGCATTAACGAAGGTTTGGCACAGCAAGTGATCAACGCCGCTAGCCAAGTGATGAAGATGACTGGCGACGAAAGCCGCCTTAACCCATTCCAGATCATGAACTGGCCGGGCGTGATGGAAACTTCTGAGCAGGACATGGATGCGGTCAACAAAGATTTGTTGGCGGCTTTTGACCAAGCGGTAAGCGAATTTATCGAAGCCCGTGGCCGTGAAGGCGAAAACATGAAAGCGCTGATTGAACAGCGTTTATCAGCGATTACTGACGAAGTGGTCAAAGTTCGTGCTCGCATGCCTGAAATTCTCGATTGGCAACGTGAGCGCCTATTTGCCAAATTTGAAGAAGCCAAAGTGGAACTTGACCCTTCACGAGTTGAACAAGAGCTGATCTTATTAGCGCAAAAGTCAGACGTAGCAGAAGAGCTGGACCGCTTGGACTCTCACGTTAAAGAAGCGACCAATATCCTGAAAAAAGGTGGCGCTTGTGGTCGTCGTCTCGACTTTATGATGCAAGAGTTCAACCGTGAATCGAACACGCTCGCATCTAAGTCTATCAGCACTGACATCACCGCATCTGGCGTTGAACTCAAAGTTCTGATTGAGCAAATGCGCGAGCAGATCCAGAATATTGAGTAAGTTAATACTCAGAATGACAAAGCCCCGCTCTGAGAGCGGGGCTTTTTAGTTTCAGAATCTTATTACAACAGTATCAAGTACGTCAGGAAGATAGCCGATAGAGCATAAATCACCGGATGTACCTGTTTACCTTTGCCTGCCACGACCATGGTAAATGCGTAGCTGATAAAGCCCATTGCCATGCCGTTGGCTGGTGAAAAACTTAGAACAGTGAACATGATGGTAAAAAATGCTGCAATACGGGATTCTTTCTGTTCCCAGCTAATTTGTCCTAAGCGCCCGATCATATAGATGCCCACGACGACCATCGCTGGTGCCACCATAGCGGCTGAAAAAATAGAAAACAGTGGATATAGGAACAGAGACACTAGGAACAGGCCTGCAACCATCACGGCAGCTAATCCGGTTTTAGCGCCCTGAGAAGAGGCGATGCCGGACTCTGAGAATGCAGTGATAGAGGTGGTTCCCAGAACTGAACCAATCACTGTGCCACCAGCATCTGCAACCAATGCAGAACGTGCATTGGGTACCTTGCCATCCTTATCGATGATCCCTGCATCACGGCCAACGCCAACAATCGTGCTCAAGCCGTCAAAGAAATCGACAATCAGGAAAATAATCACAATAAACAGCAGATCAAACATTTTGTCCGCCGTTAATCCTGAAAAATCAAACACCGCACCAAAGCTGCCCGCTAAGCTTGGCGGAGCAGAGACAAATTGCTCTGGAATCGGCGCATTGTTGGTCCCCATCAACATGTCAGCAAAGACGGTTAGCACAATAGCAGTGATAAAAGAAATGAAGGTCGCGAGCTTGATATCACGCACCATGCAACCCAAAGCGACAAAGATACTGATGTAAGCAATGATGACCTGTGGGTCTGTCACCTTGCCCATGCTGACCAGAATGATCGGGTTAGAAACAATAATGCCGGCGTTTTTCAGGCCAAGAAAGGCAATGAACAGTCCAAGTGAAACGGTGATCGCCAGCTTGAGATCTTCTGGTATCGACTCAATCATCGCTTTGCGGATATTGGTCATCGAAAGAATCAGATACAACACACCAGAGAGAAAGATACCAAACAGCGCTTCATGCCACACCAAGACAACCGAGCTACTCAGCAACATCCCCTTGAAGAAGCCATTCATACTCATGCCTGGCGCCAGCATCACTGGGTAATTGCCCCAAATGCCCATAATCAAGGTGGCCACTGCCGCTGCGATCGCCGTCGCCGTAAACACCGCGCCTTTATCCATGCCGGGAATACTGCCCAAAATGGCGGGGTTAACAGCCAAAATATAGCTCATCGCCAAAAACGTAATAAAGCCTGCGTACAACTCAGTACCTAGGGTTGTGTTACGTTGAGTGATTTTAAATACCGATTCCAGTACACCGGATTGATTCTGGCTTTTCAGGGTTGATTCGAGACTCACAATGAAACCTTTACAAGTGGGGTAAACAGTAAACGGATTCAATGCTGTATGAAGAGAAAAGTGGCAAAGCAACTGTAGTCACCGAGATAGGCTCAGCGGTAGAAACGTCCAATCCATTTCATCAGACATATACAGCATTTAATCGTTTGCGCGGATTGTAAGGATCTTGAGTGAAATCTCAATGCTTTTGTGTAAATTTAGCAAACGTTTGCTTCGGGTGTATATTGGTCAATCAAATGCTAGATTCATTCACTACTGAACGTAAAACCGAACTGGAACCGTCCAAGTTAAGGTCGCACCGCTGACTTCATCTGGTGGTAATGGCAATGGCATAGCGCGGTAGACAAGATCCACCGCCTCTTTATCGAGCGATTCTGTTCCGCTACTGCGCACCAGTTTGACGCCCAGCACCTGCCCAGCTCTATCCATAGTAAAGGTTATCAAGGGCACACCTTGTTTACGCATTCGCTTAGCGCGGCGCGGATACTGCTTATGCTGCTCAAGATGTAGCACCAGTTGCTGCTTCCAACTCACCTTGACTTGTTTGAGGTGCTGGCTGAATGCCCCCGATACGCCTTGAACCTGCTTACGCTCTTTTTCGACTTCAAGCTTGGGAGCACTCTTTTTAATCTGAGCAACCGAAGCTTGCTGACTGACGGAAGGCGTCTCGGCTTTCGGCGTTTCCACCTGTTTTTGAACCTGAGCTACAGGTTTGCTCTCTGCTCTCTTTTTGGCCTTTGGTTCGATTGGTTTTGCCGGCTTGGGCACAATGCTCGCAATCCCTGAAGGGCGCTCAGTTTCTTTGGCCACAATCGGAGTCGGTTCTGGTGAACTCTCGACCTCTTGTTGGATCTTCTGTTGTGGATCAATCGGCTCTGGGCGAGCCATTAATGCCATAGAATCCATCGACTCATTTTGCTCAGGACCAGAGTTTAACGCGGGCTTTTCAACATGTGGCGCCGCGACGGGTGCAACCAAAGCAACACTGACGGGAATCGCTGCTGGCGGCTGAATAAATTTAGCTTTAGGTTGGTACAAATAATATACCGCAACAGCCAGATGAAAACCGACACTAACGGCTATTCCAGGTAACAACCAAGGGCCAAAGCTATCATGCGATGTGGCTCTGCCGAACTGACTGACCATCATGCCCCTGTTATCTCTGGTTGTTCCAATCCGACCAGAGCGATCTGCGCATAACCTTCCGCAACTAAAGCGTTCATTACTTTCATCAGGCTTTGGTAATCCAGTGCTTTGTCAGCACGCAAATAGATAAGCTGCTCTTTATCGGGCAAAGCTTGGGCTAACGCTTGAGGCAGTTGTTCGAGAGTCACTGTATTCTCCTCGCCCAATGTCAGTGCCAGATCGGTGCTGACGGTCAAATAAAACGGAGCCTTAGGTTGAGGTGTCGGTGCCGCCGAAGACGTTGGTAAATCGACCGGTATATTGACCGTCGCCAGTGGTGCCGCAACCATTACTATGATCAGCAACACCAGCATGACATCAACAAACGGCGTTATGTTGATCTCATGATTGACCGCCAACTCATCCTGCTGCGAAGCAACTTTAAATCCCATCTCTATGCTCCGCTCAGGCTGCTAACTTTTTTCCGTCGATAGAAACGGGCTCTCTATCGAGATCTCGGCTCACCAGTACCATCAGCGCTGCCGAGATATCCGCCATGAGCGCGCGATACTGACTAACGCCACGAGTAAAGTGGTTATAAAGCACCACAGCAGGAATTGCAGCCACTAAACCAATCGCCGTTGCCAGCAAGGCTTCTGCAATCCCCGGCGCCACGACGGCTAATGTGGTGTTTTGAGATTTAGCGATGCCGATAAAGGCATTCATGATCCCCCAAACAGTGCCAAATAGACCGACAAAAGGGCCAACAGAACCAACCGTCGCCAGCACTCCGGTGCCTCCTACCATCGCACTGCTTAAACCAGCCTGAACACGTTCGAGTCTGAGCTGTAAGCGCTCTTTAATGCCATCTTCATTGTCTGCTCGAGCAGATAACGCAAGCTCTTTTTCTGTAGCTTCAATCAACGCCAGCCCAGCGCCTTCTGCACTGTCGCAGCGCAGCTTGCCTTCGACCAAGGTTTCAGAATCAAGCAATTCATTAAGAATATGACGCGCACGGCGACGCGCTAGGTTTAACTGGATTTGCTTTGCGATACCAATCGCCCAAGTCACGCCTGAGGCCACCAGCAGTAAAATCATCACCGCTTTAACCACCCAGTCAGCCGATTGATACATGCCATAGGGAGACATATCGTGTTGAGGAGTAGCGGCGACCAAATCCGGTGGCGACATATTGTCGCTCACCGGTGCAGGAAGCGCAGAGATTTCAGCCTTCTCTGCGATGGTCGCCCTTTCCTGCATAACGGGTTGTGACCCGATTTCTGACGTTGTTTCAGCCCAGCTGAATGGGGCCGCTAAAAAAAAGCAAATAATCAGTAGTGATCTGGATAAGCATTCCATTGTTTTACTCACATTCGGTTTATCTGTGCGCACTATGCCTAGCCAAACACGTGCACCTCTATCAGTAACACCGAACAACAATGAAAAATCCGTAAAAGTTTTTTCATTTACTCTTCAAATAACCAATAAGCCATTGATTATTTTCAGAATCTTTTTTCTAGTTTTATGCTGTATTGATGCTGCTTGTAGCTGTATGCCCAATCAACATTACTCTTGGTCTGATTGGCTTTGACTTCGATGAGCGGTTTAAACCCGGCAAACAGCTCTGGCAGCGTCACCACTAAGGTATAATTTTGCTCAGTATCGTCACGCCGCTCACCGAGCACCGCATTAAAGCCCCCATAAATACGTTGCCGCAGCGAAGCGAATAAGGTCACGTCCGTGTTCAGCGATGTGAAGGTTTTATTCACGCCCAATCGACCTCCCCACAAATCGTACTCATGCACCGCCTGTCGGTTTTGTTTCAGTGTCCAGTCTACACCACCAAACACTAACCATTTGTCGGGTAATTGATGCCAATAAGTGCCAAAGACAGACCATTGCCAGTCGGATTGATAGCGAAAGGTTTGATTACGATAATCGAGATATTCCCCTTCCACTTCGAGTTTCATAGCAGAAGTCTGGCTAAGATTGGTAAACCAATCCGCCTTGAAGCCGCCCGAAGCAAACAACGCCTGATTCGCTAAGGCACGATATTCAAACTGCGGCGCAATACTGAGCTGATGTTTGGCAGTCTGATAGCTGTAGCCAAAGGCCACATTTAATGTCTGCTCGTTATATTCTTTGTGGTTCTGGTAATTGGTGCCATAGGCAAAGCTGCGTAGCTGCAAGCCATGATGACCACTCAGCGAGAAGCGTCGATTTAAACTGGCGTCGTAGTCAATACCATAGGCAGATTTAACCTTGGGCGCACTGCGCTCTAAAAAGCACTGACCATTGGTGAAATAGACCAGACATTCATAGTGTTTCGAGGACAAATTCAGGTTGTCATTGTAGGTCGGCCCAAAGGAAAACGCGCCTTGCCAATCATCACGATACTCCAGTGCGCTAACGAAGCTTTCTACCGTATTCCGGACTCCCGCCGCTCTCGGGTTATCAGCAGGTAAGCGGTTGAGGATGTCATTAAACAACGACAAAGAAGCGCTGTTTTCTCTGTCTTCAAACCAGACGCGAGCTAACTCTAGCTCTGCGGGCAAAAAGTTTTCCTGCATCTCAAGCAATGCCGAGTAGTGCGTTTCTGCCTGATTATAATCACGCGCATTGCGTGCCAATGCCCCCGATGCGTAGTGCACCAGCATAGGATCGAAATCCGCCAACGCCACATACCTTTGCAGCAGGCTCTCTGCCAGTGCCCATTGACGCTGCCGAACCGCGACATGCAATGCCGGTCCAAGCTCATCTGCGGTATTCGCTACGATCGATTCTGAGCCTGACGCCGATTGCTCGGCTAGGCGTTCTTTTTCCAGCTCTTCTTCAATAAGAGCATTTTCGTTCTGACGGGAGGATAACGCGTCACGTTGCTGGATACGTAAATCGGTATCCTGATCCGCGTAAGAGAAAGAGGCATAGCTAACGCTCACCATTAACAGTGAGCCAAGAATAAAGTTACGGTCGATTTTCATTGATGTATTTCAATCGGAGAAAAAATGGGAGCAAGTCACTTGCTCCCCAAAAGAGAAAGACAAAAACGAAAATTAGTTTTTGCTACCACCGAAGGCAGTATCTAGCGTGCTGTCGCCCGCAAACTTAGCAAAGCCAGCTAGGAAAGCGGCATCGGCGCCAAAGAAGTGGCCCTGAGAGTGACCGATAGACATGCCATTCGCCACTGCGGTTCCAGAAAATTCCGCCGTAGAAGCATCAATAGCGTTGTTGTACAGATTGATCGACAGATTGCTGTTTGAAAGAGCGCCATTAAGTGTTTGAGCACCAAAATCCGCCGTAAACTGACCGCTTAGCGTTGCACCGTTATTGATACCAGCGACTGTGTAGGTGGCTGAGCCAGATGTAGGTACGGTTGTGCCTGTGTCATCGCCCACGTAGTAAACTGCACGATCCACAGCCTGACCGTTTTCAGTGCCTGAAGACCATTCACCAAACCAGATATCTTGGCCTGCAACCTGAGAGAAAACGTATTTAGAGTTGTTGTGGTCACTGCCAGAGGTGTACACATCCCCATTCTGGCTGGCAAAAACGGTTAGGCCGTCAAAGTCGACTTTTTTACCACCTGTGCTACCGATACCTGCTTTACCTTTAGAGTGGATAAACGGAACCCAGACTTCAGATTCACCCACCTGACGCTGCGAACCGTCACTGATGGCACCATCAAAACCAGCATGTGCCAGTGAGCTTAGGCCAAGTATGGCCGCTGAAATCCATGAAAGTTGTACGATTTTCATTATTCAATCCTTAATAGGCTATATGTTGTCATCTGCTGCCCAGACGTTTTTATCCGCTGTCTTTAGCAGCTTCATTCAATACACCGGATGAAACAGAGGAACCCGTAAATAAGCATGAAAAAAACCGCAGTCTTAGCTGCGGCTTTTTGATTGAAGTTAGAATCGACTGGTCAGTTTGACGCTGATGGTTCGACCCGGTGCTGGAATCCCAGTCACGGCTCCAGGTTCGAGGTAGTACATGTCGGTTAGGTTACTGCCCCGCACTTCAAACTGAAGGTGCTCGTTATAGGCATAACCAATATACGCATCCACCGTGGTCACATGATCGCGTTTAACATAGTCTTCTGAATGGCTGTCTGACGCATAATAGGTGCGAGTTCCGGCAATCAGCTTATTGTTAAAGAATCGTGCCCCAAAATGAACACTACCACTGATTTCAGGGGGGACTTTATTGGCGAGATAGCTGGTATTGCTAAAGCCACCACGTCGGCATTGTTTATATTCCGCAGAACCCGTGCTGGCAATGTCCGCCATAAAACGCTGCGTGGCTGCACTTTCATCACACACTTCATATTCAAGATTGTAGGCAACGGATAAATCACCAAAGTAATCGCCATCGTCATAATCCAGCTGCAATTCTAAGCCACTCGAAGTCAATTTCTCTAAGTTAGTAAAGCTGGTTGTATTTAGTGACGTATTCCTGTCCATCACATCTTCAATCACCTGATCAAAGTAGGTCAGTTTGATATCGGCGTGATCGAAGTAATAGACATAGCCCAGCTCCCAGAGTTTGGAACGTTCAGGCGCCAAAGGGGATGACACCGACGGCACTGCCGAAAAACCAACCGTACTTTCAAACATACTAGGAAAGCGCAATGATTCGGCGTAGCGAATATAACTGCGGCTGTCTTCGGTCATTAACCAGGTCAAAGAGGCCGATGGCATCCAACCGCTGTCACTTGATTCGGTATTGGTGTAGGTACTGGTTGAAGAGGCACTGATGGATTGTGCGGAGCAACTGCCCGCAACATAGTTAGGGTCGTTGGCAGCGGTAATACAGCCATTATCTGATGCACTGTAGTTATTCTGGCCATCATGGCGCCATTCTGACTCAATATCTTCCACATAGGATGTGTGTGTGGCAGCGTCAGCGACTCCCTGAGCTACTAGCGCATCCTGCTCAACAATTTTGGCATCTAACTGTGTCTGCACAATGGGAATAAGAAAAGGAGGGACATCGTTTAACGCCTGCCTCAAATTTGCAATTTCTTCGTTTAAACTGGTATCCGCATTTCGGATGCCACTTTCAATACCAGACAAATACTCCGCACGATTCGCATCAGTAATCGGCACATTCATCTGATAAGAAAGCTTATAGCCTTCACTGCCATACTGAGATAACGCTTGAGTGTCGCCCGCTGCCAAGCGATTTTTGACATAGTTATCGACGGTTTTGTAGTAGCCATAACGAATACCAGCGTTGAAGATCAATGACTCCGTCGCCCGCCATTCAATATTGGCACTGCCATTGTATTCCGTTCGCTCCCCCGCTCGCGCTTGCTCAAACTCCTCAATCACAGCGTTCAAGTCGCCTTTAGGCGCCAGCTCATGGAATTGGTAGTTACCAGAGAGAGTGAAATCAACATCGTTACCAAGCAGCATTTTGTTGCTGACACTCAAGCCATAGCGATCTTCTTCAGAGTTTATGCGTGCTGTGTTTTTAATAATTGTCGAGCCATCTGTCAGGCTGTTGGGGGAGCCGGATCCCGAATTTGAACTAACATCGGACAAAGTCATCCACAGGTTGGATTTAAAATCGATATAGGGATTATCTGGCTTGGAACTTAGTTTAAGATTGTAGGCTTGCAGTCTGGTCTCATTTAACGGCCATTGAGCCACACCTGATAAGTACCTTGCTTCAGCACGGCTTGCAAGGATTTCACCGTGGGTACTCTTGGTGTAGCGAGCCCCCACCTCGACCTTAGTATCGTAGTTTAGGTTAAAGGCGAATTTGCCTAGAAATGATTCCATTTTAGAAGAAGTATTCGGTACCTCTTCACCGGGGTGATAGACCAAGGCTAAGTGCTCCGGGCGAATCACTGTCTGGCGCCCTCCTAATTCTTCTCCTTCCGCCAAAGGCTGTCGGTAAAATCCAGCGTCATTCTTGCCTGAAAAGTAGTTGCCCCGATTGCGATACGCGTAAGCCGCCAACCACTCCACTTTTGGCCCAATACCCGAAACAGCCAGTCGGTAAGCCGTATCTTCACCATTTAACGGATTATCATCCTGACGCTGATCAGGATTAATAACCAAAGCAGGGTCGTTGTACAACAGATCACTTGCAGGATTATCGAGGTTAGCATATTCCGGAATGGTGCTAACGTCTTGTCCTGTATACAACCTCGGCTCTTCTGGTGCAGTTGAGTTACTGCTGCTTTCGGCAATGAATTCCATACCAAAAGTTTCGCCGGATTGCACAATATCCCGTGGAGACAAGGTCGTGATTTCCACCGCTCCGCCCACTGAGGTATTCACGTCTGGGTTGATTTGCGCACCTTTATGAACTGTCATGCCACCAATCAAGTTCGGGTCGAGAAAACTCCGGTTGGACGCCCCGCGATAACCGTTGTTCACCGTAATCGCCTGCTCAGTACCGTCAATAATCACAGGGACTCGTCCCGGTCCCTGAATGCCGCGAATGTTCGGGTCAATACCACCGCCATTGCGCGCATCGCCACTGTGAACATTGGCCATCCCTTTGAAGATGTCCGAGGCATCCGCCCCTTTGAAACGCTCAAGTTCTTCCTTGCCACGGTATTCCGTTGCGGCGTCTTTGTCGTAGACATTGGCTTCACCAGCCTCATCGCGGCTAATGCCACCGTCAAGGCTAGTCCCGACCTGAATCGCATCCAGCGACCATTCATCGCCACCGTCAACCAGATACGAACCATCAAGCTGCTTTTGCGCACTGAGCCCGGCATCCGCAAGTAAAACATTAAACGCATCGTCCGGTTGATAATCTCCCTGTAAACCTAAGCTGTACTGGCCCTGACTCAGGCTGGCATCAATCGAATATTCAATACCCGCCTGAAGCGCAAACTGATTGAGTACGCCATCTAAATCGCCGGCGGGAATATTGAAATTCTGCGCCTGAGCAGATAGCGCCACAATGGGCAGTACCAGACCAGCCAAACCAAGCTGGGTACGGATGGCCGTCGACAAAAGGTTAGAGGTGAAAGGAGACTGCACGTTTATGTCCTTATTCGCTGGGTTAACTAGTGACTACACCGAGCGAATGAGTCAAAGCCTCAATCGATGAGAGAAAAATTATCCAAGTTGTCAGTAATTCACGCTCTTTTGCTAGTAATACTGACCCAAAAGCGAGTACGGAAGTGCACTTCAATGGGCAAGATCTGGCGCAGATTTTCCAGTGTTTGGTCGGTATCGCGAATCGAGTACACACCGGAGATACGCAACGCTGACAGCTCAGGGGATACTTTGATCACGCCGCGGCGATAACGGGACAGCTCAGCAATAAACTCCGGTAACGGCGTATCGTGGGCGAGGATTTTTTCTTCTAACCACAACGCATCCGTGGCGAGCAAGCTCTGTTTTCGGCCTTGATGGTAAGCGCTAAACTCGCTTTTCTCCCCAGCGAGCAGGTGCTGACCTTGTGCCTGTTGCTGAGATTTCGCGATGACTTCGCCTTCGAACACACTGACTCGCGTCTGTTCAGGTTCTAGGCGAACACTGAACTTAGTCCCGATCGGCGTCACGCTACCCTGCGGAGTGATGACATGGAAAGGCGTCAGGTGATGACCTGTGGTGACCATAATTTCACCTTCCATCAGGCGGATAATCCTCTGATGTTGATTGAAATCGACACGCATGCGACTGGCCGTATTGAGCACAACCACGGTGCCATCCGACAGCTTTATCGACTTCACTTCTCCAGTGGCGGAGGCATATTCCGTTTCACCTTGTGGCATGGCTGCATCACTGGAAAGCACTAAACTCATGGTGGCTAGAGAAACGCCGCCCCAAATCAATACTTGCCTGCGTGATACACGTTGACGATAGGTTCCTAGCACCTTACTACCCGACTGCGGATCCGGCAGGGAGGTAAATTTTTGCTGCAGCGACTCCATCTGTCGCCAAGCATAATCATTATCTGGATGACGAGTGCGCCAGAGATGAAATGCACGCTTATCCTGCTCGGTCACATCATCCGACCACATCCGTGCCATCCACAATGACGCCTGTTCAATTGATTTGCGAGATACGCGCTCCATGTTCAGTAATAACCTTCCATGGCAGCCAACATGCAACCTTGCAACGCTTTGGCGACGTATTTCTCCACTGAAGAGACCGAAACCTCGAGACGCTGAGCAATTTCCTTGTAACTCAAGCCTTCCATCTGCCTGAGGATCAAAGCTTGACGGACCTTAAATGGTAATTTGTGCAACATGGCATCAATCTCCACCAGCACTTCAACCATCATGGTTTGGGTTTCCGGCGATGACGCCACGTCTTCAGGCTGTTGTTCAAGCAGCTCTAAATAGGCGGTTTCAATCCGGCGGCGGCGATAGAGGTCAATCACCAAGCCTTTGGCAATGTGCGTCAGGTAACGACGTGAATCTTTACGCTCGGGCAATTTACCGCTGACAAGAAGGCGCAAATACGTATCTTGGACCAGATCGGCACTGACTTGAGGGCAACTCAATCTCCGCTGAATAAACAACGAAAGCCAGCCATGATGTTCTCGATACATGCTGTCCACTTCGTTGATATCCACAGGGCTGATGGCCGTCATAATTTGCCACTCCTTTCTTTCAGTTGCATAAGATCACAAATGAAAATAATTATCATTAAAATTTATTCATAAGCAACGATTATCGAAAAAAAGTGTGCTATAGAAATTCAATCTATTGTCTAAATCATAAATAAATCAGTTAATTATGTTCAAAAATTAGACAAAAAAGAATTTAACCGCACATCAACTTATTTAAAATACTGATTGGAAAGGAGAAATTGAAATCAATCAGGGTCATTCAATTGATAATTTCGGAGGAGGAAAAAGCGCCGATCATCTGCATTTAAAAAGCAGCGACTCTCCACTCAAATGCTTGTGAAGGTCCTTAGGATCATGCTACTCTTCGCCTCCATTTTTCTGACCTAATTTTCACCACTTCGGTGATCCTTCAAGGTCGGTGCTATCTTTAACATGTCGGCTTTCCAAGTCGGCAAGATCAAACCAAACGTGGAATTGTACCTATGGGCAAAGGCACTCTTTATATCGTATCTGCACCAAGCGGCGCGGGTAAATCGAGCTTGATTTCAGCTATGCTGGAAACCAATCCGACTTACGCAATGAAAGTGTCTGTATCGCACACGACACGTGGCATGCGCCCGGGTGAACAAGATGGAGTCCACTACCATTTTGTCCAGAAAGAGTATTTCGAAGAGCTGATCGACCAAGGTGCTTTCCTTGAGTACGCCGAAGTGTTTGGTAACTACTACGGCACTTCACGTCCGTGGATTGAAGAGAATCTCGATAAAGGTATCGATGTCTTTCTTGATATCGACTGGCAAGGCGCTCGTCAGATCCGCGAACAGATGCCTCAGGCACAAAGCATCTTTATTCTGCCACCATCGAATGGTGAGCTAGAGCGACGCCTCAATGCTCGCGGTCAAGATAGCGAAGCCGTAATTGCTAAGCGCATGGCCGAAGCAAAATCAGAAATTTCACACTACAACGAATACGACTATGTGATCGTCAATGACGATTTCGATAGCGCACTGATGGACTTTAAAGCCATCATCCGTGCAGAAAGATTGAAGCAAGATAAGCAAGCTGCTAAATATAAAGGCATGCTTGACGCGCTTTTAGCAGAATAAACTGGCTTGTTAACAAGCTGTTTATCAAGAAATACTGTCTCTGCCTACTCTGATCTAGACACTGGGAACACTGAGACTGTATAATTTCTCGTCATACAAAATTTTAGTTAACTAATTTGGAGTCCTCATGGCACGCGTAACTGTTCAAGACGCTGTTGAAAAAGTTGGCAACCGTTTCGACCTAGTTCTCATTGCGGCTCGCCGCGCTCGTCAAATGCAAACTGGCGGTAAAGATTCACTAGTGCCAGAAGAGAATGATAAGGCAACGGTTATCGCTCTACGCGAAATCGAAGAAGGCCTGATCACTAAAGAAATCCTAGATGCTCGTGAGCGTCAGGAACAGCAGGAACAAGAAGCAGCAGAACTAGCAGCCGTAAGCAGCATTGCTCACAGTCGTTAATCTGACTTCCTTCTCATCAACTATCTTCCGGGCCTAAAGTTTGTATCTATTCGATAGCCTAAAAGACGTTGCCCAAGAATACCTATCAGAGCCTCAAGTTGAGGCTCTGCGTCAATCTTATGTGGTAGCGAAAGATGCCCATGAAGGGCAGACCCGCTCAAGCGGTGAACCTTATATCATCCACCCTGTTGCTGTAGCTCGTATCTTGGCGGAAATGCGCCTTGATATTGAAACGCTACAAGCTGCCCTTCTTCACGATGTGATTGAAGATACTGAAGTCACCAAAGAAGAGTTAGAAACTCAATTTGGTACCACAGTGGCTGAACTGGTCGATGGTGTGTCTAAGCTGGATAAGCTTAAATTTCGAGATCGCAAAGAAGCTCAGGCTGAGAACTTCCGCAAAATGGTCCTTGCCATGGTGCAAGACATTCGCGTTATTCTGATCAAACTGGCTGACCGTACGCACAACATGCGCACTTTGGGTGCTCTACGTGCTGACAAAAAGCGTCGCATCGCCCGTGAAACGCTGGAAATCTATTCTCCACTCGCTCACCGTCTTGGTATCCACAACATCAAAACCGAACTTGAAGAATTAGGTTTTGAAGCTTTGTACCCGAACCGCTATCGCGTTCTTAAAGAAGTGGTGAGATCGGCGCGTGGTAACCGTAAAGAGATGATTCAGCGTATTCATGATGAAATTGAAGGCCGTCTTGAAGACGTTGGCCTGAAAGCTCGTGTATTTGGTCGTGAGAAGAACCTGTTCTCCATCTACAACAAGATGAAGACTAAAGAACAGCGATTCCACACCATCATGGATATCTACGCTTTCCGTGTTGTGGTTGAAGATGCCGATACCTGTTATCGCGTATTGGGTCAGGTCCACAGCCTGTACAAGCCGCGCCCGGGCCGTATGAAAGATTACATTGCGGTACCAAAAGCGAACGGCTACCAGTCTATCCACACTTCAATGGTTGGCCCACATGGTGTGCCGGTTGAAGTGCAGATCCGTACCGAAGATATGGATCAAATGGCAGACAAAGGTGTCGCTGCACACTGGTCTTATAAAGGCAGTGGTGATCGCACCGGTACCACAGCGCAAGTCAAAGCACAGCGCTGGATGCAAAGCCTGCTTGAGCTACAGCAAAGTGCGGGTAACTCTTTCGAATTTATCGAAAATGTTAAGTCTGACCTATTCCCAGATGAGATTTACGTCTTCACACCGAAAGGACGCATCGTCGAACTGCCTGTTGGCGCGACTGCGGTTGATTTTGCTTATGCGGTACACACTGATGTAGGTAATACCTGTGTTGGTGCACGTGTTGACCGTAACCCGTATCCACTCAGCAAAGCGCTTAAGAACGGACAGACGATCGAAATCATCAGTGCGCCTGGCGCACGTCCAAATGCAGCTTGGCTGAACTATGTAGTGACTTCTCGTGCGCGTACTAAGATCCGTCAGGTTCTGAAAACCATGCGCCGTGAAGAGTCAGTGACGCTAGGTCGTCGCCTGCTTAACCATGCACTTGGTGATCTGTCTCTGTCTGATATCGACGAAGAGAACATCAATCATGTCCTTTCTGAGCTGAAAGTCGACAGCGTGGAAGACCTGCTGGCGGATATCGGCTTGGGTGAGCTGATGAGTATTGTTATTGCTCGTCGCTTACTGGGTGATGTCGATGAACTAACCGAAGTAGCAAGCAGCGATAGCAATAAGCCGAAGAAGAAACTGCCAATCCGTGGAGCGGAAGGGCTACTTCTGACCTTCGCCAACTGTTGTCACCCGATTCCAGACGATCACATCATTGCTCACGTTTCACCGGGCCGCGGCCTAGTGGTACACCGTGAAACCTGTCCAAACGTGCGCGGTTATCAGAAAGAACCGGATAAGTACATGGCAGTGGAATGGTCTGAAGACTACGATCAAGAGTTCATTACTGAACTGAATGTCGATGTACAAAACCGTCAGGGTGCTCTGGCTGAGTTGACCAATGTGATCTCCCAAACGGGGTCAAATATTCATGGTCTTTCTACAGAAGAAAAAGATGGCCGCCTGTACACAGTGACCGTACTTCTGACAACAAAAGATCGTGTTCACCTCGCTGGAATCATGCGGAAAATCAAAGCGATGCCACACACATTGAAAGTGCGACGTCGTAAAAACTAATCTCTTTTTTCGAAGAAAAATGCCCTTGAAATGACCGTTTCAAGGGCTTTTGTTTTACTGCCATTATGAATTTAGAACGCTACAACCGAATCCAACAAGTCCTCAAGTCCCGTCAGGCTGACCTGACTTTCTGTCTTGAGGAAGTCCACAAGCCAAACAACGTATCTGCGGTGATAAGAACTGCCGATGCGACAGGTATCCATAAGATCCATGCTGTTTGGCCGAATGATATGCGCACTCTTAGCCATACTTCTGCCGGTGCCCGTAACTGGGTTGAAGTGGAAACCCACGACTCTATCGGTAAGGCAGTTGCCGAGCTGAAAGATCAGGGCATGCAGATATTGGTCACCAACCTGTCTGACACTGCAGTCGATTTTCGTGAGATCGACTACACCAAACCGACAGCCATTATTCTTGGTAGCGAGAAAATTGGCGCTTCCGAAGAGGCTAAGCAACTGGCGGATCAAGACATCATCATACCGATGATTGGCATGGTGCAGTCACTCAATGTCTCGGTTGCCAGCGCGGTTATCATGTACGAAGCTCAGCGCCAGCGCCAAGCGGCCGGCATGTACGACAATCAAGTCAGTAACTTACCGCAAGAAACCATTCATCGCATTCTGTTTGAGCGTGGCCACCCTGTTTTAGCAAAAGTTGCCAAGCGCAAAGGCTTAGCGTACCCACCACTCGACGAACAAGGTCAGATTGTCGCGGACGAAGCATGGTGGCAGGAAATGCAGAAGAAATAATCCCGCTGCTCAGCGTCAGGCAAGGCGCGCTATTTTCTCCTGTACAAAAACACAGCTCGGTGGTTAACTATTAGGGTAATCGCCTATGTAACTTACTGAATAACTTACCGAGCTTTGTTATGTCCCAATTGCTATCTGCTGTTCCTCTCACTTCTCTGACTGGCGTTGGCGCCAAAGTCGCGGAAAAGCTGGCAAAAGTCGGGCTCAATTCAGTACAAGATATGCTTTTCCACTTACCGCTTCGTTACGAAGACCGCACACGCATTTACCCTATCGTCAAGCTGCATGCTGGCTTATGGGCCGCAGTACAAGGGAAAGTGATGAGCGCCGATACCTTGTTTGGCAAACGCAAGATGCTGACGGTAAAAATCAGTGATGGCAATGGCACCATTACACTGCGCTTTTTCAATTTCACCGCCGCAATGAAGAATAACTTTGCCGAAGGCAAAACCGTTCATGCCTATGGCGAAGTCAAACGCGGCAGTCTCGGGTTGGAAATCGTCCATCCGGATTACAAATTTTATGCCCCCAATCAGCCAGCAGAAGTGGAGCAGAACCTGACGCCGGTTTACCCGACCACAGACGGCTTGCGCCAAATCACCTTACGCAATCTGACCGATCAAGCATTAGCCTTAATTGACAAGGCCGCAGTCCAAGAACTGCTGCCTGCTGGCTTGTATAACCAGCAAGTTTCGCTCGCTCAGGCGCTGCACACCATTCACCGCCCGACACCAGATATTGATTTGCAGGCATTTGATGAAGGTAAACACCCAGCGCAAATACGCCTGATTATGGAAGAGCTGCTGGCTCAGAATCTGTCGATGCTTTCCGTCCGTAGCAAAGGCCAGCAAGATGTTGCTCTGCCGCTGGCTGAACGTAACCAGCTTAAACAGCAATTACTCGATCAATTACCTTTCTCACCAACCAAAGCACAATCACGCGTTGTCGCCGAAATTGAGCAAGACCTTGAGAAGCCACACCCGATGATGCGTCTGGTTCAGGGGGATGTTGGTTCAGGTAAAACCTTAGTCGCGGCATTAGCAGCGCTACGGGCTCTGGAGCATGGTTACCAAGTGGCGTTAATGGCGCCGACCGAACTGCTGGCCGAGCAGCACGCGCTCAACTTTGCTCAGTGGCTGGAACCAATGGGCATAAACGTTGGCTGGCTTGCAGGTAAATTAAAAGGCAAAGCCAAAGACACCGAGCTGGCAAAAATTGCCAGTGGCGAAGCACAAATGGTGGTCGGTACCCATGCTCTGTTTCAGGAACACGTCGCCTTTCATCACCTTGCGTTGGTCATCATTGATGAGCAACACAGGTTCGGCGTCCACCAGCGCCTTGAACTAAGAGAGAAAGGCGAAAAGCAAGGCGCTTTTCCCCATCAATTAATCATGACGGCGACACCGATTCCGCGCACACTGGCGATGACCGCCTATGCCGATCTTGAAACCTCCGTCATTGATGAACTACCACCGGGCCGAACGCCAATTCAGACCGTCGCCATCCCGGATACCAAACGAGATGATATTGTCGAACGTGTTCGCAACGCCTGCCTCAATGAAGGCAAGCAGGCCTATTGGGTATGTACCCTGATTGATGAGTCAGAAGTTTTAGAAGCTCAGGCCGCAGCTGATACCGCTGAAGAGCTACAAAGAAAGCTACCTGACGTGAAAATTGGCTTAGTGCATGGCCGGATGAAACCGGCGGAGAAGCAGTCGGTCATGCAGGACTTTAAAGACAACAAACTGCACCTATTGGTCGCGACGACAGTAATTGAAGTGGGTGTGGACGTCCCTAACTCAAGCTTAATGATCATTGAAAACCCAGAGCGATTGGGACTGGCTCAGCTGCACCAACTACGCGGTCGAGTGGGGCGAGGCAGCGTCGCCAGCCATTGTGTGCTGCTCTACCATTCTCCACTGTCTAAAACCGCACAAAAGCGTTTAGGTGTGCTTCGTGAGAGCAACGATGGCTTTGTCATTGCGCAGCGCGATTTGGAAATTCGCGGCCCCGGAGAACTACTGGGGACCAAGCAGACCGGAATGGCTGACTTTAAGATTGCCGATTTAATCCGGGATCAGCATTTAATCCCTGAAGTGCAACGTGTCGCGCGTCATATTCATGATAACTTCCCAGACAATGCAGCGGCGATTATCGACCGCTGGCTGGGAGACCGCGATATGTATTCGAAGGCATAATAATAAAAGTGGAAAGGGTTGGTACACAATGACCAACCCTTTTTATTTGAAGTGTGAGAGTAATAAACAGTGCGACCAGCGCTTTAGCTTAGCTAGTCTTTCACTTGGAGGATTTCGTCCCAAGGTAGGCGTTCATCGCCAAGAACGATGAAGTTAGGGTTTTCCAACGTCTCACGCTCATTGTAGGACAGAGGCTCAAGCTGAGTACTTAGAATCCGACCGCCCGCCTCTTCAACAATGCACTGAGTTGCCGCGGTGTCCCATTCCCCAGTAGGCCCAAGACGCAGGTAGCAATCCACCGCGCCTTCCGCCACTAAACACGCTTTAAGCGCCGCAGAACCCAATGGTACCAAGTCATAATTCCAACCACTGCTCATGCGGCTGGTAATACGATTGATGTCTTGGCGACGGCTGATCGCAATCGCAATTGGGTGCGCCTGACCATCGTGGTTGTGGGTCTTAATCCGCACACTTTCATCCATGTCTGGGATTTTCCATGCCCCTTTATCTTTGTAGGCATAATACGTCACGCCAGACACTGGGCCATAAACCACTCCCATTATCGGCTGATGATTCTCAACCAATGCAATAATAGTCGCGAAATCGCCGCTACGGGCAATAAACTCCTGTGTCCCATCTAACGGGTCCACCAACCAATAGCGGCTCCATTGCGAGCGCTTATCAAGGCTGATATCAGCGGCTTCTTCCGATAACACGGGAATATCCGGCGTCAGATCGGACAACTTTTCCATGATCAGTTTATGTGCCGCGATGTCCGCACTGGTCACCGGTGTTTCATCACTTTTGGTGTAGGCTTGGTATTCTTTCTTCTCGTAAATATCGAGAATTAACTGGCCTGCCGAGCGGGCAATATCAATCACGGCAGGCAAATGGTGGGAAAGGTCTTCTGTCATTGGCATAGTCAATCCTTCACGCTCTACATTGATTATGGTTTTAAGATACGTAGAGCAAGCATCAGCGCGGTAATACTGCGCGCCTCACAAAAATCGAGGTGAGTCAGAAGCTCTTCTGCCTGGGCAAGTGGCCAGCGAATTACTTCCAAAGGTTCAGGTTCATCCCCTTCCAACTGTTCTGAGTATAGATCCTCTGCGATAAACAGGGTCATTTTGCTCGAGAAATAAGAAGGCGCGAGCACCACATCTTTCAATGGTGTCAGCTTGTTGGTCCCGAAGCCGATTTCTTCTTTCAGCTCTCTGTCGGCGGCTTCTGCTGGCGACTCTCCAGCATCAATCAACCCTTTAGGAAAGCCGAGTTCATAACGTTCAGTACCTGCGGCATATTCGCGAACCAGCAATATATCTCCCTCTGCGGTTACTGGCACCATCATCACCGCGTTACGACCACTCGGTTTCATGCGTTCGTAGGTGCGTTCGACACCATTGCTAAAGCGTAAATCAAGCGCTTCAACGGCAAACAATTTGGATTGAGCTATAGTTTGTTTTGCCAGAATTTCTGGTGGGTTCCGTTTAGCCACTTGCTTACTCCTTAGCCGTAGAGGAAGTCTTTAATATATGAGAAAACTGTCATGTTTGAAAACAAAAAAGGGCTGACTTTTTCGTCAACCCTTTGTATTGCATATGGTTAAATCTGTTATTTAGCCAGTTATCAGTAGTAAGAGTGCTCACCACGGTCATGCTCAGTCGCATCGCGAACTGCGCTCAACTCGCCTTCAAACTGTTGCAGCAGTTCTTTCTCGATGCCTTCTTTTAGTGTCACATCAACCATAGAACAACCGTTACAACCACCGCCAAAGGCAACAATCGCGATACCGTCTTCAGTGATTTCTACCAGATTGACGTGACCGCCGTGCCCTGCTAGTTGAGGGTTTACCTGAGTTTGAATCACGTATTCAACACGCTCAACCAATGGTGCATCGTCAGACACTTTACGCATTTTAGCGTTTGGCGCTTTCAGCGTCAGCTGAGAACCCATTTTGTCTGTCACGAAGTCGATTTCCGCGTCTTCAAGGAATGGCAAGCTCAGCTCGTCAACGTAAGCAGAGAAACCTTCATACTTGATCTCAGTATCTGTAGCTTCAATCGCTTCAGTTGGGCAGTAAGAAACGCCACATTCTGCATTTTGCGTCCCCGGATTCACAACGAATACGCGGATGTTCGTCCCTTCTGGCTGTTGGCTCAAAAGGTTGGCAAAGTGTTTCTGGGCATTTTCAGTAATAGTAATAGGATTTGACACGACGAATACCTGAGTAAATTTGTAGGCTATTTGAGCACCATTTTACTCCTGATTTTCGCAAGATCTAGCCTTTTAGATCAAATCAGAGACACTTTAGCGGCTAGAAGGTTCAGGAGTGCGACAAATGCAATAAATATCAATGGTTTTCACTCCAGCATCGAGCAATAATTCACATAATTGATGCACAGTACTGCCTGTAGTTAGCACATCATCGACAATAGCGACATGCTCGATATTTATCGACTTTCTTAGATGAAAAGCCTGACGCACATTCTCCTTACGCTGCTTTTTATCCATTCCTTGTTGCCTTTCCGTTGCACGCTTTTTCTTAAATAGAGCCTCACAAGGCACATCCAGCTCTCGACCAATTTGCCATGCCAGGTGCTGACTTTGGTTGTAGCCACGATAACAGTAACGACGCCAGTGCAAGGGGACAAAAGTAATCAGGTCTGGTCGAGTGTCGATGCGTGACACCAACAGCAAAGACAAGGTTTTAGCCTGCCAGTACTGACCTTCGTACTTAAGTCGGTGAACGTAACTCGATAGCGGCGGTTGATAGTCTCCGACACAATACAAGTGCGTCCACAATGGCGGGGCAACTAAACATTCCCCACACATTTCGACGTACTCAGAGGTCACCAAGCCACATCGTCTGCAGCGAGGAACTGGCGCAAAACGTCGCAGACAGAAACAGCAGAATAAGGGGTGCGCCGCTTGCGTTCCGATCGCCATCTGGCACAAATCGCAATGACTGGGTAACAGGTAGGCTGTGTGTTTCTTAATCCAATCGGTTAACATGACGCTCAATATCTGACAACTAGATAATTAACTTACCGCTTTAAATCAGGTGTAAAGGATGGAAAACGTGGCACAGAATGAGATCAAACCAACAACGCCATATTGGCAGTCAACAGGTCAAGGTGACGATTTGGTCTTAGTTCATGGGTGGGGGATGAATGGTGCTGTCTGGCATCAGGCCGTTGAGCAGTTAAGCCAGCATTTTCGCGTGCACGTCGTTGACCTACCGGGGTTTGGCCACAGCCATCAATTACACTTCGAAACGATGGAAGAGCTCGCCCAACAGGTTCTGCACAGCGCACCTGACAATGCGATTTGGCTCGGCTGGTCTTTGGGTGGCTTGGTGGCAACACACATCGCGATTCATCACCCAGAGCGCATAACCAAGCTAATCACCGTTGCTAGCTCACCTAAGTTTTCAGCAGAAAAGCGCTGGCGAGGGATACAGCCTCAAGTCTTGAGTGCGTTCACCGAGCAACTAGTAGATGATTTTCGCGTCACCATTGAGCGATTTATGGCGTTGCAAGCAATGGGCAGCCCTTCTGCTCGCCAAGATGTCAAAAACCTCAAGCAAGCGGTCCTATCTCGCCCTGAACCGAACCCTCAGTCCCTGCTCGCAGGCCTACAGCTGCTTGCCGATGTGGATTATCGCCAAGCGCTACTCGATGTCTCAGTGCCTACCTTGCGTTTATACGGACGCTTGGACGGGCTAGTGCCAGCCAAAGTTGCGACTGATGTCGACACACTGATGCCAGCTAGTGAGAGTTATATGTTTGGCGCTTCATCGCACGCACCATTTATGACTGAATTTAATGAGTTTTGTCAGCAAGTTACCCGATTTTCGACTGGTAGATAAAAATTATTTTATCCAATACGCTAAAATTTTGACTATGAAGGCCGATAAATAATCGAGCCAAGAAAACGCTGTTTTATTGCATTTTCTGGCTGGGCGTGAGGAGGTTAAAATGCTCGTATCACCTACGAACGTAAGTGTACCGCTGATCGCCCCATCGGTTAATGTGCAAACGGAGCAGGCAGCCAGAGACAATAAAGTCCGCGAGCCCGTCACTCCCACTGTAGCGTTAACCAAAAGTAACGCTGAACGTAAAGTCAAAGCCGATGATAAAAGGCGACGACAATCCTCTTGGGATCCAGCTGAGCATCCGAGCTATGAAGCCAGTGAACAGGAAGAAGTTAAAGCCACTTATCAGGAAGATCCCAAAGATACGCTCGAACGGATTTTCCAGCTGATTGCTCTGGACAGCTACAGCGAAGATCAGGGCAAGGGCTACGCAATGCGCTTTCGGTTACCAAGGCACATAATCGATGCGGCGATAACTGAAGGCAAAATGGCCAAGCGCAGAACCGTGATTAAGTTTCACTACGGTGATGCGGTTGCACCCAATACACCTTCAGATGTAATTGCGGTGTTGTAGTACCTAAGATAATGATTAGGAAATACCGAAAAAAATCCCCGCGATTGCGGGGATTTGTATTTCTAGCCGAGACTATTTCTTAGCTTTCGCAAAAGCAGCGGCAAATGCCCCGCCCATTGCACCATTTGCTGGCTCTTCACGACGACGTTGGCCACCTTTGTTGCCTTGGCTCTGACGTTGCTGACCACGTGGTGCAGAAGAACGCTGAGAGCGGTTATCTTGGCCCGGCTCATCACTAAGACGCATAGACAGACCAATACGCTTACGCTGAATATCCACTTCCATCACTTTAACTTTAACGATATCCCCCGCCTTCACGACTTCTCTAGGATCAGAGACAAATCGATCGGTTAAAGCCGAAATATGCACTAAGCCATCCTGATGGACGCCAATATCAACGAAAGCACCAAAGTTCGCCACGTTGGATACCACACCTTCCAGCACCATACCCGGTTCGAGATCCGACACTTCATTTACGCCATCGGCGAACGTTGCAGTCTTGAATTCAGGTCGAGGGTCACGTCCCGGTTTATCCAACTCTTTGATGATGTCGCTGACCGTCGGAACACCAAAATTGTCATCGGTGTAATCCACGGCATGTAAGCCACGCAGGAACTGAGTATCACCAATCAAGGCGCGAACGTCTTTGCTGTTTTTCTCCGCGATGGCTTTCACCACAGGGTAGGCCTCTGGGTGAACCGATGACGCATCCAGCGGGTTCTTACCATCCATAATGCGGAGGAAACCAGCACACTGTTCAAACGCTTTTGGTCCAAGGCGGGCAACTTTCTTCAGTGTGGTACGTGCTTCAAAACGGCCATTCTCGTCGCGGTAATCAACAATGTTCTGCGCAATAGTGCTCGACAGCCCCGCCACTCGCGTTAACAAAGCAGGAGACGCCGTATTCACATCAACACCAACAGCGTTTACACAGTCCTCAACAACCGCATCCAGACGCTTAGCCAGCATCGATTGGCTGACATCGTGTTGATACTGGCCAACACCAATCGATTTAGGGTCGATTTTCACCAGCTCTGCCAGTGGGTCTTGCAGACGACGAGCAATCGACACGGCGCCACGCAGTGACACGTCCAAACCTGGGAACTCTTTGGCCGCCAGCTCAGACGCCGAATAAACGGACGCGCCCGCTTCACTGACCATAATCTTCTGCACTTTGAGGTTATTTCGCTTAATCAGATCAGCGACAAAGCTGTCAGTTTCACGCGAAGCCGTGCCGTTACCAATGGCGATCAGGTCAACATTGAACTGCTGTACCAACTTCGCCACCACCTGTGCCGATTTGTCATACTGTTTTTGCGGCGGATGAGGGTAGATGGTTTCCGTGGCTAACACTTTACCTGTTGAGTCCACCACCGCAATTTTCGACCCCGTTCTCAAGCCTGGATCGAGGCCTAGCGTGGCTCGTGGACCTGCTGGAGCCGCCATCAACAAATCTTTCAGGTTTGTGGCAAACACTTCAATCGCTTCGATTTCAGCACGCTCTTTCATCGCTCCCATCAGCTCAGTTTCCATGTGCATCGACACCTTGATGCGCCACGCCCAGCTGATCACTTGTTTACGCCACACATCCGCTGGGGCTTGACTAAGTGAAATACCGTAGTGATCTGCAATAATGGTTTCGCAATACGACTGGCGAGCGCCCTCTTCCTGCTCTGGGTCAGCATTCATCGCCAATGTTAAAAAGCCTTCATTACGGCCGCGCAACATAGCCAGCGCACGGTGTGATGGCACCTTGCTCAAGGCTTCATTGTGCTCAAAGTAATCTTTAAATTTTTCGCCTTCACGCTCTTTGCCTTCCACAACGCGAGCCACCAGCTCTGCATTACGGTTAAGGTGCGTACGAATTTTTTCCAGCAGGTTGGCATCTTCAGCAATACGTTCCATCACAATGGCCCGCGCGCCATCAAGCGCCGCTTTGGTGTCTACAACACCTTTGTCTGCATCAACGTATTGAGCCGCTTCTTGCTCCGGCTCCGTCTGTGGTTCGTTCCACAATTTGTCTGCCAGCGGTTCCAAACCAGCTTCAATCGCAATCTGGCCTTTGGTACGGCGCTTAGGTTTGTACGGCAGATACAAGTCTTCAAGGCGAGTTTTACTGTCCGCCTGATTGATTTCAGTTTCGAGTTCAGTCGTCAGTTTGCCCTGCTCCTGAATGGATTTCAGAATCGTCTGGCGACGATCATCCAGTTCACGCAGGTAAGAGAGGCGGCTGTCGAGATTACGCAATTGGGTATCGTCCAGACCACCTGTCACTTCTTTTCGATAGCGGGCGATGAATGGCACCGTGTTGCCATCATCGATCAGATTAACAGCAGCGGTAACTTGCTCAGTGCGAACATTCAGTTCTTGAGCAATCATTTGACAGATAGCTTGGCTCATCCGTTGATTCTCTTAATTCTATAATGTGAAGGAGTTTGTCTGTTCTAGAGATTGGGGCAAATCATGGATTTTGCAATGTTTTAAATCTTGTCCGTAAAAAATCACCGCCTCCTGATAGACGCGGTGCACATTTGTGTCAAAACTGCAGTCGCAATTGAAATATATTCATTATATTTAAGTAAGTTATACCTTTTCGAGTTACTTAATAAGTATCGATACTTTGATTTAGTTTGGGAAATTATTGCATGAAGAAGCTCTCTTTGATTCTGACTTTGACAGGCGCCCTAATGACCGCCCCACAAGCTTGGTCTGAGACCCTTTCCGCCACCACACAAAACCCAGCCTATCAGGTGGACAACGAACTGATTCTGGGCCGCATCGAGAACGTCTACTACAACGATATTCCAGAACTCAAAGGCGTACCCTTTATGGGCAAGATTGACACCGGCGCTGACACCACCTCGATCCATGCTGAAAACATTCACCTCACCAGCACGCATCCAGACTTTAAAGATTTGACCGATAATGACCTACTATGGGCGGTGGTTAACGACCGACGTGAAAACAAGCTGAAGAGAAATACAGAAACCTACTTGTCTTATCAGGTCACTATTGCCTTTACTATTCGCCACCCGTATACCGGTGAAGATATCAATATCAAAGATGATCTTGAACGCATCAGCATCATCCGCAGCCGCACCAGTAAAAAACCTATTCTTCGTCCAGCGGTAAGAATGCCACTAACAATAGGCGGCCGTACCGTGGAAGCCATGATTAACCTCACCAAGCGCAGTCAGTTTTCGTCGCCCATCCTGATTGGTAAAACCTTTCTTGAAGATAACGCTTGGGTAATGGCGGGTTATGACTACCTGCAAGAACAACCACATGCACAAGTCATTGGCAAAAAAGAAACTGTGGAAGTTGACGGCGTGCCCTATAAAGTCAGTGTAGCGACCACCAGTCGTTACTCCAACGCCCATGCTGTGGATGTAAAAATCGACAAAAAGGCTCAATCAGTCTCGTTCAAGTTGGAAGATGAAAAGGGCGAGCGTAAAGCCATGACTCTGCCACTGATCCGTATTTTGAACACCAGCAATGGTGAGCGTCCACTGGTTTACCTACCAGTCAAGCTCAATCAGAATCACACTCAGCATTGGCTGGTTTATTTACGTGACCGCAGCCATTTAAGCAGTCAGATCAGCCTTGGACGAGATGTCGCCAGCGAACATTTCGTTATCGATACCGATAGCGAAAACCTGCTCAAAAAGGCAGATACTAGCTTCAAGACTGCTCTCAAATCTGACCCATTGGTGATCTCTCCCAAGGAGACCATCACCATAGACCAAGAGTTCAGCATTCCTGCGCAACCTAGTTTTATCGTTAAAACTCCACTGCTGAGAGTCAAAGAGTTTGAGCTCAGTAAGAAAAGCGGTAAGGAACAGGTCAGTTTCACGCTTGAAAACAGCCAAGGTGAAATGAAAACGGTGACGAAGCCTGTCCTACGTAAACTCAAAGTCGGTAAATCCGTTCGTCCGGTAGTCGAAGGCGTATTCGAGTTAGGAGACAAGAAACGAGAACTCGAATTTGCTATCGACAATCTTGGCAAAAGTGACACTAAGCCTTTCTTCGTCATGGGCCACAGCATGGCGAAAAGCAGTGTACTACTCAACACCCGCACAGAGGATCTACTCAGCCCAAGCCCACTGTTCAAAGCTGGTCACATTGAAGTTGTTCAGGTGGAAGATCTGGCTTTTCCGGTCAAGCTCGACACGGGAGCGGATGTCAGCTCAATCAATGCCAAAAACATCAAGCAATATCAGAAAGATGGCAAAGATATGGTGACGTTCACCTACGAAAATGATGTCGGGATGAAACAGGAATTCACTCGAGAAGTAGTCGATGTGATGCGCATTACAGCCAAGAAAGGGGAAAAAGCCAACGTGCGCCCTGTGGTTGAAATGCGAGTCAGGCTGGGAGAGTTGGATAAGATCATTCGCGTTAATCTACAAGACAGAGGGCGCTTCCACTACAGCATGATTTTAGGCAAAAACTTCCTCAAATACGGGGCAATTGTCAGCAGTGATAAGGACTACATCATTACTGAAAAACCGGACTACGAAAAATAAAAGACAAGTGCCGCGCTCCTCGGCGCGGCACCATTTCAATCGGTATAACAAATACTGTTCACAAACCACTCTTTCTCGCCTTCCGGCGTTTTGACGCTGAATTCGTCATCAACTTCTTTCTTTAACAGGGCTCGCGCCATTGGCGAGTCAATCGAGATGTAATCTTTGGCGCCACCATAAATTTCATCGGGGCCAACAATGCGAAACTTTTTCACTTCTCCGGCTTCATTTTCCACTTCGACCCATGCACCGAAAAACACTTTCCCTTCCTGCTGCGGAGCGTAATCGACCACTTTAACCTGCTCAAGACGCTTGCGTAGATAACGTACTCGACGATCAATTTCACGCAGACGTTTCTTATTGTATTGGTAATCCGCATTCTCTGAGCGATCACCCAAACTCGCTGCCCACGTCACTTTTTTAGTCACTTCCGGGCGATCTTCTTTCCATAGAAAATCGAGTTCTTTTTTAAGTCGGTCAAAGCCTTCGCGTGTGATTAGGTTTGTTTTCATATTTCTGACGCTAGTGAATTGAATATGGCGTATACATTAGCTAAAAAGGACTTAAAAAGGTAATAATCGTTAACAATTCTTTGCGCCACTTTCATCAGAACAATGTTACATTCTGATTCGTGAAAAAGGGCTGCACAGCAGCTCTGTCAAAGCGCTAGCTTATTTAATAGGTGGAATCATTACATGCAAGAAAATCACAAGATCTTAGTCGTTGATGACGATGCACGTTTGCGTGCATTGCTGGAGCGTTACTTGTCTGAACAGGGATTCCAAGTACGTAGTGTTGCTAACAGTGAGCAGATGGACCGCCTGTTAACCCGTGAAAATTTTCACCTGATGGTATTGGATTTAATGCTGCCAGGCGAAGATGGCCTGTCGATTTGTCGTCGCCTGCGTAATGCCAACAGCACCTTACCGATCCTGATGCTCACCGCAAAAGGGGATGAAATTGACCGAATCGTCGGCCTGGAAGTGGGCGCAGACGACTACCTGCCAAAACCATTTAACCCACGTGAGCTACTGGCACGCATCAAAGCAGTACTGCGCCGTCAGACAACTGAGCTGCCGGGCGCACCGAGTTCAGAAGAGTCGGTGGTCGAGTTCGGTGAGTTCAGCCTAAACCTAGGTACACGTGAAATGTTCCGCGGCGATGAGGCGATGCCTCTAACCTCGGGCGAATTTGCAGTACTTAAAGCACTAGTGACCAATGCCCGCGAGCCGATGTCACGTGACAAATTGATGAACATGGCCCGTGGCCGTGAGTATTCCGCGATGGAACGCTCCATTGACGTACAGATTTCACGTCTGCGCCGTATGCTGGAAGTCGACCCGAGTAAGCCTCGCTATATTCAAACTGTGTGGGGCTTAGGTTACGTATTCGTGCCAGACGGCAAAGAAGCATAATTGCTCACCTGATGAGAGTGCGAGACTATGTCTCGCACTTTTTGTTTTCCCCTCTATCAAGGCCGCCAATATGCGTATTCGCAGTTCCTTTACTCAATCGATTTTTATCTTTCTGACCTTATTGATTGCCAGCCAGGTTTACTCCTACTACGCCGTATTTAATTATGCGTTGATGCCGAGTTTGCAGCAGTTTAATAAGATCCTCGGCCATGAAATCAATCTGATGCTCGATGATTCTGCTGCCATAGAAGGCGGCTTGCAGATGGATGCCCCCTTGAGACGCAGAGTTCTGGAGCAGTTAGGTGTCACCATTCACGCCGACGATAGTCCAATAGCGGATGAGTATTATCATGCGGTCAGTATTGATCTCATGAGCGAAGAGATGAGTAAAGAGCTCGGTTCACCTACCGATGTGCGCATGATGCTGGGATCCGAAAGTTACATTCTGTGGATGAAAATCGATTCTTTGCCCGGCTCTCTGCTGCGTATTCCGCTGTCTGAATTGCAGGAAGAAGACTTTGCGCCGCTATTTCGCAACAGTTTGATTATGGCGTTACTGATTGTCGCTGGCGGCTGGCTTTTCATCCGTTTACAAAACCGACCTTTGATTGCTCTGGAAAAAGCCGCTAAAGGTGTTGGTCGAGGGGACATTCCTCCGCCTTTACCAGAGAAAGGCGCGACAGAAATCCGTTCGGTGACGCGAGCATTTAATCAGATGTCAAAAGGCATTCAGGCTCTGGAAGAAGACCGCGCACTGCTGATGGCGGGCATCAGTCATGATTTAAGAACGCCTCTGACACGTATCCGTCTTGCCACTGAAATGATGTCACCGGAAGACAGCTATCTGGCTGAAGGCATCATCAGTGATACCGAAGAGTGTAATGAGATCATCAGCCAGTTCATGGACTACCTAAAACCGGTCAATAAAGAGTCGTTCATCGAGGTTGATCTTAATGAAATCGCCAATGATATTGCGACTTCAGAGGGTGGTTACGAAATTCAAATTGAAACGGAGTTGCAGCAACCACTTAAGGTCACCAATGGTAGCCCGATAGCGATTAAGCGAGCGGTGAGTAACTTAGTGGTTAACGCAATACGCTATGGCAATGGCTGGGTCAAAGTCAGCACTGGCGTAACCGCGGACAACAAGCTGGTCTGGGTGTGCATAGAAGACAATGGCCCGGGTATTGAACAAAGTCAGATCGGTAAGTTATTTGAACCTTTCACCCGAGGCGATACCGCACGTGGTAGCGAAGGCACGGGTCTTGGGCTAGCGATTGTAAAGCGTATCGCCAGCCAGCATAACGGCAATGTAATCATCAATAACCGTAGCGGTGGTGGCTTACGGGCGCAGATCAGTTTTCCGACTGCCGGCAAATAATTACTAAAACAAGAAAGGGGCCGAAGCCCCTTTTTTTTATTGAATATCAACGGCCTTAGAGGCGCCCTTGATAAGTAAACTGATAACGACCTTCAGAGTCTGGCGTTGGTAACCATTTCAGTTGTTCTGCCAATGAGCCTGGAAACTCGTTGCCCGGTTTAAACCAAGCCGAAGCCTGATAGCTGCGATTGGCTTGCATCACAACTTCCGCCGCACTGCTCACCTGTTGACTGTTTTGATCACCTTTCAGTGTGATCTGGCTATCCTGACAACTAAAGTCGATCACAACTGGGCCAACGCTCAGCTCATCCAATGGCGTAATCACTTTATCAGTATTCCATACCACTGACCCTTCACCAGTCTGGCAATAAGGTGGAGCATACACCATCGACTTAATACTCAACTCAACCTGCCCTGTCAGTTCAACAGGCACTGGCATCGGAGGTGTCAGTTCGAGGATTTTTTCAACCGGTAATGAAGCGATCAGATTCTCGGCATAAGGGCCCGACATGCTGTAGCCTACAACACCTCGTCCAGTGACTTGCATGTCACTACCTCGACCAAAACGGACCTGTGCTTCGGCTTTGCCCGTCAGAAGTTTCAGTGGCGCCAATTGCCAATGCAAAGCCCCTAACTTCTGTCTTTGCCAGCTGACACCTGTGGCACTGCCATCCCAGATGGTACCTGAAACACCATGAATCACTAACTGCGGTGGCAATGGTAGATAGTTCAGCACAACCTGAGCGGGAACATGCGCCACAGCACTGACTAGAAAGACCATCACCAGCGCCAAACTGAGCAGAATGACTCTTTTCACTTCGCGTTATCCTTTAACAAACTGCAGGCGCTTGACTTCAACAGTCCCATCTTGCTCACCTTTATCAATATCCATAAAGGTTGCTGAGACACCATGCTTTTCCTGCAGGAACGTCATCCAATCTATCAGACGGTTGAATGGCATCGGCTGAACCCAGACCTGCAGTTCCTCGCCACGCGGCTGGACTCTGACAAGCTCTGCACCAAAACGTGAAGCCGTTGAAGAAATGGACTGGTTCAATGGCAAAGTCGACGATGCCACTCCGCCCTGAGCACGCAGTTGACTGATATTGTCTGCTTTGTCTTTCACCCAATTGAGCAGTTGTTTCTCGCTCTGGATACGATTCGTCGCCATTTCGGCACGCTGACTGACTGGTTGCAATATGCCCCAGTAGATCACACCCAAAAACAACAGTACTGAACAAGCGATCAGCAAGCGTTGCTCACGCTGGCTGGTGCCGACCCACCACGTCTGAAGTGAAGATAATAATTGTTTCATCAGCGGCTCCCTATAAACGCTTAAGCACAAAGGTGCCGTTAACTAGAGTCCCTGATTTACTCAGTTGCCCCTGTTCAACCGTAAATTGACCCGACATCAGCTCACGCGCTTTTTCAAACGTTTGGAAATCATTACTTTGTGCCTGAAGCCTGACTTCTCCACGGGTACTGTCGTATTTGAAGCTAGTGAGCCTTAGGCCCGGTACCTGCTTCATCACTTGAGGCATTTTCACCATCCACTCCAGTACTGAGTCACCACTACCACCACCGGACAGTCGGCTCTCCTCTCGCTCCATTTCCCGTTTAAGATAGGTGACAGTCGGAATTTTATTCTTGCTGGTCACTTGGCGGAAAATACGTTCACTTTCCTGACGATAGGCATTAGCTTGCGTTTCAGCACTTTGAATTTGTAGCCAGTTGTCGACACTGAGAATGGCAACCAAGATTCCTGCTGCAATCGCTGCTTTACGCCACACTTTGAGATGACGACCAAAAGACGACTTCGGCTTGAACTCACCAGACAACAGGTTGATCTTACTTTTAATGGCTTGCTCGGCAAGCAGCTGCATGACCAACTGTGGTTGTTCATTGTGCCATTTTTGCTCATCAGCCAATGTCAGCTCTGGTAAGTGTGAGTAGGCCTGAAGTGGCAGATACTCCTCCTCTTGCTTCACCCAGTCAGACTGAGCCAGAAGCGGCAACCAAGCCAATTCAATACTTACCGCACTGAACTGACCTTTTTTCACTAACCACTGGCCATCCAGCTCTACTGCACTCAAACCTGACTCTTCAGCGACAGGCAAAGCCAATGCATCAGGTAATACCTTACGCACCGCAAAGCCAAGCTGTCGCATGTCAGCCAATATTGATTCCAGCCAGCTGTAGTCAATCCCACAGACATACGCCTGATTGGCTTCCTTTGCCAAGACAGTAAAGTGCAGTTCGTCGACATCCTGTGCCACATCGTCTTCCAGCATGAACGGCAGCATAGAATCAAACTGACGATTCGCGCCTGCTGGGACTTCCAGCTGCGTCAGAACCAGATTGGCTGCGGACACCAGTACAATAACTTGGCGCCCTTCTGCGTAATTGGCAAGCTCGGCCAAATCCTGGTGATCTTGCAGTTCACCGCTCGCTATCACTTCCTTTTGGCTTTCTGACCAAACCAGCCATTGAATCGCTGCTGTTTTACTTTTGCTCAGCCGAACGATTAGAAACTCGTTCACCGATCCCTCCAAAGCGACGGCGTATTACCGTTGCAGTTTCTCTATCATTACTAAACAACAGGCTGCGAATTCGCACCCTGGATTTATCCACTAGCACCTCAGCATCGAGCTCAAAATACACGCTGTCGACACTCAGGTAGCCTTTGATCTGCTTTTTAACATCCTCGCTCAAACCACTCAGGTCCGATTCAGCGAGAAAGTCATCCGTTGACGCCCATCCATCGGGGCCACGGTTTTCCAAAATCTGTTTTGCCTGAGACGAGCTCAGATTCGGATAGAACATTGCCGCCAGCAGCGCTGCATGCTCTGGCGCAATAGTATTTACATTAAGACGAAAGTCAGAAGTTGGCAGCGCGCAAATCATCGGGCTGACTTTTTCCATCACTTCGCCGCTAACCTGATTTACTGATCGCAACTCACTGCTGTCTGCTAACAAGGTATTGGCACTCAAATATGCGGGCGATAGTCCTTCGTAATGGCTGTCTTCGACACCCGATGATGAGTTAACTGAATCATTGCTATCCACAAATTCCCACAGCGACTGGGCGATGGTTTCTGCTTCGTAGTTGTCCACCTGCAGCTCTTCAAGCAGATTCTGAAACTTTTCTACCAAGAAGGGTAACTGTGCAGACCCAGCGGTTTGTTCCACATCAGACAACGCATTGATATTGAAGCACGCCTGAGCATCATGCAACTTGCCACTCACTGTGCCATAGTCCAATGGCATGCTATCCAACTCTTGAGCCCAAGGCTGGGACAGGTTGATGCTGTCATCGTTGTCTTTATAGCTTTGTTCAATACCGTACTTAGCCAGTGCTTCAACACCCAAGCTGTACCAGTACGCTTGCTGATAATTGATTTGGCTGCCAGCACGCTTGAACTGACTGAACAAACGATCAGCCATACTGGCGGCGATACTGACCATGACCGCTAAGAGCAGCAAAATAACAATCAGGGCGACACCGCGCTGAGGACGTTTAGCTGCCATCGCTCTTCTCCTCAGAACCGCCAATCTCACCGCCCGCTGTCATATATATGCGTTCAATCTTGCCGTAATCTTCCAGTTCAAGTTCAACCGCTACCGCCTGAGGCAACATGGCTTTCTTATCCCACTCTTTTTTCCAGTCGGAGCCGTCAAAGAACTTCACATTAAATTTTTCCACTTTGTCGATCAGTGGCATCGCTATTCCCGCTTGCCCTGCAGGCGTATCAGCATAGCGCCACCAGACGCGCTCAAGCACATCATCCTTGATTCGGTAGCCTACTTTACTCACTTCACCACGCGGAAACTGCTGCTGCGGGTTATGCCAGCCTAAACGGGTAAACATAATCCCGTTGGCATCGGAATCCAGCAAATACTCTTTCCACTGCACCAACAAGCCATTGGACTCTTCACCATTAGTTCTAGTCTGGCGTAGGGCCATCTGACGAAAGTCACCATCCATAAACACTAAGGCACGTTGCAGCGTTTTCAGTCGCTCACTGCGTTCCATGGACAGTTCGTTGCTGCGCTGTACTTGATTCAGCACCTGATAAGCGCCCACGCTTAAGCTGGCAAAGATGGCAATCGCCACCAGAACTTCAATCAGAGTGAAACCGCCCTGAGAGGCCGATGTTTTACTTCGCCACATAGCTTCTTACCGTAACCACTGGCGAACTTTTTTCACTGGTGGCCACCTTGACATCAAACGCCTGCAAAATGTCACCAGTAGTCTCGACTGGTTCTACCGACCAGAACCAATCGCGCCCGGCCAATTCGTCTTTGCCTTTTTTCTTACTCGGCTTGCTACCTGCCAGCATCACTTTGGCCATCTGGTTATCCGCGACTAACGCAGCGAAGGTTTTTTCTTCCAGATAATTTAAGGTGTTGATATGTTGGCTGACAGAACGAATGGTCGCTATCGCTGCAGTAGCGAATATCGCTAACGCAACCAACACTTCCAGTAACGTCATGCCCCGTTTAGCTTTCATCTTCGCTTTCTCCCGGAGCCAACAGCACTATCTGTCCATTTTCTTTTGCCACTACTTTCCATGCATCCTGCTCTTCATCACCTTGTTCAGGATAAATGGCAACAGAAAATGGCGTCACTTCACCACTGGAGACAATAAACACTTGTGGCGGACGCAGCTTTTTCTCTTCTTTGTACTCAGCAAACATATCTTCATCAAACAGACTTCCTGGCTTAAACAGACGATCATCATCACCCCACGCGCCACCACCCATGGTCAGCGTCACTGCTACCGATTCATTCAACTTAGTTTCGTAAGGAATCTGGTCGATATTGAGTTTCTGCCAGCCTTCACTTTCCAGCGACATCAAGTAGTAGACCGATTTCTTCTCATCAACGCGTAGGCCGAAATCTCGGCCACTGAGCATCGCTTCTTCATTGAGTAGCATTATTCGCTGAAAAAGAGATTCTGCCTGTTTCTTTGCTACATCTTTTGAGCTGGTCGGTAACGTGGAGATCACCGCCACCGAAGCGAGCGACACCAGTACCAGAACCAGTAAGATTTCCAGCAAAGTAAAGCCAGTACGAGAAAGAGTTGGGTAACCTTGACGCATAGGAAAAAGAGGGCGGCTTATGCCGCCTCTGCCTTATTGAAAGTCCTGAATGTTCCAGTTACCGATATCGGCATTGACCCCTTCACCGCCTTCTTGGCCATCGGCACCTAGAGTGAAAATATCGATGTTACCGTTGTCACCCGGGCTCAGGTATTGGTAGTCGTTACCCCAAGGGTCGGTTGGCAGACGCTTGATGTAACCACCATCGCGGTAGTTACGCGGTTCAGGGCTTGATGGCTTGTTAACTAGCGCTTCCAAACCTTGGTCTGTGGTTGGATAAACGCTGTTGTCCAGCTTGTACATATCCAGTGCATTTTCTAGCGCAACAATATCTGTAATCGCTTTCTGTTGGTCAGCCTTTTCTTTATTACCCAACAAGTTAGGAACAACAAAGCTCGCTAAAATACCTAAGATGACGACAACAACCATCACCTCTAAAAGCGTAAAGCCAGACTGCTTGTTCATTTTTCTTTTCATTATATTCTCCAAATAAAAATTCATAGCGAGAGGTTAAACTGCTCTCAGTATGACTATCCACTCATTAAGTTGTTCATTTCTAAAATTGGCATCAGGGTCGCCATTACGATAAACAGTACTAATCCAGCCATCAGTGCAATTAATGCCGGAGTGAAGATACCTAAGGCGATATTGACTGTGGATTCAAAGTTGGCATCCTGGTTATCGGCCGCGCGAGTCAACATACTTTCCAACTCACCACTCTGTTCACCACTGGCGATCATGTGCAGCATCATTGGCGGGAAAAGCTTGGTCTGTTCAAGTGACTTACGCAGGCTTGCCCCTTCACGAACGTTATCAGTCGCACTGAGGACCTGCTGCTTAACGTAATGATTCGACATCACGTCCACCGCCACTTTCATACCTTCCAATATTGGAATTGCACTGGAAGTACAGATGGACAAGGTACGCGCAAAACGAGAGGTATTCAGGCCACGAGAAATTTTGCCAATCATCGGCATATGAACAATTTTGCGATCCCAACTCAGGCGCAGATTAGGTTTACTGAGAGCAAACTTAAACAGATACAACAGCACGGTCAGAGCGACTAAAATTTGAATGCCCCAGTTTTGAATAAAATCACTGGAAGCAAGAAGGAACTGAGTTGATTGAGGCAGTTCTTGTCCCATCTGAACAAACTGGCCAACAATCTTGGGCACCACTGCCGCGAGCAAAAACGCTACAATACCGACAGCAAACACCACCAGCACCACAGGGTAGATCATCGCCTGCTGCAGCTTCGAGCGCATTTTTTGACGATTTTCTGCATAGTCCGCCAAACGCTCCAAAACCGCATCTAGATGACCAGACTTTTCACCCGCCGACACCATAGAGCGGAACAAATCATCAAAGATGTGCGGAAAGTCCGCCAAACTGTCAGCCAGCGTGTAGCCTTCGGTGACTTTTGAACGCACGGCGAGCAGCATAGTACGGATGCGCGGTTTTTCAGACTGCTCTGAAACCGCCTTCAGACACTCTTCTAGCGGCATTCCCGACTGAACCAGTGTCGCTAGCTGGCGAGTAATCAAAGCCAAATCAGGCGTGCTGATACCACGTTTAAAGGTCAACCCAGCTTGCTCGGTCTGCTTCTTGGCTTTCTGACGTGTTTCACTCACCTCAACAGGCATCAACCCCTGCTCTTTGAGCCTGGCTCGGACCTGACGTGCGTTATCGCCTTCAATCACCCCTTTCTGGGTTTTGCCTTTTTTATTGAGGGCTTTATATTCAAACGCTGCCATTAGCCTTCCTTAGTCACCCGCATGACTTCTTCAAGAGAAGTGATACCTTGACGAACTTTGCTCAGGCCATCATCTCGAATACTTGGCGTGTGCTCACGAATGGCTTTTTCAATCGCTTGTTCACCCGCTTCGCTGTGAATTTTCTCTTGTACCTGCTCGTTAACCACCAGCAACTCGTGAATACCAGTACGACCACGATAACCTTTGTGATTACAGTTTTCACAACCATTAGCTCGATAAAGAATTAGCTCTTCTTTCTTCTTCAGATCAAACAGCTTTTTGGTTTCTTTGTCTGCTTCGTAGGGCACTTTACAGTCAGGGCAAAGCGTACGAACTAAGCGCTGTGCCAGCACCCCTAATAGTGAAGAGGAGATCAGGAACGGCTCAATGCCCATATCCCGCAGTCGGGTAATTGCACCCACTGCCGTATTGGTGTGCAGGGTCGACATTACTAAGTGACCGGTTAAAGAAGCCTGAACAGCGATCTGCGCGGTTTCCAAGTCACGAATCTCACCGACCATCACAACATCAGGATCCTGACGCAAAATTGCACGCAAGCCACGAGCGAAGGTCATGTCGACTTTAGGGTTAACCTGCGTCTGGCCGATACCATCGATATCAAATTCAATCGGGTCTTCAACGGTAAGAATATTGCGTTCGTTGCTGTTGAGCTCCTGCAGGCCAGCATACAAGGTGGTCGATTTACCCGAACCCGTAGGGCCGGTCACCAAGATGATGCCGTGCGGGCGCTCAATCATGCTGCGGAAATTTTCATGGTTGGCTGGTGTCATGCCTAAGCTATGCAGATCAAGTCGAGTGGCATTCTTATCCAGAAGACGCATCACCACGCGCTCTCCGTGCGACGAAGGCATGGTGGAAACACGCACATCAACCGCTCGACCACCAATACGCAGAGAAATACGGCCATCTTGAGGCACACGCTTCTCAGCGATATCCAGCTTAGCCATAACCTTAACGCGAGAGACCAATAACGGTGCTAGCTTACGACTCGGCGACAACACATCACGCAATACGCCATCAATGCGGAAACGGATTGAAAGTGCTTTTTCGAAGGTCTCGATGTGGATATCCGATGCCCCCTCCTTAATCGCTTCACCGAGCATAGCGTTGATCAACTTGATGATAGGCGCATCGTCATCTGACTCAAGCAGGTCTTCATCTTGCGGCAAATCCTCAGCCAACGAGAAGAAGTCATCACTATCTGCGCCTAAGTCTTCCATTAGCTGACGAGCTTCCGACGAGTCGCGCTGATACGCTTCCGTCAATTTGGAATCGAACTCATCTTTGGACACTTCGCGCAGCTCAAAATGTTCGCCTACCACACGTTTTACTTCGATCAAGGCTTCAAATGCCAACGGCGCAACATAATACAGCGTGAGACCTTGCTCTGAAGGCTCAAGTACCAGTTGGAAGCGATTGGCAAAGCTAAATGGCAAACGACGGAATGTGACTAACTCCTCCATCACTTAGTTTCCATTTGGTCTAGGAAAGCCTGAATCTCAGCAGGGTGACTAATATCTTCACCAAACTTAGGCAGCACAGGCGTTTGCACGTCTTCCATCAATCTCAGACCTTGGTCCGCCTTGTAAAGCTGCTCAGCACGAATAAAGTTGTATTTACGCTGAGTAATACCATCTGCGGTCACACCATCGCGAATGATGGTTGGCTTAATGAATACCATTAGATTGGATTTTTGTAGCTGAGAGCTGGTCGATTTAAATAGACGGCCTAAGTAAGGAATATCGCCCAGAAGCGGAACTTTAGATTCACTTTCTTGTGCGCGCTCGTCAATCAAACCACCCAGTACAATCATCTGGCCATCTTCTACCATAACTGACGTATTGAGCTGGCGTTTAGCAAAGCTGACATCCACCGCTGCGTTACTGGTCGCAGGCAGAACGTTAGACACCTCTTGCTCAATGGTAAGCTGTACCGAGTTACCTTCGTTGATTTGCGGAACGACTTTCAGCTTGATACCAACTTCTTTACGATCAACGGTCTGGAATGGGTTGTCGTTGTTTGAGCCTGCCGCAGACCCTGTGATCACTGGCACTTCTTCACCGACAATGAAAGACGCTTCACCGTTATCCATGACAGTAATGCTTGGAGAAGACAGAATGTTAGAATTGGTATCGCTCGATACGGCGCTGATCAGTGCCGTCCAGTCTCCCATTACTACACTAAGTGCCGCACCATTAACGCCAGAGAGCGCTGAAGCCAATGTGGAGTAGTCTCCTGGTTCCGTAACATCATAAGGTACTCGTTCACCTGCACTATTGGTGTAATACTCTGTACTCTTTTGATCTTCAGCCTCTTCAAGGCCCACCATTACGTTACCGATCTTGGTTCCGGCATTACCATACTGGATCACTGCACCAGTTTCGAGCGAGCCCCACTGGACACCCAAGTTAATACCGTCACCTTCTGTCATTTCGACAATCAGGGCTTCAATCAGCACCTGTGCACGGCGAATATCCAGTTGAGAAATCACATCCTGAAGCGCATTCATAATATCTGGCGGCGCAGTCAGAACCAATGCATTGGTACCTGGGTGAGCTGAGATCATCACCTCGCCACGTTTGGCGCTGGACGACTGTTTAGAGCCCGATGATTTTTCTGCCTGAAGATTGTCAGAGACACCTTTCAGCACATCAACCAAGTCTTCCGCTTTAGCGTACTTTAGATACACCACGCGGTTATTGCCTTTGGTAGCCATCTCAATATCAAGCTGCTTAATCAGCTTACGCAGGCGCTGACGTACCTGAGGATCGCCGGAAATGAGAATAGAGTTCGTGCGATCATCGGCAACCAGTTTTGGCTGTAAGAAAGCAGGTGTGCTTTTCGCATCAGTCGTCTTGTTCAGAGCTTCAACAATACGAACCATCTCAGCAGCGGAAGCATTATCCAACTCAACTACTTCGATTTCTTTGTCACCCGCTTGGTCGACACGTTTAATGATGTCTGCCAATCGATTAACCACCGCTGCACGACCTGTAATAAGAATGATATTAGCTGGATCGTAGTGCACAACGTTACCTGCACCCGCATTGTCATTTAGCTGACGAAGCAGAGGTGAAAGCTCACGCACCGAGACATTACGAACTGCAACAACACGTGTTACCACTTCGTCGCCTTGGATTGAGCCATCGCCAACTACGGGAATCGCGGAGGTTTTCGCATCTTTAGATTTGATGACCTTGATGACACCGTTGTCCATTTCCACCACAGCGTAGCCATAAACTTCCAGAACGTTTAAAAAGAAGCTGTAATATTGTTCTTCCGACAGCATGTCGTAGCTGCGTACGTCAATCTTGCCACGTACGGATGGGTCAACAATGATAGTTTTTTCCAGATTCCGACCAACAATGTTGATGAACTCCTGAATGTCTGTGCCTTTAAAGCTCGCACTGTATTCATTAGCGAATACAGCGGCAGGTGACGTCAACAAGCTTCCTGCTAAAAGCCAAGCGCTTTTTTTAAGCCAATGGTTCACTCTCTACTCCTCGGAATGATTCACGCATCTGCATCATTCTTATAATTCAATATAAATTTCATAAGGTTGGCCATCTCGTTCTACCGTTAAATTCAGCTCGGTAAGTTGAGACATATTTTTGAAGATCTCCCCCATCGTCGCGGGGTTACTCAGATCCTGGCCATTGATTTGTGTTGCTATATCCCCTGACTGTAAGCCAACTGATTCGAATAGTTCTTTCTCTTTTCCAGGGGTTAAGCGATAACCAATAACTTCGCCATCTCTTTTTATCTGAGACATACGAACGTATTGGAAAATTTGTTTCGCGTCTTTGCGAATGACAGAGCGTATTTCATCCAGCTTATCGGCGGACACGTCTGCCTTAATCGATTTGGTTTTAGGCTGCTGCTGTAGATTCTTGGTGTATTTAAGCCCTTCTAGCATGACAGTTTCATTACGGCCGGAGTTATCGACGATAATACGATCATACAAGACTTGAACTACAGTCGCCCTGGTACCTTCCAAGGTTTCTCCGATACCATAAGTCGCCTGCTGACCTCGACTGGCCACCACCGCAAGGTTTTTATTCGCTTCAGTGCTAGTTACAACACCGACCAAGATGACGTTCAAGCGACTTTTCGGCGCTTCCGTTACTACAGGCTTTTTCTCAACCGGCGCCTGCGCTTGATAGCGACCAAACAAGTTACTGTTTTGCAGCTCAGCGATATTTAAACCCGAATCCTTGCTGGCACTACCTGCCACTGACGTTGGCTGCCAAGGGGTTACCGATTGCGACTCCATCGGCTTCCAGATCAATGCACCAGATACCCATGCACTCATGCCCAGCAACACTACCGTTGCCATTGAGCTCAAGCGGTCCTGATTTTTCAGGAAACTATCCAGTTGAATTACACCACGTATGTTCACTCACAATCCTTTTGATCACCAGCTTACGAAGCCATGCCAAGTACTATTTACCAAGCAAAGTACTCTATAATTAGAGTTTTTATTTGAACCAATCATTCTACCAAAATATGAAACAGGCTAAATAGTTAACGGCCTGATTAACATGTAAAGCGGTGGAATTTTACCATGTACCTTGAAAAATGCGCGCTTCATCACCATTGTTACACCAATAATTTGGCACAAGATTCACCACCAGTTAGAGGCTAGTATCCACAATGGGTTCCCAAACTGAAGCAGTTCGACTCGATAAATGGCTATGGGCAGCACGTTTTTACAAAACTCGTTCCATTGCTCGAAATATGGTCGACGGCGGTAAAGTTCACTATAATGGCCAACGCAGCAAGCCGAGTAAGGCGGTTGAGCTCGGCGCAATCATTACTCTTCGCCAGGGGCATGAGGAGAAAACCGTGGTTATCGAAAAGATTTCGGATCAACGACGTGGCGCTCCCGAAGCACAAACCCTCTATACCGAAACTGGGGACAGTCTTGCTAAGCGTGAAGAAAATGCCGCCCGTCGCAAACTTCATGCGCATAGCCCAAGTCCAGATCGCCGCCCTGATAAAAAGCAGCGTCGCGACATCATCAAATTTAAACATCAATAATATCAGCCACCATCTGGCTGGTATCAGTAGTACCATACGTACGAGGAAATGCTTACATGGCAAACAATGTTTTAAACCGCTACCTTTTTGAAGACCTGTCTGTACGTGGCGAGTTGGTACAATTGGATGAAGCCTACCAACGCATCATTTCTAGCAAGGAATACCCTGCACCACTACAGAAGCTGTTGGGTGAGCTACTGGTATCGACAACCCTGCTGACCGCGACTTTAAAGTTCGAAGGCTCTATCACGATGCAATTGCAAGGTGACGGCCCGGTCTCTCTGGCTGTCATTAATGGCGATCACGACCAGAAAGTGCGTGGCGTCGCGCGCTGGGAAGGGGATATCGCCGATGATGCCAGCATTCATGACATGTTGGGTAAAGGTCACTTAGTGATCACTATCGATCCTAAAAAAGGCGAACGTTACCAAGGTATTGTTGGCCTTGATGGCGACAACTTATCGGACATTCTTGAAAGCTACTTCGCAAACTCAGAGCAGCTTAAGACGCGTATCTGGTTGCGCCTCGGAGAACACGAAGGCCAGCAGCGTGCTGCGGGTATGCTGATTCAGGTGATGCCAGATGGTACAGGTACACCTGAAGATTTCGAGCACCTAGAGCAACTGACAGATACGGTCAAAAACGAAGAGCTCTTCACGCTCGAAGCCAACGACCTACTTTATCGTCTATACAATCAAGAGAAAGTTCGCTTATTTGACCCACAACCAGTCGAGTTCCATTGTGGTTGTTCGCGCGAGCGCAGTGGCGCCGCCATCGTGACCATCGATCGTGCGGAAGTAAATGACATTTTGGCGGAAGTCGGCTCAATTTCTTTACATTGTGATTACTGCGGCACGAACTATACGTTCGACGAAGCTCAAGTCTCAGAGCTGTTCGATCAGACCGATTCAGGCAACAAAACGCTGCATTAATTTTCATAATTTAAGAAGCACGTAATTTACCAGTCAAAAGGCCAGCACATCGCTGGCCTTTTTGTGATCAAAACCCCGTAAACATTAGCCTTTCACGTAATAAAGCAACCGCTTAATTTTAATCAATTAATAATCCTTTTTGATCTAGCGCAATCCTTTGCGCGCGGGATACACTATCCCAGCCAATATGTGATGAGTCGCTTAAAACCCCATAGAAATCATGGATAATTTTTGAGCTATATCCCTGTTTTCACTCAGACCCGTTGCTAGCATGGTGAGCAGATAACAATCAAAACATTATTACAAAATCCCTACAAAATATTCCTACAAGGAGCACCTATGACCGTTATGGAACATGCAAAGGCTGCAACAATTGATCTTACCAAACACGGGCTTCACAATGTAAAAGAGGTTGTCCGCAACCCAAGTTACGAAATGCTGTTCGAAGAAGAAACACGCGCTGATCTAGAAGGCTACGAAAAGGGTGTAGTCACTGAGCTGGGTGCGGTTGCCGTGGATACTGGTATCTTTACTGGACGCTCACCAAAAGATAAGTACATCGTTAAAGACGCAACTACAGAAGAACACATGTGGTGGACTTCTGACGCGGTTAAAAATGACAACAAGCCCATCACTCAAGAAATCTGGAATGACCTTAAAGATCAGGTCACTGACCAGCTATCAGGCAAACGTGTATTCGTGATTGATGGTTACTGCGGTGCCAACCCAGATACGCGTCTAAGCATCCGCGTTATTACTGAGGTCGCATGGCAGGCGCACTTCGTGAAGAACATGTTCATTCGTCCTAGCGAAGAAGAACTAGCAACGTTCGAACCAGACTTCGTCGTAATGAATGGTGCTAAGTGCACGAACCAGAAATGGAAAGAGCACGGCCTAAACTCTGAAAACTTTACTGTCTTCAACCTGACTGAACGCATGCAGTTGATCGGCGGTACTTGGTACGGCGGTGAAATGAAGAAGGGTATGTTCGCTATGATGAACTACTTCCTTCCTCTAAAAGACATTGCTTCTATGCACTGTAGTGCTAACAAGTGTAAAGAAAACGGCGATGTTGCTGTCTTCTTCGGCCTATCTGGCACAGGTAAAACCACACTATCCACCGACCCTAAACGTGAATTAATCGGCGATGATGAGCACGGTTGGGACGACGATGGCATCTTCAACTTTGAAGGCGGCTGTTACGCGAAAACCATCAAGCTTTCAAAAGAAGCAGAACCTGATATCTACAATGCAATTCGTCGTGATGCGCTGCTTGAAAACGTAACGGTACTCAGCGATGGCTCGATTGACTTCGATGATGGTTCAAAAACAGAAAACACTCGTGTTTCTTACCCAATTGAACACATCGAGAACATAGTTAAGCCAGTATCAAAAGCAGGTCATGCCAACAAGGTGATCTTCTTGTCTGCGGATGCATTCGGCGTACTGCCTCCTGTGTCTAAGCTGACTCCTGAGCAAACCAAGTACCACTTCCTGTCTGGCTTTACCGCGAAGCTTGCAGGTACTGAGCGTGGCATTACAGAGCCAACACCAACCTTCTCTGCTTGTTTCGGCGCGGCGTTTCTAACGCTACACCCAACCAAGTATGCAGAAGTACTGGTGAAACGTATGGAAGCTGCGGGTGCTGAAGCGTACCTAGTCAATACAGGTTGGAACGGCAGTGGCAAACGTATCTCCATTCAAGATACTCGCGGCATCATTGATGCGATCTTAGATGGTTCGATTGAAAAAGCGGACACTAAGCACATTCCAATCTTTAACTTGGAAGTGCCGACCGCGCTGCATGACGTTGACCCAGCAATCCTAGATCCACGTGATACTTACACTGACCCACTACAGTGGGAAAGCAAAGCCAAAGATCTGGCTCAGCGTTTCATCAACAACTTCGACAAGTACACGGATAACGATGAAGGTAAATCACTGGTTGCGGCAGGCCCTCAGCTAGATTAGTGATATCGTCACCAATTGCTTAGCTAAGCCCCTCTTTCGAGGGGCTTTTTGTTGCCTGAAAAGCAAAAATGTTCCAAGCTAGCTACATCTACTCCGAGGGAAGGTCGAGATTTTGAAGAAAGCACTGCTGCTGACCGCCATTGCAATTGTCAGCCTGATCAGCTTACCGCTACTGGCCCTGTTCGTTCTGCTCAACACCAGCTATGCGAGCCAAGTGGTCAACGTGATGCTACAAAATCTGACCCCTTATACTATCACGGCTCAGCAAGCGTCATATTCCCCTCCCTTCCAACTGACATTAGAAGATGTTGAAATTGACGCAGAGCCAAAAGCTATACTCATCCCCAAGCTGACCGTCTGGTTAAGTCCAACACTGTGGCAAAACAACCAAGCCTCGTTTGACTCTGTCTTAATTGAAGGCGCCAATCTAGACATCAACGAACTGAATTCACCTTTGCTGCATGCCATTCACTTGCAGCAACTGGCGCTGCAGCATGTCGACATTACTGCGCCGGGTTGGTCAGCCAGAGACGTCAATCTTCAGGTAAAAAAACCTCAATGGCTCAACAAACAGCAAAACCTACCCTATGGTGACATTCAACTGTCAGCCAAGCAGCTGTATATAAAAGGGGAAGCATTAGACAACTTGCTGATCGATGCACAATATCAGGCTCAAGACAGCACCATCTATGGCGTTTCATTCAACTGGTATGGCGCGGAAATTTCTGGTCAAGCGGAGCAATTTAGCCAAGGATGGTCGTTGATCAACGTCACCGTCAACAAACTCGATTTGCCGCAAAATAGCTCGGCAGAGAAGTTACTCTCTAGGCTCAAATCGCTCGACCTACCGGTTTATCATATTAATAGTCTCGACCTCCTCAGCAGCAACCTCCATTACGCTGGGTGGCAATTCAATCATCTCGATGCGTCTTTGGAAAATCTCACGCTCGATCGCCCTCTGTGGCAACAAGAACAAGGCTATATCTCGTTTGATGCTGAGAGTGTGGATTTCGACCAGCTAAGGCTTATCGCACCAACAGCCAAGCTGGGCTTCACTCCAAATCACATCTCAGTGGATGAGTTTGATACTGATTTCAAGCAAGGCCGTGTTCAGCTAAGCGGAATACTGACACCAGAAGACATCGCGCTTAACCGCCTAAAGATCACTGGCGTAAAATGGCTGGATCAAACCGATCAGCTCATCAGTACTCTGGCGCAAATGTCACAGCCTCTGCACTCGCTTAAGATTGCTGAGCTCGACATCAAAAATGCCCAACTTATTCAAGTCGAACGTCCTCCCTACTGGCAGTTGTCTGGCCTCAATATCGAAGGACAGGAGCTGACTTTGATTCATGAAGATCAAATCGGGCTTTACGATGGCAGCCTGGAAATCAGTGCCAACAATGCCAGTATCGAACAGTTGCTGACCACCCAAGCCGTACTAAAAGCGTCGGCCAAGCAGGGCAACATTACCTTAGAGCGCGCTTTTATCCCGCTAAATCAAGGCTATATCGAAGCAAGTGGACAATGGCAGCGTCAATCTGTCAGTGCCCCATGGCAACTGTCACTGCATGCCGATGGTTTTCAGGTCAATCAACCGCTATTGCAGGCCCAATTGCCGTTTAAGCTCGCCGGGCTAGCTGAAGTCGAACTGGAAATGAGTGGTTTATCTGGTGATTATTCAATGCTGGCGCATAGCCTGAGCGGTACGCTCAATGGCTCTCTGCATGACGGTGCGCTGGAAGCAAAAAGTGTCGATGGCGATCAAAGCTATCTGCAGCTCTGGCCCTTAGATAAAATCACACTCCAAGCCGATCGTGGCCGGATTGAGATTGCATCGAAAGGGGAGAAAGCGCAGCTGGCAGGGACGTTAGATCTGACCAAACCTGAGTTTGGCACATTAATTTTTACCAGTGAGCACAACTGCCAGAGATTGTGGTCCGATATATTCAATCTGACCAATGTGATTCAAGATGTGTGTGGCGAGCCGATCGAACCAATCGTACCCGCCAACGAAGCAAATCATTCTTCAGAAGATGAAGAGGCAGGCAAATCCAGCATCGACTTATAATTCGGTAGCAGCATATAAGTGCCGACAAACTCAACGGCTTCCGTATCGCCACTGTGAATAGTGACATGGATGACAATACGGGCTTTTCGACCGGAAGCCAGGCGGTCTAAGTCTCCACTGATCCCATCTAAAGAGGTTGAAGCTACTGGATTCTGCGTCACCGGATGACGGTAGCGAATCTGACTGTCAGCCAGAACGATATCACCACTCAAACCACGCTCTTTCATCAACAACCACGTCATCCCCCATCCTGTCAGTGTCGCAAGGGTAAAGGCTGACCCTGCAAACATAGTGTTGTGCGGGTTGAGGTTAGGGTTGAGCTGAGAACAACACTCGAACTGATAGCCCGTGTACTGATTGATCTTGATGCCCATCTTATCGCTGATAGGGATTTGATGCTCCCAGCGCTCTTGCAGCTCGGTACACCACTCAGGCTTACGTAGTACGTTAGCCATCGGGTCGAGCTTTTTGACCATCTGCTGGTGACGCACAGGGCCACGCTCATCGGTTAATTCACCGCGGCGCTCAAAGCCGTTCTTTTCGTAGAAAGAAATGGCATCCTCACGCGCATTACACACCAGACGTTTGGCCCCTTCCTGACGGGCAAGCGATTCCAGTGCCACCAGCACCAGCGAGCCCATACCTTTGCTACGACGATTGCCTTTCACTGCCATATAACGAATTTGCGCTTCGCTGTCCGGAGTGATGTAAAGTCGGCCGATAGCCATAGGTCGACCACGACCATCGACAATCATGCGGTGGTGACTCATCGGATCGTATTCATCACGCTCAGAGCCTAACGGCATACGCCAAGGTTCGCGCAGCATTTGCCAGCGAAAGTGGTAATACTTATTGAGTTGGTTATCCGTTTTTGGCGTGATCAGCTTAAACATAAAATTCCTTTTCCATGGAAACGCACTTGGCGCTTCCCCTCTAGCCTATATTTATAATTATACCTGTAACCAGAAGGTTACTGGGCCATCATTAACCAGTGATACTTTCATATCAGCAGCGAAGCGCCCTCGCTCTGTCGGTAGCACTTGCGAGCACTGGTCAGCGAAGTAATCGTATAAACGCTCAGCATCCGCTGGATGCGCTCCACGGGAGAAGCCAGCACGGGTACCTTTATTGGTATCGGCAGGCAAGGTAAATTGGGAGACCACCAGCACTTTACCTTCGACCTGTTTCACGTTGAGGTTCATCTTGCCTTCATCGTCACCAAATACTCGGTAAGTGGTCACACGTTCCATCAATCGCTTCGCTTTAGCTTCATCATCGTCCTTTTCTACACCAAGTAGAACAAGTAGACCTTGGTCGATTTCACCAACCACTTCACCATCAACGCGTACCGCGGCTTCACTTACTCTTTGGATCAGCGCTATCACTGCTTCTTCCTTCTTGCTGCTGTTTAATCGTTTCCGTCGAGTGTACCATTTCTTGGTCATCACTCCACTGCTCTCGCTCACCTAATGCCGCCGTAACCTCAGCGCCAATCAAAACAATCAACCAACACAGGTAAACCCAGACAAACAGAATTGGAATCGCGGCCAGCGCGCCATAAATTAACTGGTAGGAAGGAAATTGAGTAATGTACACCGCAAAACCTTTTTTACTTGCCTCAAACAACAATGCCGCAACAATAGCCCCGACTACCGCATGAGAGACATAGACCTTCTTATTCGGCACTAAGATGTACAAGCCCATAAACGCAAAAAAGGACAACAAAAAGGGCAGCCAGCGCAACAGAAAGTCGTAAGCCCCTGAAATTGCTTCACTATCGATAATTTTTAATGACGTTACATAGGAAGTTGCGGCGATACTCGCCCCGACCAAGATCGGCCCTAGAGTCAGTACCATCCAGTACATGGAGAATGAGAACACGGCACGCCGTTTATGCTCCACTCGCCAGATGTAATTGAGGTTCTTATCAATGTTGGAGATCAGCATCAAAGCGGCGACAAATAAGAACAAACCACCCACGGCGGTCATCTTGCCAGTATTGGCGACAAATTCGAGTAGCGCTTGTTTCACTGCATCCCCTGCTGCAGGGACAAAATGGGTAATGACAAAATCTTGAATCACGTCCCCAGCGTTAGCGAATACAGAAAACGAAGACAGTACAGATAACAGCACGGTTAACATAGGTACGATCGACAGCAAGGTAATGTAAGCCAGATAGCCCGCATTAACGTTCACTCTATCATGCCCCATTCGGGTGAGCAGATATCGCCCAAAGTTCAGGCTTTGCTTGCTCAGTTGCTCGATATTCAACTTGTAACTCCTCATCAACTCCGCCATCCTAACATCATCATTTTAAAGGAAAGGATACAATCATGCCGTACTTACTGGCGCTGATGCTCTCCATTTTTACCCTCACTGGTTGCCAATCTGCTTATTACTCAGCGATGGAACAAGTAGGCTATCATAAACGCGACATCATGGTAGATCGTGTCGAAGATGCCAAACAGTCTCAGCAAGACGCGCAACAAGAGTTCACCAGTGCACTGGAAGCGCTCTCAGCACTCACTCAGTTTGATGGTGGCGAACTGGAAACGGTCTACAACCAGATTAACGACAAATACCAAGACAGTGAAAAAGCAGCACAAGAAGTCAGCGATCGAATTGCGGCAATTGAAGATGTGTCGGACGCACTGTTTGCCGAATGGCAAAGCGAATTAGATCTCTACACCAGTACTAAGCTCAAACGAGCAAGTGAACAGAAGCTCAAAGAGACTCAGCGTTCATACAACACAATGTTAAGCGCAATGAAACGTGCAGAAGATAAGATGACCCCTGTACTCAATACATTGCGAGACAATACGCTGTACTTGAAGCACAACCTCAACGCGAGTGCGATCGGTTCACTGCAAGGCGAGTTCGCAAACTTAGAACAAGATATCCAGTACGCAATCAAGGACATGAATGCCGCGATAGCAGAATCAGATAAGTTCCTGCAAAAGCTCAATCAAAAGTAACACTTTGACGTCTCTCCCAAGCGAGATTGTTTTCGTTTGTGGCCTCAGCAACTATAACTGTTAGCTGACGAAAAAAAGCTACGCGTTCTTTTACTGTTGCGAATAACAAAAAGCCCTGAGTTGATATCAACTCAGGGCTTTAAAGCTTAGATAACGGTTAAGTGAAATTACTTAGCGTTACGAGCTTCACGCTTACGATCGCTTTCCGTCAGGAACTTCTTACGAACACGGATACTTTCAGGCGTTACTTCTACTAGCTCGTCATCATCGATAAACTCAAGTGCTTGCTCAAGAGTCATGATAATTGGTGGAGTAAGAACCTGCGCATCATCAGTACCAGAAGCACGAACGTTGGTTAGCTGCTTACCTTTAAGTACGTTAACCGTCAGATCGTTATCACGGCTGTGGATACCAACAACCATACCTTCGTAAACTTCAACACCATGACCGATGAACATACGGCCACGCTCTTGAAGGTTGAATAGTGCGTTGGTTAGCGCTTTACCCATACCGTTAGAAATCAGTACGCCGTTGATACGTTGACCGATCTCGCCACCTTTGTGCGGACCGTAGTGATCGAATGTGTGGTAAAGAAGACCAGAACCCGACGTTAGCGTCATGAATTCAGTTTGGAAACCAATCAGACCACGAGATGGCATGATGAAGTCCATACGTACACGGCCTTTACCATCTGGAGACATGTCAGTCAGCTCACCTTTACGTAGGCCGATGTTCTCCATGATGCCGCCTTGGTGCTCTTCCATAACATCGATAGTTACCGTTTCGTACGGTTCCATTAGCTGACCATCTTCTTCTTTGATGATAACTTCAGGACGAGATACCGCTAGCTCGAAGCCTTCACGACGCATGTTTTCGATCAGAATAGATAGGTGAAGTTCACCACGGCCTGATACGCGGAATTTGTCTGGATCATCTAGTTGCTCAACGCGCAGTGCTACGTTGTGTACTAGCTCTTTTTCTAGACGCTCAAGGATGTTACGTGACGTTACGAATTTACCTTCTTTACCAGCAAACGGAGACGTGTTTACTTGGAACGTCATGGTTACCGTTGGCTCATCAACAGAAAGTGCTGGCAACGCTTCAACTTGGTTTTGTGCACAGATAGTATCGGAGATTTTTAGCTCACCAAGACCCGTGATTGCAACGATGTCACCTGCGTTAGCTTGGTCAACTTCGTGACGTTCAAGGCCTAGGTAGCCCATTACAGTGCCGACTTTACCATTGCGAGTCTTACCATCCGCACCGATAACAGTAACCTGTTGGTTAGGCTTAACGCTACCACGAGTTACGCGAGCAACACCGATAACACCAACATAAGAGCTGTAATCTAGCTGAGAAACTTGCATCTGAAGTGGACCGTCTAGGTCAACTTGCGGTGCTGTCACCTCTTCAACGATGGTTTCGAATAGCGGTTCCATATCTTCGCCAGTTTCGCCTTCTTCTAGAGAAGCCCAACCGTTAAGCGCTGATGCGTAAACCACTTTGAAGTCTAGCTGTTCATCAGTTGCACCTAGGTTATCGAATAGGTCGAATACTTGATCCATAACCCAATCAGGACGAGCGCCAGGACGGTCAATCTTGTTGATAACAACAATTGGCTTAAGGCCGTGAGCAAATGCTTTCTGTGTGACGAAGCGTGTTTGAGGCATAGGGCCATCAACAGCGTCAACAATCAGCAGCACTGAGTCTACCATTGACATAATACGCTCAACTTCACCACCGAAGTCCGCGTGTCCTGGGGTATCTACGATGTTGATGCGGTAGTCATTCCAGTTAATTGCTGTGTTTTTAGCAAGGATGGTAATGCCACGCTCTTTTTCGATGTCGTTCGAGTCCATGACTCGCTCTTCAGCTTCACCGCGAGACTCTAAAGTGCCTGATTGCTGTAGCAGTTTATCAACCAGTGTTGTTTTACCGTGGTCAACGTGCGCGATGATTGCGATATTTCTCAATTTATCAATCTGTGGAGTAGCCATGGATTTGATTCACTCGATAGTAGAAGCTCGCTTCAAACATGGTCGATGAATGAAGCGAGCTTACTTGATTAAAAAAACGGCCATAATGTACCAGATTTTAGCGAAAAACCCAGAAATATGTGATCTGATACGTTGGTTTTCTGAAGAATATGCTTTGATCGAACACAATATCGCTCTGAATATGCAAAATTGTGCATTGACATAGGTAGCGAATGGCGGCTGAATGGAATACGCTTTTGTTTCATATTGGTGCACTTCAAGATATTTGCACCAATAGAGTGCAATTAAAGATCATTTTGGTGCAAGCTGGTGCACCAAACTGATACCTAAACCACTAATTTATTGAAATTAATGGAATAATTTTTTTGGCATGGTTTTGGCTTTATTGATATCAGCATCGATTAATACGATTGAAATGAAATTAATCAATGCTGGATTTGTTCATCAATCGAGCTAACACCGCTTTAATAACACTGGAGGTTATCCAAGATGTCAGTTGAAAACGTTCTATCGCTGATCCAAGAAAACGAAGTTAAGTTTGTTGACCTACGCTTTACCGATACAAAAGGTAAAGAGCAGCACATCTCAATTCCTGCTCACCAGATCGATGCAGACTTCTTCGAAGAAGGTAAGATGTTCGATGGTTCTTCAGTTGCTGGCTGGAAAGGCATCAACGAGTCAGACATGGTTATGATGCCAGACGCGTCATCCGCTGTACTTGACCCATTCACAGAAGATGCAACACTGAACATCCGTTGTGACATCCTTGAGCCTGCAACCATGCAAGGCTACGACCGCGACCCTCGCTCTATCGCCAAGCGTGCTGAAGACTACATGCGCTCTACAGGTGTTGCAGATACCGTGCTTATCGGTCCTGAGCCAGAGTTCTTCCTATTCGACGACGTGAAGTTCGCGACTGATATGTCAGGCTCTTTCTTTAAGATCGACGACGTAGAAGCTGCATGGAACACAGGTTCTGATTACGAAGAAGGTAACAAAGGCCACCGTCCAGGCGTGAAAGGTGGTTACTTCCCAGTGGCTCCTGTCGATTCATCTCAAGACATCCGTTCTGCTATGTGTCTAATCATGGAGGAAATGGGGCTGGTTGTAGAAGCACACCACCACGAAGTAGCGACTGCAGGTCAGAACGAAATCGCGACTCGTTTCAACACACTGACTTCAAAAGCAGACGAAATCCAAATCTACAAATACGTGGTTCATAACGTTGCTCACGCATTTGGTAAGACAGCGACCTTCATGCCTAAACCACTAGTTGGTGACAACGGCTCTGGTATGCACGTTCACCAATCTCTAGCTAAAGATGGCGTTAACTTATTCGCGGGTGACAAGTACGGCGGCCTATCTGAAACAGCCCTTTACTACATCGGTGGTATCATCAAGCACGCTCGCGCAATCAACGCATTCGCGAACGCAGCGACTAACTCATACAAGCGTCTAGTTCCTGGCTTCGAAGCGCCTGTAATGCTGGCTTACTCTGCTCGTAACCGTAGTGCTTCTATTCGTATCCCTGTGGTACCAAGCCCTAAAGCACGTCGTATAGAAGTTCGCTTCGGTGATCCATCAGCTAACCCATACCTATGTTTCGCAGCAATGCTAATGGCTGGTCTTGACGGCATTAAGAACAAGATTCACCCAGGTGAAGCAATGGATAAAGATTTATACGACCTACCAGCGGAAGAAGCAGCTGAAATCCCAACTGTTGCTTACTCACTGAAAGATGCACTAGATTCACTAGATGCAGACCGTGAGTTCCTAACAGCTGGCGGCGTGTTCTCTGACGACTTCATCGATTCTTACATCGGCCTTAAGTCTCAGGACGTTGAACAAGTAAACATGACGACTCACCCACTTGAGTTCGAACTTTACTACTCAGTGTAATCGTTCAATCGATTAACCCTTCCTTCGAGGCTCACCTTTTTGGTGAGCCTTTTTTATGTCTTATATATCAATAAAATTCACTTCAAATCTTTTCTATTCAATATGTTATGCACGGCAAGCTTATTGCATTGTTACAGTTCATAACGGTGCAATTAACGGCAACGATACTGAAAAGCCTGTGATATATGGACTTTTCACTTCTTCTGCATGAGTTATTGCGCCATACTTGGAATGTAACCGCACCAAATTGGTGCATTGCACATTTTAAGGTCAAGGATGAGGGACGACAGTGAGCAGCGAACTCGATAACATAATACTCAATCATCAGGTCACCTCCGTGCTGATCATGAACGAATCGCTTCAGGTTCGTTATGCCAACCCAGCCGCAGAGCAGCTGTTTTCACAAAGCGCTAAGCGCATCGTTGACCAGCCATTGTCCAAGCTCATTCAACACGCTTCCATGGACTTAGCCTTGTTGTCTCAACCGCTGCAAAGCGGTCAGAGTATCACTGACAGCGATGTGACTTTTGTGGTCGATGGCAAACCCTTAATGCTTGAAGTCACCGTTAGCCCGATCTCTTGGCAGAAAGAACTCATGCTGCTGGTCGAAATGCGCAAAATTGGTCAGCAACGCCGTTTGTCGCAAGAGCTCAATCAACACGCTCAACAGCAAGCTGCCAAGCTGCTGGTACGCGGACTCGCTCATGAGATCAAAAACCCGTTAGGTGGGTTGCGCGGCGCGGCGCAATTACTCGAACGTATGCTGCCCGACCAATCTCTGACGGAATATACTCAAATCATCATCGAACAGGCAGACAGGTTACGTTCCTTAGTCGATCGCCTGCTTGGCCCACAAAAGCCTGGCAAGAAACAACAGGAAAACCTTCATCTGATTCTGGAGAAGGTACGCCAGTTAGTTGAGCTCGAAGTTGCTCAGTCCGTGACGATTGAGCGCGATTACGACCCGAGCTTGCCTGAGTTTTTAATGGATTCGGATCAGATTGAGCAAGCGCTTTTGAATATTGTCAGTAATGCTGGGCAAATTCTGCAAAAGCAGAACAATGGCAATATCATCATTCGCACCAGAACGGTGCATCAAACCAATATTCACGGCCAGCGCTGCAAATTAGCGGCACGGGTGGAGATCATCGACAACGGGCCGGGCATCCCCGCAGAATTACAAGACACCCTTTTCTATCCCATGGTCAGCGGAAGAGAGGGCGGTACAGGGCTGGGCTTATCCATTGCTCAGAACCTGATAGACCAGCATCAGGGCAAAATTGATGTCGAAAGCTGGCCAGGCAGAACCACATTCACCATATATCTGCCAATTTAAATTTTACGTTAGTGGCATTGCTGAAAGGATAAGTTTGTTATGAGTAAAGGATACGTTTGGGTAGTAGATGATGACAGCTCTATCCGCTGGGTCATGGAGAAAACCCTTTCATCAGCAAATATTAAGTGCGATACATTTTCTGATGCAGAAAGCGTTTTGCTGGCACTGGAACGCGAAACACCAGATGTACTGGTCTCCGACATTCGTATGCCGGGCATCGACGGCATAGAGCTTCTCAAACAAGTTAACGAACGCTCACCAGACTTACCTGTGATCATCATGACGGCGCACTCTGATCTGGATGCCGCAGTCAATGCCTATCAAAAAGGGGCTTTCGAATACCTACCTAAGCCATTTGATGTGGATGAAACACTAACGTTAGTTGAACGTGCCATCACCCACAGTCAGGAGCAAAAACGCGACCAAGCGAATTCAGATCCCAACGACTACAATGCGCCAGAAATTATTGGTGAAGCGCCCGCAATGCAAGAAGTGTTTCGCGCTATCGGCCGCCTATCTCGTTCTTCAATTTCAGTATTGATAAATGGTGAATCTGGTACAGGTAAAGAGCTGGTCGCTCACGCTCTGCACCGCCACAGCCCGCGAGCTAGTAAACCATTTATTGCGCTTAACATGGCAGCAATTCCCAAAGACCTGATTGAGTCTGAATTGTTTGGGCATGAAAAAGGCGCCTTTACCGGTGCCAATAGCGTTCGACAAGGCCGTTTTGAGCAAGCAAACGGGGGCACCTTATTTTTAGATGAAATTGGTGACATGCCACTCGACATTCAGACTCGGCTTTTACGTGTCCTAGCTGATGGCCAGTTCTATCGAGTCGGGGGACACTCTCCAATAAAAGTGGATGTGCGTATTGTTGCCGCGACTCACCAGAATCTGGAAAAGCTGGTTCATCAAGGTGATTTTCGTGAGGATTTATTCCATCGTCTTAATGTTATCCGCGTTCAAATTCCAGCCCTTCGTGAACGTAAGCAGGATATCGAAAAGCTCACTCTGCACTTTCTTTCCTTAGCCGCAGAAGAACTTGGTGTGGATGTCAAAACCCTGCATCCTTCAGCGATTGAAGCACTGAATAAACTTAGTTGGCCGGGTAATGTCAGACAGCTAGAGAACATCTGTCGCTGGCTAACCGTCATGGCCAGTGGCAGCGAAATTCTCCCCGCCGATCTACCCGCTGAACTGCTAGAGGAAAAATCCAGCACCAGCTTTGATAGCAATGTCAGCTGGCAGCAGCAGCTTTCTAGCTGGGCAAGACAGTCTCTCTCTCAAGGGGATACCGAATTGCTGACCTACGCACTTCCTGAATTTGAACGTATACTTTTGGAAGCGGCCTTAGAGCATACTAACGGCCATAAGCAAGATGCAGCCAAAGTGCTTGGTTGGGGCAGAAACACCTTAACCAGAAAACTAAAAGAGCTTTATTAACATCTAGCTCATTAATTTATTCCATAAAGCCTGTCGCATTGTACAATTGATAAGCATTTTAGGGCTTTATGGGTCAGCACCTGTGCACTATGGCTGTTTGCTTGCAGACTCAAACCCGCCAACACGGATTTTAGTTTCAGGTATTTAAGGACAGCATGTCGGCAACTACGCAAATCACATTAAGAACCGCAGTCGTTCTCCCTTTTGTCATGATCTTTATCTTTACCATAGGGGTCATTGTCGCTGTGCAAAAGCGCAGCTACGAAGAGATGGTTCTCGATATCAGCGACAAACAACTCACGGCGCTCACAGATAACGTCACTCTTGAGCTTAATGACTTTCTCAGTAAACCATTCGAAGCCAGCCTGTCTCTCAGCCATAACATCGGCTTCAATCAGCTCTATGAGAAAGGCGACACCAGTGAGATAGAACAGTTTCTCCTAGCCAGCTTCCAAGATTTGTATCGCTCCATACCGCAACTAGACGTAATCGGCTTTGGTGGCGAGGGCGCTGAGTATGTCGGCTTTCGTAAAGAATCGAATCAGGGTTACACCTTAATGATTCAAGATGACCGCACAGCACAGAAACTGGTTATTTATCGCGGTCAGGTGATGAGCAAGGATATACGCTCTGTTTTTGAGGGCTATGACCCTAGGATCCGTCCTTGGTATGCCCCTGTCGCTGAAAGTCGATCGCCAATGTGGTCATCCATTTATGCCAATGCTGATGAACGTCAGGAAATCACCTTGTCAGCGTTAACACCCGTATACCAACAACAAGCATTTCAGGGAGTGGTCGTCACCGACGTCAAAATCGACACCTTTAATACGTTCTTAAAGCATCAACAGGAAAAAACCAACGCGGCAATTTACCTATTTGATGCGAAGCAAAGGCTGGTTGCTCACTCTACTGGTGGAAGTGTGGTCTCGTGGGGCACCCCCCTTAGCGACAAAGGCCAGCGCTTATTGGCGACCGAGAGCTCCAATCCGATAGTGCAAACCAGTGCTCAATACGCCTTTGAACAAGGCTATCACGCCTCGCAGGAAACCAATCGCTTTAGTATCAATATCAACGGTGCAAGATACTTCAATCACATCACGCCTTACACCGATCAATTCGGCCTTAAGTGGTATATCGGGGTAGCCATTTCTGAATCCGACTTACTTGGCCAGCTACCTGAAAGCCAGCGCGATAGTTGGATCATCGGCGTCATTGCCAGCTTTATTGGCATATTGATTGGTTTATTGGCGTTTAATCGCGTCGTCGCGCCCATCACTTCAACGGCTGCAGCTGCAAAACATTTGGCAAAAGGTGACTGGGACAGCACCATGCCTAAACCGGGTTACATCTACGAAACCAGTATGCTGGTCTTTGCCTTCAATGAGATGGCCAATAACCTCAAAGCCTCATTCCGCGCCTTACGTTCGCAGTTACTCTACGATTCATTGACCAAGCTTTACAGCCGAGAAGGGCTGATCGAGACCTGCGATGCGTTGCCGAAGATGAATGGTTGCCTGCTGCTGATCGGGATCAACAAATTCCGTGATATCAACGATAGTCTTGGCCACTATAAAGGTGATCAGTTGCTGGTGATCATCGCCGAGCGCCTACGAACCTTGTTTGACGATGATTGGTACCTCGCAAGAATTGCTGGTGACGAGTTTGCGTTTTATTTTTCTCAACTACCAAGTGATGAGCAAGTTACCCTGGCGATCCATCGAATCCAGCAAATGTTTGCATCACCTTTTGTCATGGAGCAAGAGAGTGTGGTGGTAAATGTGTCAATTGGTGTGGTTACCGAAAGTGAGCACGATAATATGACGCTTTGGCTTCGCAACGGCAGCATCGCACTGAGTAATGCGAAGCAGGAACTGACTCAAGTCAGCTACTACAAACCTGAAATGGCCGATGTTTCACGTAAACGCACGTTAATGCAGGCCAAAATCAAAGATGCTTTGGAGCATCAAGAGTTTGTTCCTTTCTACCAACCGATTGTTGATCTTAACACCGGAGCAGTCATCGGTGCCGAGGCGCTTGCGCGTTGGCTATCCCCCTCATCGGGTCTCATCTCACCACTCGACTTTATCCCTATCGCTGAAGAAAGCGGGCTAATTGGCTCCATCGGTGAGCAAATACTCACTCAGGCCTGCAATGACACGGTAAAAGGTATGAAAGAAGGCAAGTGGGACAAGCACTTCCATCTGCATGTCAATCTGTCAGTTAATCAGCTTTCTCAGCCAGATCTCATAAGTTCACTGCGCTCAGTACTTTCTTCATCAGGTCTAAATGCTGGCAACCTGACTTTAGAAATTACCGAGTCGAGGATTGTCGATAATGATCCTGTCATCGTTAAAAATATGCAGGCTATCCGAGATCTGGGTATTCATATCGCCATTGACGATTTTGGTACTGGCTACAGCTCTCTGGCATATCTGCATAAGCTGCCTTTTGACTGCCTGAAAATCGATCGTACGTTCGTGCAGAAAATGGAAAAAGAGAATCTCGACACATCCATTGTCGCCGCCATCATCAACATGACTCGTGGTATGAAAGTCGACTTGGTCGCTGAAGGCATAGAAACATCGGAGCAAGCGCAAATGCTGACTTCTCTCAATTGCCCTCAGGGACAGGGGTTCTTATTTAGTCGTCCAGTTCCGTTCGAAGAGTGGCCAACAGATCTGGTTAACATGAAGTAAATAACACCACTCTTGGCCGGTTTTGCGAGCATTTGCTACTGACACTTCTGGCATTGATTCTTATACTTAGCTCAATTCAGACAATCGGAATTACTATAATGATAACCAAGAACATACCACTTACAGATTTGCACCGTCATCTTGACGGAAACATCCGCACCAAAACCATTTTAGAACTTGGCCAGAAGTTTGGTGTTGCCCTGCCAGCTTACGATGTGGAGTCATTGACACCACATGTACAAATCGTTGAAGCAGAACCATCTCTTGTCGCGTTCCTGTCTAAGTTAGATTGGGGAGTGTCTGTTCTTGGTGATCTGGACGCTTGTCGTCGCGTTGCTTACGAAAACGTTGAAGATGCACTGAATGCACAAATTGATTATGCTGAGCTGCGTTTCTCACCTTACTACATGGCGATGAAACATAAACTGCCTGTAGAAGGTGTGGTTGAAGCGGTTGTCGATGGCGTGGAGGCTGGTGTTCGTGATTTTGGTATCAAAGCTAACCTAATTGGCATTATGAGCCGTACATTCGGTACAGATGCATGTCAGCAAGAGCTGGATGCCATCCTGACACAAAAAGACAAAATCGTAGCCGTTGATCTGGCCGGTGACGAACTCGGCCAACCAGGTGATCGCTTTGTTAAACATTTCACTCAAGTCAAAGATGCTGGTCTGAATGTAACGGTTCATGCAGGTGAAGCGGCTGGTGCCGAAAGCATGTGGCAAGCAATTCAAGAGCTAGGAGCTACTCGTATTGGTCATGGTGTCAAAGCTATTCACGATCCTAAACTGATGGATTACCTTGCAGAAAACCGTATTGGTATTGAGTCGTGTCTAACCTCTAACTTCCAGACAAGTACGGTAGAGTCGCTAGCCAACCACCCGATCAAACAATTCCTTGATCACGGTGTGCTAGCTTGTCTAAACACCGACGATCCAGCGGTGGAAGGCATTGAGCTGCCATACGAATATGAAGTAGCCGCGCCGCAAGCGGGCCTATCACAAGATGAAATTCGTCAGACACAGATCAACGGCTTAGAACTGGCATTCATCTCAGATGCAGAGAAGCAAGAACTAAAGGATAAAGTCGTCAATCGCGCTTAATCTTTTTATTCGCTTTTTATTTGGCCGACATTATATGTCGGCTTTTTTATATCTTCAGGAACTAGATATAGAGGTAATGAGTTCAGCTTTTGGGCTATCAGATCCGTTCTTTGTAGAAGTAGTATTTGTCAGGTAGTCGTTTTCTAATACCAGAAATGCAAAAAGCCCGTTGCGTTAGCAACGGGCTTTTTTAATAGTGGCGGAGAGATAGGGATTTGAACCCTAGATACGCTATTAACGTATGCCGGTTTTCAAGACCGGTGCTTTCAACCACTCAGCCATCTCTCCACAAATTGTCCTAAAACTTAGTCTTACTTTAATAATGCTAGGTTTTAGTTTTGCCTTTAGATTTTTCAAAATCTAAAAACAATAAACAAGCCTGGCGATGTCCTACTCTCACATGGGGAAGCCCCACACTACCATCGGCGCTATTGCGTTTCACTTCTGAGTTCGGCATGGAATCAGGTGGGTCCACAACGCTATGGTCGCCAAGCAAATTCTTTAATTCGGAAAGCTGTTATTGTGTTCTCTACACATTCAATCTGTTCTTACTTTGAGTCCATCAAAACCCTTTGGGTGTTGTATGGTTAAGCCTCACGGGCAATTAGTACAGGTTAGCTCAACGCCTCACAACGCTTACACACCCTGCCTATCAACGTTCTAGTCTCGAACAACCCTTTAGGACCCTCAAGGGGTCAGGGAAGACTCATCTCAGGGCTCGCTTCCCGCTTAGATGCTTTCAGCGGTTATCGATTCCGAACTTAGCTACCGGGCAATGCCATTGGCATGACAACCCGAACACCAGAGGTTCGTCCACTCCGGTCCTCTCGTACTAGGAGCAGCCCCCTTCAATCTTCCAACGCCCACGGCAGATAGGGACCGAACTGTCTCACGACGTTCTAAACCCAGCTCGCGTACCACTTTAAATGGCGAACAGCCATACCCTTGGGACCGACTTCAGCCCCAGGATGTGATGAGCCGACATCGAGGTGCCAAACACCGCCGTCGATATGAACTCTTGGGCGGTATCAGCCTGTTATCCCCGGAGTACCTTTTATCCGTTGAGCGATGGCCCTTCCATACAGAACCACCGGATCACTATGACCTGCTTTCGCACCTGCTCGAATTGTCATTCTCGCAGTCAAGCGGGCTTATGCCATTGCACTAACCTCACGATGTCCAACCGTGATTAGCCCACCTTCGTGCTCCTCCGTTACTCTTTGGGAGGAGACCGCCCCAGTCAAACTACCCACCAGGCACTGTCCTCAACCCGGATAACGGGTCTAAGTTAGAACATCAACACTACAAGGGTGGTATTTCAAGGACGGCTCCGCCGATACTGGCGTACCGGTTTCAAAGCCTCCCACCTATCCTACACATGTAGGGTCAATGTTCAGTGCCAAGCTGTAGTAAAGGTTCACGGGGTCTTTCCGTCTAGCCGCGGGTACACTGCATCTTCACAGCGATTTCAATTTCACTGAGTCTCGGGTGGAGACAGCGTGGCCATCATTACGCCATTCGTGCAGGTCGGAACTTACCCGACAAGGAATTTCGCTACCTTAGGACCGTTATAGTTACGGCCGCCGTTTACCGGGGCTTCGATCAAGAGCTTCGACTTACGTCTAACCCCATCAATTAACCTTCCGGCACCGGGCAGGCGTCACACCGTATACGTCATCTTACGATTTTGCACAGTGCTGTGTTTTTAATAAACAGTTGCAGCCACCTGGTATCTGCGACTCCCGTTAGCTCCATCCGCAAGGGACTTCACCGACAGGAGCGTACCTTCTCCCGAAGTTACGGTACCATTTTGCCTAGTTCCTTCACCCGAGTTCTCTCAAGCGCCTTGGTATTCTCTACCCGACCACCTGTGTCGGTTTGGGGTACGATTCCTTACAATCTGAAGCTTAGAGGCTTTTCCTGGAAGCATGGCATCAATGACTTCACT
>NZ_CAMZNA010000005.1:0-294480 GCF_947311885.1 Vibrio sp. St2 | reverse complement strand
GGCTCCCCCTGCGGGACTCGAACCTGCGACATACGGATTAACAGTCCGCCGTTCTACCAACTGAACTAAGGGGGAATTGCGTTTAAGCGCTGCGAATATTATCGGTGAGACGAAACGCTGTCAACCTCAAAATCGCCTGAATGGTCTAAATTTTTTTGCTAAAAAGTGCTTTACTTTTTTGTAGCCCTTGATGTGCCTAAGCTAGATTTACTTATCCACCAAAATTGTGGATAACTATGTTGATGAATCTTGAGCAATGAATAAGCTGAGCAATAATAGGTGTTTAGCTCTAAAAATAATCATAAAAGATCATTAGCTAACTTGTTGTATATTAAAGCATCAGGTGAAGGTTAGATCTGTTCTTATGATTTTTAGGATTTTTTGATCAATGTGGACAAGTTGAGATTTTAACTAGAAATGTGAATAAGCTGTGTGAGAATTTTGGGAGATTATTAAGATGGTTCCCGAGTAGGGCGAGAGATAATAGCAGGATTGAATATTGGGATCTAGCGCTAACAGTGCAAAATTTCTAAAACAGAGAGTTATTTTCTCTCTAGCTATTGTTTCTGTATATTTATACAGTCAAAATAGACCGAATTTATTCTTCATGTGCGGGTGAGGTGCAAATGAGCAAAGTTTTTGATTTGGTTTCGGATTACCAACCGTCAGGTGACCAGCCAACAGCGATTAACCAGTTACTGGAAGGGTTGGATTCAGGTCTCGCTCATCAAACTTTACTGGGGGTTACTGGCTCAGGTAAAACTTTTACCCTTGCCAATGTGATAGCACAGGCTCAGCGCCCTGCGATTCTACTCGCACCGAATAAAACTCTGGCTGCACAGCTTTATGGTGAGATGAAATCATTTTTCCCTAATAACGCTGTCGAGTACTTCGTCTCTTACTACGACTATTACCAGCCTGAAGCCTACGTACCGACGACCGATACATTTATAGAGAAAGATGCCTCTGTAAACGCCCACATTGAACAAATGCGCCTGTCCGCGACCAAAGCCTTACTTGAACGCAAAGATGCCATTATTGTGGCGTCTGTTTCCGCAATTTACGGTCTGGGTGATCCTCAGTCTTATCTACAAATGATGTTGCACGTACGCCGCGGGGATGTAATGGATCAGCGAGATATTTTGCGCCGTCTGGCTGAATTGCAATACAGCCGCAACGATGTGGCATTTGAGCGAGGACAGTTCCGTGTTCGTGGTGAAGTGATCGATGTTTTCCCGGCGGAATCCGATCAAGATGCGGTACGTATTGAAATGTTTGATGATGAAGTCGACTGTATCAGTATCTTCGACCCACTGACGGGTGTGGTCAAGCAGCGCGATTTACCTCGTTTTACCATCTATCCGAAAACGCACTATGTTACGCCAAGAGATAAGATCTTGGATGCGATTGAAAATATTAAGGTTGAGCTGGAAAGTCGCAAAAAGCATTTGTTGGATAACAACAAGTTACTTGAAGAGCAGCGCATTTCTCAGCGGACTCAATTTGATATTGAAATGATGACAGAGCTTGGCTTCTGCTCTGGTATCGAAAACTATTCTCGCTACCTCAGTGGTCGCAGTGAAGGCGAGCCGCCACCGACCCTATTTGATTACTTGCCCCATGATGGTTTGTTAGTGATCGACGAATCTCACGTAACCGTGCCGCAAATTGGCGCCATGTTCAAAGGTGACCGTTCACGTAAAGAAACGCTGGTGGAATTTGGCTTCCGTTTGCCTTCTGCTTTGGATAACCGGCCGCTCAAATTCGAAGAGTTTGAATCTCTCGCACCACAAACCATTTTTGTATCCGCAACGCCAGGTAACTACGAACTAGAGAAATCAGATGGCGAGGTGGCTGATCAGGTCGTTCGTCCAACAGGTCTGCTTGATCCTGAATTGGAAGTTCGCCCAGTGGCGACTCAGGTGGATGATCTGCTATCAGAAATCCGTATTCGATCTGCTAAGGACGAACGTGTGTTGGTCACCACGCTAACAAAACGTATGGCAGAAGATTTAACAGAGTACCTGACGGAACATGACGTACGTGTTCGTTATCTCCACTCTGATATCGACACGGTTGAACGTGTGGAAATTATTCGAGATCTGAGACTGGGTGAATTTGACGTTTTGGTCGGGATCAACTTGCTTCGAGAAGGTTTGGATATGCCGGAAGTGTCGTTGGTCGCTATTCTGGACGCTGACAAAGAAGGTTTCCTACGTTCCGAGCGTTCGCTGATTCAGACTATTGGTCGTGCGGCACGTAATATTAGCGGTAAAGCTATTCTTTATGCCGATAGTGTAACGAAATCTATGCACAAGGCGATGGGAGAAACCAACCGTCGTAGAGAGAAACAACAAGCCTATAATGATAAGATGGGCATCGAGCCGCAGGCACTAAAACGTAATATTAAAGATATTATGGAACTTGGCGATATTGCTAAGAGCAAAAAACAACGAACTAATAAGCAGGTTCCGTTGTCCAAGGTCGCAGAGCCGTCCCAGTCTTACAATGTGATGACACCACAACAGCTTGAAAAAGAGATTAGCAAGTTGGAAGCACAGATGTATCAGCATGCTCAAGATCTGGAGTTTGAAGCGGCGGCTGAGAAACGAGATCAAATTGAAAAATTGCGTCAGCAGTTCATTGTGAATAGCTGATTTCGTGTTATGGCCTCCGACTGACAGATAAAAAAATAGCCAGTAGAAATAAATTCTATTGGCTGTAATTTGTGAATACTAAGTTCACTAACAACGTCAGTTGGCTAGGTGACCCATAAGGGTCAATGTTATAACAGCATTTAACGTGCCAATTTTTTTACGCCAATTTTAGGGCGTTTCTCGTTTTTTAAGCATTAAATTTGCAAAATGCAAAGCGCAATGCAATCATTTATACAAATTGCGAAGAAAAATTCGGCTAGGTTATGCAACATAATACGCAAACACAAAAGTCCAAATATCTTTTGATGGTTGAAGACACTGCGTCGGTCGCGGCGTTGTACCGTTCTTATCTCACCCCTCTGGGTATCGATATCAACATTGTTGGTACCGGGCGCGATGCCATTGAAAGCCTCAACTTTCGCACTCCTGATTTAATCCTATTGGACCTTCGTCTTCCCGACATGACAGGTATGGATGTTTTGCATGCAGTGAAACAGAAAATGCCTGATGTTCCAGTGATCTTCATGACGGCCCATGGCTCGATTGATACCGCTGTAGAAGCGATGCGTCATGGTGCTCAGGATTTCCTTATCAAGCCGTGTGAAGCGGACCGACTCCGTGTCACGGTTAACAACGCTATTCGCAAAGCGACCAAGTTGAAAAATGAAGCTGATAATCCGGGTAACCAGAATTATCAAGGCTTTATCGGTAGTAGCCACACTATGCAGGCTGTGTATCGTACCATCGACTCCGCCGCATCCAGTAAAGCCAGTATTTTCATCACTGGTGAAAGTGGTACGGGTAAAGAGGTGTGTGCAGAGGCCATTCATGCGGCAAGTAAGCGTGGTGACAAGCCCTTCATCGCGATCAACTGTGCGGCTATTCCAAAAGATCTGATTGAAAGTGAATTGTTTGGTCATGTGAAAGGCGCGTTTACCGGCGCTGCCACTGATCGACAAGGCGCGGCTGAGTTGGCTGATGGAGGCACGCTGTTCCTTGACGAACTGTGTGAGATGGATCTGGATCTGCAAACTAAGCTACTACGTTTTATTCAGACGGGTACCTTCCAGAAAGTCGGCTCTTCGAAAATGAAAAGCGTCGACGTGCGTTTCGTCTGTGCAACCAACCGAGACCCTTGGAAAGAGGTGCAGGAAGGTCGCTTCCGTGAAGACTTATATTATCGTTTATACGTAATTCCTTTGCACCTACCTCCTTTGAGGGAGCGTGGCGATGATGTCATAGAAATTGCTTATTCTCTGCTAGGCTTTATGTCTAAAGAGGAAGGAAAAGACTTTGTCCGACTGGCACCAGAAGTCGTAAGCCGCTTCGCTCAATACGAGTGGCCGGGTAATGTTCGTCAATTGCAAAACGTACTGAGAAACGTCGTGGTTCTTAACAACGGTGAAAACATCTCCATGGATATGTTGCCGCCTCCATTGAATCAGCCAGTCGAAAATCAGATCAGGGTAGACTTGCAGGACAAAGACAGTTTTTCTGTGCATGACATTTTCCCTCTGTGGTTAACAGAGAAGAAAGCTATTGAGCAAGCGATTCAGGCCTGTGAAGGGAATATTCCTAAAGCCGCGGGCTATTTAGATGTCAGTCCATCAACGCTTTATCGCAAGCTGCAAAACTGGAACACGAAGGAAACACAGTAATCGATCATGGAAGTGTTAAATCAAACTAAAATAGACCGACTGGCAAGTGAAATTGGTGCTGATAATGTACCGATTTTGCTTGATATCTTTCTTGGGGAACTAGCGCAGTACATCGAAAAGCTCAGTACCGACGAAGGACTGGATAAAGATGCTTATCTCAAAGAAATTAGTCATGCTCTGAAAAGCAGTGCTGCAAGTTTTGGGGCTGAATCTCTATGTGCGTATGCGGTGGAAGTGGACGCGAAAGCTAAATCAGGTCAGACGCTCGATATCTCAGCGACGCAGCAACAGATGGTAGCGCTGTTGAGTGAAACCCAACAGCGCTATAAAGCGTTACTCGCACAATAACGACTCAACGGCAGACTGTAATTTGCTTCTGTCGTGTCGCCAGTCTCGATTCGGTGAAGCGAGAGGAATTGTTATGCAATTCCAATCACTTAACTCAGGGTGAGGTTCCTCGCCCAATACCACATCAATCTTTCGACCGCGGCAGGCGCGTTCGCACCATTCCAACTTCTCTTTCAGAGTCATCTTACCCGCAGGACCGTATTCTGGAGAGAGGTTCTCGACGAAGACAAGCTGGGCTTTTTGGTTGTCCTCAATGGCTCGGCCAATTTCAGGTAACAGCAATGGTGGCATAATACTGGTTAGAAAACTGCCCGGGCCAAGAATGATCGCATCCGCTTGTTCTATCGCAAATACACCCTCACTGGTTGCGGGAACTTCAGGCTCCAAGTCGAGACGAACCAGTTTTTCAGGCATTTCATCGACACTGGTTTCTCCTGTTACCCACTGACCGTTAGGAGCAAGCGCTTTAAGGTCAGCAGGGTGCTCCGTCATTGGGATGATATTCACATCGACTTTAAGCATGTTGCGGATAAGGTTAATGGCATCCAAAGGTCGAACTGAGAGGTTATCGAGGCCAGTCAGCATTAAGTTACCTAAGTTGTGACCATCCAATTCGCCAGACCCTTTGAAGCGATATTCAAACATCATCGAACTGATTGAGGGTTCAGTAATTAACTGGTTAATGCAGTTGCGGGTGTCACCCCAGGCGATACCGCCCTGACAATTACGTATCCTACCAGTTGAGCCGCCATTATCTGTAGTGGCAACAATGCCTGTCGCATTTTCACCAAAGTCTTTCAAAGCCGCCAGCATGCGTCCAAGGCCGTGGCCACCACCAACGGCGACCACTTTTTTCGTGCAGTACAGAGTCATTAATTTTGTTCTTATTTGATTATATTCATCTACAATCTAGAATAATCGAACCGCTCAAAGTACTCAATACGGGGTATTTTGGGCGCTGGGTGTGATTTTTTTATCTTGAGGGTAGAAACACGCACAATTATTAAGTATTTTATCGTCAGCTACTGTTGTTAAGTATTGGTCTTAATAGGCAGTTGCCATAACTCCGAGCTCATCAGGCTAAGTTCATAGTGAATAAGCGTGCTGAGCCAGTGACAAATTGTCACAAGGGCATAATTGGAAATGATTATCGCCTCCCGTGTTTGGAAAGGTGTTCCGTGGCGCAACAATTCGAAGATAGATTTCAACGCAAGTTTTATTACTTGCGTCTCTCCGTTACAGATGTCTGTAACTTTAAATGCACATATTGTCTGCCTGATGGTTATAAACCTTCGGGACAGAAAAACTCGTCTTTTTTAACGCTTCCTGAGATAAAACGTGTGGTCAGAGCATTTGCTGACTGTGGTACGTCGAAAGTTCGTATCACAGGAGGTGAACCGAGCTTGCGTAAAGACTTCACTGATATCATTCATACTGTGGCCGAAACTGAAGGTATCAATAAGGTGGCAACGACCACCAATGGCTACCGAATGGAGAAGCAGGTTGCTGACTGGAAGCAGGCTGGACTGACACATATTAACGTTAGCGTTGATAGCCTCGATCCTCGCATGTTTTATCAGATCACTGGTGAAAACAAATTTACCGAAGTGATGGCTGGTATCGACCGAGCCTTTGAAGTCGGCTATGAGCAGGTCAAGGTGAACGTGGTATTGATGAAAGACCTCAATTCTCATGAGTTGCCAGCGTTTCTAAACTGGATCAAAGACCGCCCAATTCAGCTGCGTTTTATTGAACTGATGCAAACTGGTGAGATGGATCAGCTCTTCCACAATCATCATGTTTCAGGTGTAGCGATTCGTAATCAGCTGATTGCCAATGGTTGGCTACTTAAAGCGCGTGCAAACAACGATGGACCTGCTCAGGTGTTTATCCATCCTGACTATCAAGGTGAAATCGGTCTGATTATGCCTTACGAAAAAGACTTTTGTGAGAGCTGTAACCGCTTACGTGTATCGGCCAAAGGCAAATTGCACCTGTGTCTGTTTGGTGAACATGGTGTTGAGCTGCGTGATTTACTACAGCAAGACTCGCAAGAAAATGCGTTAATTCAGCGTATTCAGGAGCAGTTACAGACTAAATCAGTGAGCCACTTCCTCCACGATGGTAATGCGGGCATGACGCCGCATCTGGCGTCGATTGGTGGCTGAACACTGATACTCAATTCTCAAATCATATTATGTTGGGCTAAGCCTCAGCTTGGCGCAATCTGAACAAATCGAAATAGGTAGGTGAACAAATGGGTCACGCAGAAAGTAAATTTCAACCAGCAAACATTGCCGTACTAACCGTCTCTGACACACGCACAGAAGAGAATGATACTTCTGGCGCGTATCTGGTTGAGAACGCAAAAGAAGCGGGTCACAACGTTGTGGACAAGCAGATCGTGATTGACGATATGTACAAAATCCGTGCGATCGTTTCTCAGTGGATTGCGGATGAAAGCGTGCAAGCTGTGATGATTACCGGTGGTACGGGCTTTACCTCTCGTGATAGTACACCAGAAGCACTTAAGCCTCTGTTTGACAAAGAAGTAGAAGGTTTTGGTGAGCTGTTCCGTCAGGTGTCGTACGAAGAAATCGGTACATCGACCATTCAATCACGCGCGATTGCGGGCTTTGCGAACCATACTGTCATTTTTGCAATGCCGGGTTCGACAGGTGCTTGTCGTACTGGCTGGACAAAAATCATTAAGCAGCAGTTGGATGCCAGCCATCGCCCTTGTAACTTCATGCCACACCTTTCTGTATAAGCAGGTAGCACTATGAGTCAGTTCACTCACATTAATGCCTCCGGTGAAGCCAATATGGTCGACGTATCGGCAAAAAATGACACTGTTCGTGAAGCGCGAGCTGAAGCTTTCGTTCATATGGCACCGGAAACCTTGCAGTTGATTGTTTCGGGTCAACATCATAAAGGGGACGTGTTTGCGACCGCTCGTATTGCGGGTATTCAGGCAGCGAAGAAAACTTGGGATCTGATCCCGCTTTGCCATCCGCTTCTTCTTTCAAAAGTCGAAGTTCAGTTGGAAGCGATTGAATCTGAAAACATGGTTCGTATTGAGTCTGTGTGCAAACTTGCAGGTAAGACCGGGGTTGAGATGGAAGCTCTAACCGCGGCGTCAGTGGCGGCGTTAACCATCTACGACATGTGTAAAGCGGTGCAGAAAGACATGGTTATTGGTCAGGTTCGTCTGCTGGAGAAAACCGGCGGCAAGTCAGGTCATTTTAAGGTGGATGCATGATTAAAGTACTGTTCTTTGCCCAAACCCGTGAATTGGTTGATACCAATGAACTTGAACTAGAAGCTCGTTTTGAGACCGTTGAAGCACTACGCGCAGACCTTGCTACCCGTGAAGGTAAATGGGACTTAGCGCTGGAGCCTGGTAAATTACTGGCAGCGGTTAACCAGTCCATTGTGCCTTTTGAGCATCCTTTGAACGATGGCGATGAAGTGGCTTTCTTCCCTCCTGTGACAGGAGGTTGATGATGGAACGTGTGTCTGTTCAGTTCGAAGACTTTTCTGTTGGCGCTGAGTACGAAGCTCTCGCACAGTGCACAGCCTCTGGCGCCGTCGTTACATTTGTTGGCAAAGTACGAGACATGAACCTTGGCGACAATGTTACAGGGCTCTCTCTGGAGCATTATCCGGGGATGACAGAAAAAGCACTCGGCGAGATTTGTCAGCAAGCCGAGCTGCGCTGGCCTTTGCTTGATGTTCGCGTTATTCACCGTGTCGGTGATTTGGATATTGGTGATCAAATCGTATTTGTTGGTGTGTCTAGTGCGCACCGCGGTGCGGCGTTTGAAGCGTGCGAATTCATCATGGATTATCTAAAGACCAAAGCACCGTTCTGGAAAAAGGAACGCACAACGGAAGAGACTCGCTGGGTTGAATCCCGAGAGTCGGATGCGAAAGCCGCCGAACGTTGGAAATCATAAAAAACAGGCCCTCTTGATGACGGGCCTGTTTTGTATTTGATTTACATTTTGTGGATGGTGCCTCGTTGGTGTTTTTTGGCAAAGAACAAGGCTTTGTCTGCAATTCCCACAAACTTTTCTGCGGTCATATCTGCGGGGATTGGATCGCAATGACGAATTCCAACGGTAATTGTCAGGTATTGGGTAACGTGTGATGTCCTATGCTCCAGCGCAAGTTGCGCGATCGCATCAAGTAGGTCTTGTGCGTGCTGAATACACGTATGTTCCGATATGCCGGGAACAAACACCAGAAACTCATCGCCACCATAACGAAAGCATAGATCGTTGTTGTGCGCCCACTGTTTGATTGCACTACCGACCGCTTTTAATGCTTCATCTCCTTTGATGTGCCCATAGTGATCATTGAACTCTTTAAAGCAATCGATATCGATCATAAACACGGCTGCTCCCATGCCCTTTACTCTTGCCAGCTCAATAGAATCCGGTAATAAAGCATCCATGGCATAGCGGTTATAAACTTGGGTCAAGTGCTCAATTAAGGTCAGCCGCTCGAGCTCACTTTGCTGCTCTGCCAGTTTATTGAGAGCGCGTTGATATTCAGAGATGTTGCGTACGGTCCAAAGCACATACTCCGTATTGGGTAAAGGGATTACCAGAGCGCTAAAGTATTGGATCTCCGCTGGTCCCTGGATGCCTTCAAAGCAAGTGAGGTCTTTGGGATCAAGCGAGTAGCTGAGCTCAGCGGGTTTTTGATTATCGATGACATCAACAATCACTTGACTGAACCACACTGCTTTGTCTGCAGGTAGCACCTGATATTGATTGAGCCCGATTAGTGATGCTGGGTTGTGATGGCGTTTGGTGTCTGTGCCACCCCAAGCCTCAACATAGATACCGGATTTATTGATCAGAAAGGTAGGCTCAGGCAGTGATTCAAAAACAGCATGCATGAGGTCTGGGTTTCTGGCGATTGCCGCTGAAAATGTCGAATTCACGAGCCTCATCCTTAACTGCTTTCTGTCTTCTAACTATAGTTTATTCAGAGAACACAGTACTTATACAAACATAAGGCTCAATAAGATGAATGTGCAAATGACGAAAAGAGCGCTGATCATTGCGGCGGTGGTGGGCACCTTACTCAATTTGATCAATCAGTATGATGCAATTCTGGGAGAAGGTTCTGTTAATTGGGCCAAAGCGTCTTTGACCTACTGTGTGCCATTTTGCGTCTCACTATTCAGTAGCTGGTTGGCGGCACGTGACGCTCAGGCTAACTGTCCCGGCGAGTAGTTTTGTGATAGGTAACGCCTATTGGAAAAATTGTTGTTTTCAATTTAGTAAAATCAAGAAATTAGACAACAATTACAATATGGCAAGCGTGACTTGCTCGTTAAGGAGACACAAATGGAATCATTGAAAGTAAGAGATTACATGACATTGCAAGCCGTGACGTTTAAACCTGAAATGTCACTAAGTGCTGCGCTGGAAAAAGTGATGAAGTCGAGTTATCTCGGTGGACCGGTTATTAACGAAAAAGAAGAAGTGATTGGTTTTCTTTCAGGACATGACTTGCTAGATAAACTGGTTAAGGTCAGTTACTACTGTCAGGATACTCACATTGTGTCGGACTGCATGCATCCTGATGTTATTTCGGTTGGTCCAGATACCTCGATTATTGAGCTGGCAGATATGATGCAAGTGGGTAAACCGAAAGTGTATCCGGTGATTGATAACGGCAAGCTCGTCGGCATTATTACGCGTCGAGATGTGCTCAGAGCGGTGGCGAAGAATCTGGACGATTGCTTTAAGCATCCGGTATAGTGATGTGTTACAAACTGTAAAAGAGGCGCAAATATGCGCCTCTTGTTGTTATTGATACCAGCAAAGTCCGGGGAGAAGCATGCAGAATCAGAGCGCTAAATTTGTTGAAGGTTCAACCATGCGCCACATATTGGTGATGTCCGGCGCAGGTTCTGTTGGTTTAATGGCCCTGTTTGTTGTCGACTTACTGGATATGCTGTTTATCAGTATGTTAGGGCAAGTGGAGCTGGCGGCTGCGGTCGGCTTTGCTGGCACACTGGTGTTTTTCTCTACTTCAATTTCTATTGGTACATCCATCGCAATGGGGGCACTAGTCTCTAAGGCAATAGGGGCTAAGCAGCGCGATCATGCCAGGCAACTGAGTAGCAGCATTATTGCCACCGCTTTTGTCATCAGCAGCGTAGTCAGTGCGGTCATGTTTTTCTATATTCCCGAATTGCTGCACGCGATAGGTGCTAAAGGGTACGTGGCAGAGCGCGCCGAAGCTTATCTGAGAATCCTTATTCCGAGTGGCCCTGTGATTGCCATTGCCATGTCTGCGGGCGCGGGCTTAAGAGCAGCTGGAGATGCGAAACGCTCAATGTGGGCGACACTGGCAGGTGGTATTGCTAACGCTATTCTCGATCCAATTTTCATCTTTGGTTTTGGATGGAATGTGGAAGGTGCCGCGATTGCTACCGTTTTTGCTCGATTTACCGTGCTGTTTTTCTCTATCTACCCTCTGATTCGTGTTCATAACTTGGTTGCACGCTTGTCGCTGCCTGCGTGGAGTAACAATCTCAAAGCAATTCTGACTATTGCGATTCCAGCCATTATCACCAATATCGCGACCCCGATTGGCAACGCAATCGTAACAACGTCAATCGCGCAATATGGCGAAGATTTTGTTGCAGGTTATGCGGTTATCGGACGATTGATTCCTGTATGTTTTGCGGTGATATTTGCTCTGTCTGGGGCCGTTGGGCCAATCATCGGCCAAAACTTCGGAGCAGAGCGATTTGATCGTGTACGTGACACGTTAAACAACTCACTAATCGTGACCACCACCTACACGATTCTGGTTTGCTTCATTCTCTACTTCGCACAATCGTTGGTGATTTCTGGGTTCAGCTTGAAAGGTGATGCCGCCGTTATTGTCTCCGCCTTTTGCACCTATGTGGCCGTGAGCTTCATTTTTAATGGGGCGCAATTTGTCGCCAACACCTCTTTCAATAATCTTGGTAAACCGCTTTATTCGACAGCATTAAACTTAGGTAAAGCGACGTTAGGGACGTTGCCGTTTGTTTATTTAGGTTCGAGTTGGTTTGGGGCACTGGGCGTGCTGTATGGTCAAGCGCTTGGCTCGATTGTATTTGGCATCCTGGCGACCTTTGTTTTACGCATGCACTTGGCTGATTTAATGAAAGGTGAAACCACTGAGCTGGTGGAGGAAGATCCGTCGATTACCAGTATCAACTCTCAGCCGTTTTGTACTCATGATGCAGTCTTGATTGATGAAGTAGCCAGTCAGAAAGAAATTTTGCCTCAGGAAGCAAAAAAATAGTTGACCTTGGAGTAGACTCCAAGGTTTATGATTAAGGTGTACATTCAATGGAGATAAGTTTATGTGCACCAAACATCAAGCATGTCGTTCAGACAAAGTGGCGGTTAATCCCTCAAATACAGGCTCTTGTGCCAGCCCAAAAATTTCAACTATTAAGATGGTAGGCGTAGAAACGGCGGATTCTGGCTGCTGCAGCTCAGACAGTTGTGGCAGTGGCACTGATCCAGCCGATGAAGAAAGTGACTCCGGTCTGTCACAAAACCCTCGAATGACGCAAAGCTGGAAAATCGGTGGTATGGACTGCCCATCCTGCGCGCGAAAAATTGAAACTGCCGTTAACAAAGTTGATGGTGTTGTTGAAGCCAAAGTTCTGTTTGCGACAGAAAAATTGGTTGTAAAAGTAGACCACTCTGGTGTGGCGCAACTGGTAGAACAAACCATTCTAGATACTGGCTTTAGCTTTGCCAGCCCCAACTCTTCTTCTAATCAAAAAACGGCTTCTGGCTGGAAACATATCTTTAAGCAAAACGCGCAGATTATCGCCATTGCATCGGCGATGGCAATTGCAGCAGTGCTCAAACCCGCTCTTCCTCTGGTCAGCGAATGGATGTTTATCCTGACGTGTTTGGCTGGCCTGTATCCTATCGGTAAGAAAGCCATTGTATTAGCCAAATCAGGTACGCCCTTTGCCATTGAAACACTAATGAGTGTGGCTGCACTGGGTGCTCTTTATCTGGAGGAGACCGTTGAAGCGGCCATGGTATTACTGCTGTTTTTGATTGGTGAGCAGTTAGAGGCCTTTGCGGCTTCTCGTGCCCGCAGCGGCGTGCAAGCCTTGATGGAATTGGTGCCGGAAACCGCGACCAAAATCATTGACGGTCAGCGCGTTGAAGTCTCAGCCAGTGAGTTACAACCTGGCGATATCATCGAGGTCTCGCCCGGAGCAAGATTGCCTGCAGATGGCAAATTGGTCGGTGATGCAGCCAGTTTTGATGAAAGTGCATTGACTGGTGAATCCATCCCAGTCGAGCGTTACCAAAACGAATCTGTCATGGCTGGTGCTGTTGTGGTGGACAAAGTGGTGCGCTTCACGATTACCTCTAAACAAGGTGAGAATGCCATTGATCGTATTCTTCATCTGATTGAAGAAGCAGAATCACGTAAAGCGCCTCTGGAACGTTTCTTAGATAAATTTAGTCGTTGGTACACACCACTCATGATGATGGTGTCGCTGTTTGTGATTATCGTGCCGCCAATGTTCTTTGCTCAGCCATGGGAAACTTGGGTATATCGTGGTCTGGCGTTGCTGTTGATTGCATGCCCTTGTGCACTGGTGATCTCCACACCAGCTGCGATTACATCGGGGCTGGCTGCGGCAGCAAAACGTGGGGCTCTAATCAAAGGTGGAGCGGCGCTAGAACAGCTTGGAAAGATTGAAACCATCGCCTTCGACAAGACGGGTACTTTGACTAAAGGTAAACCGGAAGTAACGGACATCATTACTCTTGGTGATGTGCAAGAGTCGGAGTTGCTTGAGAACATTGCGGCTATCGAAGTCGGCTCAAGTCATCCGCTGGCTGTCTCGCTGGTTAACAAAGCCAAATCAGCAGGTATTCACTTACCAGAAGCTTTGGACAAACAGGCATTGATAGGTAGTGGTGTTCGCGGTGTGGTGAATGGGGTTGTGTATCAGGCAATTGCACCAAGTAAGCTTGGGTTTGAGATGAGCGGTGATATCGAATCTCGTATCCAGCAGATGGAAGAGCAGGGCAAAACGGTAGTAGTAGCCGTGCAGAACGAAAACACAGTAATGGGCCTGATTGCTTGGCAAGATACCTTGCGTGAAGACTCCGCGCAAGCAGTGAAAGCGTTGAGAGGCTTAGGCATCAATTCGATTATGTTAACGGGGGATAACCCGCGCAGTGCGCAAGCGATCAGCTCAATGATCGATATTGATTTCAAAGCCAGCCTGCTGCCTCAGGATAAAGTAACCTATGTTGAGGAGCTGTCCTCCAACGCGAATGTCGCTATGGTTGGTGACGGCATCAATGATGCTCCTGCGATGAAAGCATCAAGCATCGGTATTGCTATGGGTGGCGGTACGGACGTTGCTCTTGAAACCGCAGATGCTGCAATCACTCACAACCGTTTAGTGGAGCTGGCAGGTATGATTGATCTGTCGCGTGCGACACTAAGCAATATTCGTCAGAATATCTTCTTAGCTCTGGGTCTGAAGGGAGTGTTCTTAGTGACCAGTTTATTGGGTATTACTGGCCTCTGGGTGGCAGTATTAGCAGATAGTGGGGCAACAGCGATTGTGACGCTGAATGCGCTTCGGCTATTGAAATTCAAGTCTCAGCAGGATTAGCCCATTCACAACATTTCTGGTTAAACGCTCAGCCTCTGTATCTATGGTGCAGAGGCTGTTTTTTATGCAACACCAGAAGCTGATTTGTATAAAAATGTGATGCCAACCGATTTTATGTGCAATGCTAATACTGTTTGCGCTCATCAATGTGAGTTTTATCACTCTTTGGGGGGCGTGAGTCAGATAAAGTATTCCTGTACCCAATGAAATTTATAGAACGAACAGGTTCGTGTGTTGAATCAAGTTTCGTCAAACTAAGGAGCCCCCTATGTCTCAAGCCGTATTTCACTTAGGCGTTACTGAAGCTGATCTTGCAGGTGCAACATTAGCGATTATTCCAGGTGACCCTGCGCGCGTTCAAAAGATCGCAGAAGAAATGGAGAATCCGGTATTTTTGGCAAGCCACCGCGAATACACGCTTTACCGTGCTGAACTAGACGGTAAGCCGGTTGTTGTTTGTTCTACTGGTATCGGCGGCCCTTCTACTTCAATCGCTGTTGAAGAGTTAGCGCAGCTAGGTGTTCGTACTTTCTTACGCGTGGGTACAACGGGCGCAATTCAGCCACACGTTAATGTTGGTGACATGATCGTTTCAACAGGTTCTGTTCGTCTAGATGGTGCAAGTCTTCACTTTGCTCCAATGGAATTCCCAGCAGTTGCTGATTTTGAAGTAGCTACAGCAATGAAAGCTGCTGTTGAAGAGTCTGGTGCAGATGTCCACATGGGTGTAACTGCATCTAGTGACACGTTCTACCCTGGTCAGGAACGTTACGATACTTTCTCAGGTCGTGTAGTGAAGCGTTTCCAAGGCTCTATGAAAGAGTGGCAAGATATGGGTGTGCTGAACTTTGAAATGGAGTCTGCAACACTGCTAACGATGTGTGCGAGCTCAGGCTTGAAAGCTGGCTGTGTGGCGGGTGTTATCATCAACCGTACTCAGAAAGAGATCCCGGATCATTCAACGCTAAAAGAAACTGAAGCGCGTTCAATCAAAGTTGTGGTTGAAGCTGCACGTAAGATGCTTTAATCAAGCAAACTTTTCCCTTTCTAAAGCCCTGCTCATTGAGCGGGGCTTTTTATTTACTCTATACACATATGCTCTCAAAAAAGCTAAAAACACGGTTTTAGCTTTTTCAGAACCAGTAAGAAACCTTCCGTTCCTATCTCAGCCTAGCTTCTTTACTTTGTGCCAGCTTTGAACGACAGCCAGTCGTTAGGAATTACACAAGTTTTATGAGGGAAATCCGTGTCAAAAATATTCTTCGCTATCAGCACACTTATTCTAACCAGTCAGTGTTATGCCCTAGAAAACCCATTTGATCACGTTTCAGCTGGCCTGCACATTAGCAATGCGGGTGAGGGACTGTATGGAGACGAGGATGCAAGAGAAGGTTTAGGAGCCTATTTGGATGCTTCTTGGAACTTCTATGATCAGCTTTTTATTCAGGCTCGTTACGATGAGTCAAGTATAGAGGGAGCTGAGCGTCAGACCAGCAACGCATCTTCGCAGTACTCAGGTAAAGAACATTTCGGGAGCGCGAATCAATACATTGGTCTGGGTTATTTCTTGTCGTTGGGAAGATTTAAGCCATATGCAGCTGTTGGTTGGAGTGAGCTTAAAAAGAGTCAAAGGTCTTTCACCAATGAAGAATACGATTCTATGCATCCGGAAGATTATGTTGCTGTACGTGATGAGGTGATTCGGTTTGAAGATGGTATGTCGTTGGAATTAGGAAGCGTCGTTAGCTTAAGTGACAATGATAGACTGAACATTTTTTACAACATCAGTTATTTCGAAGAGGACGGCATGGACATCTATAAGCACGAAATCCACTTAAACAATGACTATTACTTTTCGAATCACTGGGCGCTCAACACCAATTTTGTCTATCGAGAGCTAAAATTTGCAGATTTTGATTTGGAAAAAAAAGCGAACGACAACATTTTTCAGATAGGGGCGACGTACTCCTTCTAGACAGATTTAGCTGCCTCTTCGGTAAGAGGCAGCCTCTATTCTCTAGTGATCATTAGCGTTTTTAGTTCACCTTCTTTTGCTTCGACTATCAGCTTATCTTTGTCACGATAGATAACGTTGAATGAATCGACCAAGGTCAAGTCTTCAGAAAAGTACAGTTGTGTGTAGGGTTCCGAAATCAGCTCCGGTAGTGAAGTCTCTTGCATTGATTTAGTTTTAGAAACGATCTGATAGGCATATTCGGCATCTTTATTGAGTTGGCCAAATACAGAGAAGACTTCAGTTCGTGGCAGCTCATTCCCTTCTAGGATGAGTGTTGCATGAAAGCTACCATCTTCATTGATCAAAATATTGATATTCTCTTGCCATTTTTCTGCTTTGTATGGGTGAGTAATAATATTGCTGTTGAATACGCCACCTCTGAAATTAATATCACTTTCAAAAACAACAGAACCCCAAATCGCTAAAGAACTAATGATAAGTAAAATATAATACCGCTTCATCATTCATTGCCCCATTTTTTTATAAATACATCCCATTCTTCTTTATCAATAAAGTAATTGTTACTACTCTTATTTTTTGAACTAAATGTTGATAATTCATAAGTGTCTTTATTCTTATAATAAAAATAGGAACACTCGCAAGGCATATCCTTTATTCTATCGATAAGCTCTTGAGGTAAAGGCTGATCCTTGCGTTTTAATACCGTCTTAGTTGATATTTTCATAATGTGGTATTGTTCATCAATAAAGGTTGTATTAAAAAAGTAATTGTTACTGACAGACCACAGCGCAGTGCTAAGCATTATCGCTGAAAGAGAGACAATACTTGCTTTGATGAATTTTTGGGGGACTTTTTCAACCCGAGAGGCGGCCATATTCTCGCTTTCTCTTTCAACACGTTTTGCTTCAAAATAATTGCAAACCCACATATAGCCTTTATTAGGAATAGTTTTTATTTCGATGGTTTTGGAGTGTCGAGTTGCTGAGCGAAGATTAAAAATAGCTTTGTGCAACGAGGAGTCAGTAACAATACTGTCTGGCCAGCCTACTGAGATAAGGTGATTCTTTGATATGACCTGATTATTATTTTCCATAAAGTGGATAATAATCATTAGTTCATTATAGTTTAGTTTGTTTTCATGACTATCTATTTTTATAGACATTTCTTTTCTGTCTAAGATTAAGTCATCACAATAATAAACGATACTATCGTTTTTACTCATAGAAAAATAGAATTAAGATTTTAAGTCAATTCTATAATTTTAGACTAAGTTGTAAAGTTTGAATTAAGATATTTTATGTAATTTTTACATTATAAGAGCGCCACAAATCATGTGGCGCTACTACTCATTAGTTAAAAGCAACTTTAGGCAGGGGTAAATACAAACTTTCAGTGATGTTTGACAACATCTGGTCGTACACCTGAGAAATGATTAGGGAGATGTCTGTCGTCAGTTGGTATAGCTCTTCTACGGAAAGCACCATGTCATCGGAAGCCCCGATTTCAGACAAAGTATGCATGGACTTTGAGCTTAGCGGTGAGGCAATCGACATTGGGCAAATCAGTGATAGCTGATTGAGCTTACGCCTAGATTTATCACAATAGTATTTCACACGCAACATTCCTTCAGGGTAGTGAGCTTCCTGAATGGAAACACGCAGTTGAGTGAGCACTTCCATGCTGTCGAGGACTTGTTGCCAGTTAAGGTGATACTCATCACTCAATTCTCCTCGCCCAGATTCGATCAACCAAGCGATGGCGACTTCATCCATTAAGAACATACAGTGGCGAATGGCGTGTCCGTGAACGACTTGATTGCGAGCGATTGAACGATGAGACCATTCTTTATGTAATCCCTTGAGTTTCAATTGCAGAATTCGATACATAGGTTTGTTTTCAAACTGTGCAACTGCAATAAGCTCGCCCGATTTCTCCATCATTTGGTCATAAATTCGTTCTAACTCAGGAAAGCTCTGAGATTGATTTTGGTTGGATAGCGCTTGATGAGTGAGCGATCTGTGCTGTCGACCAAGCAGCAAAACTTGCCTAAGTAATACGAGAATGTCGAATTTTCTCTGTAGTGTCGTTTGACGATGTTTTGAAAAGTGAAACAGCGTCAGCAAAATGCCTACGGATATAATGATAGAAATGAGTACAAACATGACTGACTCCTTGTTGCTTGATACCTCTTAATGGGTAGAGCAGCTTTGATGCCAGAATTTTATCTATTATATTTCAATAACTTAATTTTATTAGGTGCTCTTCTGTGCTCTTAGAAGGTGCATGAACTCACCAAAAGTGTGAATTAGGGCACAAAAAAGCCCCGCTTTAGAAGCGGGGCTTATGTAACTAAAAGTCAGTTGACTTACATGACACGCATGCCTGGCTGGGCACCTTCGTGCGGCTCTAGGATCCAAAGATCACTGCCACCTGGGCCTGCTGCCAGTACCATGCCTTCAGACATGCCGAACTTCATCTTACGTGGTTTAAGGTTTGCCACCATCACCGTGTGCTTACCGATCAGATCTTCAGGTTTGTAAGCGGACTTAATGCCTGCAAATACCTGACGCACTTCACCACCGATATCCAACTTCAATTTGAGAAGCTTGTTTGCTTTTGGTACTTCTTCACACTCAACGATTTTAGCAATACGAAGATCAACTTTCGCAAAGTCATCGAATTCGATTTCGTCCGCAATTGGCTCTTTATCAAGCTCAGTCTGACTCGCTTTGTTCTTTGCTGCTTCTGCCGCTTCTTTTGCTGCAACTTCTGCTGCTGCGTCTTCTTTTGAAGCTTCAACCATTGCTTCAACCTTCTTAGGATCGATGCGGTTGAATAGCGCTTTGAACTTAGTGATTTCGTGACCAGTTAGTGGTGCAGCGATACCTTCCCAAGTCAGTTCTTCGTTTAGGAAGCCTTCAGTTCGTGCAGCAAGCTCTGGCATAACTGGTTTCAGATAAGTCATCAGAACGCGGAATAGGTTAATACCCACAGAACAGATGTCTTGCAGTTCTTGGTCTTTACCTTCTTCTTTCGCTACAACCCACGGTGCTTTTTCATCAACGTATTGGTTTGCTTTGTCTGCCAGTGCTGTGATTTCACGGATAGCACGGCCAAACTCACGAGTCTCAAAAAGCTCTGCGATACGATCAGCAGCTGCAACGAATTCGTTGTATAGCTCAGGCTCAGCGAAGTTGTCAGACAGCTTGCCTTCGAAACGCTTACTGATGAAGCCTGCGTTACGAGACGCTAGGTTAACGATCTTGTTGACCACGTCAGCGTTAACGCGCTGAGTGAAATCTTCAAGGTTAAGATCGAGATCATCGATACGGCTGTTTAGCTTAGCAGCGTAGTAGTAACGCAGACATTCTGGGTCTAGGTGGTTTAAGTAAGTAGCGGCTTTGATGAATGTGCCTTTTGACTTAGACATCTTAGCGCCGTTTACGGTTACGTAGCCGTGCACAAATACGTTGTTTGGCTTACGGAAACCACTGCCTTCAAGCATTGCAGGCCAGAATAGAGAGTGGAAATAAACGATGTCTTTACCGATGAAGTGGTAAAGCTCAGTGGTACTGTCTTTCTTCCAGTACTCATCGAAATCTAGGTCATCGCGCTTGTCACATAGGTTTTTGAATGAACCCATGTAACCGATAGGGGCATCTAGCCATACGTAGAAGAACTTGTCTTTCTCACCTGGGATTTCAAAGCCGAAATATGGTGCATCACGAGAGATGTCCCACTGTTGAAGGCCTGACTCAAACCACTCTTGCATCTTGTTTGCAGTTTCCGCTTGCAAAGAGCCAGAGCGAGTCCACTCTTGCAGCATGCTTTCAAACTGAGGTAGATCGAAGAAGAAGTGCTCAGAGTCTTTCATTACTGGAGTTGCACCAGATACTGCTGACTTAGGATCAATCAGTTCAGTCGGGCTGTAAGTCTCACCACAGTTATCACAGTTATCACCGTATTGGTCTTCTGACTTACACTTAGGACAAGTACCTTTTACGAAACGGTCCGGTAGGAACATCTCTTTTTCAGGGTCAAACAGCTGAGAGATAGTGCGGCTAGAGATAAAGCCGTTCTTTTTCAGCTCTAGGTAGATGTGTGAAGCCAGCTCACGGTTCTCTTCAGAGTGTGTGCTGTGGTAGTTATCAAAGCTAATATCGAAGCCAGCGAAGTCTTTCTGGTGCTCTTCACTTACTGCAGCGATCATCTCTTCTGGCGTAATACCCATCTGTTGTGCTTTTAGCATGATTGGCGTGCCGTGAGCATCGTCAGCACAGATGAAGTTTACAGTGTTGCCACGTAGGCGTTGGTAGCGAACCCAGATGTCAGCTTGAATGTGCTCAAGCATGTGACCTAGGTGAATCGAACCGTTAGCGTACGGGAGGGCACAAGTGACCAGTAGTTTTCTTGGATCGTTTGCCATACTTAATAATCGCTTCTTAAGGTGTATAAAAATAGAGAGTAATACTACCTTATCCCACCAGTGACTCCAAGGAGTCATCAGCGCGATTACCTTAGTTTTTTCGGGGTTCAGTCCTGCGCTGCTCAGTGCTACGATTAGATGCATAAGGAGGACCTATGCGTCAGTTCACTTCAAAGCAAGATTTTTGTGCTTGGTTAAACCAATTTGAGCACCCGAGCTTAGCTCCGCAATGGGCATCTGTGGCCAATATTGTCACGGTCGGAGCAAATGCTATCCAGATCGCCATTCCATTTGCTGCTAAAGCACTCGTTAGCGAGTTGTCTGAATGGGTTCAGTCTCAGCAACAAGGCGGTGAGGTTGCCGCTTTTGAGTGCGAGATTACCGTGGTACCTAAACCATTGGAAACTCATGTTGGCCATGAAGTTAAAGGGGTGAAAAATGTCATCGCAGTGACGTCTGCGAAAGGTGGTGTCGGTAAATCCACAACTTCAGTCAACCTAGCGCTCGCCATGGCGCAATCAGGGGCAAAAGTCGGGTTACTTGATGCGGATATTTATGGGCCGTCCGTACCTATGATGCTTGGCCAGCAAAATGCGACACCGGTTGTTCGCGATGATAAGTGGATGCAGCCTATTGCTGCGCATGGCATTTACACACATTCGATTGGTTATCTGGTATCGAAGGATGAAGCAGCCATCTGGCGCGGGCCGATGGCGTCTAAAGCGCTGGCTCAATTGCTAAATGAGACAGAGTGGCCAGAGCTGGATTATCTGGTGATCGATATGCCGCCGGGGACGGGAGATATTCAGTTGACACTCGCGCAGCAAATTCCGGTGACCGGAGCTGTGATAGTGACCACACCACAAGATCTCGCATTAGCAGACGCGCGCAAAGGTGCGGCAATGTTTGAGAAGGTGCAAGTTCCAGTTGTGGGGTTAGTTGAGAACATGAGTTACCACATTTGCAGCCATTGTGGTGGTAAAGAACACATCTTTGGAGCGGGTGGCGCCGAGAAGATGTCGAGTGAATATGGTCTCGATTTATTGGCTCAAGTTCCTCTGCACATCTCTATGCGTGAAGACATTGATAACGGTTGTCCGACGGTGGCAGCGCGGCCAGATTCTGAACATGCAGCTCAGTATATTCAACTGGCTGAATCCGTATGTGCCCGAATGTACTGGCATGGCAAAGAAAAGCCGGCATCTATCCAATTTACAATGGTCGAGTAACGATAAAATGAGTGCTTTTTAAGCACTCGTTTCTTCATCTTATAGCTTGTAATCGTTTGCGTTGCGCTTATTTATTCCATTTGTAGGTTTGGGCTAAATCCTCACTAGTAACTGCAGGCCGAACTCCCTATAATCAGGCGGTTTATCTATTACACACTAATACACAATGTGTGCTTTTATGCACAATGCTAGTATTAGAACACGACACCAATTCAATTCATCGGGTGCAAGAATAATGTCTGATAATAATCAATGCGTCATCGTCGGTATTGCTGGCGCGTCTGCTTCTGGAAAAAGTTTAATCGCCAGCACTATCTACAACGAGCTTCGTGAGAAAGTGGGCGATCATCAAATTGGTGTGATTACGGAAGATTGCTACTACAACGATCAGGGTCACCTGAGCATGGAAGAGCGTGTTAAGACCAACTACGACCACCCGAGCGCGCTGGATCATGACCTTCTGTGTGAGCATCTTGAAATGCTGACTCGTGGCGAAGCAGTCGAAGTACCAGAATACAGCTATACAGACCACACACGTACAGAAAATACCTCATCTATGACACCAAAGAAGGTGATCATTCTGGAAGGTATTCTTCTTCTGACTGATCCACGTTTGCGTGATTTGATGCACGCGACCGTCTTTATGGACACGCCTCTCGACATTTGTTTGCTGCGCCGTGTGAAGCGCGACGTGGAAGAGCGAGGCCGTACAATGGAATCAGTACTGAAGCAGTACCAAGAAACAGTGCGTCCTATGTTTATGCAATTTATCGAACCTTCAAAGCAATACGCGGACATCATCGTTCCTCGTGGCGGTAAAAACCGTATTGCTATCGATGTACTAAAAGCTCACATTGCAAAACTTTTGAAAGCTTAAGCCCTTATCTCATTCAGGCGCTTTATTTTTTATGTAAGAAGTGGCACTTTAAGTGCCACTTTCTTTTTATGTCTCATAAAAGTTTTCCGACAAGACTTATACTTGGGATATTTGTCCACTCACGTCTGGCAATACCCGAATAGCAAGGATAATGCTGATGAAGAAACTGTTCCTATTTATAGCGATTCCTCTAGTAATCATTATCGGTGCTCTATTGGCACTGGTACTTTTGGTTAACCCAAACCAATTTAAACCTCTTATTGTTGAGCAAGCGCAGAAACAAACTGGCCTTGAGCTAGTGATTGAAGGCGATATCAGCTGGCAATTCTTCCCATCTATCGGCTTTGAGCTAGGCAAAACGGAACTGCGTAACCCACAGGGTTTTAGCCAGCCAAACATGTTCAAAGTAGAAACTGTGGGCGTTGATGTCTCCGTTATGCCTTTATTCAGTCAGCAGCTTGAAATTGGCAACATCACTCTTGATGGCGCAGAGTTTTACCTCGAAACACTCAAAGATGGCCGTAAGAACATTGATGCTTTGACACAGGCTCAAAATACGCAGACGGAAGCCGTGACAACGGATGCGCCAAACACAGAAGCGCCTGCGGATTCTGCTCCGACAGAGTCAAGCCCAAGCCCAGCTTCTACTTGGACGATCAATCTTGCTGGAGTCACAGTCTCTAATGCTGCGGTTGAAATTCAGGATAAGCAGGCTGGTTCCTACACTAAGCTCTACGATGTGTCGCTCAACTTGTCTGAGTTTGCGGTAGATACTTGGACCAAAGCTGATTTTGCCGCCAAAGGCGAAAACAACCAGCAAAAGTTCACGGCGCAAGGTAGTGCCGAATTTAAGCTAGCAAAAGGCTTTGCTGAGTATGCGCTGCGTAACATTGACCTCAATGCGAGCTTTAGCGACCCGGCAACCAAGATGGATTCAATCAAGTTAGGGTTGGAAACGTTTGAGTTTGATAAAGCAAATGCTTTGACTTACAGCATTGCAGGTCAAGCGGCTGGTCTTGACATCAATATGAAAGGCGCTGGTGCACTGACGGTAGACAAAGCGATTTCTAAAGTGGTGATGAACAAACTGACGTTGGATGCAACATTCAAAGGTGACTCGCTGCCGCAATCGCCAATGAAAGTGGATATGGCATCCGATCTGACGTTTGATCTGACAAAAAGTCACTTGAGCTTTGTGTTAGAGAAGTTAACCGCCAACGCACTCGCTTTTGATGGTAAGGCGGACGTGACGCTAGGTGATATTCCAAAAGTGCGTTTTGCTCTGCACAGTCCAAACATTGACTTGGATGAGTTCCTTGGTCTGAATAAGACAGCAGAGAATACTTCAGCATCAGGTACAGCAGGTACGCAAAATACAGGCTCGACAAGCTCTAGTAGCGCTTCTGCATCGACAAGTAAGCCACAGGCCGAAGTAGAACCTGATCTGTCAGCGTTGAAGACGTTGGACGTCAAAGGTGACATTACCATTGATGAGTTCAAAGCCAGCAACGCCAGAATGCAGAACGTCAAAGCGAGCTTCTATGTCAATCGAGGTATTGCTGAGTTGACATCGTTCTCATCAAACTTGTACCAAGGTTCAATTACTGCAACCGCTAAATTGGATGCACGTAAGAGCCCAGCTTCTTACACAGCGAAGAAGAAAATCAAAGGAGTTAAAGTTCAGCCGTTGCTGAAAGACGTGGCAAATAATGACATGCTGGAAGGGACGGGTAATATTGATGTTGACGTTAAAGGCAGTAGCTTGACGCCAACAGGTATTCAGAAAAACTTGGTAGGGACTATTGGCATTAACTTCACCGATGGTGCCGTTAACGGCATCAACGTTGCACAATTGATTCGTGAAAACTACGCCAAAATAAAAGGCCAGAAAGTTGAGTCCAGCAATGAGACGCAAAAGACGGACTTTAGTGCGATGAAGGCGACGCTGAAACTAAACAAGGGCAACGTGTCGACCAACGACTTAACCATGCAATCACCACTGCTGCGCATTCGTGGTAATGGTAGCGCCAATTACCTGAATCAAACTGTCGACTTCACGGTCAGCACTTCAATCGTTGGCTCGCTAGAAGGGCAGGGTGGTAAAGACATTGATGAGTTGCGTGATGTAACGATTCCAATCAACATCTCTGGTTCTTGGCAGCAGCCTAAATTCAAGCTGGTTTTCGATGATGTTCTGAAGCAAAAAGCGCAGAAAGAAATTGATCGCGGCCTGAAGAAGCTCGATGAAAAACTGGGCGACAAGATCAAAGATGAAAAGACCAAAGAAGCGGTGAATAGCTTACTGAAAGGTTTATTTAACTAATCTACTTGGATATCAATTGAAAGCGCACCCTAGGGTGCGCTTTTTTGTTTCTGGCCCGCTTACAAAGTCATTACAAGTGCTTACAGATTCATATTGTGAATGTGAGTAGAGTGGAGTTCTGACTAAGGAGGGAACATGAAACGACTGATTTTTCTTTTACCATTTATGGCCGTGCCAGCGCAGGCTGGGGAATTCGATCCTAGCCCCTACGCTAAACAAGGCTGTCCGGCTGATTTCCTTACACAAAAAGCAACGGTGTTTAATGCTGTTACGATTTGTGCAACGAACCAGGTGCCGATTGATAAACTGCGCCACGCTGCGAATGTTGCCGCACAGTGGTTGGACAACGATCAAGATGGTCAGGTTGACCAAACGGGTATGGTTAATGAGCTTCAGGGTAATCGAGCAACCTTGGTTATGAGTGCCAGAGGATTTAGTGACCAAGCGTTTGAGCAAATGGACATCGATGGCATTGTTGGGCAGGACTTGTCCGCCGAAGAAACCAATCCAGATGCGGATCGAGATGCCTCCCAAGAAGAGATTCATCATTTGATCCTGAACGCAGGCTGGCAGGGGCTGTTTCCGAATGTATTCAGCGATCAAAATTCGCAGCAGAGTGAATTGTATCGCCAATGGCAAACGGCAGAACAGAAAGGTTACTACTTTTATGATGACCCGACCTGCGATGATGCGTGTAAAGTTACCGAGTTCTTCTATCTGGCAACCGCTGCGTATTCAGGCTCTCAGGCGGATTTGTTTTCTGATGAGATGAGACTTAAAACGAGAAAAGCATTGAGCGATAAATTGCCCGGTACAGTTGCTATCATGGAATCAGAAAGCTATCACTACCCCAATCACATATGGCCTGATGGACATTATAAGCATCAAAACAACATCCATATTGAATAGAGATACAGTGCCAACGGCACGTAAGAGTGGCGTAGACTGACTACGCCACTGACCAGCAAATCTTTACCAATCAACACCCTTGAGCGCTTTCACCCCAGATTCAAAAGCATGCTTGACGTTTTTCACTTCTGAAACAGTATCGGCCATTTCGATCAACGTACGATGCGCGCCGCGACCTGTGATGACAACAGATTGCATCTTTGGTCAGTTGTTCAATGTTTCGACGATTTCATCAAGATCACATCGATAGAGCTTATTGTTTTTTATGCCACATATTTTACATGTGGCATAAAAATGACAAGCAGTTTGCGATCAAAAATGAAGTATCTTGCAACTGATATATTTGTCATAGGCATACTTTAAAGAGGTCATTCGAATACGTTTCTTACCATTATTCTCTTTCGTCATAACTACCTGTAATTTAGCCACCAACAGAAAGTCATTATAGATCATAGTGTTGTTATGAAAGAAAAGACAGTTTCGTATTACAACAACCAGATAACAGGTATGCCTTATGGAGCTCTATCGAAAGCAGAAGCAACGCATGAGCTAGGCCGATTTGTTGAAACCATGTCTAAGAGTAAGTTGCGACAAAATTTAAACTTGTCGTCCTTCATACATTGGATCAAACCAGCTGTTCTCCATCGGCAATATAAGTTCCTTAAGCTAACTAGTGATGTTGAATATACCGGATATGTATTATGGGCATGGGTGGATGACTCGACTTTGACAAAGTACATGACTCAGCCTCGATTCTTTTTAAAACCAATGCACTGGAATGAAGGTAATAACTTAATAATTGTCGATTGGTTTGTTGAAAAAAACAAGAATAGCCAATTAAGAGAATTATATAGATACATTACTTCATCCACAGATATTAATAGAAGTGCGGTCAATATTTGTATTCGAGACGATCAAGGTCGGATTGTTAGAACAAATAAGCGGAGTATTTATGGGTACTGAACTACTAAAAACGCACAAGCTAGTTGGAGTAGATAACACCCCGTGCATAGGAAATTTATTACCAGAGGAATCTTTTGTCTCTTTTGATGCTTATAAATTGTCAGGAACAGAGGTTGTCTGGATTAATAAAAAACTTCTTCAAGATTATGGAATTAACGGCGACGAGAATTTAATTAAAAATGAGTTAGTTAAAAATTTTAGCTATGTTTCCAAAGATTATGCTAAGAAGGATCGGATTAATATAAATGATAAGAAACAATTCATGGCTGATCAATACGGCTCTCGACATGAAGTTTGTAATGGAGGCAGTGCTAGATGTGGAATAAATGGTAATTTTCAGGTCAAAGGTATTGGACGAAATCCACTAATCTCTCAAAATGTTTCTGAAAGCCACTCTCATGGAAAGTTATTTATCGACGAAGCCATTAGCGAAGCTATATGGGGTGAGATCTGTCACAAACATTTACCATATGGAGCAATACGTACATTAGCCATTATTAAAACCAATACCAAACATGCTTTTACGTATCAAGATGGTACTCCAAATAAGCACTGTGCACTAGCAATCAGAGAAATGTCAGTTCGTCCGGCACATTTTGAACGATGCACATTTTTTTGGCCAGAGGAGAGTTACAGCTTCCTGCGTGATAATGATGCTAACCGTGTAAGGAAAGCAGTACCGTATCTCTCTAAATTGTTAGGTGGGATGGAGGATATCCCTCTTGGTGAAGTTCTAAACGAATTGATAAACCGCCTTGCTTCTCAGGTCGCTGCGTCGAGAGTAAAAGGAATTCCACATGGCTCACTAACGAGTTCAAATATATCGATAGATGGTAGGTTTTTGGACTTTGGAACGATAACAGCGGTTCCAGACTTTGGAAACTACGTACTGGCTAATGGAGTGGGTGCCGTATGGGATGACCACGAACTAATCGAATCTTGGCTAGAAAATTTGTTTGATACAGTTAATCACTATTCAAAAGGTGAACTTACTCCAAATCAAATTAAAGACTTATCGTATGGTTTCTCAAAAGCACTTTGTGACTATGAAAATCGGTATTTATTAGATGAATTAGGAATCGAGGATCACTCCGAGAGGAATTTGCAAAGTGCAAATACTTTAAAGGAGCGACTAAAGGGAGATGAAAGGAAATTTATTACTCGATTCAATGATAATGAGTTTCGACAGAAAGTTTTAGTTGAGTCAAAAAAATTAGGTTTCAATATTAGCCATACAAAATTTCCTTTAAGAGAAGGAAAGTATTCAGCATTTAATATGCATCAAAATCACCTACATAAAAAATATGATTATAAATCTATTAGTTGTCTTATTAATAGTTATTTATCATAAGTGGAATAATTATGATTGATGTGATCGAAATGATATTAATTTCTACGTCCCTATTGTCATTTATTACAACTCTTGTTTTATTTGGTTGTTATAAACTGAGAAAGTCTAAGTGTAAAAATGATAACGACCCAGAAGTTTCCGTATTTCTGCCTTTTTACAACGAAAATGAAGAGCATTTAATATGTGCACTGAACAAGCTAAATGAGCAAAACTATTCAAGTCGACTTCAGGTTATTGTTATTGATGATGGTTCTACAAACGATGCAATAAGTAGGGTTAAAGCGTGGATTACTAGCACCGAGATAAACCACGACTTCCAAATTGTAGAAAGGGCAGTAAATGGTGGTAGAAAAGGTTTCGCCTTAGATCATGTCCTTCATCTTGGCGTTGCAACTGGGGATGTTTACGTCGTGGTAGATAGCGATACTTATATCGAACCCAATGGCATCTATGAGCTGGTCGCGAAGCTTTGGTCTGATGAAAAATACGCTGCAGTTTGTGGGTATATCACACCAGAGAACCATGAAGTCAGTTTTATAGGTAAATTGCAACACTATGAACATATTAGCTTTTATGGTGCGATAAGAGCCGCGCAAGACAAACTTGGTTGTGTTCCAGTATTAGCTGGCGCGTTTGTAGCCCACCGAGCTTCAGTTGTGAAAAAGCTAGGGGGATGGAGCGAGTGGTTAGTCGAAGATATCGCTTGGTGCTGGAAGGCCATTTCTAACGGCTATCGAACAGGATATGCACCTAAGGCAAAGGCAACAACACAATGCCCTACCGATGCTAAAGGGTTGTTTAATCAACGCAGGCGATGGGCGCGAGGTCGGGTGGAAGCCTATACGGAAGCATGGAAAACTCATTGGAGCGCGGGTTTGTGTGCATCTCCTTGGTTTTTACTTACGGCGGCACAGTATATATTCCCATCTAGCATTATTTTGTTTGTATTTATGGTTGCGACAGGTATTTGGGTTCCGATTGCTATAGGTACTTTAAATATTATGTTTTATTTTTTACTTGTTAATTCATATGTAAGAGATTTTGATCTTTCGGATGATTTATCAAACCAGCAAGTTATTAAAGCGCCAATATATTCAGCCTTATTAGAGTCAATTACGTGGATACCTAATTTACTCGGATATTCAGATGAAATCCTAGGCAAGAAGAAAGGATGGCTAACAAGATAGATTCTATGAGCACAGTACTCTTTTACTGTAAAAAATATAAGGAAATAACTTATGTATAACTTAAGCGTTGATGAGATTTCAATGGTTGATGGTGGTGGTGATGGTAGTGTAGGGACTATTATAGGCAATATCGGCTGTGGAATAGCAGGGACAGTAGTTGGTGCAGCTACGAGAAATGTGATAGTAGGGACTGCTTCCGGTATTTTGTGTTCCCAAATGGTCAGTAATAGTGCTAACGGCAACAGTGGAAGCAATGGTCGGGGTGGTAGCATGAGTATGAGCAATGTTCAAGGTAATGCAGGCTTCGCAGGTGGTCGAGGGTTGTAACCTATAAATATCCCCACCGACATATTGTGGGGATAATTTATAGAGACAGTATGAATGCTTTCCTAATTGTAATGTTGAACATCTAAATGATAGTTACTTAGATATAAAACATCCTTCACGACGAGAATTAAGGAGGGATGATAGGAATGAATGCAATGAAAAAATGCCCTTCATGTAAAAATAACGTTAATCTTTTTCGACTGTTAACTGGTTTAAAATTGAATAGACCTTTTAAGTGTTCCAACTGTGGTTTGAGATTAAGTATTTCTAAATGGTTTTATTTATATTTTATGCTGCCCCCATTTATTGTTTTGCTATTAAATGACTATACTAATCTAGATTGGTTATCTGTAACTATAGCCTCCTTTGTATTATCGATGGTTGCCGCATATTTATCGTTAGCTTTATCTATTGTTTCAAAATGAAGTTTTGAGGGAAGTGATGTGTAGTTATAGTTATTTATATAACAAAAGGGTTAGAAAGGGTTTTTATATAAACTGGGCTTTGATGAATACTTGTAATTATAAGTGTCGTTATTGTCACTCAGATTTGAATGGGGGAACTATTAAGGCTCCTAGTTATCAAGCTGTACTAGGTTTTGTTAAGCATATACTTGATAGTATAGAAGATCCCAATGATAAACCATATTTTGAGTTCGGTGGGGGGGAAGTAACACTTCTAAGCTATTTTAGCGATTTATTACAGTATATTTCATGGGGAGGAGGGGATGTAACAATTGTGTCTAACGGATCAAAAAAAGTTTCTTGGTGGCGAGACAATGCTGAGTACTTATCGGGCGTGAGCCTTAGTTATCATATTAACGATATCAAAAGCGAATCCCATTTTGTTGCGGTATCCAAAGTTCTTGAGGCATCTCAAAATACACGCTTCCATGTCAATATCATGATGATTCCAGAGCGTTTCGATGACTGCTTAGAGTTTGCAAATAGGCTAAAACAAGAAGTTCGTTGCTCTATTGCTCTCCAGCCACTTTTTGAAGGCTTCGGCAATGGTGGAATTACTAAGAAGTATTCGTATACCCCTGAACAAGAACAGATAATGAAAGACTTTCGTGGTAGGCCGGAACTTAAAACACTACCCCCGTCAATGGCTGAACTAGAAGTTAAATATATTGATGGTACAGCTAGGAATTTGTCTACCTTTGACCTAATCGCTAATAATCAAACCAACTTTGTTGGGTGGGATTGCTATGCTGGTATTGATAGTTTAGTCGTGACGTTTAGCGGAGATATTTATCGCTCTTGGTGTATGCAAGATAGACCTATTGGTTCTATTTATGACGAAAATTTTGAACTTCCCGATACTCCAACCAAGTGTAGAACTAAGATTTGCCAATGTGGTGTAGACCTGTCGGCTACAAAGGTGAATACAAAGTTAATTTCACATAAGCAACAAGAAATTTCAGTAACGCAGGTTTAGCCTTATTTGTTTCGGGAAAGGATTACCAGTGTTAGCAAGAGCCAAGCATTTATACCGGCCAGAGTATTTTGAGGCGCAAAGATCAGACAATCAAGGTTCAATTTTAATTGATGCTTCAGTTAGTCAGAACTTGTTTGTTGGCTCATCTGTATTCGTTTTATTGACGATCATTTTTTTCGTTGTTTTTGCTGAATATACTCGGAGAGATACACTGACTGGAGTGGTAAGCCCTACGGGCGGTATTGTTAAGATACAGTCTAACGATGAAGGGTATGCCGAAAATGTATTTGTTACTGAAGGCCAGAAAGTTCTCGCTGGAGAAGCGTTGTACGAGATAAAAACAGAGCGATATGATGAGTTTGGCCAAGGTGTAAAAAAGCGCATTGTTAGTACCATTGAAAATCAAATCACCTTGCTAAATGAACGTCGAAATAAAGAAGTAGAAAAATCCCAACATCAACGAGAAGTCATTGAGGATGACCTAGTGCGCCTGTCAGAAGAAGAAAGCATACTGAAAGTTGTCGTTGATTTATCTGAACAAGAACTAAGCCTTGCACAAAGCCTAGTTGATAAGCAACAAGTGTTAGCCAACAAACAATTCATCTCTTCTATTGAGCTTCAAAAACAAAGGCTTGAGCTAATAACACTAGAGGCTAAGGTACAAACTCAACGTCTTAGTTTACAGCGCTTGGTCAGAGAAAAAGCTAAGCTGGAAGAATCGAAAGATACCCTCCAATTGGAACTTGATATTGCCCTACAGGAAATAGACGGCCAGCTTCAGCAAATTACTCAAAACAAAATAGAATACTTTTATCAGACAGACACTCAGGTTGTGTCACCGATAGACGGTGTCGTCGCGTCAATCTTCGTCAAGGAAGGCCATTCAGTTAATAAAGGTCAGCCTTTACTTGTTGTTATTCCAGAGGGTGAAGACCCAGTCGTTGTTGAGCTTTATGCCCCCAGTCGTAGCATTGGTTTTATTGAAGAAGGTCAGGATGTTCGCTTACGGTTTGACGCGTTCCCTTATGAAAAATTTGGTGTTCAGCAAGGCGTTATCGCATCTATATCAAAATCTGCAGTCTCCGCGGAGATGTTACCAAATAGTCCACTAATACAAAGTCAGCTTTCTCGTACTCTTGGTGGTGTTGGTTTGTACCAAGTGAGAGTTAAATTAGATAAGCCAACCATCACGGTATATGGGGAGGAGCAAGTATTTGTGTCAGGAATGACGTTAACTGCAGACATTGAATTGGATACACGTAAGGTCTACGAGTGGCTTTTAGAGCCTTTGTACACGATTAATGGGCGAATATAGCGATGCATGCAGATGGTCTAATAGGTTGGGGGTGGGGAAAGAAACTCCCATTGATCCGACAGACTGAAAAGGCGGAATGTGGTATTGCTTGCTTGGCGATGGTTGCCGATTGGTATGGTTACAAAACCGATCTTAGGTCATTGAGGGTAAAATGCGGCATTACCCAGCATGGGATGTCGTTTGCCCGGCTAATTGAATGTGCTTCTCTTCTCAAGCTTTCTGGCCGAGCGGTGCGCTTGGACCTGCATGAATTAGAACAGTTAGCCACACCTTGTATTTTGCACTGGAATCTAAATCATTTTGTTGTGTTAAAGAAAGTGAGTGGGAGGAGAATTGAAATTCATGATCCTGCAAATGGAGCATTGACACTGAGTTATGATGAGGTGAACAAACATTTTACAGGTATTGCTCTAGAGTTAACACCCACTCATGACTTTGAAGAAAAAGTCGAAAGCAAAGCCGTTCGGCTATCAACCCTTATTGGTAAAACAGTTGGCCTAAAAGGGGCACTAGGGCGAATTTTTGTTTTTGCATTGGTATTGGAGGTATTAGCCCTTACGTTACCTATCTTCAATCAAATCGTGATTGATGAAGTGTTGGTTGGGTATGACAAAAATCTACTTGTACTCGTCATTGGAGCCATCCTTATGATAACGGCGACTCAAACCTTAATCGGTCTCGCCCAGCAATGGGCGACAATCAAGCTTTCAGTAAATTTTAATATGCAGTGGGCTGCGAATGTTTTCCATCATTTGTTCCGATTACCGATAGATTGGTTTGAAAAAAGGGATATAGGGAGTATTAATGCTAAATTTTCTGCTGTAAATGTCATTCAGCAGACGTTAACAACCAGTGTAATTCAAGCTCTACTCGACTTAGTATTAGTCGTTGGCACGCTGTCGGTTATGTTGGTTTATAGTCCTCAACTCTCATTCATTGCCATCGCTGCTGCGTTGGGCTACATCGCTCTCAGGTTGGCATGGTTTGGTGCGTTTAAACGCGCTGAAGAAAATACTTGGGAAGCTAGTACTCAAGAAGAAAGCTATTTCATTGAGACTGTTCGCGGTGTATTAAGTTTGCGAGTAAATGGGACGCTACCTTGGCGAGAGTCGTCATGGAGAAACCTTAACATTAATCGCAGAAATGCGCAGCTATACGAGCAAAAGCTAGGAATGATCTACAACACAATGAATGTGAGCATTGTTAGCCTTGTATCTGCGAGTGTTCTTTGGTTTGGTGCGAATTTGGTGTTAGATGGACTCTTTACTATCGGTATGTTAATGGCGTTCCTGTCTTATCAAGGGCGCTTTTCGGCCAGCATTAGCTCCCTAATAGATAAGTATTTCGAGTTTAAGATGTTATCCGTGTATAACGAGCGTCTTGCAGATATTGTCTTAACGGAAAAGGAAACAGATAGCGCTCCAGATGTTACGGAACTACCTAGTGTGATTAATGACCAGAATGAGAGTGCCATCGAGTTCGACGATGTATACTTTTCCTATGGGAAAGACCTGCCCCCTATTCTTAGTGGTGCTAGCTTTAGTATCAAAAACGACGAAATTGTTGCGTTAGTCGGGCCATCTGGTTGCGGTAAATCTACGATCTCTAAGCTTCTATTAGGCATATACTCAGTCACATCTGGAGACATTTGCTATTTTGGTAATAGATCGACAGCTTCTAAATCACTTAGAGCTCAAGTCGGAGCAGTATTACAAGAAGATCAGCTATTTAGTGGTTCGATTATCGAGAATATTACGTTCTTTTCAGGCGATCTAGATGAAGAGTGGCTCGTTGAGTGTGCTCGAAGGGCAGGTGTTCATGATGATATTGAACGTCTAAATATGGGGTATCACACACTGGTTGGTGAAATGGGCTCCAGTCTCTCCGGAGGTCAAAAGCAAAGAATCCTTATCGCGCGAGCTTTGTACAAGAAACCTAAATTTTTGGTGTTGGATGAAGCCACAAGTAGTTTAGACATCTATACCGAGTCGTTTGTCTGTCAGATGTTTAAAGAAATTAATATTCCCATCCTGATGATCGCTCATCGCCCAGAAACCATAGCATCGGCCGATCGAGTTTTACTTATGGACGGAGGGGTAGTCCAGGAGATACCTAATAATTTTAGGCAGGAGGGTTCAAATGTATCACTCTGAACGCATACTGTGTCCGGATAAGCATTCTGGATTGTCAGGGACTGAATTGATGCAACAGTTTGGGGAGTACTGTGGTGTAGATAATTGGGTGACATTTTCGGGCTGTCCATCAGTGACGCTAACTAAAGTTGGAACAGATAGTTTTGGTAACCACCCCAAAACCAATGAAGTTATTTGTATCGGTTCTAGCTGTTATATTGAGTCCACTCATCTTCCTGCATTTCCTTCGGGAATAACAAAGTTAACTAGTGTATCTATTAAAAACCGTCCATTTGGAAAAATTGAAATCGGGAACAGCTGTGTTCTCCAAGGTACTTCTATCTGTTCTTATCAAGAGATAAAGATAGGGAACAATGTCATTTTTGGCCCTAATGTAGTCATTATGGATTGCAGTGGTCATTCTTTGGCTAATCGAGGTCACGCGAATGAGCTAGATAGCCTAGAAGCTAAGCCTGTTACGATAGGTAACGACGTCTGGGTTGGATACGGGTGCATTATTTTACCTGGCGTCCATATTGGTGATGGGGCAGTTATCGGAGCAGGTAGTGTTGTCACGAAAAGCATCCCTTCCTACTGTCTGGCGGCGGGCAATCCATGTAATATCAAGAGAAAGAACTTACAGGGTCAAAGCACTGAGCGATAGTCATTGTCAGTGCTGTCATTCGTGTTGTTGTTTGTAATGATAGTGGGCAGCCTAGACTACCAATCAACACCCTTGAGTGCTTTCACTCCAGATTCAAAAGCATGCTTGACGTTTTTCACTTCTGAAACAGTATCGGCCATTTCGATCAACGTACGATGCGCGCCGCGACCAGTGATGACAACAGATTGCATCTTTGGTCGGTTGTGCAATGCTTCTACGACTTCATCAAGTTCAATGTAGCCGTAGCTGATCATGTAGGTTAATTCATCAAACAGAATCACGTCGATAGACTCATCGCTCAACATTCGCTTACATTCTTGCCAAACTTTCTGCGCGGCTTCGGTGTCGGTGGCTTTATTCTGAGTTTCCCAAGTAAAGCCAGTCGCCATGACTTGGAATTCTACTCCGAGTTTTTCTAGCAAGTTACGCTCACCGTTGTCCCACGTTCCTTTAATGAACTGGGCGACTGAGCATTTGAAGCCATGGCCAACAGCGCGCGCGATAGTGCCAAACCCTGAAGTGGATTTACCTTTACCGTTACCAGTTATGACCAGTAGCAGGCCTTTTTCTTCCTGAGCAGCAGCAACTTTAGCGTCGATTTGCTCTTTCACTTTTTGCTGACGCGCTTGATGGCGTTCTTGCTTTGAATTTTGATCAGGCATGAATGCTTCCTTAAGTGTATTTGGCCTTATCATAACCAAAAAAATTGCTGGTAAATACCAGCAATCGTTGTGTCATTTCAAGTGCCTACCACCATCGAGATAGATGTTCCTGCCAGTCATGTATTCGCTAGACATGATAAACCGAATCGCTTCTATCACTTCTTCAAAACCTGCTTCATGGGGTATAAGCGCTTTGGTCAGAGCCTTTTGCTTGTACGCATCATCATCATGATCATTAAACTTAAGAAGGGCTGGAGAAACGGTGTTCACTTTAACCTTTGGCGCTAACATAGCTGAGAACGAGAGCGTAAGATTGTTAAGCGCAGCTTTACTGGCTGCATAGGCTGCATGCTTTTTACTGCCTTTTTCAGCAACATAGTCACTAATGTGAATAATATCGCTGGTGCCAGAGCCCTTGGAGAGTAATCCTTGTAGTGCCAAGTTCATCTGGTATGGTGTGCTCACATGAACCGCCATCATTTTTTGCAACACCTGAGCGTGATTGTTGGACCCTGCAGGCTCATCCGGGCTCCAGTCTGAAGCATTATGAATAACCGCCCGCAGCTCAGAGTACTCAAGATTGAGATATTGGATAAAAGCATCGAGGCTTGCAGGCTGATAGAAATCAACTTGATGCAAGTCAGCTCCTTGTGCCTGTAAAGTTTCAAGTTCTGGGTATGCGGTGCGATAAGTACCGATCACTCTATAATCTTGAGCGAGAAAATCTTTCGCCAATGCTAATCCCAGTCTTTTACCAACACCTGTTATTACCACCGCTCCTTTCATCCTAGAAACTCCGCGCGGGTCTGAGGGTTGGTTTTGAAGATGCCACCCAGTGCAGTAGTCGATGTCTCTGAGCTAGTATCCATGACACCTCGAGATTTAACGCAGTAGTGAGTGGCTTTTATAGACACTGCGACATTTTCAGTTTCCGTCAGGGTTTGAATCGCCACTAAGATTTGTTGAGTGAGGCGCTCTTGTACCTGTGGTCGCTGTGCAAAGAAGCGTACAATGCGATTTATTTTCGACAAACCAATGATTTTGTTCGACGGAATGTAAGCGACTTGAGCTAGGCCATCAATAGTGATGAAGTGATGCTCACAGGTCGACGTGATGTTCACATCCGATACTTTGACCATTTCATCAACGGCCATTTTGTTTTCAATCACACTGATTTTTGGAAAGTTCTGGTAATCCAGACCAGAGAAAATCTCATGCACGTACATTTTTGAAATACGATGAGGTGTTTCAGCCAAGCTATCGTCGGTAAGATCCAGTCCTAATGTGCTAATGACTTCGGTGAGTAGACCTCGAATACGTTGATATTTCTCATCTGCCGTCATTTCAGAGGGAACGAGTGGCGTTTCCAATCCACGTGCGATTAATGCTTCTTGTACTTTTTGAGCTTCTGGTGAAATCATGCCTTGTCTCCTGTTTCTGCCGTGTAGTTCAAAGTGAGAGAAACAGAGTCTGCAAATCTCAGAGCATGAGGTTTATCAATCTTAACTTGAGCATAAGAGACCCAAGGATGATCGATACAGATGCCGAGAACGTCGCTGGTGAGTTTTTCTAACAGTAAGAACCTGCCATTTTCGACATAGTTAATGATTCCTTTACAGATGGTTTTGTAATTCAAGGCATTATCAATATTGTCTTCTAAACAAAGTTTATTAGCTGGGTAGTGGATTTCTGCGTTGATAATGATGTCTTGCTGCTTCTTTTTTTCCTCTTCGTTGAAACCGATGTAGGTACGAAGTCTGAGGTTAGTAATTGTTATTATTGCGTTGTGATTCATCATATTTTCCTAATTTAGGACCGTATCAACCTTTACGTAATAGCCGCTTGCTGAGATCAATTTGCATATAGCGGTAAGAGGGAAGACTGATTGAGATAGGAAGGATGAGCAGATTAAGGCCAAGTGAAATCGGTCACGGTGACATGCTGACTGCTTTTGTCGTATTCACTCCAAAGTTGCTCGTATGTCTTTGTTGTTAGTGGATGAGTTTCGTGTGGAATAATGTCTGCTAGCGGGCGAAGCACAAACGCGTTTTCGGTGATTTCGCCTCGAGGGAGCTCAACACCATCAATGATTCCGACTAGATCATCGAAAGTGAGTATGTCGAGGTCTAGTGTTCTTGAAGCGAATTTTTCTCCACTTCTAACGCGATCACTTTCATCTTCGATTTGTCTAAGTAATGTTGCTAGGTCACTTACGGATTGAGAGCACTCAAACCCCACTACCAAGTTTAGAAAGTTTTCACCCTCAAAGCCAACAGGTACACAGTCATAAGATTTAGATACGGTCAGAGGCGCGAAAAAGTGATCAAGTGCGTTCAACGCTTTGTAAACGTAAAACTCTCTGTCGATGTTGCTGCCAATGCTGACAGTTACGTGATGCATTGTCGTAGGCTTCCCTATGTCTCTTCTCAAACGGTGCCAACCAAAGTTTGTTTTTGGTTAACGCACCCTTGCCTTACTACTTGAATTACGTCCTTAAGTTACGTGAAGTGGGGCAGAAAGGATCATGAATTGATTGGTATTCGACATATGCAAAAATAGAGTTTTGAGATCTGCACTTTACTGGTAATAACTTGAGAAGGTGTTTTAATATTAAATTATGTGAATATTGAGTACGGGATTTGGCAGCGTTATAGGTTTAAAGCTATGAATAATATAAAGAAACCATCAATACTTGTGGTATGCATGGGAAACATTTGCCGTTCTCCCACGGGAGAGGCAATTCTGCGCGCGAAAGCAGAGCAAATGGGCGTGGATGTCGAAGTGGATTCCGCGGGTACGATTGGCTACCACCAAGGTAACCCAACAGATCCTCGCTCGAAAGCCGCGGGTGAACAACGAGGTTACTCATTCAAAGGGATTCGTTCTCGCAAAGTTGTTGATAGCGACTTTGAGCACTTTGACCTGATTTTAGCGGCTGATCGAGACAATTTAGCTGACTTGAAAGCACAATGCCCATCTCAGTATCAAGAGAAGCTCAGGCTGTTTCTTAGCTTTGGAGAAGCGTGTGAAGAGGAAATTCCAGATCCCTACTACGGCGGTGATAAGGGGTTTGAGTTGGTGTTGGATTTGATCGAAGAAGCATCAGAAAAACTTCTTCGATCTCTTTAGCTTAGGCGGCCATCACTCGGCCGCTGAAATAATCGTTTGAAACAATGTATTCCGTATTGCGGATCAGCTCATCGTGGATTTTAGCCCAGTGGGTTTCTTCTTGTTCGTAGCAAGGGACCACACCACCGACTCGAATATTAAACGGTGTCAGTTCTTTTGCCCAGCTCTGGGTAAATCCGGCAACCATAGAAGTCGCGTTTTCAAATCCGGATAAATCATGGTAATCCGCGTGAGCAATCACATTCACAATCACACCGTTTTTCTTATCCTGACGCATTTTTTCTGCTGTAGCCTGGCCAAAACTAAACAATGTCGCGGCCATTAGTGATAAGTGCTGCGTAAAGACATCTCCCGCTCGATCATCAAAAAACTTGGGCATAGCCTGACTGGTCAAGGCATTGATCAAAACATCCGGTGATTGATGAACCGATTGATCAATAAATCCGAAAAGAGAGTGGATAGAGTCCACTGAATGATCCGGCAAAGCGTATTGATATATATCTGGTGAAATGGCTTTGCAACGGACAAAAGTTTCATTCAATTGAGCCGCGCTTTTATCGCAAAGAACAACGGTGGCACCCAGTGAAGCAAAGTGCGTAGCGAGCGTACTACCAAGCTGTGAGCCTGCCGAAGTGATTAAAATCACGGCACTTTTTATATCCATATAGTGAGCCTCCGTCCATAGCTAAAAAGGTTGTCCACATAGCATGGTAGATTAGTTGTTGCTTAAGTGTGAATAAGCTCAAATAACTTGTGCATATCTTGTGCTTGGGGTAAATAATTTGCACTCATTCACATTTATAAGTGATTGATTGAATATAAAGGAAAATCGAAGACAGGATTGTGTGATCTCGATTGATCTTCAAACTTGCGTTTGGATCTGGAAGGTTCGCTGGGCTTTGATCAGCTGATTGTAGAGATCGATAGGTATCAGTTCCTTGGCGTCTTTTTCGCCTAACTGGCGGCGTTGATGGCCAGATAAATTATTGTAAATCTCTTCAGGAAGGTTGTGAGTATCTTCTGGCATGTATGTCAGAACTTCAGGGTGAAGGTAGTGAGTCAGTTTGGCACTTGGTAAGCCTGCGCGATGAAACATATCGGCTTGCATCGCCGAGATAGGGTAGGAGTCCTGATCAGAACGAATTTGCTGGGGAGGTTGCAGTTCGAATCGGCGCCTCAAAGCTTCTTCAGTTGCGTCCTGCTCGTTTACCTTCTCGATGGGGGTGTTATCGCGAACGTCATCAGAAAACATCGACAGAATCAAAGCGAAGTCGGCACGACGCCCTTCGTGAACAGCATGGTTAATCCCCTTGCCGAACTGAAGTTCGTTAATAATACCCGCTTTATCTAAGGTGTGAATCTGAGTTTGCATGTTACCTCGCTTGATGCCTATGTAGCGGCAACATCGAGGTGAACTTTAGGGGAAATGACTGACTAGAAAAGAAAAAAGCCAGCTAAGTGCTGGCTTTTTAAGCGACTAAATTTTAAATCCTATAGGGGAGGATTATTTAGCTAGGTTTTCTGCTACGAAGTCCCAGTTAACTAGCGCCCAGAAACCATTCATGTAGTCTGGACGAACGTTACGGTAATCGATGTAGTAAGCGTGTTCCCATAGGTCAACAGTAAGAAGTGGAGTTGTACCTTCTTCTGTTAGAGGAGTCGCTGCGTTAGAAGTGTTAACGATGTCTAGAGAACCGTCAGCTTTCTTAACTAGCCAAGTCCAAGAAGAACCGAAGTTGTTGATTGCTGAATCAGTGAACTTCGCTTTGAACTCTTCGAAAGAACCGAATGCAGCGTTGATTGCGTCAGCAACTGCGCCTGTTGGTTCACCGCCCGCGTTTGGAGCTAGACAGTGCCAGTAGAACGTGTGGTTCCAGATCTGTGCTGCGTTGTTGAATACGCCACCAGTAGACGTTTTGATGATTTCTTCTAGCGTTTTGCCTTCGAACTCAGTACCTGGGATAAGACCGTTTAGCTTAACTACGTAAGTGTTGTGGTGCTTACCGTGGTGGAAATCTAGAGTCTCTGCTGAGATATGTGGTTCTAGCGCGTCTTTCGCGTAAGGAAGAGCTGGTAGTTCAAATGCCATTGCTCGATTCTCCATTGATATGAAAGAGTTAAACTCTCTCGATTGCTTCCAGTGTTATTTATTATTCATGGCTCGCCACAGGCCAACCATGTCATTCTGCTGACTTGCGTTATAGTCTAACAAGTTTTTACTTTAATAAAAGCGCCTCGACAAATTTCTTTCTTCTATAAAACCATAGATATTATAGGCTTTTTATTCTCCGCCAATGGTTTAAAATGTGTCAATAACTTGCAGTAACTCCATGAAGAGGAAGTAATGGAAACCATCGACAAAATCAAACAGCAAATCGAAGAGAACGCTATCCTTCTTTACATGAAAGGTTCTCCAAAGCTACCTAGCTGCGGCTTCTCATCTCAGGCTTCACAAGCACTAATGGCATGTGGTGAAAAATTCGCTTATGTAGATATCCTACAAAACCCGGATATCCGTGCTGAGCTACCTGCATACGCACAGTGGCCAACATTCCCACAACTTTGGGTTGAAGGTGAGCTGATTGGCGGTTGTGACATTATTATTGAGATGTTCCAGAAAGGTGAACTTCAGCCACTGATTAAAGAAGCAGCTGAACGCGCTGGTGCAGACGAAGAATAATAGAGAAACTACTGTTTAAATTTACAGTTTTTCTTGATTTTTAAGGGCCACATTCGATAATGTGGCCCTTATTGTATCTGCCTGATTAAGTTTTATGTCACGTCTGTTTATTGCTGAAAAACCGAGCTTAGGTCGAGCTATCGCTGCGGCGTTGCCTAATCCGCAAAAGAAAGATCAGGGTTTTATTCGTTGTGGCAATGGCGACGTGGTGACGTGGTGCATTGGTCACTTGCTTGAGCAGGTAGAACCGGATGCTTACGACGATAGATACAAAAAATGGAATCTGGCTGATTTACCAATCGTTCCCGAACACTGGCAACTACGTCCTCGCAAGTCGGCGTCTAAACAGCTGACTGTAGTTAAGAAGTTACTCAAAGAAGCGTCTGAAATCATTCACGCTGGCGACCCGGATCGTGAAGGCCAGTTATTGGTGGATGAAGTGTTGGATTACTGCAAAGTCAGTAAGACGAAAAAAGAAGCCACGCAGCGCTTATTGATTAGCGACCTCAACTTACCAGCGGTCAAACGCGCGCTAAATCAGATGCGCAGTAACCACGAGTTTATTCCTCTTTCGGTTTCCGCTCTTGCTCGCTCCCGAGCTGACTGGTTGTATGGCATGAATATGTCTCGTGCTTATACGCTACTGGGGCAAAAAGCGGGCTATCAAGGGGTGCTGTCAGTCGGCAGGGTTCAGACACCCGTGCTTGGGCTGGTGGTTCGTCGTGATGAAGAGATTGAGAACTTCGTCCCTCGAGACTATTTTACCTTGCATGCATTGATTCCTTATCAGGACGGAAATAGCGCGTTTGATATCCGTGCCCGTTGGAAACCGAGCGACGCGTGTAAGCCTTGGCAAGATGAAGAAGGGCGGGTTCTCAATCGTAAACTGGTCGAGAACGTTGCCAATCGCATTACGAATCAGCCTGCCAAGGTTGTCGAGTCGGAGCAAAAGCAAACCAAGCAATCGGCTCCGTTACCTTATTCTCTCTCTGCGTTACAGATTGACGCTGCCAAGCGTTTTGGCATGAGTGCTCAGCAGGTTCTGGATACCTGCCAATCTTTGTATGAAAAGCACAAGCTCATCACTTACCCTAGGTCGGATTGCCGATACCTGCCGATGGAACATTATGGACAGGCCAAAAGTGTTTGCGATGCGATATCGAACAACTGTAATGAGTTAGGTCAGGCTGTTCATGGCGCTGATTTAAGTCTCAAATCCAAAGCATGGAATGATAAAAAAGTGGACGCGCACCACGCGATCATTCCCACGCCTAAAAAGGCTTCCGTAAATGCACTGTCAGGCAATGAGATGAAAATCTATCAGCAAATTGCTCGCCAGTATCTAATGCAGTTTTATCCAGCCGCGGTTTATGCAGAGGCGAAACTGGTATTTGATATCGCTGGCGGGACTTTTATTGCTAAAGGTCGCCAGCTTGTTTCGGCTGGCTGGAAAGCGTTGATGGGAAAAGTGGATGATGACGACACGGGCGTTGACGCGGTTCCCCCGCTTGATGAGGGCACAGTACTGACTTGTCGTGAAGGCGAGATCAAAGACCGTAAGACTGAGCCACCTAAGCACTTTACTGAAGCGACTTTACTGCAAGCGATGACAGGCATTGCCCGTTTTGTTGAAGACAAAGAGCTGAAAAAGATCCTCAAAGAAACCGATGGCCTAGGTACCGAAGCGACTCGCGCAGGGATTTTGGATACGCTGTTTAAGCGCCAACTGCTGCAACGGCAGGGCAAAACAATCCTCAGTTCACCAGCGGGAAGAGGGCTAGTGCATGCATTGCCTTCCGAGTCGACTTATCCCGATATGACGGCACACTGGGAGCATCAGCTTCAAGGAATGGCTGAACGTAATCAAGCCTACAGCCCATTTATGCAGGCATTGCAAACGCGTATTGATGGTTTAATGCAGCAAGTGAAAGGCGGCGAAGTGCGTGAGTCACTGCGTCATCTACCTAAGGTGGAACGTCCTGCCTTTAAGCGTAAGCGGAGAAGCAGTGCGAAAACTGGTGGTCAGAAACGTGCGACCACGCGCCGTAAGAGCAGTTAATGTTCATTGCCAATAGTTCGTTGATACTCTCTTGGCGTGACGCCAAACCTTTCTCTAAAACGCTGACGAAAGCGTTCTTCTGACTGATAACCGCACATTTGCGCTAACTGGTAGCCATCGTATTGATATTTTTGCATCAATTGCAATGCATGGCTGAGGCGCACCTGTGCTAGTAATTGCCGATATTGACTGCCTTCCTGCTTCAGCTTTCGGATCAGCGTTGCCCGGCTCATACCAAAATGATCGGCGACGCCTTCAAGAGAGTGTTCGTCCGCTGGTGCGATGGAAAGGTATTGGGTAATAGTTTGCGTCAGTGATGCTTGGGAAGAGCGAAAAATCTTATGCAGAGCGCCTTGTTCTGCCAACTGCTGATAAAGCGGCATTATCCAATACTGTTGAGTGCGGGGGCTCATCGCCTTTAGGTTAACCGTTGCAAGTGTATTGAGTGTGTCTCTGATTGGTTTGTCGACTAAGTAGTAAGAGGGACTCGATGAGTGAGCGGCATTTTCGCTCAAATCGAGCATTTCCTGACTAGGTAAATAGTGGAAGCTAAACACTCGTGACAGGAATGGCCCTTTTTCTGGAAGATTGGCAAAGTTCCATGAGCTGGCTGCGCTGCACAATATGAGCGAGTCAGGTGTTAGCGTGACAGACTCTTCCTGCCAGAACAGTCTTTTGTTGCCGGATAAAATCTGGATGATGCTAGGGGAGTGAATCGTCACATTTCTCAAAGCTTGTAAGTGCTGGGCACGAAACTCAGTGATCTGAAATTGGTGGGCCATCACTCCTCCTTCAATTAACGGGTATAGGTCGCTGTCAGCGTCGTTTTCGCTAATGCGATGCTATTAAGGGTAAAGCCAACCACAGCCGCCGGTGTATCCTCATCCAACTCCAGCTTTGCTTTTGGTAGTGCCCAAACCGTGAACTGATAACGATGCATACCATCACCCACGGGTGGACAAGCTCCACCAAAGCCTTTGGTGCCATAGTCAATACGGGTTTCTAAACCACCCAGCTTGCTGATATCTGCCCCTCTAGGTAGCTGACTGACGTCAGCAGGAATATCGATTGCAATCCAATGCCAAAAGCCACTTTCGGTCGGCGCATCTGGGTCGTAAGCTGTAATGGCGAAACTCTTGGTGCCCTTTGGTGCGTTGTCCCAGCTTAACTGCGGCGACAAATTATTGCCTGAGCATCCCCAGCCAGAAAATTCGAAGGTCTTCTCCATTGGATGACCTTCCTGAATATCCTGACTGGTTAGATCAAAGGCAAATGTGTTGCCTGACAGCATCAAGCCAGCTGTCATTAGTGCTAATGTGATTGCTTTCATGTTGAGCTCCTTGTGTCTGATTTAGTGTCAGTTTAACGAGCTCAATCTGTTTCTATGGATCTAAAAGTATCACATTCAATCTAATATTAGTTAATAGTGATACTTTTTGTTGATTTTGATATTACCAAGGAAGTGCGGTGCCATCGTAGTTGATAAATTCGCCAGAGCGGCTGATATCGGCACTCTCGATCACTTCAACAAGTCCCGCCGCGGATGTTTGCGTATCAATTAACGCATTTGGCCCGCCCATTTCTGTTTGTACCCAACCTGGGTGAAGCGCTAAAACGGTGAAATCTTGACTGGAAAGGTCGTTACTCAGGCTTTTTACTACTGAGTTAAGTGCGGCTTTGGACGAGCGATAAATATAACCGCCACCAGACGTATTTTCCGTCATGCTACCCACTTTAGAAGAGAGGCAGGCAATCTTTTTAAGCTGACCTCTTTGTAGGTTGGGGAAAAGTGCTTCAACGAGTTTTAGTGGCGCGATGGTGTTAATTTCAAGTACTTTGCGCCACTCGTCGATATCGGTATTACCAAAGCCATAGCCTTTTGGTCCATAGTAGCCTGCATTATTGATCAGCACATCAAGCGCTGGCAGAGCGTTGGCGAACTCACTCAGCCCTTGATAATCCGTCACGTCGAGCGGATGGCACGTCAGGTTGTCACCTTCCAGCTCAAGGAGATCTTGCGAGCTTTTCTCCGAGCGATAGGTTGCGTGAACCTGCCAGCCTTGAGCAAGGTAGTTTTTGACTAAGCTCAGCCCGATACCACGGTTAGCTCCGGTGATTAGAACAGTTTTCATGGTGAACCCCTGTTAAAGTATTTGGGCTATTTTGCTAAGCGGTCAACGTAAAATCAACCAGCCACCACGCAAAGACCAGCATCAGGGAAAACAAAGATATAGCGCCAACTGAACCGGCTATGATTCCTAGCAGTAAAAACAGTTTTGGATGATGCATAAGATTAAATAACTCAAATGATAATTATTACTATTTAAGTTGTTTTGCAACCGTGATGCAACTTGTTACCATACTCAAAACTCAAATATCGACTGATATCAATGATCCCACTGATTTATCATTCCATCTATTCAGAGCTGCCGTTACCTCAAGGCCACCGATACCCGATCCATAAGTATCGTCTGTTATTCAATGAGATCGAGAAAGTGCGCTTTCGTGACGAGCAGTGGCAGGCGTTTTTCCACTACTGTGAACCTCAAGCTTTGACATCAGAGGAAGTGATGAAGACGCACTGTGAACAGTACGTGTCTGAGCTGTTTTCTGGTGGCCTGCCTGCAGCGCGGATGCGACGTATTGGTTTCCCGTGGAGTGAGTGCCTTATTGAACGCACATTGACGTCGGCTGGTGGAACCTGTCTGACGGCTGAAAAAGCGATTGAACATGGTGTGGCTATCCACCTGAGTGGCGGATACCACCATGCACATTATGATTTTGGCAGTGGGTTCTGTTTACTTAATGATTTGGTATTGGCGGCGAAACGTGCACTAACGCATGAAGGCATCGAAAAAGTGCTGATTGTTGATAGTGACGTCCATCATGGTGATGGGACGGCAACGTTATGTGCAGATCAGGATGACATCGTGACGCTATCCTTTCATTGCGATAAAAACTTTCCTGCACGTAAGCCAGATTCAGATATGGATGTGGCTTTACCACGTGAAACCAGTGATGAAGAGTTTCTTAGCTCGTTTTCCTCAGTTGTTGAAATGGCGATTAATCTGCATCAACCGGATTTGATCCTTTATGATGCGGGTGTAGATATTCATCAAGACGACGAGCTTGGTTACTTCAATGTTTCTACTCAAGCGATTTACCAACGAGACGTTGTCATGTTTGAGCTGGCAAAAGCGAACGTAATTCCGATAGGCTGTGTTGTTGGAGGCGGCTACCGCACTGACCACAGCGAATTGGTACCGATCCACATGCAGTTACTTAATGCGGCCTTTCAGGTCTATGGCAATCAATAAAGGTTAACAATGGAACAGAGAATTCGGGCTGCAGGCATACTCATCGACAATGGCGCGATACTGCTTTTGAAAGTAAGAGACTTTACGGGAGAGTATTGGATCCCACCGGGTGGTGGCATGGAAGCGGGCGACAGAAGCTCAAAAGATTGTGTTGTGAGGGAGTTCAAAGAGGAAGCTGGGCTGGATATTGAAGCAGGAGAGCTGATTTGTGTGCGCGAGTTTCTTGAAACGCACAAAAACCGCTATCACTCAGAATTCTTCTATCGCGTCTCCCACTATCATGGTGAACCTCATATCGAGAACCTTACTGGACTTAATGACGAAGAATACATCCAGTCTGTGGAATGGGTGCCTTTGACTGAACTGAACGACAAGCGTATGTATCCGAAAGAGCTCAAAGATAAAGTACTGGAACTGATTCAGACCGAGAGCTTTTCTACTCATCTTGGCAGTTACGCGCAAGGCGATCAGGAAGATATCAATCAGTTATAGGCTGAGTGAAATTTTGCCGATTAGAGAAGGTGACATGAGAGTAAAAAGTCCGCTCAGATATGAGTGGGCTTTTTATAGGAAGGTGGGTTGCACTCCACTAGGTGAATAGACAACTTCCGTTTCCGAACAACAAGAATGAAAAAAGCCGCTAATTGCTTAGCGGCTTTTTTACTGAATGTGGCGGAGAGATAGGGATTTGAACCCTAGATACGCTATTAACGTATGCCGGTTTTCAAGACCGGTGCTTTCAACCACTCAGCCATCTCTCCGTTGTTGAGGCGAATAATATATAGGTTGGTTTTTCTTGTAAACCCCTAATTTTACTGATTGCTTTAATTGTGAGCACTTGAAGAGGAAAACTAGATCAAGTGCGTGTTTTTAGACCAAATATGACGAATAAACAGAGAGTTATTCGGTAGTGAGCTGTGAAAAATAGATTCATGGAGAATAGAAAGAGCGCTGTGATAATCACAGCGCTCAGAAGTATAGCGCTCTTTACTTAATCATCCCGTCGACTAAGAGGAAACAGGCTGTTGTAACGGCGCTGGTTGATAGTGTTTTCGGCTGTACCACACGAAAGCAATCAATATTGCACAGCATGCTAAGCGCACAATCAAAGCAGTTTCAGGCCAGACGAGGGCGCAACCGATAGCGACAAGTAAGATACGCATTACCAGATGGATTTTCCCTTCCAGATAACCTTCCATTGCGCCAACAAATGCATAAGTGCCCAAAATAGCGAACACCCCTGCTTCCAGTACTGACACCGTATCCCAGCTGACAATACCACTGTAGGCGATCAGCAGCGGAACCAGATATAAACCCTTGGCTATTTTCCATGCCGTAAAGCCGGTTCGCATCGGTGGAGTGCGGGCAATGGTCGCGGCGGCAAAGGCTGTTAAACACACTGGCGGCGTGACATTGCTGTCTTGCGATAACCAGAAAATGATCAGGTGCGCGGACAGCAAAGCCAGACTGACGGTTTCCAGCCCCAAGCTTTGTTCGAGTAATGTCTGCATAAAATCAGCAGGTACTTGGGAGAGCAGTTGCTGAGCCGTTTCCAATGACATAGGAGCGGCAAGTGTGTTGAGTTGATCCGGTGCGGTGAGCATAAAGATAGACATCGCCTCTTGTGGCAGTTGACCGGACACCATGAGGTCGAGCAGCTGTTTCTCTGCCAGCAACTCATACAGAGCAGGCGCAGACAGCGTGCCTAGTACAATGTAAGACGCGGTGACAGGTAAGCCCATTCCCAGTATCAAAGAGGCTAGGGCAACAAACAGGATCATCAGCAGCAGTTGTCCGTTTGCCCAGTGATGAATCATAAGTGAGAAGGTGTTGCCAATACCCGTGGTACTGATGACATTCACCACTAAACCAATCCCGACCAAAAGCACGGCGGTGGTGGCCATGTTTTTTGCGCCTTGTGCCAATGCTTCAAAAATAGCGCGTGGGCCCATTCTGTGCTGTTTTGAAAACCATGACGCGACCACAACGGACAAAATGGACAGTCCTGCGGCATAAGTAGGTGTAAATCCTTGCACCAACAGCGTCACTAATACTGCTAATGGAATCAGGTTATGCCAGCCAGATAGTAAGACGCGGAGCAATGACTCGCCACCAGTCGACACCTTTTGTACGCCACTACGTTTAGCTTCAATCCGCACGAAGAAAGCCACAGAGAGAAAGTAAATCAATGCAGGTAACAGAGACACTAAGATGATGTCGACATAGGGGATTTGCGTGTAAGAGGCGATGATAAATGCACCAGCACCCATAACAGGTGGCATGAGCTGCCCTCCGGTTGATGCAGCCGCTTCGACGCCGGCTGCGAAGCGAGGTGGAAAGCCTGCTTTTTGCATCAGAGGAATGCTGATGACGCCCGTGGAAACGGTATTGGCGACACTTGAGCCAGATACCGAACCCATTAAACCCGAGCCGATAACGGCGATAAAACCGGGCCCACCTATGATTTTTCCAGCGGCTGCTTTTGCTACAGCAAGAATGTAGTCACCAACGCCTGAACGGACCAGAAAGGCGCCAAATAGAATGAACATGAAGACAAACGTCCAGCTTATGCGCGAAATGGGGCCGAACATCCCTTCCGAAGAGTAGAAGCTTCGATAGAGCAGAGTCTCAAAGCTCAACCCGGGAAAGTGGAATAAACCGGTTGTCCATTTCCCCCACAGTACCACGTAACTGAGGCAGACAAGGATCAGGACCGGAATGAACCAGCCCATGGTGCGGCGTATGAGTTCTATGACGATGGCGATTGCCAGTACAGAAAAGAACCAGTCGCTGGCAATAAAGCTCATGCCTCGCTCGTAGAGTGCATCTTCAGCAAACGGGAGGTAGACGACACAAGCGAGGATGGCGATGACGAGCCCAATATCTGCAACAAGTGCCGTTCGATTTCCTTTTAAAGACCCGTTTGCCGGGTACCAGAGTGCACATATGATGGCGAAACCAGCAAAGTGAATGGCGGAAATCCATAACTCAGGCAGTGTCGCTATGGTGTTAAACCAGATATGTAATAGAGAGAGAACCACACCGAGTGTTGTGATGACTTTCCCAACCAAGGGAAAGTCAGTACGTGTGGGCAGTTCAAACTTTTGCAGTTCTTGCTGAAGTGAATCCTTCATAACAAACTCCATGCGTGCAGGTGAACGGCTTAACGAACGATCAACTCAGGTGGAAGAACGATACCCATTTCTCGGTAATAGCGAGCTGCGCCTGGGTGCAGTGGTACTGGCAGGCCAGAGGTGCCTTTTTCCAACGCCATCGCTTTGGTGGCTTTGTGGATGCCTTGCAAGAAGGATAAGTTTTCGTAGATTGCTTTCGTCAGCTGATAAACGTCTTCCTCTGGTATATCGTCGCGCACCGCAAGGAAGTTTGGCTGAGCAATTGTAGTGATGGGTTTATCTACGCCCGGGTAGGTGTTGGCTGGTATCTCATATTTGGTCCAGATGTCATATTCCTGATTTGCCTGTTTGATTTGCTCATCGGTAAAAGAGAGAATTTGAATGTCACTGCCAAGCGCGGCAAACGCTTGAGTAACCGCACCAACAGGAACGCCCGCTGGTGTGTTCATACCATCAATGGTGCCGTTTTGCAGTGCGCTGGCGCTACCACCATAGCCCATGAAGGCCAATTTGAAATCTTCCGGATTAATAGAGAGGCTGCGCAGTATCTGACGCCCCGAGTTCTCTGTACCTGAGCTTTTCTTACCAATAGAAAATTTTTTGCCTTCTAGCTTTTCAAGGTCACTTACAGTTCCTGTCTGCGCTAAGTTTGAACGTACAATAAAATGTTCCACGTTTTGCCACAGCATGGAAACTGAACGCAATTGAGTCTGACTGCCTGACTTCTGGTAAGGCCCCGCTCCTTGCCATGCCCAAGCGCCATACAGCCCCTGCAAAATCGCAAATTGTGCCTGATTGTCATTAAGAAGCTTAATGTTTTCTCCGGAACCTGCAGAGCTGATGGCGGCCAGTGAGAAATGTTGCTTAGGGGCGAGTTTCACCTTACTTAACGTTGCCAGTGCCACGCCTACCGGATAGTAAGTTCCACCGGTTGAAGCGGTCGCGAGAATATAGCTGCGATCGCTAGCGAGAGTTGGATGAGTAAATGCCAGCGTGCTGAGTGTAAGTGCTGTGGCTGTGAAGATCTGTTTTAACGTCATGATGATGCTCCATATCATTAGATGTTATTAAAATTGGAAAAACACATAGAGCAAGCAGAATGCCAAAGTTTAAGTTAATGTAATAAAAGGTTTTTTTATTAAAGCACACCCCAAATAAGCAGTTGGTTGCTTATTTGGGGTGGTTGCCGTAAGCAAAAAATGGCTCATCAAGAAGGGAGTGCAGCGAATGACGTCTCAGCCCCTAAATAGCGTGACTATTGCTAGTCGGTAAATGGCGCCGAGACGTGCAGCATTCAGATAAGCGGATTTTTGCCTATCGGCTGAAAAAGCTAAGAGGAGATATAGTCGCTTCGATTTAGTGCGTACTTGACCATCTTTTGGTTGAGTGTTCGTCGAGGTAAATCCAGCTCTTCCATCACATCATTGATGCAGCCTTGGTGGCGCCTCAAGGCGTCGTGGAGAATTTTTCTCTCGAAGCTCTGCATCTGAACGGCGAGTGGTAAACCTTGCTTGATACCCGCTGTGGTAGCCTGTGGACGGCAAGAGAGAATGTCACCAACGGTCAGTGAGTCATCCAGTGCGAAGCGAATTGCGACATTACGCAGCTCACGAACATTGCCCGGCCAAGGGTAGCTGAGCAACGCTTGTTGATCGGCAGGGCTGGCACGTCGTGTGTTGGGGTTGGCTTCCTGAGTAAAATGTTCAAACAGCAGTAAGGCGTCTTCTTCTCGGTCTTTCAGGGCAGGTAGATGCAGCTGGGCGATGTTCAAACGGTAAAACAGATCTGGGCGAAAATCAGAGTGATTGAGCAAGTCACACTTAGCGGCTGAGATGACGCGCAAGTTGACCTGTTTAGCGTGATTACTGCCCACACGTTCGACGGTACTTTCTTGCAGAGCGCGCAGTAGCTTGACCTGCATTGCTAAGGGCAAGCTTTCTATTTCATCAAGGAATAAGGTGCCTTTGTCGGCAAATTCTATCTTGCCGATGCGTCGCTTGGCAGCGCCAGTATAAGCCCCGGCTTCATGACCAAACAACTCACTTTCAAACAAGTTATCTGGTATTGCGCCGCAATTGAGTGGTACGAATGGATGCGATTGTCGGGCGCTAAAGTGATGCAGGCAGTAAGCGACCAGCTCCTTTCCACACCCTGTGTCACCATAAATGATGACGTTGGTGTCAATATCGGCGACTTTCTGCACCTGCTCACGCAGCTCGCACATGACTTGACTGCGACCAATCAATATTTGCTCAATACCTTCAAGTCGTTGGAGGTATGCCTGTCGTGATTGCCACTTTTGAGATTCGATATAAGGCTGGATGGCTTGGTTGACGGTGTGCGCTAAGCGCTCCGGCTCAAATGGTTTTTCGATGAAATCGTAGGCGCCCTGTTGAAGGGCCTTGACTGCCATATCGACATCACCATGCCCGGTAATGAGGATCACCGGAATTCCCGGAGCCTGTTGCTTCACCTGCTGTAGCAATTCTAGGCCGTTGATTCCCGGTAAACGAACATCACTGATGATCGCCATAAACTTATGCTGAGTAATTTCGGCAAGCGCCGCCTGGCCATTGTCAAAGGTGGTGATATCAAAACCAGCCAGTTGCAGCCATTGAGCGGTCGTCTGGCGAACGATAGGGTCGTCCTCGATCAGCGCTATAGGGTGTTTAGTTACTTGTTCCATATCTAACGTCGTTGTCTTTTTTCCGTCACGTTAAGGAAATTGTCCTCAGGCGGAAAGGAGCTGGCTCTCACTTTATGCAACTAGTTTGTCCGTTTTAAAACCGAGCAGTGTAATTCGTCAAAACCTAGTATGTGTGGCCTCAATAAGTGATAAAGGATGAAATTGCTATGGTGGCTCCACAACGATATGGCTTGTTTGCCGTTGCCCTTTTGCTGATAGGCTTGATTCAGATTGTAAGTGAGGAAGTGGTTAAACAGTGGAAGCTGGAAAGTAAGCAACGTCACGCAGAAGCGCGTTTTCTCGGTTATATCGAAGAAGTTCGCCGCACATTACGTCGTTTTGACTACTTGCCTTTCTTAGTCACTAAAGATGAAGAGAGTGTGCGTTTTTTAGGCGGCGAGCAACAGCTTTATCGAAAGATTCAGCAGCAACTGATACAACTGGACAAGGCGGCTAACACCAAAGGTTGGTATGTACTTACCGATAAAGGTACGCTTAAAATTTCCAGTGTTCAATCTAGTCAGCTCGCTGGTGGCAGCGCCAAGGAAATCGCGGCCAAAATTCAGCAACATCGTGGCGTGATTTCTCATGTGTCCACCCGTCCAAACAGCTCGGATTATTTTATTGCCGCCCCCCTGTACAGTGGCGTGACTATCATCGGTATTGTCGCGGTTCAGATAGATCTGACTCTTCTAATCGATCAATGGTTTTCTCAGGGAGAGGCGATTTTGGCGCACCATCCTGACAGCCAGTTTTTTCTCTCCAGTAACCCTTTCTTTTCATCCACCTGGTTTAATCAGCACTTCGATAGTGGAAAAATGATGGAGTACCGAACCCTGTATGATGGAACGCGCATTGAAACCTGGCAACTAAAGGAAAAAAGATATTTAGTTCAGTCGGTTACCTTAGATGATCTCAATTGGAGGTTGGTGTACCTAACTCCCTTGCAGTCGATGTTACGCACTACACGCTGGATTAGCGCGAGTACTGTGGTTGGGTGTTTGATCATCATGCTACTGATGGTGATCAGATATCAACGACATCAGAAACTGCTTAGCCAACAGCGTATACAAAAGCTGGTGGAGGCTTCTGAGAAAAGGCTGAATGTGATGCTCAGTAAAACCCATGTCGGGTTGATATTGATTGATGAAAGTGGCCATATCCAAGACATTAACCCGATGGCAAAGAAGTATTTTAGTTTATCGGATTCGATGACACGTCATATCAAGGTATGGCAGTTGTTTGACAGCAGCCGTTCGGATTCTCCCACGTTAGAACTGCTGAGAAACTTCGATAAGCACACCTATTTGGCTGAAATGACGGAAGTAGAAATTTTAGGTCAGCGCAGAGACGGTAGCTGTTTTCCCGTGATGCTCTCACTCAGCGCTTTACCTTGGCATGAAAGAGGCTATTACCTATGTACTGTGATTGATATTAGCAAGCGAAAACGCGCTGAAATGGCTTTGAAACAGTCAAACCAGATGTTGCAGGTGCGAGTTGAAGAGCGGACGAAAGCACTCGACAATGCTCAGCAAGAGTTGATTGAGTCGAGCAAAATGGTCGCGCTTGGAAGAATGTCCAGTGCCATTGTGCATGAACTTAATCAACCACTGACAGGGCTCAAAACGCTATTTTCGAGTAACCAATTGTTGCTCGAAAGAGGTGAAACAGAGTTACTGAAAGACAATATGTCATTGGCAATGACGTTATTTGAACGTATGGCGTCGATGACGCGTCAGCTTAAGTCGTTTGCATTTCAGCGACTCGAGGCTCCACAGCCTGTGTCACTCAAGGAAGCGTTGGATGAAGTGCTGCAAGTTCATCAAGCGCGCTTGGACAAGGTGGATTTCGAACTTCGTACCGAGAGCGGAGAGCTGATTGTGCTTGGCGAAGAGGCTAGGCTGCGCCACGTACTAGGAAACTTGGTTGGCAATGCTCTGGATGCCATGGTGGATACTGACTTTCCTCGACTAGACATTGAGGTGAGCTGTTCATCGAATGAAGTAGAAATCAGGATCATCGACAACGGCTGTGGTGTGGAACAAGATAATCTAGAGCGTATGTTTGAGCCTTTCTATACTAGCAAAAAAATCGGTGAAGGACTGGGGCTTGGATTAGCGATTGCAGCGAACAATGTCCGTGATATGCAAGGAAGGTTAACTGGGATAAACAATGCCACAGGCGGGATGACGTTTACGCTGGTTTTACGAAAAGCTTGCTGATTGACAGTGTTGATTTCAAGCCTGCTTAACCAGCAGGCTTGTGAACACGTGGTCTCGCTGCTCAGTGCTGGAGCAACTCAATTACTTGGTAAGTCTGGATACCAGCGAGTACGCCTTGCTCCCAACCACCTTCAACCAGAGTCGAGGCATTTTGTTTCATTGCAGCAGCAACGCCACCATTAAAGTGCGCATCAACTCCGGCTTGATCAGCGAAGAAATCTACGATGCCGAAGCGATCATCGCCAAAATGAATGGCAAACCAATGGAGTGTGCCGGGCTCTTGCGTTGTTACGATGTGAGCGCCTTGTTTGAGTAATTCCGCGAGCTTTTGTTCTTGACCTGGCTTTGCCTTCAAGGGGATAAAAGTGGCAATCTTGATACTTTCCTGCGTATTTTTGCCGACTTTTGAAGCAATAATGTCAGCATTGTGGATGTTAGGTAGCACGCCGTCGTTCCATCCACCTTTAACTAGTGTCGCAGCACTTTCACTCAGTGCTTTCGGGATTTTTCCAGCAAAATGCGCATCCTGAGCAGCTTGAGAGCCAAAAGCGTCGAAGATCACAAAGGTGTTTTTATCTTCGGTTTGAAGTGCAGACCAGAACAGTGTGTCAGGTTCGTTGTCCTGAACGAGCTGTGCACCAACCGAAAGGAAGTCAGCAAGGGCGGTGTTTTGTCCCTGTTGAGCGGTAATCTCAATAACGCTTGCTCTTGTATGAATGTGTTCCGTGGTTTCAGCGTTTGCCCCCATAGTGGCTGCAAGAAGCGAAAGGGCAGAACAAGCGCGAGTGATTGTGTTGAGTGGTTTTAACATCTGGTATACCTCTTCAAGTTAGGTGGATTTGTTCGACTTGAAGCAAAGTATACTTGTCAGTATTTTTGGATAAATACAGCAGAAACTGATTTATAGTCTCAATAAATAGAACAATAAGAACAAAAACCCAACGATACATCTTTAGTTGATAGTTGGAGTGTGGTTCCTCAGATGAGTGGCCGTGGCTTATCAAAAAGATAGCCTTGTGCGAGGTCGATATTCAGTTGCTGCGCCATATCGAGTTGGGCTGGCTCTTCAATCCCTTCAGCCAAAACCGCGCCGCCGTAGTCATGAACCGCTGTGACGACGGTTTTAATTTCATCGACCAGAGTAGAATCAAACGTAAGCCTGCTGACGATTTTTATGCACAGTTTAACCACCTCTGGTTTAACTTCATCGATCAGCGCCAAATCAAAGAATCCACAGCCAACGTCATCAAGCCAAAACTGGTAGCCCCGTTTCCTCAATTGAGCCATTCGTTGTTTTATTGGCTGCCAGTCCCGTATCGGTAAGTGTTCGGTAAGCTCGATCTTAATTTTTTCGGCGAGCGGATAGCGGCTAAGTATCTGGAATACGGTCTCATCTAACAATAGGTTAGGAGTGAGGTTAACGGTGTAACACCCTATGGGAGCGTGGGCGACAATGTTTTCAAGATGAACGTCGAGGATGACAATTTCCAATTGCCTGCTGAGTTGCTGTGATTGAGCTGCAGCAAACAATTGATCGGGGCGATGCCACAAGGAATCTGAAGGACCACGAACCAAAACTTCATGTCCATAGGTAGTTTGGCTCTTAAGATCTCTAATAGATTGAACATATGATGATAGTGAACGCTCACTTAAGATATCATTCAGTGAGATAGAAACACTCATTTCAATTTTATCCATGTGGCTTCTCTCCTTATTTGCTCACACGCTAACGGTGTTAAGCGCTTTCCTTTCGACCTGCGTGACCACCTAGCTCCAGATAAGATAAAGAGTTGACGATTTGTTCCGCGAGTTCATGGTTATTACCTGAAAGGCTGATTGACAGCTTGGTGTCTTCAACTAAGGCTTCCATGTTTTGCTTAACCGTATTTGAGTCTGACAGCTGCGCTTCAATGGCATCCATGATGGTTTTGGAGGAGGTTTTACTTTCAATCGACATGTCCATCAGGTTCTGCATTTTTAGCATGGTGTCTTTAGTGACTTCTGAACTGAGAATAATGACGTCCTCGACTTCTTTTTGCTTATTGAAAATGCTGTCTGATATTTTTGAAATCGACGCCATTTCAGTATCGATACTCTCTGCTGACTGGTTCGCTGTGTTCGCTAACTGACGGACTTCGTCTGCGACCACCGCAAAACCGCGACCGTGCTCTCCAGCTCGAGCCGCTTCAATCGCGGCATTAAGCGCTAACAAGTTTGTCTGTGCCGCAATGCCTTTGATGGAATCCACCAATTGGGTGACGTTCTTGTTTATCTCATCTAATGATTCAAGAAGGTCACTGAACTGACAGATCTTTTCCTTAGAAACCAGCACCTGTTCTTCCAAAAGTTCCAGCTTATCGATGGTATTGGCTGCAGTTTCAGCCGTTTTGCTGGAATATTGGTGACTCTCACAAGACAGTTTATTAATGCTTTCCGATTGCTCGATAAAGTGATTGACCAGTTCGTAGCTTTGCTCGATAGATTCAGCGCGACTTCGTGACGCTTTATGGACATTGGCCGCATTGACGTGAATTTTCTTGGCATAGTTGGTGGGATCATTCTGTTTGAATAGCGAGTACTTATCAGAGATTTGCTCTAATTCTTCGAGGTGACTGGTTTTGACCTCAACAATATCTGGAGACTGTTTTTTAAAGGAAAATTTCATGATTAGGCGGCCTTGTTTCGTGATTGTAGAGTTGCAGAAACGCTTGCTTGGGTAGATACACAAAAAGGAACGCAGTAAGTCATTAATATCTTGATAACCAGTGTTGCGTCGATGTTGCTGGAGAGCAATTTGTCGCCGTGATTAATGAACATAAGAATAGTGCCAACTATAAGAGAAACCTTTAGCGAGCGTTTTAGTATCGCGGGTTCGCCTGCGGTTTTAAAAAACTGAGCTAGATACATCTGCAACCTCTGTTTGGATTAATTATTGTTCTTGTGAATCATATACCCTGTTGAACGATCGTTCAAATTGATAGTAGTGATCAACGGCAACTTACGCAAAGCTAATTGCTGCATATTCAATAGCTAAAGGTTCTATGTATCGTTGAGATCGTTTGTCGAACAGGCTGTTTGATATTGGTGACTAAAAGCGCTTAAGCCTTATTTAGCTGGCTTCAGTTGTCATGAAACATCGAGGAACGATAAACGGTATTTTTTCGGGCTCGAATACGATTAATCTTCTATTAACTATCAATACTTACAATGACTTAGAAAGATGTTGTTAACTTTATTAATAGTGTGATCAGCGTAAAAATTTAGATGAAAACAAGGAGCATTATGCAATTGCGATGATACATTCGTCTCACTTATGAAACAGTGGTAAAGGATATGAGTGTTTTAAACAGTTTTAAGGGCAGGATCGTTGCTGTTGTCATTCTCTTACTGACAGCATCACTTACGGTTTCTAGCTTCCTTTCTTACAGACAAATTTCTTCGTCGATTCACGAGCGGGTTAATGAATACTCGATGCTAAAAATCAGTACAACCAGCGATACGATCTTAACTTGGATTGACTCAATTAAGTCTGGGCTGGTGGCGAACGCGCCTGATTTTGTTCCAGACTACAACGATGACCAAATCTTATTGATGATCAGACAGATCGCAAACACCTCTCCTGCATCGGATATTCTGGTTGGTTACGAAGATGGCCGCTCTTATGGCAATAACAGCGGTAAGCGGGACTTAGCCAAATATGACCCACGTAAACGCGACTGGTACCAACTTGCAAAGCAGAAGCGCGGTACGATTGTCACGGAAATCTACAGTGATGCTTTGACCAAGAGTCTGATGGTGAGTGTTGCAGAACCTTTTTACGCACAAGGTCAGCTAAAAGGGGTCTTGCTGGCCGATATCGAATTGAGTTTATTGGATGAGCTAGTCAGAAAAGCGCCTTTCCCAGGTGCGATGATGGGTCTATATGACCACAACAGTCTGACAATTGCCTCAAACGGCGAAGTGGATGTTCCCGGTGAAACGAAATTGTATGACTTTGCTGAATTAAATCCTTTGACCGACGCTTTGCTGTCTCAGCCGACAGGGATGAAGGATTATAGTTTAGGAGGCATTGAGAAGGTCGCTTTCTTCCAGACAATTCAATTGGATGAGAACAACAGCTGGCATTTGTTGGTCGGGGTGAATAAATCCGTTGCTTATGCCGAAGTTGACGAAGCACTGAAAAATTCACTCTATACAGCACTGGTGTTACTCGTTGTCGCTTTTATCATCTTGTTCGTCATTCTTAATTATGCCTATCGTCCAATTCTAGCGTTAAAGAGTACTGTCCTCGATCTGTCTCAGGGCAATGGTGACTTAACACGTCGCCTTGAAGTCAAAACTGACGATGACTTAGGCCAGATAGCTCAGGCAGTAAATACCTTCATTGGTAACCTGCAATCAATGATGCTGGAAGTGTCGAAATCGTCCAATCAAATTTCAGAAAACATTGAGCTATTAAAATCGCAGACCGACAGTAATGCTCAAGTGCTGACATCTCATGCAATGGAAACCACCCAAGTGGTAACGGCGATGAATGAAATGAGTTCAACCGCCGAAAGCGTAGCACAAAGTGCATCTCAAACCGCGGAGTTTACTCGTGTAACCAATGATGAAGCCGAGCAGTCGAAACTGGTCGTTGCCAGTGCCGTTCGCAGTGTTGCTGACCTGATCGAAGAAGTTGAATCGATGGCGAAAAGTATTCAGGCTATGAACGAAGACTCGCAGAAGATAGGATCTGTGTTGATGGTGATCGGTGAGATTGCTGATCAAACCAATCTGTTGGCGCTGAACGCGGCGATTGAGGCGGCGCGAGCAGGTGAGCAAGGGCGTGGATTCGCAGTGGTTGCGGACGAGGTTCGCGCTTTAGCTGCCCGTACTCAGCAAAGTACCTCTGAAATCAACAATATGCTGGATAACCTTAACGAGGGCACCAGAACGGTTGTTAAAGCGATGGATGACACTAAGCAACGTTGTCAGGAAACTGCTGAGACGACGGAGAATGTGAATGAGAGCCTGGATCGTATGGTTAATTCTATCGTGCGTATAAATGATCTTGGACTTGAAATCGCGACAGCAGCAAGTCAGCAAAATGCGGTGACAGAAGAAGTCAGCCGCAATATGACGACCATTCAAAGCATGGTCGACGAGCTCACTAGTAATGGCTCACAAACGATGGACAGCACTACTGGTTTGGCTAACAACAACCAACAGCTTTCACAGATAGTCGGTCAGTTTAAACTGCGCTAGTACTGGTTAAGCCCAGTTTTACTATTCTAAAGCCGCCATTGAGGCGGCTTTTTTATTGTTAGCCTATTGTGAGTTGAGCTAACGAGGCGTAGCACGATAAGGGATACAAATAGCCAAAAACAAAAAAGAGAGCCGAAGCTCTCTTTTTCTAGGTGTAATGGTCGGACTGACTGGATTTGAACCAGCGACCCCCGACACCCCATGACGGTGCGCTACCAAGCTGCGCTACAGTCCGATGCAAATAATCTACCCATAATTTACGGCGAGGTCAATTACTAAGGCTATGATTTAGTTACTTTTTACGTAAAAACGCTGTAGCTCTGTCAGACCTTGCATTAAAACTGGTAATGTCGGATTTTCGTCTTTCAGGCGTTGGTAATTATTGTCATACAATTTGTAGTTACCAAACTTATCGATCACTGTGGTGTCTTTATTTGTGATTAATGCCAGCTCTCTTGTGTCGCCTGCAAGTATCCACTTTCTAGAGCGTTCATCAAACAGGTTTTGACCGCTGCTGAAATCTGATGGGTTAGAAGATACACCCAGCAGATCCTGAAGAAGAGTCACAGATAAATCAAGGTGGCTAGTGCGGTGATCGTATTTTCCAGCAACTTTGCCAGGCCAGTGAATAATCATTGGTACTTCAAGTTGGTAGCGGCTGTAGTTACTGTTTGAACCCCAGCTATTGGTCTTAGTCTCGTTAAACTCAGTACCATGGTTTGATGTGATGACAATAACTGTTGAGTCACCAATATCCAGTTCTTTGATCTTCTCGAACAGCACGCCCAGTTCTTCATCGGCGTTGTTCACAGACGTGTGATAGCCCTGTTTCAAGGTCTCTAACGTAGACGTGTTGTTACCTGTTTCGTTATAGGCGCTAAAGTTATCGACCGTCGTGAGTTCAATAAAGCTAAACCAAGGTTGCTTCTTCTTCTGAGACACCCACGTTGCCCAAGCATTAATGGCTTGAGTATCAGGTGATGTACTGTCATTAAAGGCAATGCCAGTAAAGTTCAGACCACGGAAGACGGTTTCACCATAAAGCGTATCGTCGAAGTTATCGCCACTGAACAAGCCGAAGCTGTACTCTTTATCGAGCAGTGTATCAAGCAAGATTGGGCGAGAACCTTGAGTTTTGATGCTGCTGACATAGCTACTTGGCAGGCCATAGAACAAACCAAACACGCCGAAAGTATCGTTGCTGGAGCTATAGTGATTCGCAAAGTTGAGGTTGTTCGAGGCAAACTCAGCAGCATTTGGCATCAACTGTGGCGTCAGTACATCACCTCGTAGGTTATTAACACTAACAACCAATACATTGAGAGGGTTAGCTCTACGGTTGAACTCAAGCTTTTCAAGAGGGTAGCGAACTAAGTCTGTGTTGGCTTCACTCTCTTTGAGACGTTGAAGGTATTCTTCTCTATCCAATAAACCATGACGCTCCATAAAGGACTTCGCCGTCATTGGGTACGAAAGAGGGAAGTTGGCTTTTTGCGCCGTAATTGGGTTGTAGAAATAAGCATCAGCCCAGACGTAAATCAAATGGCTGGTAATAAAGCTGACAAAGAATAACGCGGCAATTGGACGACCGACATGTTTGTGAGACAGACGACGTTGTTTACGCCACACCCACTCTGATAGCGCCAGTTGTAATAGGAATATCAGTGGAAGTACCACAAACAAGTGCTGTAGATCTATGCTGATCGAACTGCCTTCCTCACTAAACAACACTTCCCACACGACAGGCGTGAGGTGGAGGTTAATTTTTTGATAGGCTTGAGTGTCAATCAGAAGCACCGTCAATCCGACGGTGGCAAAGCAAACCGCCACTAAGCGAAATAGCTTGCGTGACGGTATCAAGAAGGTTAGCGGAAACAGAACCAGTAGGTAGAGTGCAAAAACGAGGAAACCGAAATGCCCCACCCAAGATACGGCCAGATAGAATTGTCCTAAAAGGGTTTCGGGCCAGGGAGACTGAGTGATGTAACGGGTACCAATTAACATGGCCGCTATGATGTTGAAAAAGGCAAACCAATGCCCCCAACCCACTAAACGCGATACGCGCTCGCCGTATGTATTTCCGTTATCTACCATGTACTGTTCTATTGTCCGTTTATTTTTCTAGTGAGTGTTTTCTTCAATAGAAGACAACAGCGCCTGAGCAAATTTTTCAGCAAGTGCTTTACGTTGTGAAGCATTAACGTTTTGATTTAAGACATTGGTAGCGATATTTCCCGCAATCATCAAAGATAATTCCGGACCCGCACCGTGTTTGTCTAACACTGCAGCCACTTCTGATAGAATAGCTTCAACTTTGTCGTCGCTGTATTTAGATGTAATCGGCATAAAGACTCTAATGGTGATAGTAAAGCGGCTTATGATAACCTACAATGCGTCGCAACTGAAACCTACACGACGATAAAAATTCATCATGAGTCTTCATCTTTCAAACGTTATCTTACACCAGCTACGAAAAAACGATTCAGACGAACTTGTTGTTAACTTCCGAGCTGACTCTCTGGCTAATGACGCATCGACTGAAAACCTAGTGGCTGAGCTTCATCGTGTCTTTAATTCAAAAGCTGGCAAAGGGTTCGGCTCATTCAAATCTGACAGCGAATTCCAGAACTGGTTGCATGAACTTCGTAAAGGTGAGAGAAGCTTCTATGATTTCTCACAAGAAAGTGCAAACCGTCTGAAAGATGAGTTAAGTAAGTACCCGTTTGCTGATGAGGGTATTCTGGTCATTGCTGAATATCAGTCTCTGGCGACAGATTACCTTTTTGTTGCCATCATTCCTTCAAATGAAAGCCTAAAAGTGACAGAAGGTCTCGAAATTAGTGCGACTGATTATCTAGATCTGAGCAAAATGGATATCGCAGCGCGTATTGACCTGACCAGTTATGAGACTGACAAAGAGTCAAACCGCTACCTTGCCTATATTAAAGGTCGAGTTGGGCGTAAAGTCGCAGACTTTTTCCTTGATTTCTTGCAGGCGGAAGTAGGACTCGATACTAAGCAACAAAACCAAGTTCTCATGCAGGCGGTTGAAGATTTTTGTACAGACTCTAAGTTAGAGAAAGATGAAGCCATCAGTTACAAAAAGCAGGTAGCGGACTACTGTAACGAACAAATTAAAAGTGGTGACGAAGTTCAGGTTCGTGAGCTGTCGGGTGAGTTACCTCCTTCTCAGGATGGTACCAGCTTCCTTGATTACACGCAGGAACAAGGTTATGAACTTGAAGAAAGCTTCCCAGGCGACAGAACGGCAGTACGTAAACTGACTAAATATGTTGGCGCAGGCGGTGGCCTAACGATTAACTTTGACAGCTTGCTGCTTGGCGAGCGTATTTTTTATGATCCAGAAACCGATACACTGACGATCAAAGGTACGCCACCAAACCTGCGTGATCAGCTGACACGCAACCGCTAATTCCTCACTAAATCAGGACTAAGTCGAAGAAATATGCACTTAGTCCTACCTTTCTCAAACTTTGCGTATATGCTTGTAATTATGGAATTTATTCAAAGACGAGCATGACATGGAACGCAAAGCGCTCAAGCTGAGTTGGTTGATTATTGTTGTCTGGGTGATAGGGACAACAGTGCTGTCTCTAAGCTATCGCTCAAACGTAATGACAATGAGCCAAGTCGGAGAATTGAGTAATAGCATAGATGAACTTAAGTATTCCTTGTTTCAAGAACCTGCCTACAGAGCGGAATTGACCGATGGCCAGTCTCTCAACTTACAGCTTATCTACGCTCTTCGCCTCCAAATTGAAGCGACTTATGAGCAGAGCTGGCTGACACCAGACATTAACCAACTGCTTTATACCACCGATCGATTTATAGAGCAGACCAAAGTCTTCCTTGATAATGAACTTGCTTTAATTTCGTTGGTGGACCAAGTTCGGTTTATTCGCGCAAAATACCAAGACAACAATGAGCTGATGTCACATTCTTACCATTTGAGTGCGAATGTTTTAGAGGCTTTGTTCAGCTCCAACAGATCCAATCCTCAGGTTTTCCGCGAGCTTGATCAGCTTTACGTAGCATCTGAATCTCTTCCAGCGCTGCAAAAGCAAGATCTTCAACAATTGCTTTCACAAACTTCAGCTGTATTGGGTAGCTACGCGCAAGGAAGTTATGTCATCGAGAAAATGATGACACATTCCATTCACACCCAGATCAATGTGGTCGAATCGCAATATCAGTCGCAGCAGCGTAATCTCGTCATTGGCGGTGTCATTTTTAGCGGAATTTGTTTGCTAGCGATGATGCTCATTACTTATCGATTTACAGGAGTCCAACGTATGGTTGAGCGTTCAGAAAAAGTTGCAGATAACTCTCAGAAAGAGGTTCAATCTATAGTTGAAACAGCTAAAGAATCAGCACCCATGGTTACTGCAGCCGCTGCGTTGGACGATGGTCCAGAGATTGATTTAGACGGCATGCTTGATTCATTGGGAAATGACTACGAATCGGTGTGTATGTTGCTACAGGTATTTGTCGATGACCATACTGGAGACGCTGAACGAATCACTCAACTGCTCAATGACTCTCCTGAAGAAGCGTTGCGTAAAGCCCATAGTCTAAAGGGGGTTGGTGGTAATTTAGGCGCACTAAAACTTCGTGAATCAGCAGGTAAGGTTGAGCAGGCAATTAAAGATGACATTGGTTCTGTGTCAGGTTTGCTGGATGAGCTCAAAGCTCGTTTGGATAAGGCGATTCTTGAAGCACAAACGTTTCTTAACGAACAAGATGTTAATGGTTGATTCAACTAATTAGTTGAAATCGAGATATAAATACAGCAGAGAGCAAAGGCTCTCTGTTTTATTTTCTAAGTACCAAAGTAAAGTCAGCGTCAGAGTAATCGTCAATTAAAGTGACATTAGGTGTTACTGTTTGGCAAAACTGCAATACCTCAAGCTTGTTATAGGCTTGCAATACCTGTTGGTCAGGAAATGCCTCAATGTTAAGAAGATTAAAGATAGTTGCCTCTTTGCATGCAGAGAACATACGCATGATCATTTCGTTCAGATAGTCTGGGTTTTTCGTTCGGTAATTCAGCGATCCACTGGCGACGATGATATCCATCTCCGGTAAGGTTGCTCGGCTGATGTCGGCGAATTTAAATCGGCATTGTGAGGAGCCTATCCGCTTTCTAGCTTGGTGAAGGAAAGACCAATGTTGGTCGAAACCGAGATAAAACCCAGGGCGTTGGTTCTCTGAAAGGTAGTCATACAACTCTCCCAGCCCACAGCCGAGATCCAACACACGTTTGCCTTTGAACTTCATGTTTCGGGCGAAAGTCTCGAAGCGCACTTGTTGTTCTTCATGGCTGGACCAGCCTTGCACCTTATGATTTGTCCCATTCCAACGCCGAATTCTTTCTTTATGGAATAGGTAGATTTTCAAGCGATCGGCAAGATGCATAATGCTCAGAAAATAAAGGATGATAGATTCAGGTTACCCGTTTTCACTGTTGGTGCAAGCGAGTATTTCCTCCGCCTTCATTCAATCGAATTAAATTTAAAAAAGTACTTTACCTAAAGTTAACTTGAGGAATTAGAGTTAAATCAGTGAAGACAAGATTAGGCGGTAACGCGCTGATTCTTAAATTAACTATCTAATTACTCAAAAGGACTGAATTATGAAAGGCTATGTTGAGCACGCAAATATTGGTGTTGTTGATCCAAACAAAACGGTGAAACTGCTAACGACGGCTTTACCTGAATGGCGAATCCGTGGTGGAGGTGAATACGTTAATGGTCAGGGTGAGACGATTCAGTGGTGTCACGTCGGTGATGAAAACTCTTACATAGCACTTTCTTCAACAGGAAAAGGGGAGGCGCCGGACTGGCAAACACGATTCACTGGGGTTAAGCACGTTGGGATAGTGGTAACCGATCTAGATGCGATGGAAGCAAGGTTGGCTAAGCAAGGCTATTTTGTCGATCATCGAGGAGATGAACACCCTCATCGCAAGAACGCCTATTATATGGATGATCATAACTTGCAATTTGAGTTTATAGAGTACCTCTCAGAGCAACCAGAACAGAAGAACGATTACTCGTTATAGAGTTAATAAAAAAGCGCCGTTTTGGCGCTTTTCTTTTTGGTTATCTATCAAGCGGTTTGTTTGCTTAACTCTGGTGTCTCTTCTGCACTTGCTGGAGCTGTGGGTTCGCACTTATCGACAAACCAACCCATGTACGAGGTAATAATCGTTACCAAAATACACACAAAACTTAGCCACATAAATGGCGCGTATGAAAGTGTGGCGACACCTAAGATGCTTGCCATATAGATACCGTTGTCACTCCACGGAACCATGCCAGATGTTAGTGTACCGCCGAATTCGGCATTTCGTGACAGGTTCTTACGCTTGTAGCCAAGGCGATCGTAGTTTTTCGCGCAGATCTTCGGAGTGAGGATCAGGGAAACATACATCGCAGAGCCAAACACGTTGCCTAGGAAAGCAGTACCAATAGTGCTGGTTGCCAGTGAGCCTGAACTCTGGACACGGCGCTCAAACAGTTTGGCGATGGTTTCCAATACGCCGACTTTGTCCAATAGACCACCAAAGCCCAGACCAAAGACGATCACAGCGACAGAACCTAACATAGAAGACATACCACCACGGTTGAGAATTGAGTCGATAAACCCAACGCCAGACTCGATATGGAATGGTGCCCACGCAGTATTAAATGCCTGAAGGAAGTCAACATCTTGAATCATCACCGCCCAGATAATCCCCAGTAGTGAACCAAAGCTGATCACTGGGAAAGACGGCATGCGCATCGCTAACAGGCCAAGTACGATCATGACAGGGACGAACGAGTATGGCGTGATGTAGAACTGACTTTCCATGGCATCGATGACTGACTGCACTTGTGTCATGTCAACATTACCGGCGTAGTGGAAGCCAAAAGCAGTAAACATGATACCAGTGATGATGTAACTGATCAGAGCAATCGGCAGCATACCTTTGATGTGCTCAACGACTTCAACGTTAGACATTGATGATGCCAAAATTACGGAATCCGAAAGCGGAGACATTTTATCGCCAAAGTAACAACCTGACAGAACAGCACCTGCTGTGATTGGTGCAGGAACGCCTAGACCTTGGCCAATACCCATCATGGCAATACCAGCAGTACCAGCTGCACCCCACGATGTTCCGGTTGCAAGTGCGGTCAGGGAACAGATGATCATGGTCGCCAGAAGGAAGATAGACGGATGAATCGCTTTCAGGCCGTAGTAGATGATGGTTGGAACAATACCGCCTGAAATCCAAGTGCCGACCAAAGCGCCGACCGCTAGAAGAATTAAAACAGCACCTAGACCATTAGAAATGCCATTAAGCGCTGCTTTTTCTAAATCTTTATACTGGTGACCGAGACGAACACCAAGAATCATGATGACAAACCAGCCTATGTAGAGTGCTAGCTGAATAGGCAAATCCAATTGGGCTGTGAAAGAGAAAGCCATTAGCAAAAACAAACCAAGCGCAGCGATAACTTGCAGCAGGCTTGGTAAACGGGGAGTGAGTTGCGTCATGCAGAGCCTCTTATATGTGTTATATGCCATATGCTCCTATGTGTATGGGGAAGGAACATATAGAGAGTGTTTACTCATTTGGGTACTGGATGCACTTTACATGACTCAGAATAATATTTCGAACAAATACAACTCCTATGTGATTTAAATCTATTGATGTATTTGTTGCTAGTTAAAAATATTAAAAATGGTTAAATTTAATGGTTTGAAATGAGTTGTTTTGTGAATGGTATGTAGCACGTGAATCTCTCTTATGTACATTAATTCGCATGTTTTGTTGTAACTTGTGACTGGTGAGCAAAGAAGCAACAAAAAGCCATTTGGTGGAGATATTTAAAAAAAGGATGCAAAAGTTACAGAAATAAGTGAATTTTTCCTTGAGATTTTGTTGGGAAAATTGAAATATTGAGGAATTCCTTTTTTAAATATTGTACACGGAGAGTTGAGAATGAGAGTAGGTTTAGTCGGTTGGCGTGGCATGGTAGGTTCAGTGCTTATGCAGCGCATGGTTGAAGAAAAAGATTTCGACCTTATTGAGCCGGTATTTTACAGCACTTCTCAGGTAGGTATCCCTGCTCCAAATCTTGGTAAAGAAGCAGGTCTCCTACAGGATGCATTTGACATCGAAAGTTTAAAACAGCTTGATGCAGTTGTTACCTGTCAAGGTGGTAGCTATACAGAGAAAGTCTACCCTGCACTTCGTCAGGCGGGATGGAAAGGCTACTGGATTGATGCGGCATCAACGCTGCGCATGGCTCAAGACTCAATCATCACTCTTGATCCGGTGAACATGGCTCAGATTCAACAAGGCATCCATGGTGGCACCAATACGTTTGTTGGTGGTAACTGTACAGTGAGCTTGATGCTTATGGGCTTGGGTGGCCTGTTTGAAAAAGGCTTGGTTGAATGGACCAGTGCGATGACTTACCAAGCCGCATCTGGTGCGGGTGCGCAGAATATGCGTGAGCTGATTTCTCAAATGGGCATTATCAACGACTCAGTAAGCTCAGAATTAGCAAACCCATCAAGCTCTATTCTTGATATCGATAAAAAAGTGGCTGACACCATGCGCAGCGGCTCATTCCCAACGGACAAGTTTGGTGTGCCACTGGCGGGCTCTTTGATTCCATGGATCGATGTGAAGCGCGATAATGGTCAGAGTAAAGAAGAATGGAAAGCGGGCGTTGAAGCGAACAAGATTCTCGGCTTCCAAGATGCGCCAGTACCAATTGATGGCACTTGTGTGCGTATCGGCGCAATGCGTTGTCACTCTCAAGCGCTGACCATCAAGCTTAAGCAAAATGTACCAATGGATGAGATCGAAGAGATGATCGCTACCCATAATGATTGGGTTAAAGTGATTCCGAATGATCGCGACATCACTGCAGAAGAGCTAACACCAGCGAAAGTGACTGGTACGCTGTCGATTCCTGTCGGCCGACTACGTAAGATGGCGATGGGTGATGACTTCCTTAATGCCTTTACTGTAGGTGACCAACTGCTGTGGGGTGCGGCAGAACCACTGCGTCGCACACTACGCATCATCCTTGCTGAAAAAGCATAGTTTTCAAAGCGAAGAACCATCTCATTCTTGAGTTGCAAGATTTGTATAAAGGAAGGGTTGACGTATAACGTCAACCCTTTCGTTTTTCCTGTTGTCTATTTTCTAGTCTTCTTCGACGACTATCCTTTGGTCAGGATCGGCCAACTCACTTCCACAATGTTTGCAATGCATAGCATCTGACTCATGTCCTGACTTAGAGCAGTTTGGGCATTTGACCAAAGACTTGTGGGTGCGCATTTCTTGATTGAGCTCGGCGGTGATGATCCCTGTCGGCACGGCCAATATAGAGTAACCAAGTAACATAGTGATGGATGCAACGGCTTTGCCCAAATTGGTTTGAGGAACAAGGTCACCATATCCGACAGTTGTGATGGTGACGATTGCCCAGTAGATACTTTTAGGGATGCTAGTAAAGCCGTTTTTCGGCCCTTCAATGACAAAGATCAGCGCGCCAAAGATGGTAACAAGGATGGCGACCGTACTGAAAAAGATGAAGATCTTTCTTCTCGCCATGAGCAATGAGCGCAACAAAATATTGGAGTCTTGCAGGTAACGCACCAACTTAAGTACGCGGAATATTCGCATTACGCGTAGCAACCTGATGACACCCATGAATGACGCAGACGGAAAGAAAAACGCTAGGTATGTTGGCAGAATAGCCAACAGATCGACGACGCCGTAGAAGCTTTTTGCGTAAGCCACGGGTTTTGGAGAGCAATAAAGGCGCAGCAGGTACTCGATAGTGAAGAGAGCGGTGAATGTGTATTCCAAGTAACGCAGCTCTGTTCGCCATTGGGATGCGACCGCTGGAATTGATTCCAGAACCAGTACCAGTAGCGATGAAAGAATCGCAATAATTAATGCGATATCAAAGGCACGCCCAGCCTTGGTATGCGTGCCAAAAATAATGATATAGAGATGGTGTTTCAGGGATTTGCGTGGCATGACGGTACTACCTTTTAATCGATAGCGCTAATCATACCTGCAACACTCTTGTCAGGCTAATCCAGGGAATAAGTTACGTAAGCCATTGGCGATAAATTCAATGCCAAGTGCTCCGAGAATCAAGCCCATGATCCTTGTGATAACGTTAATTCCTGTCTGACCAAGAAAACGTACAATCAACGGCGCAGAGCGGAACAGGAACCAAGAGCAAAGGCAGAATAAGCTGACGGTAATAATGATGCCGACGGTATCCAGCATGGTCGGGTAACGTGCACCATAAACGATAGTAGAACTGATAGCACCGGGACCGGCCATCAGCGGCATAGCCAGAGGAACCACGCCAATTTGTTCGCGGCTGACATACTCGGACTTCTCCTGTTTGTTTTGCTTATCTTCACCTAACTTACCGCTCATCATTGAGAAGGCGATACTAAGTAGAAGTAAGCCACCAGCGACACGGAATGAATCCAGTGAAATACTGAACATATCGAGCAGCATCTGACCTGCCAGTAGAGATACGATTAGAATCACGGCGACGGCGAGATTAGCAGTTGCTGCGGTCTTATGTTTTTCTTCCAGCGTCATATGGCCTGTTAGAGAAACAAACACAGGCATGATTCCGACAGGGTTAACGGCTGCGACTAAGCCCAGAAAGAACTGTAAAAAAATTGCGATTTCGAACGTTTGCATTGCGTTTGCCTACACAAAGTAAAGACCAGAACAGGATCACCAGAGTGATAGGCGGAATATAGTCGAAAATTTGCTGAGTCACGAATGAAAAAATCTAAAGCTAATCTGAATTCATTACTGAGAAAATCTAATTCCTGACAGAAACGTAAACACTAATGACATACTTTGTTACGTACAATATGTGTGCAGTTTCCTTCGATTTACACAAACGTTAACATTTGCACATTTTTGGTAAAAAAAAGGAGGGACTATAGTGCCTCATTTACGATTGGATATAAGCTTAGTAGCACAACATTAGTGGACCACATGTAAGTTGATGGTCAAGAAATGAAACTTTTTTACAGTTTGTGTGCGATTCGATATCTGAGATACGTAATAGTTGTAAATTTATTTCGTGTTTGGATTTCTTTTTATTTTTTAAAATTCAACTAGTTAGATTTTATTTTTGATGTGGGATACCACTTAGTAGGTAAATAATATTTCAGAACTGATCTGGGTCAATTTTTTTCACAACCTGAAATAATATAATCAGCTCTGAAAGCAATTTACTAAGAAACACTGTTGAATCAACTAACAACGAGCACACAGTTTACTTACTAAAAAGTTTTTAATATTTGTTAATTTTAGGAGATTCCCTATGCCTGTAACTAATATGGCTGAACTAGATGCAATGATTGCACGCGTTAAAAAAGCGCAAGAAGAGTTCGCGACATACTCTCAGGAGCAAGTCGACAAGATCTTCCGCGCAGCGTCTCTTGCAGCTAACCAAGCACGTATCCCGCTAGCTCAACAAGCGGTTGAAGAATCTGGTATGGGTATTGTTGAAGATAAGGTAATCAAGAACCATTTTGCCTCTGAGTTTATCTACAATAAATACAAAGACGAACAGACTTGTGGCATCCTAGAAGAGGATGACAACCTAGGTACTATGACTATCGCTGAGCCTGTAGGTATCATCTGCGGTATCGTACCAACAACTAACCCAACGTCTACTGCAATCTTCAAATCTCTAATTTCTTTGAAGACTCGTAACGGTATCATTTTCTCGCCACACCCACGTGCGAAGAACTCTACTAACGACGCAGCAAAACTTGTCCTAGATGCAGCAGTTGCAGCGGGTGCTCCAAAAGACATCATCGGCTGGATTGATCAGCCATCTGTAGAGCTTTCTAACGCTCTAATGAAGCACGATGATATCGCTCTTATTCTTGCAACTGGTGGACCAGGCATGGTTAAAGCAGCTTACTCTTCTGGTAAGCCAGCAATCGGTGTAGGTGCAGGTAACGTTCCTGTAGTTATCGATGAAACCGCTGATATCAAACGTGCAGTCGCTTCTATCCTAATGTCTAAGACTTTCGATAACGGTGTTGTATGTGCTTCTGAGCAAGCTGCAATCGTTGTTGATTCTGTATACGACGAAGTAAAAGAACGTTTTGCTTCTCACAAAGCTTACGTTTTGACTAAAGCAGAAGCTGAGAAAGTACGTAAAGTTCTGCTCATCGATGGCGCACTAAACGCAAAAATCGTTGGTCAACCAGCTCCAGCAATTGCTGAAATGGCAGGTGTTAGCGTTCCAGCAGACACTAAAGTGCTGGTAGGTGAAGGCCTAGGCAAAGTGTCTTACGATGACGCATTTGCTCACGAGAAACTGTCTCCAACTTTAGGTCTATTCCGCGCAGATGACTTTGAAGATGCTGTGGCACAGGCTGTGACTATGGTTGAGATTGGCGGCATAGGCCACACATCTGGCCTATACACTAACCAAGATGTTAACGCAGACCGCATCCGTTACTTCGGTGACAAGATGAAGACCGCTCGTATCTTAATCAACATCCCGACAACTCACGGTGGTATCGGTGACCTGTACAACTTCAACGTTGCACCTTCTCTAACTCTAGGTTGTGGTTCATGGGGTGGTAACTCTATCTCTGAGAACGTAGGTCCTAAGCACCTAATCAACAAGAAAACTGTAGCGAAGCGAGCTGAAAACATGTTGTGGCACAAACTACCTAAGTCTATCTACTTCCGTCGTGGTAGCCTTCCAATCGCACTGAGCGATCTAGAAGGTAAGAAACGCGCATTCCTAGTTACTGACCGTTTCCTATTCAACAACGGTTACGCTGATGACGTAGTTAGCCTGCTTAAAGCTCAAGGCATGGAAGTTCAGACGTTCTTCGACGTAGAAGCAGATCCAACTCTATCTGTAGTAGAGAAAGGTGCTGAAGCGATGAAGAGCTTCCAGCCAGACACTATCATCGCGCTAGGTGGTGGTTCTCCGATGGATGCAGCGAAAATCATGTGGGTAATGTACGAGCACCCAGATACGCACTTCGAAGAACTAGCAATGCGCTTTATGGACATCCGTAAACGTATCTACAAGTTCCCTAAAATGGGTCAAAAAGCTGAGCTTGTTTGTATTACTACAACTTCAGGTACGGGTTCAGAGGTTACACCATTCGCGGTGGTTACTGACGACAAGACTGGTGCTAAGTACCCACTAGCTGACTACGAAATCACGCCAAACATGGCTATCGTAGATGCAAACCTTGTTATGAACATGCCTAAGTCTCTAACAGCATTCGGTGGTTACGATGCAGTAACTCACGCTCTAGAAGCTTATGTATCAGTTCTAGCAAATGAATACTCTGACGGTCAGGCTCTGCAAGCACTTAAGATGCTAAAAGAGTACCTACCATCAAGCTACGCAAATGGTGCAGCTGACCCAATCGCTCGTGAGAAAGTGCACAACGCGGCAACTATCGCTGGTATCGCGTTTGCTAACGCATTCCTAGGTGTTTGTCACTCTATGGCGCACAAGATTGGTGCTGAGTTCCACCTACCACACGGTCTGGCGAACGCACTACTAATCTCTAACGTAGTACGTTACAACGCGAACGATAACCCAACTAAGCAGACTGCATTCTCTCAGTACGACCGTCCACAAGCACGTCGCCGTTATGCTGAAGTAGCTGACCACCTAGGCCTTAGCCAAGAAGGTGACCGTACTGCTCAGAAGATTGAACGTCTACTAGCATGGCTTGATGAGCTAAAAGCTAACCTAGACATCCCAATGTCTATCCAAGCTGCTGGCGTTTCTGAAGCGGACTTCGTTGCTAAACTGGACGAACTAGCGGTAGAAGCGTTCGATGACCAGTGTACAGGTGCTAACCCTCGTTACCCTCTAATCACTGAGCTGAAAGAAGTTCTACTAGCGTCTTACTACGGTAAAGCGTTCGTTGAAGGTGAGACTTTCGAAGGTACGACTGTTATCAAGAAGAAAGCAGACCAGGTAGCCGCAAAAGCAGCGCCAAAATCAAAAAAAGCAAAAGCTAACGCATAAGTAGGAGCGTTGGTGTTGAGATAGGTTTTCGCTAGCACGAAACCTAACTATCGGGAAAAGGTTTAGCCCCAATCGAAAGGTTGGGGCTTTTTTTCGTTACAAGAATTGCTGAAAAGGTGTTGATAGAAGTTACGCGCGGCAAAACTTGCAGCCATTAAAAAAGCCAATGCTCTCGCATTGGCTTTTAAATTCTATTTCACTGGTTTTACTTCTCGTCTTCCGGAAGTTTTACATTTAGCTCCAGCACCGAAATATCGTCGTCTTTGTGTTCAAAAGAGAGATCAACCATAGAAGGATCCACAGCGACGTATTTACCAATTACCTTCAGAATGTCTTCTTTGAGCTGTGGAAGGTACGAAGGTGACGGGTCACCCTGACTACGACGTTCCGCAACGATGATTTGCAGACGCTCTTTGGCCAAATTGGCAGACGTTTTCTTCTGCGGGCGGAAAAATTCAAGTAATGACATTTAGCCTCCGAATAGTCGTTTGAAGATCCCTTTCTTCTGCTCGGTTAGGAAGCGGAAATCCACTTGTGATCCTAATAAGCGCTCGACAGTGTCGTCGTAAGCCATACCCGCGTCTGTCTCGTTATCGAAGATCACTGGTACACCTTTGTTTGAAGCATTCAGAACCGCCTGACTTTCAGGGATTACGCCAAGCAGTGAGATATGCAGAATCTCTTCGACATCTTCTACGCTCAGCATTTCACCTTGTGTAACGCGTGCTGGATTGTAACGGGTTAGCAGCAGGTGCTGTCTAACTGGCTCTAGTCCTTCTTCAGCACGGCGAGACTTCGAGTCTAAAATGCCCAAGATACGGTCTGAGTCTCGAACCGAAGAAACTTCAGGGTTCGTTGTTACAATGGCTTCATCTGCAAAGTATAGCGCCATCAGTGCGCCTTGCTCGATACCTGCCGGAGAGTCACAGATGATGAAATCAAAGCCCATTTCATCCAGTTCATCAAATACACGGCGAACCCCATCGCGAGTCAGTGCATCTTTATCACGCGTCTGAGAGGCAGGTAGAATGAAGAGGTTGTCTGTACGTTTGTCTTTGATCAATGCCTGATTAAGCGTGGCTTCGCCATTGATTACGTTCACGAAATCGTAAACTACGCGGCGTTCACAACCCATGATCAAATCTAGGTTGCGTAGACCGATATCAAAATCGATCACTGCGGTTTTCTTTCCTTTAAGTGCCAGGCCTGAAGCAATAGCGGCACTTGACGTGGTTTTACCTACACCACCTTTACCTGACGTGACAACAATAATGCGTGCCATTATGTGTTCCTTATTAATCTTTAAACGGTTAACAACTCGAACTTGAGCGAGTCATTGTCCAAACTGAACATAACTTTCTTCTGCCAGTATTCATCAGCAAACTGTTCTGTGAGCCAATAGTGACCGGCAATTGACATTAATTCGGCATTAAGCTTATTGCAGATGATCACTGCACCCGTGTTGCCACTGGCGCCAGCAATCGCACGACCACGGAGTGTTCCGTGAATGTGAATAGAACCATCTGCAATAACCTCTGCACCCTCACTGACGTGGCTTAAAACTACCAGATCACAGTCCTTGGCGTAGATCTGCTGACCAGATCGTACCGGAGTGCGAATAATCTTGGTTGGTGCCATTTTTGCTGGAGCCTGAGAAGGGGATTTACTGGCTGACATAACAGCAAAACCAGCCTCTGAAGCCAGATTCTGAGTGCGTTTATCGCGACCGCCTGTCACACCAACTGGAATCATTCCAGCGTGTGAAATCCCTTGTTTTAGTCTCGCAAAGTCAATATCACCATCAACTTTTGAAATATTGATGACAACAGGGGCTTGAGCGAAAAAAGCCGGCGCTTGTTCGACTTTTTCACTGAGAAATTGGAGTGTGTTTTCAACATCGTTATTTGAAAGGTGTAAAACGGACAAAGTAAAACTACTACCTTTCAGGTCCGGTGAATTCGACATCTTTTTTTGGGAACCTCGTAAGGACGTTGCCTGAGACTAGGGTTGTCATGTTATATTCCCACAATAAGCACAGCAAGTTATCTTGCGCTCAATTGAGTGTTTTGCTCTCAAAAATAGCGAAACATTGACGTTCTCTGAATCTAAACAGACAAAAGGCTTCCCATGCTTTGTGCAATTTACAAAAGTTCTAAAAAAGAAGGCGCGTACCTATATATCCCGAAAAAGGATGATTTTTCACAAGTTCCTGACACATTGATGCAAATGTTTGGCAAACCTACCATGGTCATGATGGTGAATTTGGACGGGCGTGAGCTGGCTCAAGTCGACATTGAAAAAGTGAAACAATCGATGAAAGACGAAGGCTTTTTCCTTCAGTTGCCGCCACCGCCAAAAAACCTGTTGGACGAATACAAAGAACAAAAGGCGCGCCAGCAATCAGAATAATTTCTCTCATCTATAATAGGGAAGTTGTTGGCGAATCATAATATTGCTCAAGGAGGGCAATGTGAAAAAATTATTGTCAGTCATACTAGGTGCGACGATTGCGAGCTCAGCTTGGGCTAATGAGCTGAGCTTTGAGCAATACGTTGAAGGATTAAAACAAGAGGCGCGACAAAAAGGCATCTCTGAGCAAACAATTTCTGCGGCTTTTGAGGACGTGACGTATAAACCACGGGCCGTGAAAGCCGATCGTAACCAACCAGAAAAAAAACTCACGCTGGATGAATACATTCCTCGTGCAGTGCCTGACTGGAAAGTAAAACAGGCCAAAGAGCTGTACGTGAAGCATAAAGAAGAGCTGCAGCGTATTGGTGAGGAATATGGCGTTCAACCTCGCTTTATTGTCGCGCTTTGGGGCGTTGAGAGTAATTTTGGCAAATTCACCGGCAATTACAGCGTGATTGATGCGCTGTCGACCATGGCTTATGACGGTCGCCGTGAAGCGTTTTTCCGTAATGAAGCCATGGCAGCGTTAACGATTCTTGATGAAGGGCATATCAAGCCTGAGGACATGAAGGGATCATGGGCAGGGGCGATGGGCCAGTGCCAGTTTATGCCGAGCTCTTTTCTTTCTTATGCCGCGGATGGCAGCGGTGACGGCAAGAAAGACATCTGGGATAACGAAGCCGATGTATTTGCTTCCGCAGCCAATTACTTGAGCCAGTCTGGCTGGACCGATTCCTATACTTGGGGGCGTCAGGTTAAGCTGCCACACGGTTTTGATACTAGCATTCAGGGTCGCAGTGAAGAGAAAGGGAAATACCTTCAGGAATGGAGCAAAATGGGGGTCACTCGCTATGACGGACGCCCACTACCTCAATTGGATGAAGATATTAAAGCTTGGTTGATTGCCCCTGATGACGCCAATGGCCGCGTTTATCTGGTATACAACAACTACAATGTGTTGATGAAGTGGAATCGCTCTTATTACTTCGCTTTAGCCGTTAGCCATCTGGCCGATAGAATCGCACTTTAATTGTTTTGATTAGGAGCTCTTCGGAGCTCCTTTTAGTTTGTGGAGTCCTTGTGCTGTCTGATCGTGCGTCTCAAATGGTGGTGTTTGCCGCCTTACTTACTCATAAAAACTTTACTCAGGCTGCCAAGAACCTTGGAGTCTCTGTATCCCATGTCAGTAAGCAGCTGGCGCTGTTGGAAGAGTCGTTAGGGGTCAAGTTAGTCCAACGCACCACAAGGACTTTTACGCCGACTGAAGCAGGGGAGCAGTTTTTCTATCATTGCCAGAAAGTAGTACGAAGTGTTGAAGAAGCGCATCTGGAAGTTGAAAGCCAAAAAGATGAAGTGGCGGGTTTGATTCGAATCGGCTTATCGCAGTCGTTTGGCACCTTGCATATTCTCCCTGCGATTGATGAGCTGCGAATGCAGTACCCTAATCTGCAAGTAGAGATGCATTTGTTTGACTACAAGGTCGACATGCTGCAAGAGGGGCTTGATCTCTGGATCACCAACAACGAGACGCTGCCTGAAGGATACGTCGCACAGCGGTTAGCGGACAGTCAGTTTGTGGTAGTCGCTTCGCCAGAGTATCTGATGAAACACGATACCCCTCATCATCCGAACGATTTGGCTGAGCATAATTGCCTGATTTATCGAAGCTGGGAGCGAGATTACACCAGCTGGGCATTCTCCAATCGTGACGATCAGCTAAATGTGAAGGTGTCTGGAAATTACTCGGTTGATCTGGCTGAAGCTGTGCGGGATGCCGCTGTTGCCGGGTGGGGAGTCGCTTACCTTGCTACTTATCTGATTCGTGACGAGTTCAAGCAAGGTCAGTTGATTCAGCTTTTACCTGAGTGGATACCCAGTCAGAACATGCCATTTTATGCGGTTTATCCTAGCCGTCGTTACCTGTCGACAAAGACAACAGCAGTGATTGAGTTCATTAAGAATAAAATTGGTTCACCTTGCTACTGGGATAAACGATTGTCTCCCTATATCCATCGACCTAAAGCCTAATTTTCTCCCTGAGATTGTTTCTGTTTTTGGAAACATCTTTGCTATATGGAAAAAATAGCGAAAAGCAAACGTTTATCTTGATTGAAAACAGCAGCTTAACGCGTTGATTAAAGTTTGAGTTGTGGAAAGTAAACCGGATTTTAACAACTTGGATTTGCATCTCATTTGTAACGGAATATTATCCGACGCCATTCTTAAGCCCCTTTTAGTCGGATATCTCCATGAACTCGATCCTCGGAATTATCGCCATTCTTGCACTGGCATGGCTACTTTCCACCAACAGAAAAAATATTAACCTAAAAACGGTGTCCTTAGCCTTTGCTCTGCAGATTACCTTTGCGCTGTTAGTTCTCTATGTGCCAGCAGGTAAAGAAGTGCTGAACAATGTCACTGGAGCAGTGTCGAATCTTATCAACTACGGTCAGGAAGGGATTGCCTTTTTGTTTGGTGGGTTGGCAACCGGTGGTTTTACCTTTGCCATCAACGTGTTGGGTATCATTGTCTTCTTCTCTGCGCTGATCTCCGGTCTGTACCATATTGGGCTAATGCCGAAAGTGATCAATGTGATCGGCGGCGGATTGCAAAAACTGCTGGGGATAGGCCGTGCAGAATCCTTGTCTGCTACGGCAAACATTTTCGTCGGTATGATTGAAGCGCCTCTAGTGGTGAAGCCCTATCTGCGCCAGATGACAGATTCGCAGTTCTTTGCTGTGATGACAGGCGGTCTTGCCTCCGTAGCGGGTGGTACACTGGTTGGTTACGCGTCGCTGGGCGTGGACCTCAATTTCCTGATCGCTGCAGCGTTTATGTCGGCCCCTGCCGGTTTGCTGATGGCTAAAATCTTAGTCCCTGAAACGGAAAAAATTGACGCTCAGGTTGAAATGGACAATGTCGATATGCCACGCGCGACCAATGTCGTTGAGGCGATGGCGGATGGTGCGATGTCCGGCTTACGAATAGCTGTCGCGGTTGGTGCCACCTTGCTAGCGTTCATCAGTGTGATTGCCATGCTGAACGGTATGCTGGGCTGGATTGGTGGTCTGGTCGGCATGGAGCTGAGTTTTGAGCTTATCTTAGGCTACTTGTTTGCGCCAGTGGCTTGGCTGCTGGGTGTTCCGTGGAGTGAAGCGATTACCGCGGGTTCTCTGATTGGTAACAAAGTGGTGGTTAATGAATTTGTTGCCTTTATTCAGCTAATGGAAGTGAAATCTCAGCTTAGTGAGCATTCACAGGCGATTGTGACGTTCGCTTTGTGTGGTTTTGCGAATATTTCGACAATGGCAATGCTGATTGGTGGGCTGGGCAGCTTGGTACCTGAGCGTCGCAGCTTTATTTCCCAGTATGGATTCCGTGCCATTGCAGCAGGGGTAATGGCCAACTTAATGAGTGCCTCAATCGCTGGTGTGATACTAAGCCTCTAAAACGAAAAAGCCGCTTTATGATAAAGCGGCTTTTTTATGTCAGTTTTTCAAGTTCAGTAATGTTGTCGATCGCTTGCTGGTTCGTACTACCACAGACGACAGGACAGGGTTTAAATTCGTGGCACACTTTCGGTCTTTCTGGTTTACCAAACAACTTACACAAATTATCTTCATTGAGCTGAATACATCTTGTGCCAGCCGGTTTGCCTTTCGGCATGCCCGGAATCGGCGAAGAAATACTTGGCGCGATACAACACGCTCCACAGCCTAATCGGCATTCCATATTGATGACCTCATCAAAAACAGGGGCGCGATAGTAGCAAAAAAGATTGCCGTTAGCAGTATGAAATTCGCTCAATGCATCATTTGCTTGCTTAATGACATTCATGACTTGGTCGCCTATATGACAGGAGCGTGAGTGGATGCAGTCTCCCTCTAATCAATATTTTTGTTAGTTTTGAGCGTGTTCCACTAGACTTAAAGGTTAGGGGAAACGCTTTTTAGGCGTTTTGAAATGAAAAATACAATCGGGAGTGTCTCGTCATATGAGCGATAATAGCTTTTGGACAAAACATTCCAGTAAAGTCGCGACGGCCCTTGGCATAGCTGGTGCAGTTATGGTTGGTGTCGGTATCTATTTTGTCGTTGACTACGAACACCAACAGGCTCGTCAGGAACTGCTTGGTGTATGGGAAGAGTCGAATGTGGCGACCTATGCCGCCAATACGTTGCATGTGGCGGAAGAAGGGATCTATTGGAACGAAGATTTAATCAGCACACACTTTGCGTTTGATGGGGAAACGTTGGAGTTTAATCTAGGCAGCAGTGAGCAGCGTTATCATCTCGATAGATTAAGAGGGACCTTGGTGCATCTCAATGGCAATTACAAAGCAAAATACCTCAAACAATCACCAAAGACTTACGCGCTTGGTCATCGTGCCAGAGGCCGTTGAACTCGCTAACCTATTGCTTATCTGAGAGAGTTTCGGTAAGCCTTTTAAATACTGCCTTTACTTATCTGTTCCGTACAAAAATTGCCCTTGAACTTTACGCGTCTAAACGGTATAAAACGCTCCCCTTGTCCGATACCGAAGTAATGTTATGAGCCAGCCATTTTGGGAAAGCAAATCACTAGAACAAATGACCGAGCAGGAGTGGGAAGCACTCTGTGATGGTTGTGGTAAGTGCTGCCTGCATAAGCTCATGGATGAAGACACGGACGAAATCTACTACACCAACGTGGCGTGCAGTTGGTTAAACAGTAAAACCTGCTCGTGCAAAGACTACCCGAACCGATTCACATCAGGTGAGGAATGTACCAAGCTAACCCGCGATGATATTGATGACTTCACTTGGTTGCCGCACACCTGCGCTTACCGCTTATTAGCGGAAAAGCAGCCGATTCCTGAATGGCACCCTCTGATTACAGGATCTAAGTCTGCGATGCATGCGGCAGGCGAAAGTGTTCGTAACAAAGTTGTATACGAGATCGACGTGGTGGACTGGGAGGATCATATCCTTAACCATCCTGATCGAGCATAATAGATTTCATACAAAAAACAGCCGCTAATAGCGGCTGTTTTTGTATTTGCCAATTGCTAACATGGCAAAGACTCGCCAATACGCTTTGTTGATATACACTGTTTAGTAATCATTGTTTAAACAAAAGCTTGCACAAGAAGAGTGCCGCTTTCGAGGTGTATATGAACCACAACTTTGGATTCACCAATCGATCTTTTATCAGCCTGTTCATTGTTATGTTGATGGCGTGGGTGCTGAGCTTTCAAGCATTAGCGCAAACTCCTACAGTATCAAGGGCTGAAGCGGCGATCACCAAGATAAACGCTGACCTTAAAGAACTGACAGTGACACTTGAAAGTGCGATTGGTGATGAAAGAGATGCGCTGCAACTGAAACTGTTCCAAAAAAATGAGGAACTAAGGTCGATTCTGGCCACTGCCATTGAACAAAATAAGCTGCCTAAAGAGGCGTTGATTGAGCAGGTCGCAACTCAGCAAGCTTATTCTCAAGGGGCATCCGAGTATCTTGAAGGTAAGATAAAGTCACTCAGCGAAAAACTCAATGAAGCGAAAGACGAACAGCGTCTGACTATGCTAAATGATTATCAGGAGCTACAACATTATCTTGATACTGTTATTGAGTCGAGTTGGCAGAATATTCAGTGGCTCAAGCAATTGGGTGTCGATGAGACTCTAGAAGAAAAGCAATTTAAAAGTTTTATCACCAAGCGATTGCGTCTGGTCTCTGCGTCGGTGGAGTACTTCAGCCAGCAGATTGATGTGGTGGATAAGCAGCTTTCCATTAGTCCAGAGTCAGAAAAATCCAGCCTGCAACTCAGTCGATTGGTGACCCAGCAAAGGCTCAATATTGCTGGTGATAGCCTGAGCTCCTTAGTCTCCATTGCCGATCAACTATCGGTTAAGACCGCAGAGTATAAGCGTCTGATGTTTGAAGTCACAGGTAGCGTGACGCAGGATTTGTTGGACTGGCAGGTCGCACTTTCTGTGGTAACGCATTGGTCGGAAAATTTCTGGAGTTGGATTGCCAACAATGCCCCGCAGCACTTGTTTCAGTTGTTCGTTTTTATTCTGATTCTACTGGTAACTAAGGTTCTTGCTAAGCTGGCGCGTAAAGTCGTCAGCAAAACGGTGGTTTCAAAAAACCTCAAAATGTCACAGCTGATGCAAGATTTCTTTATCGCCATGTCAGGCAATGCGGTATGGATTATTGGTATTCTGATTGGGCTGTCTCAAATAGGGCTTAACCTTACGCCTGTGTTGACGGGTTTTGGTATTGCTGGGGTGATTGTCGGCTTTGCGCTTCAGGATACGCTTTCGAACTTCGCAGCAGGTATGATGCTGCTCATCTACCGCCCATTTGATGTTGGGGATTTTGTCTTTGCTGGTGGCGTCGATGGCAAGGTGAGTCACATGAGCTTAGTTAACACCACCATCAAGACATTCGACAACCAAATCATTATTGTGCCGAACGGCAAGATCTGGGGTGATGTGATTAAGAATGTTACCCATGAACGAGTGCGTCGCGTTGATATGGTGTTTGGCATTGGTTATAGCGATGACATTCTTCAAGCAGAGAAAGTGCTAAAAGAAATTGTCGACTCTCATCCAGCGGTATTACGTAATCCCGAACCTAATATTCGTGTACATTTGTTGAACACGTCTTCGGTCGATTTTATCGTTCGCCCTTGGGTGAAAACCGATGATTACTGGGATGTGTACTGGTATGTCACACGTGAAGTGAAACTGAGATTTGATCAGGAAGGCATATCGATTCCTTTCCCACAACAAGATGTGCACTTACATATGGTTAAACAGGGTGATTAAATCACTTTGATGAGATAAGAATAAGAGCGCCAATGGCGCTCTTTTGCGTTTATAGCTGGTCGTAAAAGGTGATGGTCGGTTCCTGCTCTAGCAAACCTTCCAAACTGTCTAAAAGGTTGAGAAAGTGTGCCTGTTTGCAATGTTCATCAAAAGCCTGCTTGTCGGTGAACTGCTCTTGAAACATAAATATTGCCGAGTTGCTGCTGTCCTTTAACAGGTCATAGCGAAGGCACCCTGGCTCATTTCGGGTAGGTTCTAGCATAGCGATTAACAAGGACTGCAATACGCTTTCTTGGCCAGCTTTTGCGTGAAAAGTCGCGGTTAAATTTATCATTATGTTTACTCTGTAATTATTGATTTTTCGTTGTTGTTTATTGGTATCTTCCCTGACGTTGTAGGAATTCGATTTTGTATCCATCGGGATCGGTAATGAAAAAGAAAGTAGCGAGATCAATACCTTGATGCTGCATGGTTTTCGTTTCAGAGGGAGCTAATCCTAGCGTGCTGAGTTTGACATGCGTCTGATGAATGTCATCGACACAGACTGCAATATGCCCGTAGCCGTTTCCGTGACTATACGGTTCTTTCGTATCGTGATTGTGGGTCAACTCTAACTCGAAACCAGTTTCGTGGTTGGCTAGGTAGGTAAGGGTAAAGCTGTCAAAAACGAATTGGTCTTTCACCTCAAGTTCAAGTGCTGTGCGATAAAACTCAATCGAAGCGGTAAGGTCTTGTACTCTCACCATAGTGTGAATTAGCTTCGTCATTATCTTCCCCTTGCTCTGTTGGTGAGAAGAATAAGGGGAAATGTTTAGCGGAAGGTAGTACCGGAGTACGACAGCGAAAAGATTTTAACTATTCACGATGAGTTGCTGTTTGACGGCTGCCATAACATCATCGGGCTGGCGAAGATAGATGAGGCAAGCACAGCGAAGTAGGGAGGTGAAGTTTTTGATTTCCCCATTGTATTTCAATGCTTCAGCGTAAATCGCGCTGATAAAGCGGGGAAGTGTCATTGATTGTTGCTGCGCGATCTCCTCTAAAATCTGCCAGAAACTGGCTTCGAGCTTAATGCTGGTCGCGTGGCCATCAATTCGGATCGAGCGAGCAATAATCTGATAGTTTTCTTGAGGCTGATTAGAAAATATTTCACACATAATATGATGCTGAACAATGATAAACCGCTATTTCTAACCTGCCATTCATTACGAGTCAACAGAAAACGATGTCACTAAAAAACGCCCCGAAAGGCGTTTTATTTTATTGAAGGTTCAAAGTACGCTCATTTAACTTGTGTCTTGATGTATTCACCCAGCTCCGAGTGATGCATGATTTTAGACATAGGAATAATGGCCTCTGCTGGCCCCCAGGCAAACACGTTTACCGGTGTATGTGTGTGCGTACCCGTGCCCCAAACAATGTTTTGGCCAGTGGCCTGCTCTCGTGCAAGCAGGTTACCGCGATCGTTATATGGGAAGAAGGCGTCGAAGTCGTTAATTGCCGGAACTTCTTCAACAGACAAATATTTATGTCCTGCTAAACGATATGGGTTAGGTTTACTGGCAAGGACATTTGCTGCTTGACCGGAAGTGATTGGGAAGTCGGTATTCTTGTTCACCATTTCTGCAAACTTAGCGGCAGTTTGCTGATTTTTATCCAGCTTTTGGAACTCACTCACGATGCCGTAGTAGCTCTTCTTCTGGTTGTATAGACCATCTAAGATCTGAAATGCACCAAAGTTAAAGTTAGGGGCGTAACTACGCTCGGCAAAAGCTTCGCCATCACGTTGCTCAGGTTTTGGCAGATCCTGAGAGGAGTAGCTGAAGCCAAAGGATCCCGTTTCATGATCAGCGGTGACGATGACAATGGTATCTTCACGGCCTTGTGCCCATTGATAAACGGTATTGACGGCTTCATCAAATTTGATCATCTCATGCAGCATGGTGCCGGCATCATTACTGTGTCCAGCCCAGTCAATTTGGCCGCCTTCAACCATGAGGAAGAAGCCGTCTTCGTCCTTCGAAAGGATATCCAGCGCTTTATCCGTCATTTCTTTAAGGCTTGGTTGGGTGCGCCCTGGATCATTTTTACTCATGCTATAAGCAATGCCGTCGTTCATACCAGAGTAGGAGAACAGACCAAGCAGCTTATCGCCTTGCGCTTTTGCCATCATGTCACGGTTAAAGGCCAGTGAGTAACCGTCTTGCTGCGCTTCAGTGAGCAGGTTACGGTCATCTTTGCGCTTAGACTTAAGGTAAACATCGCCCTGAGTCAGCGTTTTCAGTTGGTTGTATATCTCACCTTTGTCGTTGGTCGACTTTGGAATCCAGTGACGAAGACCGCCGGATAGCATGACATCTGCTCCCGTTTCCAACATGTCAGATGCAATGTCATTCTCTAGAGATCGGTGAGGTTGGTGCGCGGCAAATGAGGCTGGGGTAGCATGAGTGAGGCGGGTATCAGAAACCAACCCGGTTGCTTTGCCCATGCTTTTAGCTTTTTCTAAAACCGTCTGAACATGGTTACCTTGAGAGTCGATACCAATGACTTCTGAGCCAGTATAAATACCCGTTGAAAGCATGGTTGCCGAACATGCTGAGTCAACCACAATCGCATCTTCAGGGTGGGTCAGTGAGGAACCGATAACGCCTTCCTGAGCGAGTTTAAACAGTGCCGTCGGTTGACCTTGGTAAATGGAATTCGGGGCTTGATTGGCATAAGTTTCTAGCAGGCCAACCTGCTGTGGGCCCATCCCATCACCAATCATCAGGATAACGTTTTTAATTTCTGCAGAAAGTGCATTAAAAGAGAGCGCAGAAGTCGCGACTGCCGCTACAAGAGGTTTTGTTAAGTGCTTCATCGAATTGTCCTTATTTGTAAAAGCGTCCTGATTAAATCACTGTTACATTTCCCATTTGTGTCATCAATGAATTAATTTATAAAATCGATTGCATGGTGATTTTTGTGTTGATTAACACGAAATAAAGTTCATTTAAGTGAGTCTTTTGATATTAAAAGTAGCGGTAACATTGAGAGGTGAGCAGCAGTGCTTTGTTAGGGGAGGTCGGGCAAGTAAAACTGGAAGAACTGTATTTTCTTCGCAATAGAAAGATGGCGGGCTTAGCGCAAAGTGAAAAAGCCGTTGTCAGTTGAGCGTAACCGAAATGAAATGTGCCACAAATTATGGAGCTACAGCTAGACGTGGAGAGGTGACACTATTTAACTTAGCGTCAATTAAGCTTGATGAAGAAAAAACAGCTGGTCGGAATAACTCTATATCAGAGCTAGAAGTATTCCGCCAACTGTTGCCGCTGCGGAAAGATATTGCCCCGCAGAATAAGCACCATCATCTTCTTCTTTGATTTCGTCAGGTTTATCAATACCTAACGCACCATGTGTGAAGGATTCTACTTGATCGCCGACGGTTTTATCCGCCTTCTCTGCGGCTTTCGCTTCCTTATCAATTTCCTGCAAAGCGGCAAGCAACGCCTTTCCTTCATCAGAAAGCGTGACTTTATTTTGCTCCACTTTAAGCGGAGCCGGGCCATTATTTGGCTCACTTTGATTCGCTTGAGGCTTGACCTGCTGGGCTGGTGTCAGCTTAGCTGGCTCCATTCCTACTGGTGTCATAGCGATCTCCTTACATCATCCTCATGGAATATATCGACCAATGAGCGAAAAACTTGTGCAAAATATGTCGATTTTGTATGAAATAGAATCAAGCACAAAGCATGCCTGATTTATCCATTACATATCAAAAACTACTATTTATTGAATTTACATGATGTTAGTTCAATGGATCTTATCAAAGTGAGCAAAATGGATGCCGGGTTAGAGGCAAGATAAATCCTCGTTTCTTTTCGTTAGGTTGTGGTAAGCCTTCATTCGATTCTCCATTTGTACATATCGCGCTGGAGGAGCGAGTACCTCTAGTTGGTAGTCGTCGCTTTCAGAGATAACGTCACCTGTTGGCGTAATCACAACAACACGTAAATCTGGATTTCTAGAGAGAATCGATGCTTTGGTCCCTAATCCGTCTTCAATATGAAACTTGCCGGCGATATGAACGATCTGTTTGGAAGGGTTCTGCTCCAGATAGCGAGTCATACTTTCTGCCATGGTTTCATCCCAAGCCACCTGAGCGGCAAACTGTTTTTCTGTCTGTTCAGGTTTTCCATGGTGCATCGAAGCCATGAATTTATCTTTGTATGGGCTCGATGTGACATTCACTTTCTCGGCCACATTCGCGCGTTGCTCAGGGGGAAGTTTATCGAGGTAACCAACCCCTTGCCGCCCAATGCAGCGAACGATGGGTTTCGGCGCATTCGCCGCGATAACATCGAGCTGATTGGCTTTTGCCAGTTCAACTAGCGCGCGATAGTCACTTTCATAGTTTGGCCAAGCGCTGGCGTTTTTAATCAGCGTTTGCTCCCCAATTTCACCAGATAGGTACTGATTGACGATATCTTGGCTGTCACGTGAGAATTGCTCCATAGAGACAGCCACATTATGGCCTTGTGAAAAAAGCGCTTTGACTAAGTCGGTTTGAAAGCGATGAACTCCGGAATGGGTATGCCATTCACCCACCAAAATAATGTCAGCTTTTTGAATGTCTTCGGGAAGACTGGTTAGGGAAACGGTTGTAGCGTGTGGGGTGAAGAGTTGATAGTCGTAGAAACTGGTTATTTCTTGATGAGGAGCAGTGGAACAAGCTGACAAAGTCAGACATGCCAAAGATATAGTGAGAAGCTTACGCATGAAATGCCTCCAAAATATGATGCGAGCATACTAATGGAGGCAGGAAGATAACTCAATCTAAATGAGAATTATTATCTAGTGAATTAATCAGGCTGTTTGCGATAGATACGAATCATAAAGTCTGCCTCGCATTCAAATAACTTAGCTGATTTCAGACGATCGCGCAGCTCTTCACTAGCTTTCCATGCAAAAGGTGTCATTTGGAGCAAATCATGTGCATCGCCACCTTGCAATGGCATGGTGTAAGTGAGTTTGAGTGTTTCTTCAAGACTAAATCCATCAATGATTTCTGCTTCTTCGCTATGCAATCTGACATCCTGATAGATACGTTCTCTAAGTTGGTAGAGGTGACGACCCGCAGGCGTGGCTGTGATGACGACACCATTGTCATTCACGACTCGTGCTAACTCTTCTGCTTTACAAGGTGCATAGATACGTAGCACGGCGTCAAGGCTGTTGTCTGGAAAAGGCAGGCGAGTACTCGACGCTACGCTAAATGAACAGTTGGTATAACGTTTAGACGCGTAGCGAATAGCCACTTTAGATATATCGAGACCATAAGTTACTGCTTGTGAGTGCTGTGTTGAAAGCTGCGTCGCGACCTCTGTGGTGTAGTAACCCTCACCACAGCCAATATCAAGTAACTGGTGCTGAGTGCCTTCAAGGTATTTAGCACAGATCTCAGCCACTTTCTCTTTCATCGGGCGATAGTAGTCTTTCTCTAAAAAGCGACGACGGGCCTGCATCATCTCTTTGTTATCACCCGGATCTTTAGAACGCTTATGCTGAACTGGCATCAAGTTGACGTAGCCTTCTTTGGCTAAGTCAAAAGCATGGTTGTTCTCACAGCGATAGGTGCGCTCAGTGAGTGACAGGCTTTGATGACATAAAGGGCAGGTATAAGACATAACGATCTCAGGATGACAAAATGAGCGCGAATTCTAACAGGAACCGTGTTTTCAGACTAGCATGGGAAGGGCGACATAGAGGTAAAAAAGGGCAGAAAAAGTCCTGCCCATTTTTTCGTATTAGTGGAAGAAGTCGACTTGTTGTTTCAACGAACCGGCTTGAGTTTGCAGCTCTTCAGCACTTTGAGTGGTCTTAGCGCTGGTTGCTCGGCTTTCTCGGTTCAATTCACTGATCGAATTCGCATTGGACGCAATCTCTTGTGATACATTCGCTTGCTCTTCAGAAGTCGCCGCTATCGTATCAGCCTGAGTGGCAATAGATTGCACTTGTGACGCAATGGCCTCCAGAGCTGAGCCTGCCTCTTGGGCTTTATCCAATACCTGATTCGCATTACTTTGGCTCTGAGTCATAAGATTCACGGCGTTACCTGTAGAGGTTTTCAGCTTCTCGATGATCGATACGACATCCTGAACAGACGTCTGTGTGCGATGCGCTAACGTACGGACTTCATCAGCTACAACAGCAAAACCACGGCCTTGTTCTCCTGCACGTGCTGCTTCAATTGCAGCATTCAGAGCAAGCAGATTGGTTTGTTCGGCGATTTCATCAATCATCTTTGTGACAGTTTGGATAGCTTCACTGTCTTTGTTTACTTGTTCAATGGCTTGCGCGGAATTATCTAGCTGATCGTTGAGCTGTGCGACATCAATACAAACTCCTTCAACTTTTTCTAGCCCCGACTGGCTGTCTTCGTTGGTGAGACGGACGTTTTCAGCAATTGCTTCTACTTGCTCGGCTACTGATTGTGCGGAAGATGCCATTTCTTCAATAGCAGTTGCTACTTGCTCAACCTGTTGCTGCTGCAGGTCTGATTGGCTGAGATTCTGGTTGGCATCCTGCGAGACACTACGCGACGCTTCCTGAACTGCGTCACTCGTAGAGCGAATCTCGCTGACCAGGGCATTCAGTTGTCCTGCCATATTGGCGACGCCGTTATTCAGGTTAATGATTTCATTCTTAGATGCTTTGCCTGTCGCTGGTATATCTAAACTTACTTCACCTTTTGCTAGGCGAGACATATACCCGTTCAGTACCGTTAGTGGTTTGAGGTTACGGTTCAGGAAAATAGTCAAAATGATGAAGGTGGCAATCGCCACTACCGTAGCAATCGTAATGATCAGCTTGAGCAAGGTGTCACTGCCTTTGGTGACTTCTTTGATGAACGTTCCACCAAGCAGCTTCCAGTTCCAACCAGGTACTTCTGTGTAAACTAGGTATTTCTCTCCAACTGTGCCCTGATATTCGTATGGGTAGCGGATCAGGCCACTTTTCTGTTCGAAAATCTGATGGAAAGGTTTATTGCCATTGTAGTCGGCGACATCGATGATGGGTGGAGCGTTTTCATCATGAATTGGGTGCAATAGGTAGCGACCCAAATTGTCCTCTCGGTTATCTACTACAATGCTATATCCTGTATCGCCCCACTTTATTGAACGTAATGATTCAAACAGATCTTGAGTCGCTTGTTCGACTGGTAAGCCAATAAAGGTCACGCCGGTCACCTTGCCCTGATAGTCTTTGAGGGGGGCGTAATAGGTAATATAGTTTTCGCCAAAAAGCTTAACTTGAGCGTAGTAAGGTTGGCCGCTCATTAGCTTGTTATAACCCGGATGGTTTTTGCCTAATGTTGTACCAACCACGCGATTACCTGATGGGTTTTTGAGTGAGGTTGACACTCGAATAAAGTCGCCATCTAACGGAGCAAATAGCGTGGCTACTGCTCCTGTATCACGGGTAAAACTATCAACCAGTTTTTCATCATTGATGAGGCTCTCACCATATTGAGTCACATTTAGAACCTGTTTACCATTGAAGTCGACGGTGTAGTCTTCAACATAGACGCCTGCCAGATAACCATTTCTAAAGGTGGATTCCAAAACTTTTGCGGTATGAAGGTAAGCGTTAAATTGGCCGGCAATGGTCATTGCCATTGCTTCGACCTCTGATTGGTGGCCCTTGAGTGTGGTATCAAGGAGCACTTTAGAGGCATTACGGTAAACGAGGGTAGCGGTCCCCACGAAAGAGACCAACAAGCAAAGCAGTATCACCAACTTTAATTGAAAGCCAACACTTTGGTTTTTGAATTTCTCGAACATTTTTTAATTATCCTGTCTTTAGAGACGTGTCTTATCGCTGAAAAATAGAGCTCTTATTGTAAATTAAGAATAATAATAACGACTTATCCATTTGTTAAAATTGATTCCTATTAATTATTCAAACAATAAGCAAGTCAAAAAATGTGTTTGTACAGCGGGTGTAGAGTAAAAGACCTGAGCGGGCATAGAATAATTTCGGGAGGGAGGTACTGCAGGCTAATAGCCTGCAGAAAAAGAGTTATTGAGCGGAAATAGAGGTGATAATTTGATGTGACTCACCAGGTTGAAGTGTTTTTCCTAGTTCAATGCTTGGTGCGTGAAGAGTAGATTCGACACACATCATTGTTAAATACCCGTCATTCGTCATATCTGACATAGATTCAGCACCTTGTGCCCATGGGTTCCATAATACAGCCGAGTTGTGGCCTTGGTTCTCCACGCTTAGTGTTCGATCCAACACTGGATCTTTCACTAAAATTTGCGCTTCTGGCTGAGTATAAACGCGGTCGATAGTATCAGTAAGTTGAAGAACTTTGTCCCCTTGGCAGATTTCACCTGCTTTTAGGCTATCGATGTACTCAGGACCCATCCCAGTAGTTTGTGCTTGTTTGATGTTGCCTACGTTAAGATACGTGTGCAATGCCCCTGAAAATGCCCAAGGTGTCGTATCAGTATTGGTGACGTCGAGCGTCACTTTAAGCTCGTTGCTGACTTCTATTATTAAACGCGCATCAAATTTATGTGGCCAGATTGATAGCGTTTGCTCTGAAGGTTTCAGTCCGATCTCAATCACAACTCCTTGTTCATTTTCACGATGTTGTAGCAGTGACCACTCACTGTTGCGAGCAAAGCCATGTGCAGGCGCAGCAATGCGGCCAAACCAAGGCCAGCAAATTGGAATGCCACCACGAAGCGCTGCCTTACCATCGAAAATGGCGCTGTCGCTCATCCAAATCAGATCTTCTTGGCCTACTGGCGTGAACGATACGACATGTCCACCGTGCAGCGCGATGCCTGCCGTTGCTTTTTCATGAATAACGCGGACGACTTTAACCTGATCAACTTCAACGATAGTGATGTTGTCAGATAACACGGTCAGGGCTGGGAGAGTTTTTAAATCCATGTGTAGTTTCCTATCGCTGGGGAGAGCTTTTCGACATATTTCGCACATTATATGCTATGTCGGGTTTGTATTACTCAAAGTCCAGATACAAAAAAGGCGACTCTAGAGCCGCCTTTTCTTTAACGAAGTTATTCGCTAATTGCTAACTATCTAATTACTTAGAGATGTGAGCGATTAGGTCTAGAACTTTGTTTGAGTAACCGATTTCGTTGTCGTACCAAGATACAACTTTAACGAAGTTATCAGTTAGAGCGATACCAGCTTTAGCATCGAATACTGAAGTTTGAACTTCGCCGATGAAGTCTTGAGAAACAACTTGGTCTTCAGTGTAACCTAGAACACCTTTAAGCTCGCCTTCAGAAGCTTCTTTCATTGCTGCACAGATAGCTTCGTAAGATGCGCCTTCTTTTAGGTTAACAGTTAGGTCAACTACAGAAACGTTAGCAGTTGGTACACGGAAAGCCATACCAGTTAGCTTGCCGTTTAGTTCTGGAAGAACAACGCCTACAGCTTTAGCAGCACCAGTTGAAGATGGGATGATGTTCTGAGAAGCACCACGACCACCGCGCCAGTCTTTAGCAGAAGGACCATCTACAGTTTTTTGAGTTGCTGTAGTAGCGTGAACTGTAGTCATAAGACCAGATTCGATACCGAACTTGTCGTTAAGAACTTTAGCGATAGGCGCTAGACAGTTAGTTGTGCAAGAAGCGTTAGAAACGATGTCTTGACCAGCGTAAGTGCTGTCGTTAACACCCATTACGAACATTGGAGTTGCGTCTTTTGAAGGACCAGTTAGAACAACTTTCTTAGCACCAGCAGTGATGTGCTGACGTGCAGTTTCGTCAGTTAGGAAGATACCAGTTGCTTCAGCTACAACGTCAACACCGATTTCGTCCCACTTAAGGTCAGTTGGGTTACGCTCAGCAGTAACACGTACAGTCTTACCGTTAACGATTAGGTTACCACCTTCAACTTCAACAGTACCGTTGAAACGGCCGTGAGTTGAATCGTACTTAAGCATGTATGCCATGTACTCTACATCGATCAGGTCGTTGATACCTACAACTTCGATGTCGCTACGCTCTTGTGCTGCACGGAATACGAAACGACCGATACGGCCAAAACCGTTAATACCTACTTTGATAGTCATTATAGTTGCTCCACAACTTAATTTCTGATTAAAGATAACTGGTAGTAAAATTACAGAATCCAGTCAAAATCTGCAACAGATAATCGGACTTAACTTGTTTAAAGTCAAAAAAAAGCGTCGCTTTTTTTCACAATCAGTCGTAATTGACTATCTTTTGAACGGATTATAGGTTTTTTGTCTAACCAGTTGACGTAAAATAGATCAAACGCTTTCACTTTTGATCAAAGTTTAAGCGTCCTTTTATGGATTCAAAGTATGTGCTACAAACAATAAATTGCGCAAGTTTTTGAGAAAAAAAGTCACAGTAATAGTGATTAATTCGGAGAAAAAGACAAAGTGGAACAGGATAATAAAAAAGTCATCAAACCAAATGAATACTGGCGTGAAAAGCTTTCTGAAGAAGAATATCGAGTATGTCGAGAGCAGGGAACAGAAGCACCGTTCACAGGTAAGTTACTGCACAACAAGGAAACTGGGGTATATTCTTGTACTTGCTGTCAGGCCCCTCTATTTCAATCAGATAACAAGTATGATTCCGGTTGTGGTTGGCCAAGTTTTGATGCCCCTATTAATGATCAGGCTATTCGTTATTTGGAAGATCTAAGTCACGGAATGGTGAGAACAGAGATTAGGTGTGCAGCTTGTGATAGCCACTTAGGTCACGTTTTTCCAGATGGGCCAAAGACAACAGGCGAAAGATTCTGTGTAAATTCTGTGTCGTTAATTTTCAACAATTCAGTAAAAAGCGGTGATTAAATCACCGCTCATTGTTTAATCCTTTCAACTTGCCGACACTAATTGAAGCTAGGAACCATATTTCTTTGATAAGTGCCGCTATCTAGTGCGCTTTCTATACTATCGGCAATACCGTCAAGCTGTTTGTACTTGTCTTTACTGAACCCGTAAAGAATCTGCATTTCTTGTTCTGAGCCAATAATGGGGACTTCAAAGCGATTTGCGACCATTGCCCAGATGTAAGCTTGTTCTTTGCGATTCAATTGATAGGTAATGCTGGCGAGTGTTTTGAAGATATCCGTGTTGAGGTTCTTGCCTTTACTCAGCTCAAGTGACTTGTTGAGCAAGTTTATGGTTTTCTCCAGATCGCGGCTGGTATAGAACGTCGCCAGTGCATACTGCATTTCTGGCGTGTCTAAAGCGGGTGTACCTTCGAGTTGGAGAAAGCTTCTTTGCGCTTCATCATCGCCAGTTTGGCTCCATAGAAAATAGAGTGATTCTGGTGAAGAAGACTTGCGAATTCGTTCGACTAATTTTTCCAGGTCTTCGCCGGAGTTAATCAGCGCGTTAAATCGGCGCTCTTTGAGTCCGGCTTGCTCAATCGGTTGGATTTGCGATGCTAACTCAAGACATTTCTTATACGCAGCCAGAAAATGGTATTCATCAATAATATTGCTGTCGGTCGGTTGTTTACGTACTTCATTACGATGCCAAATCAAATCGGTTCTAGGAACACGGCATTGACCATCGTTCATATTAAGCCGTTCACATTGTAAGCTAGGGTTGTCTGCGCACAGTTTGTCGGTGTTCTGACGGTTTTCGAAACACCCTGATAGCGCAATAGCCAGACTGAAGATTAGTAGTGCTTTTATATGATTCATATTTTGATTTGCTTGTGATCCGTTACACTTATTCTTGGGTGCAATCTTGACTCAGAATGCCAGCCAGTTATGTTCTTTCCATCTCAGTTACAACTTAAGGATAGACCATGGACGCAGAGCAGTTAATTAATGCCATTACACCAGAGGCATACGAGCGTCTACTCTATGCTGTAGAAACGGGGAAGTGGCCTGAGGGTACACCACTTTCTCAAGAGCAGCGAGATTCGTGTATGCAAGCTGTGATGTTGTATCAATCTAAGCACAATGCAGAAGCGCAACATATGACAGTGGCCCAGGGGGGCGAGATCAGTTTTAAGTCAAAAGCGGAACTGAAAAAGCAATTCAATCAAGATCAGCAAGATATTGTGAGAGTTAACCCGAATAATGACGCTTAGTGCTTTACTAAGCTCAGAAACTAAAAGCAGGATACTCATCCTGCTTTTTTACTATCTAGCCTGTAGTTAACCGCAACATTTCTTAAACTTTTTACCGCTACCACAAATACAAGGATCGTTTCGGCCGACTTTGAAACTCTTTATAGTTTGATTGAGCCGTGGATCAACGTCTGGCTCTGGAAACGTACCGTCGATGTAATACCATAGCCCATTTTCTCGCACAAAACGTGAGCGCTCTTCGAGACAGTGTTGCACGTTATCTTCTTTGAAATAAGCCTTGAAGGTAACGAAGCCTTCGTCTTTATCGCTGCCTGCTTCTGTATTGATGACTTCAAGTTTGCACCAATCGCTTTCTACCGATTGTTGAATCCCTTCACGTTGTTCAATGGCATTGCAACTTGGATGATAAGTGTCTACGACGTAATCGACCAGATGCTTAACGTGTGCGCTATAGCGGGAGCGCATTAATTTTTCAGGAGTTGTGGCTTTAGAATGATCGAGGTGAATTGGCTCGCAGCATTCGCTGTAGCTTTTTTCTGTACCACAAGGGCAGTGTTGCATGATGGCTCCAATGAAGCGCTATTTTGTTGATACTGAGAGAAGATCTGCAGTCCATTTAACGGATGCGTCATAGCTTTTACTTAAATCTTGTGGATTCAAGCCTAAAGACTCGCTAAGGTCGGATACCTCTTCCCAATCAGCTAACTCATACGCTTCGGTTAACATGAGAATGCTGCCTAGTATGCCTTCATTCTGCGTCAATGCCAGCTTTACGGTTTCTTCAATAGGAATCTCAGTCACTATTACATCCAATGGTTTGTCTAACAGGCTGTCTAGTAGTGAGAACATACCGGTAAGAAAAGCTTGCCCGGACTCAAGTTCTACTTGAAGCCTCTCTCCGATCAGCTCGCAAAACCGCGCACGCTGTATAGATAGCCCATATAAGTAATCTGGTTTACTATCTTGAGTGGATGCCAGCGATACCAAAGAAATGAATTTACGTAACTTATCCTCGCCAAGATAAACCAAAGCCTGATGGAAAGACTGAATCTGTGTCTGAACGATGGCTGACGAATTGACAAAAGTCAGTAGCTTGTAGGATAACGATAAGTCTTTACTAATTAGTGATTCGATGGCTTTGTAGTCAATCTCATCTTTCGAAATCTCGGTCAACAGTTGAATAACTGTCATGAAAGAGGGTTCCAACGCTTTTTTACTGATCATTTCAGGCTTGCTGAAAAAATAGCCTTGGAAATATTCAAATCCTGCTTTTTTTGCTTGTTCAAACTCTTCATAGGTTTCTACTTTTTCCGCCAGAAAGCGAATGTTACTTCCCTCGAGCCTTTTCATAAAAGCATGGGCTTTTTCGATGGGCACTAACCGGATATCAAACTTAATCAATGAAACATAAGGAAGAAAAGGGCGCCATTCCTTATTAGGGATAAAATCATCTAGTGCAATGGTATAGCCTTTGGCTGCCATATCTTTTATTGCATCAAGCAGTTCTTCAGTTGGTGGGCAGTCTTCTAAAATTTCGATGACAAAGTTCTCTGATGGGAACAAAGTCGGCACTCGATTTATCAGACTTTGGTACGGGAAGTTAACAAAGCCAAGTTTATCCCCAAGAGTCTCATAATGTGTATTTAGAAAGTGATCAGACAATAAACGACTGGTGGCATGTTCAGGGTCAATTTCAGGGAAGGTATTTTTAGGACCGTCCCTGAACAAGAGTTCGTACCCTACAGTTTGTTTATCTCGGTTTAAAATCGGTTGTCTGGCTATGTATGAGTTTTTCAAAACCTAGTTCCAACGTCTCATTATTAGTAATGGAATTGGCCAAATTCCAATGAATAATTAAGAGTTTAGTCAGCTTCTTCCACTGAAGTCTGAAATGGCCTAGCTTCCAACTCGAAGCTATTTTTAGCATAGACCAGAACTGAGCCTTGAGTGTACCAATCCCCTAAAACAATACGGGTTTTTTTAGTATTGTTCGCGGAGAATACGTGTACATTAGGGCGGTGAGTATGTCCGTGAATCATCAAATCGACGTTGTGGTATGCCATGACCGCTTCCACTTCAGTTTGTGTCACGTCCATGATGTCGAGTGATTTGGTTTGTTTGTCGGTGCGAATATCAGATTGAACTTTCGATACAATCTTCTTTTTAATAAACATTGGGATGCGATTGAACAACCATTGTAGCCAAGGTTGATGTACTTTCTCTCGATACTGGAGGTACTTTACATCTTCAGTACACAGTGTGTCGCCGTGCAAAACCACGGCTTTTTTGCCGTATAGGTCAATCACTGTCTCATCACCCAGCAAGGTGACACCAGTTTGCTTGGCAAAGCGCTTACCGACGAGGAAGTCGCGATTACCTTGTGTGAAGTAGCAAGGTACCCCAAGAGAGGTCAGTTGCTTGAATTCGCGACGAATTTGCTTGGCAAAATCTGAGCGGTCATCATCGCCAATCCAAAACTCGAACAGGTCGCCGAGAACGTATAAGGCGTCAGCATGAACGGCTTCTTCACGCATAAAGCGAATAAAGCAATCAGTGATGTCTGGTGTGGTAGAAGAGAGATGGAGGTCTGAAATAAATAATGTGGTCATATTTTATTAACCTGAAGAAACAACGAGGGAGAGCTTAGTGCTCTCCCTGACAATCATTATTCTTCGATTGTGGTACCTGTGATGACAACGTCTTCAAGAGGTACGTCTTGGTGCATGCCTTGAGAACCTGTGCTTACACCTTTAATTTGGTTAACGATATCCATGCCTTCAACCACTTCAGCGAATACACAGTAACCCCAACCGTCTAGGCTCTCGCTACGGAAATCTAGGAAAGTGTTGTTGTTCACGTTGATGAAAAACTGTGAACTTGCTGAATGCGGTTCCATGGTACGTGCCATTGCTAGCGTGCCCACTTTGTTGCTCAGGCCATTGTTCGCTTCGTTTTTGATTGGTGCGCGAGTTGCTTTTTCACGCAGACCAGATTCCATGCCGCCACCTTGGATCATGAAACCGTCGATAACACGGTGGAATAGCGTGTTGTCGTAGAAACCATCACGGCAGTACTGCAGGAAATTCGCGCATGTTTCTGGTGCTTTCTCTTCGTTTAGCTCAACTTTGATGTCACCAAAATTAGTGTGAAGGGTGATCATGATGATGTCCTTTATTTATGACTTTGACTTAAAAACTGAATTCTATATTAACTTTTGCCACTTTTATACGTGAAAAGTGGCTCTCTAGAGGTGAATAATGAGTTTGGTGGTGGCTTTTTGAGCATTTCAGGGATGACCTGAAGGTAAGCATATTGGTATACTGAGCCACTATTTTGTTTCACCTAAATAATTAGATAGAGATCATGTTAAAGATATATAACACACTCACAAGACAGAAAGAGGAATTCAAACCAATCAATGCTGGCAAAGTTGGCATGTATGTCTGTGGAGTAACCATCTACGATCTCTGTCACATCGGTCATGGTCGTACATTCGTTTCTTTCGACGTAGTGTCTCGTTACCTGCGTTACCTTGGCTATGATCTGACCTTTGTTCGTAACATCACCGATATAGACGATAAGATCATCAAGCGCGCCAATGAAAACGGCGAGAGCTGTGATTCTCTAACAGAGCGCCTTATTGGTGAAATGCACGCTGACTTTGATGCATTGAATATGAAGCGCCCAGATGTTGAGCCTCGTGCGACGGAGTTTATTGCTGAAATTATCGAGCTGGTTGAAAAACTGATCGAGCGCGGTTTTGCATACGTTGCAGACAACGGTGACGTCATGTTTGAAGTTGGCCAGTTTGACGAATACGGTAAGTTATCTAAGCAAGATTTAGATCAGCTTCAGGCTGGCGCGCGCGTCGATGTAGAAAGCGCGAAACGCAGTCCGCTAGACTTTGTGCTGTGGAAAATGTCTAAGCCAGGCGAGCCAACATGGGAATCGCCATGGGGCGCGGGTCGTCCAGGTTGGCATATTGAGTGTTCAGCAATGAACTCATCAATCCTAGGTAATCATTTCGATATTCACGGTGGTGGCTCGGATCTTCAATTCCCGCATCACGAAAATGAAATTGCTCAGTCATGCTGTGCTCACGACACTCAATACGTGAATACTTGGATGCACAGTGGCATGGTGATGGTCGACAAAGAGAAGATGTCGAAGTCACTGGGTAACTTCTTTACCATTCGTGACGTACTTGGTCATTATGACGCAGAAACGGTTCGCTATTTCCTAATGTCAGGGCATTACCGTAGCCAGCTGAACTACAGTGAAGAAAACCTGAATCAGGCTCGTGCATCTCTTGAGCGTCTATACACCTCGCTGCGTGGTTTGGACCTAACAGTCCCAGCAGCTGGTGGTGAAGAGTACGTTAAGCGCTTTACCGAAGCCATGAACGATGACTTCAATACGCCAGAAGCATATTCTGTGTTGTTTGACATGGCTCGCGAGATCAACCGCATTAAGAATGATAACTTAGAGCAGGCGAGTGCGATGGGTTCACTAATGCGTGAATTGGCGGATGTGATAGGTATTCTTCATCAAGAACCAGAAGCGTTCTTAAAAGGTGATGCAGGTAATGATGATGAAGTGGCTGAGATTGAAGCGCTTATCAAACTGCGTAACGACTCGCGTGCGTCTAAAGACTGGGCAAATGCCGATATGGCGCGCGACAAGTTAACTGAGATGGGAATCGTGCTTGAAGATGGCCCAGAAGGGACGACTTGGCGCCGCAAGTAACTGAATTTTATTGAGGGCTGTTGATTCAGCCCTTTTTCTTTTTTTATTTATATTTTTATACGGGTAGCAATCAGTGGCTCAGATGTACTTCTATTACTCTGCGATGAACGCGGGTAAATCCACCACTCTTCTTCAATCCTCATTTAACTACCAAGAACGAGGCATGACGCCTGTGATTTTTACCGCTGCATTGGATGACAGATACGGCGTCGGTAAAGTGAGCTCTCGTATCGGTTTACAGTCGGATGCTCAATTGTTTCGTCATGACTCTGATCTCTATCAGGATATTGCCGCCTTAAACGAGGTGGAAAAGCGCCACTGTATTCTAGTTGATGAGTGCCAGTTTTTGACTAAAGAGCAAGTTTACCAGCTGACAGAAGTAGTGGATAAGCTGAATATCCCGGTGCTGTGTTATGGCCTGAGAACGGATTTTCTGGGCGAGCTATTTGAAGGCAGTAAATACTTGTTGTCTTGGGCAGATAAGTTGATTGAACTAAAAACAATCTGTTACTGCGGACGCAAGGCGAACATGGTTATCCGTACGGATGAGCACGGTAATGCCATTGCTGAAGGCGATCAAGTTGCGATTGGTGGTAATGACCGCTATGTGTCAGTGTGTCGCCAGCATTACAAAGAAGCGCTTGGCAAGTAGGAGCGTAAATGCTAGACAACAAAAAACGGAGCTTCAAGCTCCGTTTTTTGTTGTATTCGACTAATTCGGATTGCGCAAAGCAATCAGAGATTAACGAGCACGGAAGACGATGCGACCTTTAGATAGATCGTATGGAGTCATCTCTACAGTTACTTTGTCACCAGTAAGAATACGGATGTAGTTCTTACGCATTTTACCAGAGATGTGAGCAGTAACTACGTGACCGTTTTCTAGCTCAACACGGAACATTGTGTTTGGAAGAGTATCAAGGACAGTGCCTTGCATCTCAATTACGTCTTCTTTAGCCATTTAATCCTCTTTTAAAAATGGATAATTTCAACCGGCTAATTTCGCCGATAAAAATGAAATAAGTAAAGTTGGGGCGTATTCTACCCTTGCCAACGCTGATTTACTAGCCTTTGATGGCGCTGAAAGCGGACTTTGTAATTCATTGCAGGGCATTCGTCAATCTGATAACCCAAATAGAGCCACTGTTTTCCTTGCTGCTGGCAGTATTCGAGCTGAAATAACACCCCCAGTGTTCCCAAAGATAATTCGTAATCCGGGTCAAAAAAGGTGTAAAACGCGCTGGCTGAGTTTGACAAAATATCTGTTACTGCTATCGCAATGAGTCGATCTTGGTCATAAACATGCAGATATTGAGTATTGAGCCAGTGACATTGTGAAAACTGGGCAAACTCATTTTGTTTAGGCGGGTACATGGTGCCATTGCTATGGCGAGCCTCAATATACTTTGAATAGAGCTCAAACCAGCCTGGAATCATTTCATCTCGTAATTCCCATTTTAGGTGTTTGGCTTTATTTCTTAAGCGTTTTTGACTCTTTGAAAGCTGGATGTCAGGCACAGAGACTCTAAGAGCTTGGCAAGATTGGCACTGGTCGCAATGAGGTTTATATATCGTATCACCACTACGACGAAATCCATTCGCCAGCAGAACTTCATAACTTGATGCTGTGTGCATGGTTGGATCTAGAGCCACAGCAACACGTTCTTGCTTGTCTTGAAGATAACTACAAGGGTGACTATCTGTTAACCCGATACGGATTTGTTGCAGATCAGAACTCATTGATTCTCCTCTGAAGACAGCTCAAGCCACTGAGCTTTAAAGCTGTTTTCAACAACCTTTTCCTGTCTTAAGGATAGCAGGCTTTGCATGAAGTCATCTCTATCGAGTTCCTGAGCACCAAGGGATTTCAAATGTGGATTCATCACCTGACAATCGATTAATTGTCCTTTCATCGACTTGAAATGTTCGCAGAAATACCACAACGCGATCTTGGAAGCGTTGGTTTCTCGGCTGAACATCGACTCGCCGCAAAAAACTTGTCCTATAGATAGGCCATACAAGCCTCCAATAAGCGCTTCATCTTTCCACACTTCCACTGAATGGCAGTGCCCTAGCGTTGCCAGTTTCTTGTATGATGCGCGCATTTCTTCATTGAGCCAGGTTTCGTGTTCTGGCCGCATTGATGCGCAATTATCGATAACAGCCTCGGTCGCAAGGTTGATGCTGATCTGATATTGATGCTTTTTCTGAAACTTTTTAAGACTTTTAGCGGGTTTGAATGTCTTAGGATCAAACACTGCTCTCGGTGATGGACTCCACCAAAGAAGAGGCTCACCTGGCCCATACCAAGGGAAAATCCCATTCTGGTAAGCGAGCAATAGACGGTCAGGAGACAGGTCGCCACCGAATGCAAGCAACCCATTTGGATCATTTAGGGCTTCGTATGGAGATGGAAACCAAAGTTTGTCTTCGTCGAGTTCAGTTAAATAAATCGCCATGACGCAGGAGAACTATGATGAAAAAATGGCTTTGGATCTTATTCATTTTTCCGCTCGTTGCCAATGCAGCATATGAGAGAAATCAAGCCAGACCTGTGAATCAAGTCGTGTTTGGTGAAGTTGATTCCGTTCGCTATCTCACTCAACAAGATATTGTTAAAGCTGAATCTTCTGGCTGGGAAACGCTGCTTGGTGCTGTCGTGGGCGGCGTTATCGGCAATCAATTTGGTGGTGGGACCGGTAAACAAGTCGCCACTGGCGTTGGCGCTGTGGCAGGAGCAGGCATTGCACACAATCGCGCTAATCAAGAATATAAAGTGGAGTACAAGCTGGTCGAATTGTTGATAAAAACGGACGACGATAAGCTGATCGATGTCATTCAGGATGTCGACAACACTATGTTGTTTGAGCGGGGCGACAAGATACGAATCCTGTATTTCGATAACGGTGTTAGAGTTGATAAAGAGTATTGATTCGCCCTGTGTATTGCTATTGCATAAGCCAAATAAAAGATCACGACTAATTGTGATTTTGGTCTAGTTTTAGATGTCGATTTTAGATAGGCTGCAACTACGAAGAATTTTTCATCGCTTGCTTAGGAAGGCAAAGCGATCAAGGAATAACTGAATTTAATGGAAAGCCTTACGTTACAACCTATCAACAAAGTCAATGGTGAGGTCAACTTACCCGGTTCTAAGAGCGTTTCTAACCGTGCGTTATTGCTAGCAGCACTCGCTAAAGGGACGACTCGTCTAACTAACCTTCTAGACAGTGACGACATTCGCCATATGCTGAATGCACTGACTCAACTTGGTGTGAATTATACGTTGTCGCAAGACAAAACGGTTTGCGAAGTGGAAGGGCTAGGTAAAGCCTTTGATGCTCCGGAAGCATTAGAGCTCTTCTTAGGTAATGCGGGTACGGCAATGCGACCTCTCGCTGCTGCTTTATGTCTAGGTAGCGGAGAGTATGTGCTGACGGGCGAGCCTCGTATGAAAGAGCGCCCGATAGGCCACCTAGTTGAAGCCCTTCGTCAGGCTGGTGCTGACGTTGAATACCTAGAAAATGAAGACTTTCCTCCACTGAAAATTAAAGGAACGGGCCTGAAGGGCGGTACGGTTGAAATTGACGGGTCGATCTCAAGTCAATTCCTGACGGCATTCTTGATGTCTGCGCCGCTGGCACAAGACGATGTAACCATTAGAATCGTTGGTGAGTTGGTGTCGAAGCCATACATCGATATTACTCTGCACATCATGTCGCAGTTCGGTGTTGAAGTAGAGAACAATGACTATCAGGAATTTGTCATCCGTAAAGGTCAGTCTTACGTTGCTCCGGGTGATTTTCTGGTCGAAGGCGACGCCTCTTCTGCTTCTTATTTCCTGGCTGCTGCTGCTATTAAGGGTGGCGAAATTAAAGTAACAGGGATTGGTAAGAAGAGCATCCAGGGTGATATCCAATTTGCTGATGCGCTAGAAAAGATGGGTGCTGAAATCGAATGGGGTGACGACTACGTTATCTCTCGTGTTGGCGAACTGAATGCGGTTGATATGGATTTCAACCATATCCCTGATGCTGCAATGACAATTGCTACTACCGCACTGTTCGCTAAAGGCACAACGGCGATCCGTAATGTCTACAACTGGCGAGTGAAAGAAACTGATCGTTTAGCAGCGATGGCAACAGAGTTGCGCAAAGTAGGCGCAGAAGTGGAAGAAGGCGAAGATTACATCGTTGTGACACCACCTCAACAGCTAACTCATGCGGCTATTGATACCTATGATGATCATCGTATGGCGATGTGTTTTTCTCTGGTTGCGTTGAGTGATACACCTGTAACGATCAATGACCCGAAATGTACGTCAAAGACCTTCCCTGATTACTTTGACAAGCTGGCTTCACTGAGCTGCTAACATAATGAACCCTGATGCTCGTCATCAGGGTTTTATTCTGCTTTCTAATCTTCTAGGGTAAATTCTTTCGACAGTTGATGCGCTAAGTATTTGAACATATTAAATACAGCGGTAGTGTTTGCTGTTGGCAGACCTGCATCATCCAAAAAGTAATTTCCTTTGAACACTAAAACTTCATCTTTTTCTTCGACGCTGTCTGCTCGCATTCCTTCAACATAGTCTTCATGCTCCTGAATGATGTGGTTGGCTATCAGCAACAATTCGAATTTGGAAATGACTTTCTTCTCGCTCATATTTATCACTCGCTTATCAACGCGTTTATATAATAGAGGGGATTGTAGAAGGGTTAATAACGAAAGCAATTGCGTCAGATCAATCTAGCTTGTCCCAATGTTAAACGGGCAATGCGATGGGTTTTGTGACCGAAGGCAAAAATTTTTTTGTTGTACTAGCGGAAGCATCTTTGCCACGTTTAGTATGTGGCACTTTCTAAGCGTCGAGACAATTACCATTCGTCGAATTGTCGACCAGTCAATGTTGAATTTAAAAAAAGATATTGATCTTCTTGGTTTCTCGCTCAATAGTAAAAAAAGAAGCAATATATTAAGTATGTCGTGCGTTAAATCGCCGAAATCATATTAAGGACACTTGAGTCAATATGGGTAAGTCACTCGTTATTGTGGAGTCGCCGGCTAAGGCTAAAACCATCAATAAGTATTTAGGTAAGGACTTTATTGTTAAGTCCAGTGTGGGTCACGTACGCGATCTACCTACCGCAGGTCAGAGTACCGGCCAGAAGGCAGCGGCTGTCTCTACGAAAGGTTTGAGTGTTGAAGAGAAAGCTCGAATCAAGAAAGAAAAAGACCGCAAAGCGCTGATCAAAAAAATGGGCATCGACCCATTTAACGGCTGGGAAGCGAATTATCAGGTCTTGCCTGGTAAAGAAAAAGTGGTTGCTGAGCTACAGAAGCTCGCGAAAGACGCAGATAGCGTCTATCTCGCAACCGATTTGGATCGCGAGGGAGAAGCCATCGCTTGGCACCTTCGTGAGATCATCGGTGGCGATGAAGAGCGATACAAACGAGTTGTCTTTAACGAAATTACTAAGAACGCGATTCAACAAGCTTTCCAGAAACCGGGTGAGCTTAGTATGGATGGCGTTAATGCCCAACAGGCACGCCGTTTCATGGATCGTGTTGTGGGCTTTATGGTTTCACCACTGTTGTGGAAAAAGGTCGCGCGTGGCCTGTCTGCTGGCCGTGTTCAATCGGTGGCGGTAAAACTATTGGTGGAGCGTGAGCGCGAAATCAAAGCGTTTGTTCCAGAAGAGTTTTGGGATATTCACGCGGATACTAAAACTGCTAACAAAACGGATTTCCGTCTTCAGGTTGCCCAGAAAGATGGTGTGGCATTTAAGCCGTCGAATGAAGCTGAAACGCAGTCAGCGATTGCTGTGCTGGAAAAAGCAGCGTACGAAGTTTGCAAACGTGAGGACCGCCCAACGTCGAGCAAGCCTTCTGCTCCGTTCATTACGTCAACGCTTCAGCAAGCAGCCAGCACTCGTTTAGGTTACGGCGTTAAGAAAACGATGATGTTAGCTCAGCGTTTGTATGAAGCGGGTTATATCACGTATATGCGTACCGACTCGACGAATTTGAGCGCAGAAGCTGTAGAAACCGTTCGTGGATTCATTGGCGATGAGTACGGTGACGCTTACCTTCCGGCTAAACCTAATGTGTATGGCAGCAAAGAAGGTGCACAGGAAGCGCACGAAGCAATCCGACCTTCAGATGTGGCAGTTAAAGCTGACGAACTCAAAGGCATGGAAGCGGATGCGCATAAACTGTATTCACTTATCTGGAATCAGTTTGTCGCGTGTCAGATGACACCTGCAAAGTATGATTCTACGACAGTGAGCGTCAAAGCTGCTGAGTACACGCTTAAGGCCAAAGGCCGCATTCTTAAGTTTGATGGTTGGACTCGTGTTCAACGTCCACTAGGTAAGAATGAAGACCAGATCCTGCCTGCCGTTCAGGTTGGTGACAAGGTTGATTTGATTCAATTAGATCCTAAACAACACTTTACCAAACCGCCTGCACGTTTCACTGAAGCGGCTTTGGTTAAAGAGCTTGAGAAGAGAGGCATTGGCCGTCCGTCAACGTATGCGTCTATCATTTCGACCATTCAGGATCGTGGTTACGTTAAAGTTGAACAACGTCGATTTTACGCTGAAAAAATGGGTGAAATCGTAACGGATCGCTTGGATGATAGCTTCCATGAGTTGATGAATTATGAGTTTACGTCTCGCATGGAAGAAAAGCTTGACCAAATTGCTGAAGGTGAAGCGAACTGGAAGAAGGTTCTGGATAACTTCTTTGGTGACTTTACTGGAGATCTGGAAAAAGCGGAGCAGGATGAAGATCATGGTGGCATGAAGCCAAACCATATCGTCTACACCGATATCGAGTGTCCAACTTGTTCTCGTGAAATGGGTATCCGAACAGCATCGACAGGTGTATTCCTTGGATGTTCAGGTTATGCATTACCACCAAAAGAGCGTTGTAAGACCACCATCAATTTGGGTGACGAAGAAGGCATCATTAACGTTTTAGAAGAGGACGTTGAAACAGCAGCACTTCGTGCGAAAAAGCGTTGTCCGATTTGTGAAACCGCAATGGACGCTTACCTGATCGACGATAAGCGTAAGCTACACGTGTGTGGTAACAACCCTAATTGTGATGGGTACATCGTTGAGCATGGCGAGTACAAGGTGAAAGGGTACGACGGCCCTGTCGTTGAGTGTGACAAGTGTGGCAGTGACATGGTTCTAAAGAACGGTCGCTTTGGTAAATACATGGATTGTACTAGCGAGACATGTAAGAACACGCGTAAGATCCTTAAAAACGGTGAAGTCGCGCCGCCTAAAGAAGATCCCGTTCATCTTCCTGAGTTACCATGTGAAAACTCAGATGCATACTTTGTATTACGTGATGGTGCTTCTGGTCTGTTCTTGGCAGCAAGTACTTTCCCTAAATCGCGTGAAACTCGTGCTCCTCTTGTAGAAGAGTTGGTTCGATTTAAAGATCGTATTTCTCCGAAATTCCATTATCTGACAACAGCGCCTGAAAAAGATCCAGACGGTCTTCCTATGGTAGTACGTTTCAGCCGCAAATCGAAAGAGAACTATGTTCGATCTGAGGTTGATGGCAAACCATCAGGCTACACAGCGTTGTACATCGATGGTAAATGGGAAATTACCGATAAGCGTAAGAAGTCCGCAAAGTAAAGCCATTAATCCTACATTTAAAAAAGCAGCCTCTTTAGGCTGCTTTTTTATTATTCGTTGAGTAATCAATGGATATTGTTCAGAACAATGGATTAGCTAAGAAATGCATTCGGATTAGGCGATTCATGAAACTGCCATCTGCTCGTAATATCATCTTGACAATAAATTGTGAACTGCGATCAAAGTCACCACTTTGTATGCGTCGTGTTAACGGCTTGTGTTAAAAGCCCTTGATTCTGTGAGCTGCTTCAGGGCAGGGCAAAGTAAACTTTGTCGCGTTCAAGGTATAGCATCTTTTAAATTGTAAATTTAACGAAATACGGTAATTTATAGTAAACCCTGTGCACAAAGAATTGATGATTATTAGACGAAACATAAAATGGATTTATGTTCGAAAAAACAGGCTAAGCATTCCATATCGTATGTCTGCGTGAAATCAGACTAGCAACTAGGAAGACAAAGATAAGTCCCCGAAATAGAAACTTATCCGCAATTAAAAATTATTATGGAGAATAAATAATGGCTGGTGTTTTAGGAATGATCCTTGCTGGTGGTGAAGGTTCACGCCTTCGTCCGTTGACGGAGTCTCGTAGCAAGCCCTCGGTTCCTTTTGGCGGTAGTTACCGTCTTATTGATTTCGCTTTAAACAACTTCGTAAATGCTGATTTGATGCGTATCTATGTATTGACTCAGTTCAAATCCCAATCCCTGTTTCATCACCTCAAGAAAGGCTGGAATATCAGCGGTATCACTGATCGATTCATAGACCCAATTCCAGCGCAGATGCGTACTGGTAAACGTTGGTATGAAGGCACGGCAGATGCTATCTACCAAAATTTACGTTTTATGGAACTGGCTGAGCCAGAGCAAGTATGTATTTTTGGTTCTGACCATATCTATAAAATGGATATCAAACAGATGCTCGATTTTCATAAAGAAAAACAAGCATCACTGACGGTTTCGGCATTGCGTATGCCTCTGTCTGAGGCGTCTCAGTTTGGTGTTATTGAAGTGGATGAAGATGGGCGAATGATCGGCTTTGAAGAAAAGCCTGAACAACCTAAGCCGATTCCTGGTGATCCTCAACATGCGTTAGTTTCAATGGGCAACTATGTTTTTGAAGCTCAACCTTTGTTTGCTGAACTGATTGAAGATGCGGATAACCCAGACTCTTCTCACGATTTCGGTAAAGACATCATTCCGAAAATGTTCCCGCGTGGTGACGTGTTTGTTTATGATTTCAGTACCAACCGAATTACTGGCGAGAAAGAAGAAGTTTATTGGCGTGATGTCGGTACGATTGACGCCTACTGGCAAGCACACATGGACTTGCTTGAGAAAGACGCTCCATTCTCTCTTTATAACCGAAAGTGGCCTCTTCACACATTTTACCCAGCACTGCCACCTGCAACATTTACTGACTCGGATAATGGCCGTGTGCAGATCATTGACAGTCTAGTATGTAACGGCAGTTATGTTCGTGGCTCACGAATCGAAAAATCTGTACTAGGTTTCCGCAGTAATATTGCATCTGCGTGTGATATTAGCGAAAGTATCCTTTTGGGCGACGTGAAAGTAGGCGAGGGTTGTGTACTACGTCGCGTCATCATCGACAAAGACGCAGATATTGCACCTGGTACGCAAATTGGTGTGAACCTCATGGAAGACAAAAAGCACTTCCACGTCTCTGACGATGGTATTGTTGTCATTCCTAAAGGAGCACGAATTGGCTACTAAGAATTTATCTATTCTGTTTGTAGCATCGGAAGTTGAAGGACTCATCAAGAGTGGTGGCTTGGCCGACGTGGCCAAGGCGCTACCCGAGGCTCTCCTCAAACTTAATCAAGATGTACGAGTAACATTACCTGCTTACCAAAAAATACCTCAAGTCACATCAGCTCCAGTGGTGTTGAAGACGACACTCGAGCACTGGCCTCATACTGAGTATTTGGTTCGGGAGCTGCACGTTGCAGGCTTAAAAGCCTACGCGATTGATTGTCCTAAGTACTTTGATCGTCCAGAGATGTATGCCGAAAACAATCAGGCATACAGCGACAATGGTGAGCGCTTCGCTTTCTTTAGTGCTGCCTGTTTGGATATGTTACCTAAGCTGGGTTTCCAACCGGATATTATTCACGCTAACGACTGGCATACGGGATTTGTTCCTTATCTGCTCAAACACCGATATGGCCGTACAGACTTTTTTGCCCAAACCAGAAGTATTCTGTCTGTGCACAATGCGGTATTTAAAGGTGTATTCAGCTACGAGGAGCTTCAGGTTTTGCCTGAAATGCATACTCGCTACGCACCGGACGCGGCAGTAAGCTCAACACACGTAACCATGTTAAAAGCGGGTGTGATGAATGCTGACAAGATCAATGCAGTCAGCCCAACTTATGCAGAAGAGCTCAAAACAGAACTAGGTAGCCATGGTATGGCTGCTGAGTTCAAACAGCGAGAAGGCGACTTAGTTGGTATATTGAACGGCTGTGACTATTCTGCTTGGAATCCGGAGACTGATCATTACTTGCCAACCAATTACAAGGCGAATCGTCAAAGTATGGTGCGCGGCAAAAAAGCCTGTAAGCGAGCTCTTCAGGAGCGCGTTGGCTTAGCGGAAAATGACGGCGCAGTGTATGGCATGGTATGTCGGCTGACGAACCAGAAAGGTGTCCATTACTTACTGCCGATACTCGACCAGTTTTTGCGTTATGAGGTTCAGCTGGTCATTGTTGGTACAGGTGACCCAGTTCTGGCATCTAAGCTTAAAGATATCGAAGCCTTACACAGTGATAAGTTCAAGTTTATAGAGGCCTACGACAACGAATTGGCTCATCTGGTGGAAGCTGGGTCTGATTTCTTCCTAATGCCGTCTGAGTTTGAGCCCTGTGGTTTAAATCAGATCTACAGCATGGCTTATGGCACATTGCCGATTGTTCGGGGTGTTGGAGGATTAAAAGACAGTGTTAATGATTACGATGCTGATCCAGAGACCGCTACTGGCTTTTTGTTTGAACTGCCAGAGCCTAAAGAATTGCTTTTAACGCTGCAACGCTCATTACTGTTGTACGCTCAGCAGCCCGGTGAACTCAAGCGTGTTCAGTTATACGCAATGCAACAAGATTTTTGCTGGAACAAAGCGGCGGATGAGTATTTGAGTTTGTATCACAGTGCATTAGATTAATAACAATTACTATGAAAAAAGGCGCCTATATGGCGCCTTTTTTGAGTTAAATTTAGGGTTAATTTGTGGTAATTGTGGGCTTAATTGGCATAAGCTGACTTAAAAGATTGAGAGTTTGTGATACTCTGCCCGACACAAAATTATTGACCTAACTGACTGCGAGAATATGAGCGAAACGCTTCTCTTCCATAAAACATATTTGCACCCAACCAGTAATGAGTGGGTGGTTTTTGTGCATGGTGCAGGTGGCAGTTCATCTATCTGGTTCAAGCAGATCAAAGCTTATCGACAGCATTTTAACTTGTTGTTGGTGGATCTTCGTGGACACGGTAAGTCTAACCCTTTCATCAAAGAGTTGATCTCAAATCGTTATACATTCAAAGCGGTTACCGCGGATATTCTTAAGGTTTTGGACCATTTAAAGATTACATCAGCGCATTTCGTTGGTATGTCTTTAGGAACCATTATCGTAAGAAACTTGGCTGAAATGTCGACTGGCCGGGTTAAGTCTATGGTTCTAGGAGGCGCTGTAACGCGTTTGAACACGCGTTCACAAGTTTTGGTTAAGCTGGGTAACTTGTGTAAGCACATCGTGCCTTATATGTGGTTATACAGCTTATTTGCTTATATCGTCATGCCACAGCGTACACAAAAAGAATCTCGTCACCTGTTTATCCGCGAAGCGAAGAAGCTATGCCAGAAAGAGTTTAAACGTTGGTTTATTCTCACGGCTGATGTGAATCCGATGATGCGTTACTTTAAAGAGCGTGAATTGTCAATTCCTACATTGTATCTAATGGGGGAACGGGACTACATGTTTATTCGCCCGGTCAAAGAAATGGTCGCAGCGCACCAGAAGAGTACGCTACTGGAAATTCCCGATTGTGGCCACGTGTGCAACGTAGAGCGTCCAGAAGAATTTAATCAACACTCTATTGCCTTCATTAAACAACAAGCCATTACCAATTAAGCAGGGCCAACGGCACCACACTGCCAGCAGATAGCGAATTGTGCTTCGTTAGTTTCTCCGCATTCCTCACATTGCCATTCCGAGCCAATCAGTGTTTGCTGCATATATTGTTCAATGATAGCGCTGGCTTGATTATGCATCTTGCTATCGAGAAGCCATATATAGGGTTGGGAGTTTTCACCGAAAGGGACTTCACCCTGCAAGCCAAACATACCTTCTCCTCGCACTTCACATGGAATGCGGTTTGATTTAAGAAGCTCGCAAACAATGTGAGCTTCTGGTGGGTTATCGGCGGTGAATATCTTCAAGAAGGGCTCCCATTTTGTGCTTGAGGCGCGCCTTTAATTTTTGCCATTACCCATTTAGCAATGACAGGGAAAAGCCCTAGTAGTGCGAATGAGGCTAAGACAGACGGAGATACGATTCCTGACAAGCTGTCAATTTGTGCCAATTGTGTACCTGCATTCAGATACACCGCAGTGCCTGGCAGCATACCTAACTGGCTAACGAGATAAAATCTCGCTGTTGAAAGTGGTGTTAGACCCATTAGAAGGTTGATCAGGAAAAACGGGAATACGGGGATCAGGCGTAATGAAAATAAGTAAAAAGCACCGTCTCTTTCAACGCCTTGGTTGATGGCATTCAGCTTGTCGCCAAACTTACTCTGAACCCAGTCACGCAAGAGGAAACGACTGCTCAAAAAGGCTAGTGTCGCACCTATGGTACTGGCAAAAGAAACAAGTAGTAGACTGGTCCAGAAACCAAACAAAGCTGCGCCGAGTAGAGTGACCACCGCTGCACCAGGGATCGAAAAGGCGGTAATGGCGACATAAGCCAAGAAATAAGTAACGGCTGCAAGCACAAAGTTGTTATTGATGTATTCAGAAAGCGCTATTTGTTGGGCTTTCGCGTTTTCTAAGGTGAGGTATTGACCAAAGTTAATACCGAGAAAAACGATCAGGCCAACCAGCAGGACACCCAACACAAGTTTTTTATTCATAACGACTTCCTCTGTTTCGAGTCTCAGGCTTACGACTCAATAAAAATTGTTAACAAATAAGAACCGTTTGGCAAAGATTAAATTTCACAAACAATAAAAAAGCCAACCCGATTGGTTGGCTTTTCATCAATTTTGTCGATCAGTTATTGAGTTTGTTGACCAGCTCTTGTCGTCGCTCTGGTGGAATCACTGACCAGTGTTTTCCGTTAATCGCCCCTTCAAGCGCCCATAGCAATTCAAGAGAGACCTCAGCAGAGTGCGTTGCCTGAATGGCCCTAAACGCTTCTACTGAACCTGCCTCTTCAAGGTTTTCAACGCTATCGATACCTGCTTTCTTTAGCATTCGTTCTGTTGCCAGACGGAGGTTCGGTAGGTCTTTGAGGCGATTTGGTCGTGTTTTAGCCTGCGACGTTTTCTCTTTCTTAGCTATCGCCAATGCACTTTGTGCGAGGGCGAGAGCACGAGTTGGGCAGGAAGCCACATCGTCAGTTAAAGCGAAATATTTGGTAACGACCGGAAAACCTCGTTTTTTATAAACGTAGGGTTCTAAGCCTTCAGATTTGAATTGACTAGCCAGTTTGTCATCCGCGCGGATGTGAAGTTTATCGTTGACCACCAATGCGAACATTGTGTCGTCTGCGAAGATTCCGAATCCGCCGAACATCGAACGCGATTTTATACGACCAAGCTGATCAAAAAGCCGCATCGAGTCTTTAAGTATTGGTTTATCCATGCTGTGTTATCTCGGTGTATATTATTATACGCCACCAAATTCAGGTCCGAGAGAATAGCAAAATAATGCAGATAAAGTGTCAGTAAGGTGTCATACCGAAATAAAACTCACACGTTAGTTACTTAGCTCTAGATAACAATTACAGTGTACTGTTTTAAACGATACGGATCGTTTGCATTTTTGCCCATCGGCAACCCCGCTACCTTTCAGTCTCCTGAGTCAGGCCGGAAGCTTTGCGTCCCACTCTTTCGAAGTGGTTTGCCCTGTTCGTGGCATTAGTCGAACATTTTAAGGATAAATAAAATTTGAGGTAAGTATCACATCCCTATTGATCAAATGTGATCTTGGTTCAAGGAAATTGCGTCAAAATGATATGTCCGACTAATAGATTGAGTTATTAGTCGGACTATTGAGCATGCTATTTGTTTAAGTTGTACACCGTATCACGCACGACAATTTCAGGGTGCATTTCGAATACACGCTTTTCGTGTTCTTTGTCCTTGATACGCTCTAGAAGGATTTCAAACGCGTTTTTACCAACACGACGTTTAGGTTGGTGAACCGTTGTTAGCGGTGGTGAGAAGTACTCAGCAAGCTCAATGTTATCGTAACCAATCACAGAAATATCTTCAGGTACGCGAATACCTTTCTGCTGTAGACGACTCATTAAGCCAAGTGCCATAGTATCGTTGAAGCAGAATACTGCAGTTGGCTTGTCGTCCATGGCGACAATTTTGTCTGCCGCTAATACCGCAGTATCACATTCGAAGTTACCTTCAAGAATCCAATCTTCTTTCACGGTTAGGTTCTCTTCACCCATTGCACGACGGAACCCTAGGATGCGTTCCTGACAAGCAGCCTTTTCAAAGTGTCCGCTCAAGCAAGCAATGTCTTTGTGACCGTTATCGATAAGGTATTTCGTCGCGAGGTAGCCACCTTCTTCTGAGTTATCAATGATCTTATCGGCTTGAGAACTCTCAGGGCCCCAGTCCATAACGACTTTAGGGATGTCTTTATGGCGGTCCAGCATTTCGCTCAGTTCTTCAGTCAGGTCAGAACACATAACCAAAATGCCATCGACACGCTTTTCTGCCAGCATGCGAATGTAGTCGCGTTGCTTTTCGTAAATACCACCAGTGTTACACAAGATCAAAGTGTAGCCTTGACGATAACAGTAGCTCTCAACACCATCGATGACTTCAGAAAAGAACAGATTGGTAGATTGAGTAACAAGCATACCAATGGTGCGTGTACTGTTGCACTTTAAGCTACGGGCAACAGCACTGGGGGCGTAATTCAGTTCGGTAACGGCTTCCATTACCTTTTCCTGAGTCGCTTCAGCAACAAAGCGAGTTTTGTTAATTACGTGAGAAACGGTTGTAGTAGACACGCCAGCTAAGCGTGCCACGTCTTTTATAGTGGCCATAAGGTTCTGTCCTGTCGATGACTGCCAGGAAGCATATTCAGATTGTAGAATAATTTGGCAGAAAGTATCAGAAACACAAAAACCGCTGTATTCAGCGGTTTGTCTCTAGTTCATTCGTTTTTATCGTTTGCGGTCACGATTTTAGACCGCAAACAACAGAAGAGCAAATAAAAAACGTAACAGTGATAAGTTATGTATCACACAATTACTATATGGTTACTCGCCTTTCAGATAGGCACAATCCAACTCAAGAAAGGCGATCAACAGCAATGAAACTGCAGAATAAAATCCAAACTCATCTAACGCCTGACACTTTTTACTAAATTGTGGAATCCAACTGAGGAGCTGTTGCTGGATAAACTGCTCTTGCTCTGAAAACGCTTCTTCCATATGTCGGTCTTGCTCTAACTCATTAGAACGGATGATCAGATTGCCAAGGAAATCGAGCTCAATAGCGATATGGTCAGCTGGTTCATTAAGACCCTTTTCGACCTCGATGCCATGCTCTGCCATCAGCTTTTCCATATCAGTAGCAGGCTGATCATTGAGCAGGCCAGACTTGCCAATGTACATTGACGCGTAAGGCAGTGCGGAATCCTTATCTGACTTTAGAAACAAATCGCAGAAATCAGCGGCGAGTTCCAGTTGTGCATCATCGCGATCCATCAGTCGATTTAATGCGTCAATTACGCGCTCTATTGCTGGCTTAAGGTGGGAGTTTTCACCAAGTCCGGTCAAGAAAGATCGGATCTCTGCTGAGTGATACTGCTGAAGGTTTTCTTCTGTAAGCTCTTTGGCATAAAGGCTCGACAGCCACCAGTATATTTCGGCACGTTTTTCGTTGAATGCTTTGATTTCTTGCATTAGTTCAGACTCCTGAAAATTCTACCTATTAGTTTAACGAATAAAAATGAATAGCGGTAATGGTGGTTGTTTCAGGTTGAGTGCAAAAATGGAAAGTTATGAACGCCAGAGACTAGGTTTGTTTTGAATCAATAAACACTCAGGTTTCTGGATAGTAAGCGGACAAAGACTAGAATTGTTACTGATTATGAATAGAATACAAGTGAAGACAATTCCAAGTGTAATTAAGTGGTGTAAATGAGCTATCACGTATTAGTAGTTGAAGATGACGCAGTGACTCGCAGCAAGTTGGTTGGATACTTTCAAAATGAAGGTTATCAGGTCAGCGAAGCCGAAAGCGGCGAGCAAATGCGCGACACGCTACAAAATCATGCGATTGACTTAGTGATGCTGGATATCAATCTTCCTGGTGAAGATGGGTTGATGCTCACTCGCGAACTTCGCAGTCAGTCGGATATTGGAATTATCCTGGTAACAGGACGCACGGATAGCATTGATAAAATCGTAGGTCTAGAAATGGGCGCAGACGATTATGTAACCAAACCGTTCGAACTTCGTGAACTGCTTGTTCGTGTTAAAAACCTATTGTGGCGAATTGCCGCTGCTCGCAATGCCATCGACGTCAATGAGCAGAATAAAAATGAGGGCAATGTGGTACGTTTTGCGGAATGGACTTTCGATGTTCAGCGTCGCGCTCTAAGTAAAAATGGCGAACCCGTGAAACTGACCAAAGCCGAATACGAGCTGTTAGTAGCCCTTTCCTCATACCCGAATCAAGTACTGAGCCGTGAACGTATCCTGAATATGATCAGTCACAGAGTCGATGCACCTAATGATCGCACCATCGATGTGTTAATTCGACGCATGCGCGCTAAGATGGAATTTGACCCCAAGAACCCACAAATATTTGTTACCGTCCATGGTGAAGGGTACATGTTTGCCGGTGATTGACCTAAACAGATAAGCAAAAAAATACCGAGGCATGCCCTCGGTATTTTTTTAATTAAACATTACTATCGGAAGCTTGTATTGCTTTCTCTTCGTAATCGGATGCCCAGTCACGCAGAGATTGCCAGATACGGCCTAATGTTTCGTGCCAATAGCGCTCTGTTTGCTCTAGATAGACTGCCTTCGGTGCGTATTTTGCCCAAGCCTGTGTCACCTTATCGTGCGCCAAATAGTTAGTCGGAGCAGGGTAAGGTTTAAGGCCCGCAGAATGGAATTCATTCAGCGCGCGTTTCATATGGCTGGCTGATGTCACCACAACCAGTTTTTTGCGTTTAACAAATGCCGCCGCTTGCCTTGCCTCTTCCCACGTATCTTTTGCGGTTTCGAGCAAAATAATATCGGATTTTGAAACCCCCAGTGCTAGAGCCACTTTCGCCATCATACGTGCGTTACTGACTTCAGACCCTCCGGCGTACCCAGACAGGATCAATTTAGACCCCGGATAGATGCGCATAATGCGAATACCTTCTGCCAATCGCATCAGGCCGGTGCGACTAAGCTCAGAAGTGGGCGGAATTTTATCATCCACCACATGACCACTGCCCAAGACCATAACGTAGTCGATCGTCTCATCGACAGGGAAAAATGCAGAATACTGACGCTCAAGTGGCATCAGGAGACGAGATGAAACTGGCTGGAATGCAATGAGAAAAATGCCAATGAAAGAGAATAGAACAACAAAACAGCCTGTTTTTTGCTTCCTTGTAAACATAATCAGCATCAGACCTAAAAAACCGATGATCAGCATTGCTGGCAAAGGCATTAAAAGGGATGACACCACTTTTTTCAGCTCAAACATACTTAAATAGTCCGAAAAAACACCAATTGATTTTAATTTAAGAGAATCCCTCTTTATATCTGCCTTTCTTATGACAGAATAGCAGCACGATTCGACATGATAACCTAAGCCGCCGTGACTGAAGACCGCAATTTCGACGATATTGCCCACAAATTTGCAAAAAACATCTACGGCTCCGATAAAGGAGAGATACGCCAAGTCATTGTTTGGGAAGAACTTGAACAACTACTTTGTGCGGTTAATGGTAGCAGGAAAAGCCTCGATGTGCTGGATGCTGGCGGTGGTTTAGCACAAATGTCGCAAAAGCTGGCTAAACTCGGACATCGCGTCGCTTTATGTGATCTATCTTTGGAAATGCTGCAACTAGCCAAGCAGGATATTGAAAAAAATGGCTTGCTTGAGCAGTATCGCTTGATTCATTCGCCAGTTCAGAACATTGCAGAACATCTGGAGCAGCCCGTTGATGTGGTCATGTTCCATGCTGTGATGGAGTGGTTGGCAGACCCGAAACCCGCTTTAGAAACGGTGCTTGAGCAGGTGAAACCGGGGGGCGCAGCTTCCATCATGTTCTACAACCATCATGGTCTGGTCTACAAGAATGTCGTATGTGGCAATATTCCTCATGTATTAGAGGGCATGCCGCATCGAAAACGATTTAAGTTACAGCCGCAGAAAGGGCTTAAACCAGAAGAGGTCTACAAGTGGATCGAAGACGCTGGCTTTGAAATCTGTGGCAAAGCTGGTATTCGCTGTTTTAGTGATTACATCGGAAACAGAGAATACATGGGCGACTATAAGACAGAAGATGTGGTGGCACTTGAGCGACAGCTGTGTCGACAAGAGCCCTACCTCTCGCTAGGCCGATATATACATGTATGGGCCAAAAAGAAAGAAGAACAGGAATAATAATGAGTGAGATGACTCTCAACGCTGCTGAGCAACCTATTGATGAATTGGTTGGCTGGGTTAAGCAGCACGATTTCTCATTAAACCTGCCGACTGAACGTCTCGCATTTCTCATCGCTATTGCAGTGCTTAGCAATGAGAGGTTTGATGAAGAATTGGGTGAAGGTGAATTGCACGATGCATTTACTATCGTCACTCGGTTATTTGAGGATACCGGAGAAGCGTCTGCTTTTCGGGCTAACAACGCAATTAATGAGATGGTAAAGCAGAGGCTGATTAGCCGCTTTACCAGTGAAGTGAACGATGGCGCAAGTATTTATCGCTTGTCGCCGCTCGCGATTGGGATTACGGACTATTATGTTCGCCATCGTGAGTTTTCTAAGCTACGCCTCTCTATTCAGTTGTCGATGGTGGCGGATGAAATGGCGAAAGCGATTGAATCTGCTCAGCAAGGCGGGACGCCGGGTCACTGGAAAAAGAACGTTTATGGCGTGCTCAAATATTCTGTGGGCGAGATATTCGATCAAATTGATCTCAACCAACGTGTTATGGATGAGCAGCAACAATCCGTCAAAGTGCAGATTGCTGAGCTACTGAACAAAGATTGGCGTGAAGCGATCAACAACTGTGAAGAGTTGTTATCTGAAACGTCTAGCACCTTGCGTGAGCTGCAAGATACATTGCAAGCAGCCAGCGATGAGCTACAAACTCAAATCCTTGATATCCAAGAAATTGTTTATGGACAAGATGAACTGGAATTTATTGAGGAGGCCTTGTTTGGCTTACAGATGAAACTAGATCGCATCACAAGCTGGGGCCAACAAGCTATTGATTTATGGATTGGTTACGACAGACACGTCCATAAATTTATCCGCACCGCAATTGACATGGACAAGAACCGTGCCTTCAGCACGCGTTTGCGTCAGTCAGTCAAAGATTACTTCGACACACCTTGGTATCTGACTTATGCCGATGCAGAAAGGTTAGTCGATCTCCGCGATGAAGCACTGGTTCTTCGAGATGACGAAGTCACCGGACAAGTGCCTCTGGAAGTGGAGTATGAAGAATTCCAACAAGTGAATGATGAGCTTTCTGAGCGCATAGGTGACATGCTCAAAGTACATAAGGAGCAGGGTACAGCTATCCATCTGGGAGCCGTATTACGCGACTACCTAGCACAGCATCCGCGCACTCATCATTTCGATTTAGCTCGTATCGTCATTGATCAAGCAGTACGTCTGGGTTACTCCGAATCGGATTATCAAGCGATTCAGCCAGACTGGCAGGCAATTAACGAATACGGAGCAAAGGTACAAGCAAATGTCATCGACCGATACTAATGATTACATGTCAGAAAATCTGGCAAAAGCGATTTCAAATCCACTTTTCCCGGCGCTAGACAGCATGCTTCGTGCCGGACGTCATATTTCTACCGAAGATCTCGACAATCACGCGTTGCTGTCTGACTTTGAAGTTGAGCTTTCTTCATTTTACCAACGCTACAACACTGAGTTGGTCAAAGCACCAGAAGGTTTCTTTTACCTTCGCCCTCGCTCTACGTCCCTGATTAACCGCAGTGTGCTGTCTGAGCTCGACATGCTGGTGGGCAAGGTCTTGTGTTTCCTATACCTAAGCCCAGAGCGTCTAGCTCACGAGGGAATATTTACCAATCAGGAACTGTATGAAGAGCTGTTGGCTTTATCTGATGAGAAAAAGCTGATGAAGCTGGTCACCAACCGTGCGACTGGTTCAGATTTAGATAAAGAAAAACTGTTTGAAAAAGTCCGCACTTCTCTGCGTCGTTTACGCCGTCTGGGCATGATCATCAACATCGGTGAAACCGGAAAATTCAGTATCAGTGAGTCGGTATTCCGCTTTGGTGCTGATGTCCGTGTGGGCGACGACATGCGTGAAGCGCAGTTACGCTTGATCCGTGATGGTGAAGCAGTTGTGCATACCAAAGAGCCAAGCCAAGGCAGCTTACTGGCAGAATCAGAACAAGGTGATGAGTCATCTCAATCAGAAAAATTAGAAGAAGGTGAAGCATGATTGAAAGAGGTAAATATCAATCGCTGACCATGGTCAACTGGAACGGCTTCTTTGCACGAACCTTTGACATTGATGGCTTAGTTACCACGTTATCCGGGGGTAATGGTGCAGGTAAATCAACCACAATGGCGGCATTTATTACAGCCTTGATACCTGACCAGACGCTGCTGCATTTCCGAAATACGACCGAGGCGGGCAGTAGCCAGTCTTCACGTGACAAAGGCCTCTACGGTAAATTGCAACCAGGTGCCTGTTATGCGGCACTGGATGTTGTGAACTCACGTAATCAGCGCTTACTGTTTGCGGTTAAGCTGCAGCAGGTCGCGGGTCGCGATAAGAAAGTGGATATCAAACCGTTCGTGATTCAAGGGCTGCCAAGCACTGTGAAGCCGACGGATATCCTGATTGAAAGTGTTTCTGCGACTCAGGCGCGTGTTCGTCAGATCAACGAAATCAAAGAGTCAGTAGCTCAATACGAAGGTGTCCAGCTTAAGACTTTCAATTCGATTGTCGAATACCACGCACAAATGTTTGAATTTGGCGTGATTCCTAAGAAATTGCGTAACTCCAGTGACCGTTCTAAGTTCTATCGCTTGATTGAAGCGTCGCTGTACGGTGGTATTTCGAGTGCGATTACCCGCTCATTACGTGATTACCTACTGCCTCAGAATGGCGGAGTAAAGAAAGCTTTCCAAGACATGGAATCGGCGCTGCGTGAAAACCGCATGACGCTGGAAGCGATTAAAACGACTCAAGCCGATCGAGACCTATTTAAACACCTGATCACCGAATCGACGAATTACGTGGCGGCTGACTACATGCGCCATGCAAACGATCGTCGTAATAAGCTAGAGCAGACTCTATCTCTGCGCTCTGAATTGTTTGGCTCACGTGAAACACTGGTTGAGCAAAACAGCTTGCTTAATCGCGTTCAAGAAGAGCTTGAACTGCTGGTGGAGTCCGAATCTGCTCTAGAGCAAGATTATCAAGCGGCTTCCGACCACTTACAGCTTGTCCAGAATGCGTTGCGTCAGCAGGAAAAGATCGAACGCTACCAAGAAGATCTTGAAGAGCTGAGCGAACGACTTGAAGAACAGATGATGGTCGTTGAAGAAGCGCAAGAGCGTGTTCTGATGATGGAAGAGCAAGCGACGGTTGCGGAAGAAGAGGTCGACAGCCTTAAGACTCAGTTGGCGGATTATCAGCAAGCGCTGGACGTTCAGCAAACCCGCGCACTTCAATACCAGCAAGCAGTGCAAGCGCTTGAGAAAGCGAAAACCTTGCTGGGGGATGAAGACCTGACTGCTGAGCGCGCGCACTCGTTGGTCTCTGAGCTGAAAAATCAGGAATCAGAAAGCACGGCAGCTTTGCTGTCGGTGAAACACAAACTGGATATGTCTTCAGCTGCCGTTGAGCAGTTTGAGACGGCGCTTACCTTGGTTCGTAAGATTGCTGGCGACTCAGTGGAGCGTAAAAATGCTGCTGAAGTTGCAAAGGAGTCGATTCGTCAAGCGCGAGATGCTGAGCAAATTGCACAAAATGAACAACAATGGCGAGCGCAGCACAGAGATCTAGAACGTAATCTCAATCAACAGCGTCAGGCCCGTGAGTTAGTCGACGCGTATCAGAAGCAACATCATGCAGAGCTCGTTGATGAGTTAACCTTTGAGCAGGAGCGTGAACGTCACGCAATGCAGGTTGAATCGCTTGAGATGGCTCAGGAAGAGGTACGTGAGCAGCGCAGCGAACAGCGTCGCTTAGAGCAGGATTCTGCTAGCGAAATCGAAAAGCTTGAAGCCATTGCGCCAACTTGGATTGCAGCTCACGATGCGTTGGAAACGCTCAAAGAGCAAAGTGGTGCTGATCTGTATGACAGCCAAGCTGTTATGTCCCAGATGCAAGTGGTGCTGGAGCAAGAAAAGCAACAGTCATTGGCGAAAGAAAAGCTCGCTGAGCGCCGTGCTCATTTAGAGAATGAAATTGAACGGTTAGCATCACCGGGTGGCTCCAATGATCCTCGTCTGAAAGGCTTGGCTGATACATTAGGTGGTGTGCTGCTTTCAGAGATCTATGACGATATCACCATTGGCGATGCGCCTTATTTCAGTGCGATGTACGGTCCATCTCGTCATGCGATTGTGGTGTCTGACTTAACGGGTATTGAAGAAAAGCTGGTTGAGCTGGACGATTGTCCTGAAGACCTTTACATAATTGAAGGCGATATCGATGCCTTTGATGACAGCTCATTTGATGCTGAAGAACTGGAAGGGGCGGTTTGTGTTCGCATGAACGATCGCCAGATGCGTTACTCACGCTTCCCAGAAATTCCTCTGTTTGGACGTGCTGCGCGAGAACAACGTTTAGAGCTGCTACGTAATGAACGAGAAGAAGTGGTTGAACAGCATGCGAAAGCTGCGTTCGATTCGCAAAAACTTCAGCGTCTATATCAGGCATTCAATAACTTCGTTGCCAAGCACATTCAGGTTGCTTTTGAAGCGGATCCGGAGCAATCGCTGACAGTGGCTCGTGAGAAGCGTAACCAAGTGTCACGAGTACTGGCAGATTTGGATGCCAAAGAGCAGCAGCAACGTTCTCAGCTGTTAGCGAGTAAGCAGGCGTTGTCATCGCTTGATAAATTAGCACCAATGATGGCGTTGATTGAAGATGATTCACTGACACTGCGTTTCGAAGAGCTTGAAGAAAAAATCGCTCAACTGTCTGAAGCAAAAGCATTTTTGATCAGCCACGCGAAAACAGTTTCTGAACTGGAAAAAATTGCTTCAGCGCTTGAAGCCGACCCTGAGCAATTCGATGCGTTAGAAGCCGAATATAAGGCAGCGGATGTTCAGTTACAGGAACTTAAGAAGCAGATCTTTGCGTTGTCTGACTTGGTGGAGCGTCGTCATTACTTTGCTTATTCTGACTCTGTGGACTTGCTAAACAAGAGCAGTGAACTGAGTGAACAGCTTAAAGCTAAGCTTGTTGAAGCAGAGAGGCAGCGTACGCGTTCGCGTGACGAACTGAAGCAATCTCAAGGTCAGATGAACCAGTACAACCAAGTCTTGGCTTCATTGAAGAGTTCTCATCAGGCTAAGCAGGAAACGGTTCAAGAATTTAAGCAAGAGCTTCAAGAGTTTGGTGTCACTGCTGACGAAGGCGCACAAGAGCGCGCTATGCGTCGTCGAGATGAGTTGCAGGAGCGTCTGCATACGTCACGCAGTCGTAAGAGTGAATACGAGCGTACCATCACGTCGACTGAGCTGGAAATGAAAGGTCTGGCAAAGCGTCTTAAGAAGGTTCAGAAAGAGTATATTGAGCTGCGCACCTTTGTGGTTGCAGCGAAAGCAGGTTGGTGTTCCGTACTGCGCTTAGCACGTGAAAACGATGTCGAACGTCGTCTGCATAAGCGTGAGCTGGCCTATATGTCAGCGGATGAATTACGTTCGATGTCGGATAAGTCGTTGGGTGCGTTACGTCTGGCGGTGGCAGATAACGATGACTTACGTGATGCGTTGCGTCTGTCGGAAGACAATGCACGCCCTGAGCGTAAGGTACTGTTCTATATCGCAGTGTACCTGCATCTGCGTGAACGCATTCGTCAGGATATCATCCATACCGATGACCCGGTTGAGGCCATTGAAGAGATGGAAGTGGAGCTGGCGCGATTGACCGAAGAACTGACGCAACGTGAAAATCGCCTCGCGATCAGTTCTGAATCTGTCGCTAGCATCATTAAGAAAACGATTCAGCGTGAGCAAAACCGCATCCGTATGCTAAACCAAGGCTTGTCGAACATTGCCTTTGGCCAGGTAAAAGGTGTTCGCTTGAATGTGAAGATTCGGGAAAGCCACGAAATTTTGCTTCATGGTCTAGCTTCGCAGCAAGAGCAGCACAGAGACTTGTTTGAAACTTCTCGTTATACCTTCTCAGAAGCGATGGCGAAATTGTTCCAGCGCGTTAACCCACATATTGATATGGGACAACGCAGCCCTCAAGTTCTGGGTGAAGAGCTGCTGGACTATCGCAACTACCTAGAGCTGAGTGTTGAAGTCTGCCGTGGTTCAGATGGTTGGCTACAAGCGGAATCTGGTGCGTTGTCTACGGGTGAAGCGATCGGTACTGGTCAGTCGATTCTTCTGATGGTTGTTCAGAGCTGGGAAGAAGAATCTCGTCGTCTACGCAGTAAAGACATTGTTCCTTGTCGACTCTTGTTCCTTGATGAGGCGGCGCGTTTGGATGCTAAGTCAATTTCGACTCTGTTTGAACTGTGTGACCGTCTGGATATGCAATTGTTGATTGCGGCACCAGAAAACATCAGCCCAGAGAAGGGCACCACTTACAAGCTAGTGCGTAAAGTATTTAAAGACCATGAGCATGTTCATGTGGTTGGTCTAAGAGGCTTTGGACAAGCTGAGCAAGACAAGTCAGAAGCTCAAGAACTGATTGAAGAGCTATAAAGACAAGCTGATAGAAAATACCCGCTGAGTTAGCGGGTATTTTTTTGTTTAGCGTCAGCGGCTTGGTTACGAAACGCTTTCGGTGAGCAGCCATTCCATTTGCGAAACGCGTGGCGGAAATTTGCACTGTCTGAGAAGCCTACCCGCTCAGAAATTTCTTCGATATTTAAGCCTGTTGAAACAAGGTAATGTTTCGCGAGGTTAAAGCGGACGTGATCCAATATTTGTTGGTAGCCTGTTTGTTCGGCCTTGAGGTGGCGACGTAATGTACGAGATGACATTCCTAGTTCTGAAGAGAGCGCTTCAATCGAGGGGTAGCGACCAGGCCGCTCAATGAATATCTGAGTAATTTTTTCTTTCAAATTTGGCGTGCTGCTAACTTTAGCCAACATCTCGTCACAGGACTTTAAGCACATCTGTAGCGTCATTGCGTTCGCTGACGGCAGAGGGGTGTGTAATTGGCTAGCGTCAAATTCCCATTCCAGCTCTTGGCTATCAAATTCAATTTGGCAGCGAAACAGCTCGTTATATAAGTCTCCATACTCTGGCTTCGGGTAAGGAAACTTAAGTACATGGGAAGGAAAGGGTTGTTGCATTACTTCTTCACACAGATTCTGAATGGTAGCAAACCAGTACTCGCAGCAAAAAGGAAGCAGCGAATCGAGTTCGATAAGTTGCTCTGCGCGAAAATAACCGCGATTTTGTTCAATCCACATTTTCTTTCTTAGTACAGGGCCGGCAAGACGCAGATATTTGAAGCCCAGTAGCAAGGCATCGAGTAGCGTGCTGCTGCTAAAAGCTGCATAACCAAGAACACCAAAGTCACTGAAACGTGCTTGTTGACCTATTTTTAAGCCCAGAGCAGGCTCGTTTGATAGGCTTGTCGCATTACTAAAAATGATTAGCTTCTGAGCGAGGGTGATATGTGTGTCTGGAGAGTAGAGCTCCGCAAGTGATATACCACTGCCTTTCAGCAGATCTTCGATTGGAATCTGATGTTCCAGATACCTAGTTAGCAGCTGTACATCTAGGATACCAAAAGCCTGCATATCGGGTTCATAAACCGCACTATACTCCATTTCCCTTCCTTACTTCCTTTTCCTTTGCACATTGCCAGCTTGAGGTTTCTTTATAGCCTAAGGATGTCATTAGGTCTGTTATTTGTGTCCGAATTTCACCGTTTTCTGTCTCTCTAACACCTGTGCGTCATGTTAGCGAAATGTTGTAATAAGGTATTGGAACATGCGAGGTCACTCAGATGAATACGATGGCAACACACCTAGCCGACAGCGATACACTGGCGTCTGACGCTTCAGTAAGTGAGCTGACAACTTGGTTCAATGAGCTTCAATTGGCATACCAAAATGAACCGCTGCCAAGTTTGAGCGTCAGGAAGCAACGCTTAAGAGCACTTAAGCAACAGTTATCTCGATATCAAGATGTTCTCGCGGATGCGATGAGTGAAGACTTTGGTGGGCGCAGTCATACCGAGTCGATTATGGCGGATGTCCTAGCCCCGATACTGGATATCAATCATGTCTTGAGCCACATTGGACGCTGGATGAAGCCAAGTCGTCGTCCAACGGAGTGGCTATTCAAAGGCAATAGGCTTGAGGTGAGATATCAGCCCAAAGGAGTGGTTGGTATTATCTGCCCATGGAACTTCCCTATTTACCTTTCTGTTGGTCCGCTCGTTACTGCTTTAGCCGCGGGCAATCGCTGCATGATAAAAATGCCACCGAACTGCCCAGCCGTGACGAGAGTACTGACCAAGCTATTGAGCGAGATTTATTCAACCGACTTAGTCCGCGTCGTAGAGGGTAGCCATCCACAAGCGATGGATATTTCGAGTCTTCCATTTAACCATCTTGTTTTTACCGGCTCACCGAAGAGCGGCAAAGTTATTATGGCTAATGCGGCTAAAAATCTTACTCCGGTGACGTTGGAGCTAGGGGGAAAGTCTCCGGTTATTGTTTTTGATGACTTTGATATTGAGTTTGCTGCTCAACGGGTCGCTCATGGCAAAGGATTTAACTCTGGGCAGATATGTATCGCGCCAGATTATGCGTTTGTCCCCGAAGACAAAGTGGAGCGGTTTGTCACTGCCGTGTCCCATGCGCACAAAGCAATGTACAAATCGATTAGAGATAACCATGACTATACCTCTCTAATCGATGATGCTCAGGCGCAACGATTCCAAGAATTGTTAGAGGATGCTCGTCGCAAAGGAGCGGTCATCACTCAATGTTCAGAGGGTGGAGAGGGACGCAAGACGCCTTTGTTCATCGCCACCCAACTAACGCCTGAGATGCGTATCTGCCAGGAAGAGATTTTTGGTCCACTGCTTCCGGTCCTCGGTTATCAGAGTCTAGACCAAGTTATCCATTACATTACTCAGCGCCCAAGACCTCTCGCGTGTTATCTATTTAGTCATGATCAGCAACAGCGTGAAACGTTACTGGCTCGAACACACAGTGGTGGTGTGACGATCAATGACTGGGGATGGCATGTGCTGAATCATTCAGTGCCATTTGGCGGGGTTGGCAATTCTGGAATCGGCAATTATCACGGGGAAGAAGGCTTTTGTGAACTTAGCCACGCGCGCAGTGTGTTGCAGATGCGTCGGTGGTTTCCAATCGCTTTGTTTACGCCGCCCTATGGAAATCCGATTCAGAAACTGGCGGTTCGATGGTTTGTTGGAAAACCCGATCCTGCACTCAAAGAACAAGCCAAATAGGTTCGCAGATCAGTCTGCATATCTAAGTGCGTACTTGTGCGAGTAGGGACGTTTCCCCACTTCTATATGCCGCTGAATTTGTGCTGAGGAGTTAACTGATGGACAGTTATGATTTTATTATTGTAGGCGGAGGCTCTGCCGGGTGCGTGTTAGCGGCTCGCTTATCTGAAGATCCCAGTATCAGTGTATGCCTATTAGAAGCTGGTGGTAAAGATACCAGCCCCTTTATTCATACTCCTGTCGGAATGGTCGCAATGATGCCGACTAAACACAATAACTGGGGTTTTGAGACGGTTCCACAGAAAGGCCTCAACGGGCGCAAAGGCTATCAGCCACGTGGTAAAACACTGGGTGGTTCAAGTTCGATCAACGCCATGATGTACGCACGCGGGCACCGTTATGACTATGATTTGTGGTCAAGTTTAGGCAATGTCGGCTGGAGTTATGACGAGTGTTTGCCTTACTTCAAAAAGGCTGAGCATAACGAAGTCCACCAAGATGAATTTCACGGCCAAGGTGGACCGCTGAATGTCACTGATCTACGTTGCCCAAGTGAGATGCTTGAGAAGTACCTGCAGGCATGTGAATCTATTGGTATACCGCGAAACAAGGACATCAATGGCGTTGAACAACTCGGCGCTATGGCAACTCAAGTGACTCAGCTCAATGGTGAACGTTGTAGTGCGGCTAAAGCGTACCTAACTCCCAATTTATCTCGTCCTAATCTTACCGTCGTGACTAAAGCTACAACTCATAAAGTCCTGTTTCGTGATAAGCAAGCTATTGGTGTGGAGTATGGCTTAGGAGGAAAGTGCTTTCAGATTACGTGTCGAAAAGAAGTCATTCTTTCGGCTGGGGCATTTGGCTCGCCACAAATTTTGCTGCTATCTGGTGTTGGACCGAAAGAAGAGTTGGATAAGCACGGTATTTATCAGGTCCATGAACTCGCAGGCGTGGGTGAGAATTTGCAAGATCATATTGATCTGATCCATTCCTATAAATGTAATGCTAAGCGTTCAACTTTTGGTATTTCACTACAAATGGCCGCGGATATAGGTAAGGCGATCCCCCAATGGCGACGTCATCGGAAAGGAAAGTTAACCAGTAACTACGCAGAGGGAATTGGGTTCTTTTGCTCAGATAATGATGTACAAGTCCCTGATCTTGAGTTTGTTTTCGTTGTCGCTGTCGTTGATGACCACGCGCGGAAAATCCATCTGAGTCATGGCTTTAGTAGCCACGTTACCTTGCTCAGGCCCAAGAGCAAAGGAACAGTCAAACTCAGAAGTGCAGACCCGTATGATTCACCAAGCATTGACCCTGCTTTCTTCAGCCACCCCGATGATATGTCGGTGATGATTAAGGCGTGGAAAAAGCAGCATCGGATGCTAGAAAATGAGGCGTTTGATGATGTGCGAGGAGACAGTTTTTACCCCATTGATGTGAGTGATGATAGTGCGATTGAGCAGGACATTCGAAATCGTGCTGACACTCAATATCATCCGGTCGGAACTTGCAAAATGGGAACAGAGCAAGATGCATTGGCTGTGGTAGACAGTAATCTTTCCGTCTATGGGATTGAGGGCTTAAGAGTTGTTGATGCCTCAATTATGCCCACTTTGGTAGGCGGCAATACCAATGCACCAACAATAATGATTGCCGAAAAAGTGGCAGATAAGATCAAGTTAAAATACGGTTTGTGCAAGGAGCATGCTAGTGTGAATTTGGCTTGATCGTTTTACTTCAGCGATTAAAAAACCCGCATGTCGCGGGTTTTTGAGTTATTGAAAGCTTTTAGCTTGTCACTTCATTGGCGAATATACCAAACTGCTTGGCCGCATAAGCGACGCGTTCTTCTGCGCTTGGATAAACTCTTGGTGAGCCAAGGTTCTCTATATGATGCAGTCTAGGCAGTAGCCCCGCGCCATTGGCGATTTGGATAGCCAAGCCCGGACGTGCGTTTAGCTCAAGCACCATAGGCCCTTCTTCTTTATCCAGAACCATGTCAGTGCCCATGTAGCCCAAGCCTGTCATTTCCCATGCACTCGAAGCCAATGTTAACAAGCGTTCCCAATGAGGTACTTGCAGCGTAGCCAGTTCTTTACCTGTATCGGGGTGATGCGTAACGGGTTGATCGAATTGTACGGCTCTCACTGCACGACCTGTCGCGATATCAATACCGACACCTACCGCACCTTGGTGTAAATTCGCTTTACCATCAGAGGCGGCAGTGGAACAACGCATCATCGCCATAACAGGGTAGCCCTTGAAAACAATAATACGCACATCGGGTACACCTTCGTAGCTGAACCCGTCGAAGCAGTCATCAAACTTAATCAGGTTTTCAACCACAGCAACATCGTTTTTACCACCTAGCGAAAAAAGCCCCGCCAGTGCGTTACTTATATGGCGTTCAACGTCTTCTTGGTTGATCGTAGCGCCCGACGGTTTTGTGTAGATGCCGTCCTTGTGAGAGGTGATTACCAAGATGCCCTTACCACCACTTCCTTGAGCAGGCTTAATAACGAAACCAGGCCAGTCTTTGACCATCTTATGAATGGTTTTGACTTCCACTTGGCTACTGATCACGCCAATTAACTCAGGTGTCGTGGCACCATGCTGCTGAGCAATAATTTTTGTTTTAAGCTTGTCATCTACCAGCGGATACTTTGAGCGATCATTGTAACGACCAATGTAGCTGTGGTTACGTTGATTCATGCCCATAATGCCTTTATGGCGAAGCTTATCTGGCGATGTAAACTGCGAAGTTAAACGTGTCAGCATCGTTTAGTCCTCCGCTAGTGGTTTAAAGCGACGTAGCTCTGTTAGGCGGTAACCCGTGTAAGTACCAAGTAGCAGAATGCCTGCTAGAACAATCAGCTGAAGACCAATAAAGTTGAAAGTCAGGTGCTGAATGTAAGTGCTGGTCATTGCTAGGTAAACCAGTACGGCAGTTGCCAATGAACCGCCACCTTGCAGCATAACTTCTTTAGCGCCTTCTTCTTCCCATAGAATCGACATACGTTCGATGGTCCAAGAAAGGATGATCATCGGGAAGAAGGTAATAGACAGACCCTCTGTCAAACCAATCTTAAATGCGACTACCGTGAAGACCGAGATGATCATGATGACCGTGATAATCACGGCAGAAATCCGAGCGACTAACAGCAAGTTTAGTCTTGAGAGATAACTTCGTATCACCAGCCCAGTACCTACAATCAGCAAAAAGCCGACAATACCAGTGACAAGCTGAGTCTGAACGAAGGCAACCGCAATCAGGACTGGCATGAAGGTACCGGAGGTTTTCAGGCCAATGATGACACGTAGGAACACCACAATCAGTGCACCAATCGGAATCAGCATGATGGTTTTAAACATCGCCTGCTCTTCAAGTGGCAAACTATGGATAGAGAAGTTAAGTAGACCGTCTGCTTCAACTTTGTCCAGAGTTGCCTGTTTTGGTGAGACTTCCTGAGCGATCATCGAGAAGTGAACTTGGCTGTTTTGGCCGCCGATGATATCGAGCAGTGATACGTTGGACTCATCCCAGACAAGGATGTTCTCAGCAATGACTTGATTAGCGTTCTGAGGATTAAACAGAATCCACTCTTTACCATCCCATACCTGGTTCATCTGCTGAATAGTCTGGCGTCGACGGCCATCTTCTAGCTCGATGACACCAACCACTTTGCTTGGTATTTGAGCGTGAGCAAGGATTTTATCGACCGCTTCCACTTTGGACATTTTGTTCAGCAATAGAGCAGCGTTTTGGCTATCTGAATCATTAAGGATTTTGATCAGTTCACGAGTGAACGTGATGTCATCAGCAGAGCGTTTGTTGGCGCGTTCAATTAAAGAGATCGCCGCGGCTTCTGTCGGACCGTCAAAGGTTGGTGGGGTGATATCTTGATCTGGCTTGAGTGGTTCGACTTTCGCCTGAGGATCCACAAGGAATTGCGCTTTGTAGTAGATAGTTTGTGCGCCCACTGCGTGGCGAATTGACCACTCAGCTCTTCTCCCAGTTTCAGTATTAACGTATGAAACGCCGTAGCCTGGTGATGAAGAAGATTCACTGATCAGCGTGAACCCGTTTTGAGTATGTGGTGCGGCTAGTGACGCCTTAACAGGTTTAGCCTGAGCATTAAACTCGACACGGGCTTCAATATCCCAAACTTGACGGGTTTCTCCCGGTGTCCAAGGAACGCCATAAGTCTGATGCCTGAACATACTTAAAGCGATGCCTGCAATAATAAGCAGGACGACCGATATATAAAAAGGGACTTTAGACGTCATAAGCTACCTTATTGTATTTGTTCGTTTTTCGTTTGGATGTATTGTTTACTGACATCCACCACTGCAATATCTCGGATAAATTCACGACCCAATAACACAGGATGGGTCATCTGAGAACGATCTGCCAAAGTGAACTGTGTTTTTTCGTGAATCTTGCCCAATCTTACCCACAATTCTACGACCGCGCGGCGTTCCATTTTATCGCTTGTTGCTTGTCGTATTTTCACAAAGCGGATGATAGGGGCTTCAATCCAATTCGTGTCATCTAACGCGGTTTCACCATCTGATAAGTGAAAACGAACCCAATTCTTGCCATTACGCTCGAATTCTTCGATGTCTACGGCATTGAGTGAAGACGTGGCTGCACCGGTATCGATGCGAGTGTCAAATGCCTGCTTGATAGAATCTATGGTCACTTTTTCAATCTCACCTAACACAACGTCTTGAGTCGGTGCAGCTTGAACTTGGACTTGAGTAGGCACCAGTACTGGTTCGCGCTTTTTCTTTACTTCGGCCATGGCTTCGTATTTGAACTTCATCAGCTCTTTATCCAGCATGTCGACCTTAGATTGTAGATTTTCAATGTGTTCGGCTTGATCGCTTACCTGACTCTCTAAACGAGTAAATTTTTGTGTGAGATTTGTTTCTGAAGATTGAATCGCTGCAAGGGTTTCCTGATGGTATTGCTCACTGTTGGTGAGCGTGCAGCCTGAAAGTAAGGCAATCGCAATGACCGGAGTCAATTTGGTAAACATTGAAAATCCTGAATTAGATTAAGTTGTTTATAAATTAGGAGTTTAGATCATTACTCGTTGGTCTCACAAGGCACATTGCCCTGATAGATTGTATTGAGTATTGATTAGTGATGCACTGCAAAAAAATAGGACGCAGTCAGCATCCTAAATTTTAGAGTCTTTTAGTGTTTAGATTAAGTATTTGAAGTACCTAAAAAGTTAGGAGTCTGTCAATAATTAATCATAATTAGGTTTTTTGGCGACAAGTACTGCTCGACGAGGTGCCGGATGACCTTCCACTGTTTTGCTTGGGTCGTTGGCATCAAGATAGTCTGGCAGGGAATTGTGTGTCATCCAGTCAGTTGTGCGCTGCTCATCGACAGAAGTGACGTTTTCGTCAACGATGCGAACATCTTCAAATCCGACTTGCTCTAGCCACACTTTGAGGGCTTTTGAAGAAGGGAAGAAGTAGACATTACGCATTTGAGCATAGCGGTCAACTGGTACAAGCACGGAAGTTTCATCACCTTCAATGACTAACGTTTCCAAAATCAACTCACCACCCGCTACAAGCTGATCTTTAAGTTGAATCAAGTGGTCGAGTGGAGAGCGGCGGTGGTATAGCACGCCCATGCTGAACACAGTATCAAATGCTTCAAGTTTCGGTAGCTGCTCGATACCCAGTGGCAGCAAATGCGCCCGTTGGTTATCGCCCATTAGCTTGCGTACTGCTTCAAACTGAATCAGGAACAAATGTGATGGGTCTATACCGACACACAAGCGCGCACCTTCACCCAGCATTCGCCACATGTGGTAACCGTTGCCACAGCCAACATCAAGGACACTACGGTTCTTAAGTGGTGAGATGTGTGGTAGCACGCGATCCCATTTCCAATCGCTGCGCCACTCTGTATCAATGTGAATACCGTGCAGATGATATGGGCCTTTACGCCAAGGGTGGAACGTACGAAGCAGGTTTTCTAGCTTTTTCAGCTCACCAGTATGGAATGGAGTATCGTTCGCGATAGTGACAGAGTGCTTCAGATCAACCTGATCAGGTGAACCTTCAGGGATTTTGTTGAGCGCTTTTAGCCAGCGCCCAAAATCACCATGCTCTGCGTTTTGCCAATCGGTTAGCTGCTGAGGTAAAACATTAAGCCATGACTGGAGTCGGGTATCCGTGGCAATTAACTGATAAAAATTGGCAAAGTTAAACATAGTTTTTCACTGATAATAAATTAAACAATTTAGCCCAACATACTGAGCGAACGACTCATTTTTCGCTACTTTATCGCGAACATTGAACCAAAGTTGAAACACTGGAACCAGACATCGAAGCTACTAAAACCGATTTCGGCAAAGCGTTCTTTGTGTTCTCTCTTAGAGTCAGGGCGCATGACGTTTTCAATCGCACTGCGCTTTTGACTGATTTCTAATTCGCTGTACCCGTTGGCGCGTTTAAAGTCATGATGAAGGTCGATGAGCAGTTCATTAGACACTTGGTCTTCGAACACATACTTTTCTGACAAGATCAAAATGCCACCCGGACGCAGACCCGCATAGATTTTCTCCAGCAAAGTATACCTATCCTGAGGTGAAAGAAACTGCAGCGTGAAATTGAGTACCACGACAGAAGCGTTTTGGATTTCAATATTGCGAATGTCTGCTTCTACCACATCCACAGGCGTATCGCTGCGATAAGCATTGACGTGCAGTTTACAACGCTCAACCATAGCGGACGAGTTATCGACTGCAATGATTTGGCAACCTTCCTGCTGAATATGACGACGCATGGATAACGTCGCGGCACCGAGTGAGCAGCCAAGATCGTAAATGTTTGAATGCGGTTTAACGAACCTTTCGGCCAACATGCCAATGGCAGAGATGATATTACTGTACCCAGGAACAGATCGCTGAATCATATCAGGAAAGACTTCTGCAACACGTTCATCAAACGTGAAGTCTCCTATTTTATCGATAGGAGCGGAAAACATCGTATCTGGATTGCTCTTAGGGTTCATAATCGATTCTCTGACAAGTTTCGCAGTGGCATCAAAAAAGGCGCGTATTTTATGAGAAAATCGCGCCCGTGTCATGTGTTGAGACAATTCTACTCAGAACATCTGTAACTGCGAATTGCCATCATTTGCCGGGAATGCTGATAAGTCAGGCAATTGAGTATTGTTTTGCAGCATTTTGTACAAATTACTCGCAAGTTCTGGCGCAATAATATTGTCGGCGGTATGAATCATTACATAAGGTTGCTTACCTTCGGCTATCCACTGTGGTAGCTTTTTCAGCCAAGGGGTGAAAAAAGCGTAGTTTTCAGACTCCGTTGGATGACCGATAAAGCGAATCATTGGGTGTGAGGCTGTGGCGATAGCGTGCACTGGGACTTTAGGTTTCTTTTGTTGTGCATCAATGATGGCTTCATTGTCCGGTTTTGCTGCAAACACAGGCCGGCTATCCATGATGATCCGGTCGTAGCCTTTCTCGTGCAGCCACTGGTTCAATTGACGCTCTTCTTCACCTTTAGCGAAAAAAGCGGGGTGTCGAACTTCAACGCCAATAGGGAAGTTTGGTGGGAATAAATCGCAGAATCTTTGCAGGTCGCTGAGATGTTCTGGGCCAAAAGCCGCTGGCAACTGAATGGTCCACTGACCAATACGGTCATGCAAAGGTGCCATAATTTGCATGAACTCGTTGAGTGGCCCTTGACTGCCTCGTAGCATTTGTTGGTGAGTAATCGCTTTTGGCAGCTTAAAAGTGAATTTGAAATCATCATGCGTCGCAGCTCGCCAGTTCTGCACGGTTGAAACACTTGGTGTGGCGTAGAATGTCGTATTCCCTTCGACAGTATGGAAAACCTGAGCGTACTTTTCTAGCCTTTCGGCGGGCTTGGTGCCACTGCCGTAGAAGCTTTGTTGCCAGTTGTTGTGAGACCACATGGTCAAGCCAAGTCTTAGGGGTAATCCATCCATATTGAGCCATCTCTACCTTTAACGCTCAACCACTTTACGAGAGTTTTGAAGAGAACGGTACTTTCAAGCTATAATCAGCGCCAATTTTTTCTGATTGATGTGGTTTTGCTCTTTTATTGCGCTAAAAAGCATCAAAACCGGATAAATAGCAATAAATTGTATTCTGAGTAGTCGATTTTGAATGACTTTCAGCGTATAAATGGATCTTTGCGCTATCAGCTAGGAAAACGCTGATATCGAGTAATTAACAAATTTAAAGAGATTGGGAAATTCATTATGCGTACCCATTACTGTGGTCACCTGAACAAGTCCCTTGCAGGACAAACTGTAGAACTTTGCGGCTGGGTTAATCGTCGTCGTGATTTAGGCGGTCTTATTTTTATCGATATGCGAGATCGTGAAGGCGTCGTTCAGGTAGTTGTTGATCCAGATATGGCAGATGCGTATGAAGTAGCTAACACACTTCGTAATGAATTCTGTATCAAGCTAACTGGTGAAGTTCGTGTTCGCCCAGATAGCCAAGTAAACAAAGATATGGCAACGGGTGAAGTTGAGATCATCGCGAAAGGTCTTGAAATCATCAACCGTGCGGACGTTCTGCCACTAGACTTCAACCAGAAGAACTCGGAAGAGCAGCGTCTAAAGTACCGTTATCTAGATCTTCGTCGCCCTGAAATGAGCGACCGCATTAAGCTACGTGCTAAAGCTTCTAGCTTTGTTCGTCGTTTCCTAGATGACAATGGTTTCTTAGACATTGAAACTCCAGTACTAACTAAAGCGACCCCTGAAGGCGCACGTGACTACTTAGTACCAAGCCGCGTTCACAAAGGTTCGTTCTACGCGCTACCTCAGTCTCCACAGCTATTCAAACAGCTGCTAATGATGTCTGGTTTTGACCGTTACTACCAAATCGTTAAGTGTTTCCGTGATGAAGACTTACGTGCTGACCGTCAACCAGAATTCACTCAGATCGATATCGAAACGTCTTTCATGACGGCTGATGAAGTTCGTGCAACCACTGAAAAAATGGTTCGCGATATGTGGCAAGAGCTACTAAACGTAGACCTAGGACAATTCCCGGTGATGCCTTTCTCTGAAGCGATTCGTCGTTTCGGTAGCGATAAACCAGATCTACGTAACCCACTAGAGCTAGTCGACGTTGCTGACCTAGTGAAAGACGTTGAGTTCAAAGTCTTCTCCGGCCCTGCAAACGATGAGAAAGGTCGAGTTGCAGTAATTCGCGTACCGGGTGGTGCTTCTCTGACTCGTAAGCAGATTGATGGTTACGGTGAGTTCGTTGGCATCTACGGTGCGAAAGGTCTTGCATGGATGAAGGTTAACGACCGTGCAGCAGGCATGGAAGGTATCCAGTCTCCAGTAGCTAAGTTCCTAAATGAAGATGTGATCAACGGCATTCTGGATCGCACTCAAGCTGAGTCAGGCGACATCATTCTATTCGGCGCAGATAAAGCGAACACAGTTGCAGAAGCAATGGGTGCGCTACGTCTGAAACTGGGTAAAGATCTAGAGCTAACAGACGAAAACGCATGGGCACCGCTATGGGTTGTTGACTTCCCAATGTTCGAAGAAGACGACGAAGGCAACCTGCACGCAATGCACCACCCATTCACTTCTCCATTAGGTGTGAATGCTGAAGAATTGAAAGCAAACCCAGCAGCAGCGAACTCAAATGCTTACGATATGGTTATCAACGGCTACGAAGTTGGTGGTGGCTCTGTTCGTATTCACAACGCAGAAATGCAGGCAGCGGTGTTTGATATTCTAGGTATCGATGCAGAAGAACAGCAGCTTAAGTTTGGCTTCCTACTTGACGCTTTGAAATTTGGTACGCCTCCACATGCAGGTCTTGCATTCGGCCTAGACCGTCTGGTTATGCTGCTATGTGGTACGGAGAACATCCGTGACGTTATCGCGTTCCCTAAAACAACAGCGGCGGCGTGTCTACTTACCGATGCACCAAGTGTTGCAAACTCAGCAGCACTTGAAGAGCTTGCGATTGCAGTAACGGCTGCAAAAGAGAAAGACGCAGAATAAGCTTTTCGCTGATAGTGAATATAAACGGCGCTTCAATTGAAGCGCCGTTTTTGTATGTGCGGAGTAATCGTGTCTGTAATTAGATCAGGATTTCTTTCCATTCACCTGGCTGTAATTCACCTAGCTTAATATCGCCCATTGAATATCGAATTAGACGTAGAGTTGGAAAGCCAATATTGGCCGTCATGCGGCGAACCTGACGGTTTCTTCCTTCGATAATGGTGATTGCCAGCCAAGTAGTCGGAATGTTAGCTCTAAAGCGAACGGGAGGGGTGCGTTCCCATACACTGGGCTCTGCCATCACTTCAACTTTTGCGGGTAGAGTCATGCCATCTTTAAGCTCAACCCCTTCCCTTAATTTATCGAGATCAGACTCTGACGGTGCGCCGTCAACTTGCACCCAATACGTTTTCGGTGACTTAGATTTTGGTTGAGTCAGCTTTGCCTGCAGTATGCCATCATTAGTCAGTACCATTAGGCCTTCGCTATCTCTGTCCAAGCGTCCAGCGGCATAGACATCTTTTACTGGGATAAAGTCAGCGAGTGTTTTTCGGCCTTCACCATCAGTAAATTGGCTCAAAGTATCAAATGGTTTATTAAACACGATCACCTTGCGATCTTCAGGAGCTACTTTAGGCTTAGTACTCGCCGGTTTTTTACGGTTCTTTGACGAATGGTGCTTGGTTTTATTGGTCGAAGTCGGGTGTTTAAAACCGGGTTTACGCGAACGAGAGGAAGGCGTGGAGGACTCACGGCGTGAGCGTGGTGACATGTTAACTACCTTGCAAAAATGTAAACGAAGTGTGGGCGAAAATTTTCAAAACCATCCATTTTAGGCTATGATGTGCGCGCCCGAAAACAGGATTGGTGCACAAGATAATAGACTATTCTTCCGATTTTGTTTAATTATAAAAGTACAGTTCTCACGGATCTTACGCTTAAGCAAACGTAAGGAAAAAACAAAAGAGACAATAAATCGCAAACAAGTGAGGGGATGACAATTCAACTTGTTGGCGGACACACAACCCAAAGCCGTTCATCCGACGGACTTTGTAAGAACAATAGGGAAATTTCATGCCTACAGAAAAACCTACAATTATTTACACCATCACTGATGAAGCTCCTGCACTAGCAACGTATTCACTGCTACCAATCATTCAGTCTTTCACGGCTTCATCTGGTATTGATGTTGATACTCGTGATATCTCTCTAGCTGGGCGTATTATTGCAAACTTCCCAGAGCATTTGACTGAAGAACAACGCATTGGTGACGCACTGGCTGAGCTAGGTGAGCTAGCAAAAACACCTGAAGCTAACATCATCAAACTTCCAAACATTTCTGCTTCTATCCCACAGCTTAAAGCTGCAATCAAAGAACTTCAGGACAAGGGCTATAATCTGCCTAACTACCCTGAAGAGCCAAGCACATATGAAGAAGAAGCTATTAAAGCGACTTACGACAAAATCAAAGGTAGCGCAGTAAACCCTGTACTACGTGAAGGTAATTCAGACCGTCGTGCGCCACTGTCGGTTAAGAACTACGCGAAGAAAAACCCTCATTCAATGGGTGCATGGTCAAAAGATTCTAAGTCCCATGTATCAAGCATGTCTGGTAACGATTTCTTTGGTAGCGAAAAGTCTCACACTGTAGAAGGTGCGACCGAGGTTAAGATCGAATTCACTGCGGCTGACGGTACAGTTAAAGAGCTTAAAGCACCATTCGCTCTTCAAGACCAAGAGATCATTGATTGTTCAGTAATGAACAAAAAAGCATTAGTAGAGTTCTTTGAAAAAGAAATTGCTGATGCGAAACAGCAAGATGTTCTTCTATCGCTTCACATGAAAGCGACCATGATGAAAGTGTCTGACCCAGTGATCTTCGGTCACGCGGTTAAAGTTTACTATAAAGATGTGTTCGCTAAGTACGGTGACGTATTTGATCAGCTAGGCGTAGATGTGAACAACGGCATTGGCGATGTTTACGCTAAGATTGCCTCTCTACCAGCTGCTCAAAAAGAAGAAATCGAAGCTGCGCTGCAAGCTGTTTACGAAACTCAACCACCGCTAGCTATGGTTGATTCAGATCGTGGTATCACTAACCTTCACGTGCCAAGTGACATCATCGTTGATGCTTCTATGCCTGCAATGCTGCGTTCTTCTGGCCAAATGTGGGGCCCAGATGGTAAGCAGAAAGACACCAAAGCGATGATTCCTGATCGTAGCTACGCAAGCATCTATCAAGCGGTTATCGATTTCTGTAAAGAAAACGGTGCGTTTGACCCAACGACAATGGGTAGTGTGCCAAACGTAGGCCTAATGGCTCAGAAAGCGGAAGAGTACGGTTCTCACGATAAAACGTTCATTCTTGACCAAGCGGGCACAATCCGTGTTGTTGACGCTGCTGGTGCAGTGCTACTAGAGCAAGCGGTTGAGGAAGGCGATATCTTCCGTATGTGCCAGGTGAAAGACGCTCCGATTCAAGACTGGGTGAAACTGGCGGTAACACGTGCTCGCGCAACAGGTGTACCAGCGGTGTTCTGGTTAGATGAGAATCGTGCACACGACGCTCAGCTGATCAAGAAGGTGAATGCTTACCTACCTAACCACGATACAGCAGGTCTAGAAATCAAGATCCTAGCACCACTGGATGCATGTAAGTTCTCGCTAGAGCGCATCAAAGAAGGTCAGGATACTATTTCTGTAACAGGTAACGTACTGCGTGATTACCTAACGGACTTGTTCCCGATTCTAGAGCTTGGTACGTCAGCTAAAATGCTTTCAATTGTGCCACTAATGAATGGCGGTGGTCTGTTTGAAACTGGAGCGGGTGGTTCGGCACCTAAGCACGTTCAACAGGTTGAGAAAGAAAACCACCTACGTTGGGATTCTCTTGGTGAATTCCTTGCACTAGCGGCGTCTCTAGAGCACCTAAGTACAGTGACTGGCAATGCTAAAGCTCAGGTACTGGCTGATGCACTAGACAAAGCAACCGGTGAATTCTTGGATAACAACAAGTCACCTTCGCGTAAAGTCGGCGAGTTGGACAACCGTGGTAGCCATTACTACCTAGCAACCTACTGGGCGCAAGCGCTAGCAGCTCAAACTACTGATGCAGACCTTGCTGCAGAGTTTGCTCCTGTTGCTGAAGCACTATCTTCAAAAGAAGACGCGATCGTTGCTGAGCTTAACGGCGCGCAGGGCGTGGCAGGTGAACTAGGTGGTTACTACGCACCTGAGTTTGACAAAGCTGCACCGCTGATGCGTCCAAGCGCAACATTAAACGCGATCATCAATGACTAATTAGTCATTTTGAAATTGAAAAACCCGCCAAGTGGCGGGTTTTTTTATTTCTCTATTACGACACTTTAGGTGTCGAACGTTGTTTGGCAGCGTATTATTTAATGGCTTGAGCTTCTACTGGTACCACAGAACTTGCGTGATACCCTTTAGGACCTTCTTCCACTTCAAATGTGACTTGTTGGCCTGCTTTCAGAGTACGATACCCATCCATTTTGATTGTGGAGTAGTGCGCGAAGACATCACCGTCTTCACCCTCCGGACAGATAAAACCAAATCCTTTGGCGTTGTTAAACCATTTTACTGTACCTGTAGCCATGCTATACATCCCTCATGCATATTGTTACTGAAGTTGTGTGATTACACGATGATTCCGTGTGTAAACAAAAAGTGAATATCCATTCAGCCGCTGCCAAATTTTGAGTCACTATTTGACCAATGTAGCCAATGATTGAGTTCAGTCAATAGGAAAAACGTATCACACTCAACATATTTGCAAACAAATCACTTTTAAGATTTACATTTTTGCAACGAATTTCAGCGTAATCCGGTCTGTTGTATTTATGTCCTGAATGGTTTTTGGTGTCTTTTTAATCAATTAGATAGAGAATGCTGTTTGATAGAAATCTTTTATTTGCAGCGATACAATTGCTGCATTAGTCTCTAAGTAAGGGCACAAATTTGCTTGGCTCAATTTGTTCTTACTTATAAGAGCTAAATCGATAACTTCCGCACAGTGAAGTGGTAAAATTATCTTAAGCAACTTTCTAAACACGATTAGTCATGAGCAAGCAATTTGAATGGGTCACTCCAGACTCTGATTTACTGGAGCTAGAAAAAACAAAAGTAAAGCCGCCGTCCATGTATAACGTTGTTTTGAATAACGATGATTACACACCAATGGACTTTGTGATTGAAATCCTAGAGCGTTTTTTCTCTATGGATATAGACAAGGCAACACAAGTGATGCTCAAAGTGCATTACGAAGGCAAAGCGATATGTGGCACGTTCACTGCCGAAGTCGCGGAAACCAAAGTAGCGCAAGTCACTATGTATTCTCAAGAAAACGAGCATCCTTTGCTTTGTACAATGGAGCAAGCGTAAAGCTGAATCAAGCAACCCAAGTTGCTGCCAAAGGAGGTACTTATGCTGAATAAAGAGTTAGAGTCGAGTCTAAACGGCGCATTCTCCCGCGCTAGAGACAAACGACATGAGTTCATGACTGTCGAGCACCTCCTGCTAGCATTGTTGGAAAACGATGCTGCAAGGGAAGCCCTTCTTGCCTGTCAGGCAGATATCGATGCATTAAGAAGCGAGTTAGATATCTTCATTGATCAGACAACTCCTCTTATCCCTGAAAATGATGAAACTCGCGAAACCCAACCTACATTAAGTTTTCAACGTGTCCTGCAGCGCGCGGTGTTCCACGTGCAGTCTTCAGGACGCAGTGAAGTAACAGGCGCCAATGTTTTGGTCGCTATCTTTAGTGAACAAGAGTCTCATGCGGCTTATCTTCTGAAGAAGAATGATATTAGCCGTCTGGATATCGTTAACTTTATTTCACATGGTATTACCAAAGCATCAAGCTCAGGTGATGACTCTTCTTCATCTGACTCTTTCAGTAGCAGTGACAGTACTGAAGAAGCAGGTTCGGAAGAGCGCCTAGAGAGTTTTGCTTCCAACTTGAACCAGCTTGCTAAGCAAGGCCAGATTGATCCACTGATCGGTCGCGACAAAGAGCTAGAAAGAACTATTCAAGTATTGTGTCGCCGCCGCAAAAACAATCCACTTCTAGTGGGTGAAGCGGGCGTTGGTAAGACAGCCATTGCTGAAGGTTTGGCGTGGAGAATTGTTGAAGGACAAGTTCCTGAAATTATTAAGAATAGTGTAATTTATTCTCTGGATATCGGTTCGCTACTGGCTGGCACCAAGTATCGTGGTGATTTTGAAAAACGTTTCAAAGCCATTCTTAAGCAACTAGAGAAAGAAGATGACGCGATTCTTTTCATTGATGAGATCCATACCATTATTGGTGCTGGTGCAGCATCTGGTGGTCAAGTTGACGCGGCTAACCTGATTAAGCCTCTGCTAAGTAGTGGTAAATTACGTTGTATTGGCTCAACCACCTATCAGGAATACAGCAATATCTTTGAAAAAGAACGTGCTCTGTCTCGCCGTTTCCAGAAGATTGATATTGTTGAACCATCGCTTGATGACACAACGAAAATCCTGATGGGCCTCAAGCCTAAGTATGAAGCTCACCATGAAGTGCGTTACACCAATAAAGCACTGCGTGCTGCGGTAGAACTTTCGGCGAAATACATCAACGAGCGCCACTTGCCAGATAAAGCGATTGACGTAATTGATGAGGCTGGTGCTCGCCATCGCCTAGCGCCTGCGAGCCGTCGTAAGAAAACCGTTGGTGTGGCCGATATTGAGGCGATGGTAGCGAAAATGGCTCGTATTCCTGAAAAGTCTGTGTCTTCTTCCGATAAAGAGATTCTTCAGAATTTGGATGAGAAGATGAAAATGCTGGTATTTGGTCAGGATGATGCCATTGACGTTCTGAGCGAAGCCATCAAGCTGACACGTGCTGGTCTTGGTGCCGATAACAAACCTGTGGGGTCATTCTTGTTTGCTGGCCCTACTGGGGTGGGTAAAACGGAAGTCACGGTTCAGCTGTCTAAATTGATGGGCATTGAGCTACTTCGTTTCGATATGTCTGAATACGGTGAACGTCACTCTGTGAGCCGTTTGATTGGTGCGCCACCGGGGTATGTTGGTTACGATCAAGGCGGCTTGTTAACCGATGCGGTAATCAAACACCCACACTCTGTTGTACTTCTGGATGAAATTGAGAAAGCTCACCCAGATATCTTTAACCTGCTTCTTCAGGTTATGGATAATGGTACCTTGACGGATAATAACGGTCGTAAAGCGGACTTCCGTAACGTCATTCTTGTAATGACAACCAACGCAGGCGTTCAGGAAACGGTGAAGAAATCCATCGGCCTGATCCAGCAGGATCACAGCCACGATGCGATATCAGAGATCAAGAAGGTGTTCACGCCTGAGTTCCGTAACCGTCTGGACAACATCATCTGGTTTAACAGCCTTGATGAACATGTTATCCATCAGGTGGTTGATAAGTTTATTGTCGAACTTCAGGCGCAACTGGATGCGCGTGGTGTATCACTGGAAGTATCGGATGATGCTCGCCATTGGTTAGCAATAAAAGGTTACGACAAGGCGATGGGTGCGCGTCCAATGGGACGTGTTATTCAAGAACAGCTTAAGAAACCTCTTGCCAATGAGCTGCTGTTCGGTACGTTGGTTGACGGCGGCACCGTGAAAGTCAATCTTAAGAAAGATGAGCTTAAGTTTAAGTACTTAAGTGAAAAAGAGGCGGCTGTACACTAAGTCGTGTGTTGAATGAAAAAGCCAGAGCGTGTGAAGCTCTGGCTTTTTTGTGTCAATTGAAAACGGATCTTAATGCGAGATAGGACGTCTCAATGTGTAGCGGTATTTCCTGTTCTATCTGGAACCCTTTTTTGGGGTATTCTTTTATTCGCTCAAAGTCACCCAACATAGCTTCAACGGTAACATCAAGAGATATCTCTTCGCTAAAGTAATCAATAAAAGCGGTTTTAGGGGATGTCACGCAGACATGGTTGACTTCAGTTGGCCATTGTTTCATGAAAGTAGCGTAAGCTCGCCTCTCCATATAGGGCTTTTGGACCAATATGAATGAGCGAAAATCGTAGCAAAGTTCGGTGAGAAGTTTGGCCGTTAACTGTATATTTTCACCGGTATTGGTCGCTTGATCTTCGAGGATGATATCAATTGAGGGTACCCCGAGATCTCTAGCTATAGCAGCAAAAGTATGTGCCTCGGTTTGATCAAAAATACCGTCTGTTAGTCGTCCAACGCCCCCAGAAAATACAATCTTATTTGCCCAACCATCGTGATAAAGTTTTGCTGCATGCTCTGCAACCCTAACGTCGTTGCTACCAAGTACAAATAGGCAGTCAGCTTTATGTAATGGCTGAGCGAGTTGCATGTAATCCCACAGGTTTTCTATGTGTTGGAAAAGCTTGGTGCTCATATCGGATTCCCAGTGCTATACAAGTTCTAAAGTGTGCTGGTAATGAAAGCGATAGCCCAATTTTTGCAAGCGATCCGCTAGAATTCGTTTGTCTGCTTGTTGTACAACAGGTGGTAGGCGGACATCAGAGCCGACACTGTTGAGCGCTGCTTGATAAAACTCTGCCTTGCTAACTGTGTTGGGTGTCGTCGCATTGATTACAACGTTCTTGCAGTTGAGTGCAACGAAGCTTGTTGCACCTATTGCATCGGTCAGATGTAGCATATTGGCTGGTGCAAGTTCACTGACTTGTTTCAATTTATCGACAAAGCGAGAAGGGTGACGATCAGGTCCAACGAGTCCACTACAGCGCACAACTCCGTAATCAAGCCCTGAATCAATTACATACTGCTCTGCTTGTAGCATCGTAGCTGCTTTTTCCGAGAATAAGTTGCTGTTGTGCGCTTTATTGAGAGAGGCAGCATCTTCATCTAAGGCGTCAGCTAGGTTGGGGTATACGGTGGTCGAGCTGACCATGATGACTTTCTTAACCTGAGCAACCAGGCAAGCCTGGCAGAGCATATTCCAGTGTTGAGCGTACTGTTGTCCTATCCCTTTTCTAAAACCGGGAGGGAAACAGCCAATCACAATGTCCGCTTTAGTGTTACTAATGGCTTGAGCGACAATATCCGGATTAGTCTGTAAGTCGATTTTTAGCCCTGCGAGATGCTGAGCTTCCAGCTCTTTTACACCATCATCAGTGGTGCGGCTCACATACACTTTGTGCCCTATGGTTTCTAGGTAATGGGCGAGAGGCTTACCTAGCCATCCGCCACCAATGATCAATATGTTTTTCACACTAAGTCCTTGTCCAAAGTGATTTTCCATTTAACTATCTTAAAGACGCTGAGAATAATCAACAGTTAGTTTGATGGTTTCATAGCCTTTGCTTCGCTTCACCAACAAACCCAATCTCTTATTATTGAGTCTATTATTAAGTATTGGGTGCGTTTTGCCACTCGACTTTTTAGGTAAGTACATGAAGTGGTGTTTGTTATGGGCCACCTTGTTTTGCTCAAGTGTAGCGGCCGAACAAAAAGTTTATATGACATCTCTAGAGTGGCCACCTTATTCAGGCGCAGACTTGCCTGAAAATGGTTACTCTGTTGCCGTTGCTCGCGAGGCTTTTGCAGCAATGGGATATGAGCTGGTGGTAGACTTTCAACCTTGGGTGAGAGCTGTGGCATTAGCTACTAAATCTGACAGATACATGGGCTATTTCCCCGAATATTTTTTTGAAACCTCTGATTTTATTTTCTCTGACTCTATAGGCAGTGGCCCATTGGGCTTTGTCGAAAATACCCGCTTTCCGATTGAGTGGGAAAGTCTCTCTGATCTCAGATTCCTTCGCATTGGTGTTGTACAAGGTTATGTCAATACCAAAGAGTTTGACCAAATGGTGGCAGAAGGTCACCTGCAAGTTGAGGCATCAGCTAATGACACCAGAAACATTCATAAAGTGGCCAAAGGAAGACTGGATGCGGCCGTGATTGACCCAAATGTCCTAGAATATCTTATCAGTGTTGATGTGCGAGAGGGGCTGTTGAGGAAACGTTTGAGAATGAATGCTAGATTGCTTGAGAATAAGCAGCTTTATATGGCGTTTAAAAATCAGCCGGAAGGTAAAGCGATAAGAGAAATATTTAATCAAGGATTGGAAAAAATAGATATAGACTCAATCGTCAGTCGGTTAAAGCAACCGACTGACAACAAGAACGCCTTAAGCAGTGTTCCTACGATAGACAAATCTAACTAGATAAAACGCGTAAAATTTTGTCTGCATGTTCGGCAACTTCGATGCCCTCGTCAGTGAGGTAACCGCCGTCAGGGAGAGTACATAGGCCTTTATCAAATAGTCGTTGAACCGCCGATTGCATATCTTCTGATGCATCATGATGAACTTTAATGCCAGTAGCGGCGCTGCTAATGTCGAATTGAAGTAACAGGTTTAATTCGGCGATCTTATCAGCGGTATATTTCATAATGAATTCCTTAGAGAAAGTATTAAAACAACCATAATCCTCGTATTGGTATTCATCAATTATGGGCAAAGAGAAATGTTATCTACCCCTTAATTTGCATAAAAATAGACGTTGATTCGATTAGTTATTGACCAACTGTTTAACTGTGTTTAAGGTGTTTTTCTTAATGCTTAAATTTCATAACGGTGAAGGTTGATATGAAGAAATTGACTAAATGCCTTTGATGAAAATATTACTGACTTCAAATGAATTCTAATCAATTGATTTAATGTAATATTACTCATTTTAAAGGTTCTTATTTTACCTTCTTTTATTATTCTAAACCTGACAAACACTCGAAGTTTTTATTGTTTTAAAGCCACTTCGTTGCGCGCAGGGAATTAAGGCTTGAAATTGAGCACAATAAGAGTAATTATCCGCGCCCACAAATCCACATTAATTTAAATGTTTTACCATGATGAACTTAAACCAGTTTGATTCTCTATTGCCGCCACAGATGGCGGAACGTGCCGCTGAAATCGGTGTAGGTAAAGTGACGAAAGACCCGATGAAGTCGTTTCTTCTGGCCATTTCGGCTGGTATTCATATCGGTATTGCGTTTGTCTTCTACACAATAGTCACGACTGGGGCCGGGGACTTACCTTGGGGCCTTACTCGCTTGTTAGGTGGATTAGCATTCAGTTTAGGTTTGATACTCGTTGTCGTTACCGGTGGCGAGTTGTTTACCAGTTCAGTTCTCACCTTGGTTGCCCGTGCGAGTGGTAAGATTACGTGGAAAATGCTGATGAAAAACTGGGCTGTTGTGTACAGTGGAAACCTCATCGGTGCGTTATTGCTAGTGGTGTGTATGTTGCTAACCAAGCAGTATATGTTCGATGGCGGCCAAGTTGGCCTCAACGCTATGGCTATCTCTCAGCATAAACTGCATCACAGTTTTGTTTCTGCGGTCGCGCTGGGCATTATGTGTAATGTTTTAGTCTGCATCGCGGTTTGGATGACATTTAGTGGGCGTACACTGACAGATAAAATTGCTGTGATGATTTTACCTGTGGCGATGTTCGTCTCTGCTGGTTTTGAGCATTGCATCGCAAATATGTTTCAGGTGCCGATGGCTATTGGTATCAAGTTTTTTGCACCTGCTGAGTTTTGGCAGATGACGGGAGCGAATATTGCTGATTACGCGGATTTGAATTTGCTCAACTTTATCACCAACAACCTTATACCTGTGACTCTCGGTAACATCATTGGTGGTGGTGTCTTTGTTGGGATGTGGTATTGGATGATTTATCTGAGAGACTAACCCGAATTGAATGAATAAAGGCTCGTTGAAGAACGAGCCTTTTTTGATCTTGCGGATCTCAATGAAGTTGCCCCCACGGCTCTTCAATGATGTCATCCATTTCCAATATTTCTTCTGGTAGAGAGACTAACCAGTCACGACTATCTTCGTTTTCCAGTTGGACTACGTCGTTAGGGCGATAGAAAGCGTCAAGTTGCATGTTTTTAACCTCACAAGATCAATTGTCTAAAGCATAATCTCGGGATTTGACGGTTTTATGACGTCGTTTGAGCTAATTCATATGCATATGAATACTAACAATTTTTACTGACTAGAATACGTTTGAGAGGAAGAATCGAAGTTATCCTGAGTAGTATGACATGGTTATCCACAGATTCTGTGGATAAGATCTTTTCTACTCGTGGATCCTTATTGTCATGACGGTGTGTTATTAAGACCCACTAAGACTCTTCCTTCTTTATTAATGCAGCTTCGAACAGATAAGCTGAGGGTCAAACTGATGGAGACAGACAGCATGACAAAGATCGCGACCATGATCATTAACTGATACTTGATCGCGATAAGTGGGCTTGCTCCTCCTAAAATCTGGCCTGTCATCATTCCTGGCAATGTAACTAGGCCGCTAGTGGTCATTGAGGCCAAAGTGGGAGCTAGGGACTTTTTAATCGACTCTCTTACAAAGGGCAATGTGGCGAAATGAGGAGAAGCGCCTAAGGCAAGCGCAGCCTCATATTCACTGCGACGAGTATCGATTGAGGTAAACATATTCTGTAATGCGACGATATTGCCGCTTAGTGAATTTCCCAGAAGCATTCCCGCCAAGGGGATCAGATACTGTGCATTAAAGAGCGGTTGTGGCTGAACGATCACGACACAGATGAGTATCAGAATGGGTAAAAGGCCGACGAGTAAACCAGCGGTAACAGGGTACATTAAAGGCTTCCTAGGCAACTTAGCCTTGCTGATGATGGAGCTCGCACCAATTAAAGTCATGACCAGCAACCACAAAACGTTTACAAGCAGGCTGTTTATAGTGAACAAGTACTGAAGGTAAACACCGACCAACAATAGCTGTATGGTCATTCTAGCGACGCTAATGAGCGCTTCTCTTTCGATATTAAGCCGGTAATAGCGACTGATGAGTACTGGGATCGTCAGAGTACAAAAAAATAATGCCAGCAGTGGCCAAGAAATATCTACAACGCTGCTCATGATTTCTCCCCTAAAATTTCAATGCGCATTGTATACCTAAAAACTTTAGTAAGGGTCGAATTCCACGAAAAAGTGCCCGATTCAGTTCTAGTACATTCGACTTTTACATGTTTAAGTTGCCTGAATTTTATACATTACTAGATACAAATTATTAACATTTAGGTGTTCTTTTCTGGTGTGGATAACGTGCTACACCCTTAAAAACACTCGTAAAATGTTGCTTATTTGTTGTTTGTTGGTTGTTTTTTTAACAATGTATGTCTGTTAATAAATCTTCATAAACTTATGCATGTTGATATATGAATTATTAATCAAACACATCTCTGGATGAGCTCAAAAAAGTGTTGAATAACAAGGTGTGGTGGGGCGGATTTAATTGAACCCTACGATTAGTATGGTCTAACATTTTTATCTAGAGATTGTAAAAAACGTTAGCTCGGTTACAAGAGCTATCCAATAACACTAAATACAAAATAGGCAAATGTATGAGTGATGTTAACAAAATTGAGAGTGGTGAAAAACGCTCGCTGGAGTGGAAGTCTTTTCTCTTCATCGCGGTTGTTCTCTTCCCGGTTCTAAGTGTGGCTTTCGTAGGCGGCTACGGATTCATTGTTTGGATGCTGCAAGTATTCTTCTTTGGACCACCTGGCGCCCATGGCATGTAAGCCAGTGAGCTCATTTCCACATTTTTGAAAAGATTTTAAGAGAGCAAACCATGAAATCATTTATCGTTAAACTGTGGCGTACCATGACGCGCCCAGCAGTACATATCAGCCTTGGCGTGCTGACTATGGGCGGTTTTATCGCAGGTGTCATCTTCTGGGGTGGTTTCAACACAGCACTAGAAGCAACGAACACCGAAGAATTCTGTATCAGCTGTCATACCATGCGTGACAACGTATACGTTGAACTTCAGGAAACTGTTCACTGGAAAAACCATTCTGGTGTTCGCGCTACTTGTCCTGACTGTCACGTTCCTCATAACTGGACTGATAAAATTGCTCGTAAGATGCAAGCCTCTAAAGAAGTATTCGCCCAAGTGTTTGGTAACTACGACGAACCAGGTGTATTTGAAGAGCGCCGTATCGAACTCGCTAAACACGAATGGGATCGTTTCTCTGCAAACAAATCCTTGGAGTGCAAAAACTGCCACAACTATGAGTCAATGGACTTCGAACAAATGTCCCCAACGGCTCGCATCCAAATGAAGCAAGCGGCGGAAAAAGATCAGAGTTGTGTTGACTGTCACAAAGGTATTGCCCACAAACTTCCGGCCGGTATGGACAGTATTGGTGGGATTGTTGGTGAACTGGAGCAACTGACTTCCAGCACAGATTATTCCGTGGGTAACGCCTTGGTGAGCGTTCGCCATTTACCTGTCTACTTTGATGAAACGGGTGCTGAAGAAGCGGGCCTGCTTAACCCAGCATCGACAGTTACAGTTCTAGAAGACAAGGGCGAAATGATGAAAGTTGAAATTGATGGCTGGCGCAAAGCAAAAGGCTTTGGTCGAGTTATTCAGGAAGACTTTGGTATGAACATCGCAGTTGGTTCACTACTTAAAGAAGCGGCAACCAGTGATGATGTGGTTACAAAAGGCGAGAAAAAAGTCGATGAGCTAACTGGTCTTCCGTGGGAGAAAGTCGCAGCTACAGTTTGGATGAAAAAAGAAGCAATGCTAAACGACGTCACTCCAATTTGGGAAAAAGCGAGCGAAGCGTACAAGACCAACTGTTCAGTTTGTCACACACAGCCTGATGAAGCGCACTTCGATGCGAACACTTGGCCTGGTATGTTCAACGGTATGTTGGCGTTTGTTAACTTCGACACAGATAGCGAAGCCCTAGTATTGAAGTACCTACAGAAGCACTCTTCAGATTTTGCTGAAGGTCATCACTAATAAGCGTCGGATGGAGTAATTGAAATGGCTATTACACGAAGAAGTTTTCTTAAAGGTGTAGCAACGACCAGTGCAGCGTCAGTAATCGGTCCAAGCTTATTGGCATCTGCTTCTGCAAGCGCAGCTGAAACAACAGGAACTTGGAAAGTCTCCGGTTCTCACTGGGGCGCATTCCGTGCCCATATCTACGCGGGTAAAGTCCAAGAGATCAAGCCGCTAGAAACAGATACCAACCCAACTGATATGATCAATGGTATCAAAGGTGTTATTTATAACCCGTCTCGTGTCCGCTACCCAATGGTGCGCCTAGATTGGTTGAAAAAGCACAAGTACAGCGCCGAAACTCGCGGCGACAACCGTTTTATTCGTGTCACTTGGGATGAAGCTTTGGATCTGTTCTACCGTGAGTTAGAGCGCATTCAGAAAGACTATGGACCTTGGGCATTGCACGCAGGCCAAACGGGTTGGCGTCAGACAGGTCAATTCCATAGCTGTACCAGCCACATGCAACGTGCGGTAGGCATGCATGGTAACTTCATTACTAAAGTTGGTGACTACTCAACAGGTGCAGGTCAGACGATTCTGCCTTACGTTTTGGGCTCGACGGAAGTTTACGCTCAAGGTACATCGTGGTCTGAGATTCTGGAAAACTCAGATAACATCATCCTATGGGCTAATGATCCGGTGAAGAACCTTCAGGTTGGTTGGAACTGTGAAACTCACCAGTCATTCCCTTACTTAGAGCAACTGAAAGAGAAAGTCGCTAAAGGCGAAATCAACGTACTTTCTGTTGATCCAGTGAAGAACAAAACTCAGCGCTTCCTACAAAATGATCACTTGTACATTAACCCAATGACTGACGTTGCGTTTATGTTGGCGGTCGCTCATGTGTTGTACAACGAAAAACTTCACGATCAGAAGTTCATTGATACCTACTGCCTTGGTTTCGACGAGTTTATTAAGTACGTTCAAGGTGAGACGAAAGACAAACTTGAAAAAACACCGGAGTGGGCTGCTGAGATCTGTGGCGTAAGCGCTGACAAGATCCGTGAATTTGCGCGCATGCTGGTTAATGGTCGTACACAGATCCTGATGGGATGGTGTATTCAGCGTCAGGAGCACGGTGAGCAGCCTTATTGGGCGGCGGCAGTAGTTGCTGCAATGGTTGGTCAAATTGGTCTTCCGGGTGGTGGTATTTCTTATGGTCACCACTATTCTGGTATCGGCGTACCTTCAACTGGCTTCGCTGCACCGGGTGGTTTCCCACGCAACCTTGACCAAGGTATGAAGCCAAAATGGGACAACAATGACTACAACGGTTACAGCAAAACCATTCCTGTTGCCCGTTGGATTGACTGTCTGTTGGAACCGGGTAAAGAAATTCGCTACAACGGCAGTAAAGTGAAGTTACCGGGTTACAAAATGATGGTGATTTCAGGTAACAACCCATGGCATCACCACCAAGATCGCAACCGTATGAAGAAGGCCTTCAAGCAGCTTCAGACCGTGGTGACTGTGGAGTTCGCTTGGACTGCAACGTGTCGATTCTCTGATATCGTTCTACCTGCTTGTACCCAGTTTGAACGTAATGACATCGACGTCTACGGCTCATATTCAGGTAAAGGTTTGATTGCGATGCACCGTCTAGTGGATCCATTGTTCCAATCTAAGACAGACTTCGAGATCTTCACCGAGCTCAGCCGTCGATTTGGTCGCCATAACGAGTACACGCGTGGTATGGATGAAATGCAGTGGGTTCGTTCATTGTATGATGATTGTCGTGCGGCTAACAAAGGTAAGTTCGACATGCCATCGTTCGACGATTTCTGGGAACAGAGTGTTCTTGATTTCGGTGAAGGTAAACCTTGGGTTCGCCACGCTGATTTCCGTGAAGATCCAGAAATTAACGCACTTGGTACACCTTCTGGCTTTATTGAGATTACCTCCCGTAAGATTGGTCGTTATGGCTATGAGCACTGTCAGGAACACCCAATGTGGTTTGAAAAGACAGAACGCTCACATGGTGGACCGGGTTCAGACAAGTTCCCATTCTGGCTGCAATCGTGTCACCCTGATAAACGCCTACACTCGCAGATGTGTGAGTCGGAAGAGTTCCGTGCAACCTACGCGGTGCAAGGTCGTGAGCCGGTTTACATCAACCCTCAGGATGCAAAAGAAAAAGGCATCAAAGACGGCGACTTAGTTCGCGTGTTTAACGACCGTGGACAATTGCTGGCGGGTGCTGTCCTCATGGATAGCTATGCCCGTGGCGTTATTCGTATTGAAGAGGGCGCATGGTATGGTCCTCTGAACGAAAAAGAAGGTGCGATCTGTACTTACGGCGACCCGAATACGCTAACAATGGATATCGGCTCTTCAGAGCTTGCTCAGGCAACCTCTGCCAACACCTGTATCGTTGATTTCGAGAAGTTCACTGGTAAGGTACCACCAGTAACCTCATTCGGTGGCCCAATCGAAGTCGCTTAATTGTATTGAATATGAGCCTGTTATGTGTTGATTAATACTTAGCAGGTTCATTTTTATTCTGAAATTTTTATTGAGTAACATATGTCGAACTAACTCGACCAATAGATATTTTAAATAGTATTAATTTATCCCTAACTACCATATATATAAACTCCTTTCTATTTTGTTAATTCTTTTATTATTAATTTTACTAGATATATGTTTCTTGTATTTATCTAATAAAATTCATATTAATATTTTTGATTTATGAAATATTTTTTAATAAAAGAGTTAAATTTAATGTCATCAATTTAAAATCAAAATTGACCAATATTTGTCGCTCTTTAAATTTTTAGTAGAGAGTAACTTTTGAAAAACCAAATAATAGTTTTATCTTTAGTGCTGACACTGATTGGCTGTCAGGAGGAAGACAACGTAGTCTCTTTGAATACTAGGGAGCAGGTCAACTTCATCATTCATCCGTATCTACAAATGCCTAGTAGTGACAGCATGACAGTACGTTTCGAGACCGTCGATAAGCATACTCAAGTTTGGGCTAGGCCTAAGGGTAGTTCTGATGGTTTCATCGTGGTAGATGCCGAGTTGATAGATGAGTCTATTTCCGATACTCGAACAGTTGTGCTCGAAGGGCTAAAACCATCAACAATGTATGAATACTTTATCGTTGCGCTTAACCCTCAAGATGAAGAAAAAATAGAATCCAAGTCTCCTACGTACGCATTTAAAACTCTCCCTAATCAGGGGGATAATACAGAGTTGAATATTGTGGCAATAGGAGATACCCAAAATGGTGATACGATAGGTGTACTCGCCGATGTGGTTAATAAAGGTATTATTCCTTATGCATGTGAGGATAATGAAGCAACATGTGCTGAAAAAATATCAGCAATAACTATTGCAGGGGATATTGTCTCTACTGGTAATGTTATGGCGCAGTGGCGCTATGAACTTTTTGAACAAATGAAGAATATTACTCCTTATGTCCCATTAATTACGGTTCCAGGTAATCACGACTATTATGACGGTTCAAATTTAAGTATATACAAACACTTCTTTGAAAAACCGACAAATGAAGTAGAAGGATACGAAGAGACTTGGTATTCGATGGACTTGGGGCGTTTACGTATTATCGGCTTAGACAGTTTTCCAATCTCGCACGATCACTCAAATTTTCAAAAGGATGTAATGGCGACCCAACGTCAGTGGTTGAGCGAGAAACTGAATTCGACGAAAAACAACGAAAACATAAAGTATGTATTTTCCATGTTCCACCACCCATGTTTGTCTGAGTTATGGATCACCGGTGAGAGCTTGGGCTCTTGTGAGTTAGTAGCGGAAACAGAAAAATACTCAAAAGATACGGGGAATATTTCTGGGCATTTTTTTGGGCATACGCATGCTTATTCGCGTGGACAATCGATGGACACCAATCACCTTTGGGTTAATGCATCAACATCACAAGGTTATCGTGAGCCAATTCATGACAATCATATGCTCTACGATGTTCATGATTACAATACCTTTGCGATCAGTAGAAGCGAATTTGGCTTCAATATATTGACCTTTAACGTTGGCGGCAGTGAGAGCGTCAATATGAAGCGATACTCTGCAACGGTGGCGAATAAAGTGGGTGGATACGGTTCACTTCAGGATGGGTTTGAAATGACAGACGAAGTTACAGTGAATCCGGGTAAGACGGTGCTTGCCGCTCCACAGATCATCTCTCCTAATGGTGAAGTGAATACCAAGGACATCATGCTTGAAATTAGCCATAGTGATCCGGATTCGATTTATGAAGTGCAATGGCAGCTGTCTAAAGACGATAAGTTTGAGAACGATGTCTATGACTTATGGGGTAACCATACGCGTAAACACAATGTAATGCCCAAACCTAAACAGGGTGAAGATCCTGGAGACGAAGTAGATCCAACATGGCGCGAAGGCGATCTAGTGGATAGCCAAGAAGGCGTGGATCTTACAAAATTGGCGCTTGCTGACTTTATTGAAAAGTTCTATATCGGTGGTGATGAAGCTTACAAATGGAGTAATCATAAATACACCGAAGAACATCAGCATATGAGTGAAAATGATTCAGTGGAAGGGAATGAAGTCACGGCAGGCACCGTGCGTCGTGAGAAAGTGACTCATATCAGTTCATACGATAGGTTCTCAGGTCAGGGCAACCGAGCACCACAATTCGATATTAAACATGGTGATAGATGGTATTGGAAAGTACGTGTTCGCAGCGCTGACATGAATTGGTCTGAATGGAGTGAGACGAGTGATTTTGAGCTCGACCTGCTCCCGTAATCTATGGTTTGATTAAATGATGCAGTTGCATACAACTGGTGTGCAACTGCTATTGTTCAATTTTTATGTTTGCCTGTTTTTACTAGGGTAAGGTTTGCGCAAACTTCGTTGGATCTGTGACTATTGAAAGTGGTTATGAAGAGCAGCTGTAATGAGAGACCCCGCCTGCTGCGAAATATTCTAACGGTTTTAGCTTGTAGTATTTCTCTTCGACCTCTTTAGATTGCTCACCATACGGATCAGCTAATATCTCTTCTAACTCATGGATAAGTGTAAAATCTCCCAGTCTAGCTTGCTCATAAGCAGGGACAATAAGCCATTCGCGCCAAGTGTATTTAGGGTTTACTTGCTTCATGTTCCGAGAGATAGCCTCGATACCTTTTTCAACATTCAGTGACTCACGCCATGATGTTAACCACTCACTCCACTCATTTTCTAATAGCTCATCAGGCTCAGTGTAAAAGCTCTTGGCAATTTCAGAGACATCCTCTGGAATATTACAGAGCTCACGGAAGAACATTGTGTAATCGACATGGGTCTTCATCATCAGAGCGAGTAGCGAGTTAAATAGAGGAGCATCAAATGTGTCAAGCCCCAATTTGTCTGCCCACATCTGGGTAATTTTGTCTTGCATGAGTGAAGAGAAGCCATCGCGAATCTCATCCAATTGTTGGATGAGCTCTGGGGAAGACTGCAGTAACACTTCTAACGCGGAGCAGAAAGATTCAAAGTTCTTTTCGGCGGCCAATGGCTGGTTAAAGAAGGCAAAGTGTCGACCACCACCTGTCCAAGGTTGAAAATAGGGTTCAAAGCGTTCGCAAAACCCGAAAGGACCATAATCTAAGGTGAAGCCACCTACTGCACAGTTGTCACTGTTAAAGTTGCCCTGACAGTAACCGACACGTAGCCAGTGTGTAATTAATGTCGTGAGCCGTTCGCGAAACTCGATGGCTAACCGGAGTGTTTTGTCAGCCAAAGGAAGGTTAGCATCTATCTTATCGTCATACTCTCGTTCAATCATGTGTAAAGCCATCATCTCCAGTTCAACTACAGCGTTGGGATGTTCCTGACAACGAGCTCGGCGGCCGAAGAGTTCAAGTTGACCAACACGCAAGAAAGACGGCGCGACGCGAGTTGAGATCGCCACAGGGTTTGAGACCATGACATCAGGATCTTGAGAGCGAGAACCTTCACGATACCAAGGACGATCAACCGTTTCCGATTGGGATACAAATAAGCTTAAAGATCGTGATGAAGAAACCCCAAGAGCATGCATATGTTCTTGTGCAAGGAATTCGCGGACACTTGAACGAAGTACCGCTCTGCCATCTGCACCGCGGCAGTATGGTGTTGGACCACCGCCTTTTAACTGCATTTCCCAGCGCTGGTGGTTGAGTACTCCTTCAAAGACTGAGATAGCACGTCCATCACCATAACCATTGCCGGTTCTAAATGGGCACTGTTCTGTGTATTCATTACCAAAGATAGACAAAGCGTAACCTGTCGCCCAGCCTAGGTTGCGCATGGGAGCTGGTACCTGACTCACATCACCAGAAAATAGCTGTTTGAATTCTTCGCTTAGTGCAAGGCTGTCTTGCAAGCCGAGCTCTTTAAAAAACGGGCGACTGTGGCTGACATAGACAGGGTCAGAAATGGGAGTAGGTCTGACTGGCACGTAATGACCTGAAAACACCTGTCTTGGGGAGTGATCTTCGCCATCTTGTGTCGCATCTGGGTCACAGATAAGCGTGTTGAGCAAAGAGTAGTCAGAGGCTCGGGCAAGATCGGCCAAGTTATCAATATCTACTGGGCGTTTCATCCCTTCCTGTTTATTCATGCTTTTTATAATTCCTGACGGCAAGTAGAATCTATCAGCAATGATACGTCGGTAATGGGCAAAAGGCATCAATAGCCGATGATTAAATCTTGGCCGACCTCTTGATCGACAATCGCACGCTTTGTTAGGTCCAGTATGGTTAGGCGCAACATGAAAGGAATATTATGATTGTAATTACAGGTGGCAGCAGCGGATTGGGCGCGGCGCTAGCAAAACGACTTGATGCGGATGGGCAGGCGGTTTTGTTAACTGGTCGCAGTCGAGAGAAGCTTGCAGCAGTCGACGCGCAGCTATCGGAGCAATCAAGCTACCAAACATGTGATCTGGCTAATCACAGCTCGGTCTCTGATTTGTTTGATGGTTTTCAGGGCCTGCCGACTACCTTAATTCACTGTGCGGGCTCAGGGTACTTTGGTCTGCTTGAGCAGCAAGAACCTGATGCGATTCAAGCGTTAATCGACAATAACCTGAAATCGGCAATTAATGTGCTGCAAGAAGCGGTCAAGCGATACCAAGATAAACCCGTTAATGTAGTTATGGTGATGTCGACAGCCGCTCAACGACCAAAAGCTCAGGAATCGACTTATTGTGCGGTCAAGTGGGCAGTTAGAGGTTTATTGGAATCGGTGCGCCTAGAACTGAAAGGCAAACCAATGAAGTTGATTGCGGTGTACCCTGGCGGTATGGATACAGAATTCTGGCCCTCAAGTGGTAAGGAAGTGAACACGAGCGGCTTTATGGGCGCAGAGGACGTCGCTGAGATGATTCATTCGTCGTTGTCTAGCCTCGGCAATGGCTTCGTTTCTGACATTACGATCAATCGGGTTTAAAATCCTCTAAGCTGAAAGTACTAGTCAGCCAAGCCGTACTTTATTTTCAGGTCATGAAGTTTCTGCTCCGCGTTATGTTTAAAATACAGGTTGAGCGCTGTCACGATTTGCTCGGCTTGAGGATGATCTTTTCTCACTGCGGCGTGCAGTGGGGTTGAGTCAAGATAGGCTTCGCTAAAATGAAGCCTTTCCTTTTTGATTCGCATCTCTTTCACTGTCCATCTTCCCACTGCTTCATCTGTGACGAGAACATCTGCCCGATCGGTAAGCACCAAGCGGATGCTATTGGGTAAGTCTATCGAGTCTGCTGGGATCATTTCTTTGTAGTCACGCAATCCAGCGCCGTAGGCATAGTTGTTGATTAACGCAACACGTAAGCCTTTCAAACTGTTCATTGAGTTGTATTCAAAGTTGGTGTCGGTACGAGAAATAAAGGCCATCTGGTTATACATATATTCTTCTGTGAATAAGTAATCTTTGTTGCGTTGTTCTGTCTTCCAGATGGCGATGATGACGTCATTTTTGCCGTTAATGGTTTCTTTAAGCACCCTAGACCAGGGTTTGACAGAATATTCTATTTCAAAACCAGCGGAAACTAACGCTTCTGTCACCAAATCATGGGCGATCCCGCTACCAAGTGCAGAGTTCATGACGTAAGGAGGCCATAAGTCTTGCGCGAGTCGTAATGGCGCAGCCGATCCTAGGCCACTCCATAGGCTGAGAGTAAGGAAAATCAATTTTCCAATTTGGTATCTATACACCAGTCTGTTCCATCAAACCTCTTAGTAATTAAGTTTAGTTGAGGTTGAGAAAGCCAAAAATATTTTTATCATCAGAGTTATCTTTGTGCTCATTTTGCAATGAGTATTTACTTCCGCGTATTCGAGCGTGGCCTCACGGCTTTTACGTTCAGAATAGAAATTTCTCTTTATATTGAGTTGTTTGTCATTAGTAATTAAGGGAGCTTGACCTTTTTCGTGAATCTTAATTAGGTGACTACGTTTATTTTTTATTGATTTATTTGTTAATAATGGTTGGCGCCAATAGTTTCTATAGCCAGAGCGAGCAGATGGTATTTGACGCTCATAAATAAAAATCTATAGGAACATAGAAAATGAAAAAGACAGCATTAGCAGCAGCCCTATCTCTTGTTGCAGGTTCAGCCGTAGCAGCAGAAGCACTTTCAGGCGACCAATTCACAGTATCTGGTGAAATCGCAGTTGGTGGTTACTACCAAACAGACCGTAAAGAAAATGGTGCGGTAAACAACATTGAAAGACAAAAAGATGAAGAGTTTTACAATGGTGGTGTAACGGGCTTTGATATCTTCGCTGATTACGAAAACGGTAACATCGTTGGTAAATTTGGCGGTGAGTTTGACGTAGAAGATGATTACGGTACATCAGATTCAGAGTTCAATATTACTGACACTTGGGTTGGTTACAAAACTGGTGCTGGTGTTGTTTCTGCTGGCTATGCAAATGACACTGCTCTAGACGCGGTTGATGGTGCAGCAGACCAAACTATCGAGTTCCTATGGTCACCAAATGATGCATCTGACGCACGTCAGGTAGTTAAATTTGAAGGCGATAAAGAAGGCGTTAAATACGGTATCTCTTATTACGGTGACCGTAACTACGAAGGTAGCGACCGCCAAGCGGGTTACAACGGTTACCTAGGCTACGAAAATGACACTTTCATGGTTAACTTTGGTTACGAAGACAACGATGAAGATCAAGGCGATACAGACAAACTATACCTAGTGAACGGTTCGGTGAAGCTTGGTTCTGTTGGCATCGGTGCTACTTTTGCTGAAGAAGAATTTGCAGATGGCAAAAAAGTTAAGATGTACAACACATCTGCCGGTTACACCATTGATGCACTATACCTAGCTGCAGGTTACGTAACGATTGAAGATACTCGTGAAGCAGTGAACTTCGGTGGTTCTTACGCGTTTACCGATAACGTGACTGCACTAGTTGATATTGCTTACCACATTTCTGATGAAGGCTTTAACTCTACGACAGGTGTTGGCGCAGAAGAAGGCGACATCGAATCATTCGTTAAACTAGCTTACGCATTCTAATTTAACGATCAGGTTTATTCATATCTCTTAAAGCCCACAAAGGTGGGCTTTTTTAAGCAGGACGCTTATCGCAATAATCCACTGCCTTTTCGCCCTCCGGAGTTGGAGGGCTTTTTCATTTTAAGACACCCCCAGATTCATCTCCTACTAGGGTTCTTTCATTCTTTCCCTCAAAAACTCTTCCTGTGAATGGATGCTAATACCGCTTTGTGCGGGCAGGCATCTAAAAGTGATTTTTCATCACCTTCACAAATGATATGAAGACAATTCGTGACCCAGACCAATATTACCTAAGTTAGTGATTGGACAATAAAAAAACCTAGTGCTCTAATTTGATTAAGGGCACAGCAAATTTGATTGATCTGGGGGGCTCATTTATGTCGTTTTCAGTCAGCTTGGAAAATGGTCGTACTCTGCGGGTCAGAGACATCAATTTGCAAGCCGAGCTCCATCACAATGAAATCGCGTTTAGTTATCAAGGCTTGAATAATGACCGTATCAGTGGGCGCTATGTTCTGGCGATTACGGAGTTTGAGTTCGAACATAATGCGACTCTGCTAGGTGATGGTTTCCAGATGCTTGCTCAGACTACGGGTACCGTCGACAACCCTGTGGATATTGGACGCTGCCCGGACAACTCTTCAAGTTATCGTATCTATTCTTCAGCAGGACCAAAGCGCTATTACAATTATCTGGTGGTTGAAGACTCCTTAGGTTATACCTTGTTTGGCTTTACTTCTTGCCACCGTTTTGCGGGTTATTTTGAAGTTGTAGAGTTAGAGAATCACAACTGGTTGAAGATCTGCATTGACGGCGAAGGTACTTATCCATTGGATTGGGCATCCAATCAGTTGGAATCTGTAGCGGTTCTTCAGGGAGAATCGTTATCAACACTCTTTTCTGAGTATGCACAAATGATTTCGCGTCATCACTCCCCAAGAGCTGGCGTGAAGAAGACAGCACCTATTGGTTGGTGCTCCTGGTACGCTTACTATGCTGACGTTACGCAGAGCCATGTCATCGAGAATTTGAATCGTATGAAGGATGAGTTGGCATCGCTCGAATATGTACTGCTGGATGACGGTTATCAGGCTTTTATGGGAGACTGGCTCACGCCGTCTGACAAATTCCCCTCTGGCGTAAAAGCGCTGATAAAAGAAATCAAACTTCAGGGCAAGAAGCCCGCAATTTGGTTAGCCCCTTTTATTGCTCAGCCAGAATCGGAGCTTTTTAAGCAACATCAAGATTGGTTTGTGACTCATGAAGATGGTTCGCTACTGAAAGCCGAAGACGTGACTTATGCTGGTTGGCGCTGCACACCTTGGTATATCTTGGACACGTCTCACCCAGATGTGCAAGAGCATCTTACCCAAGTGGTTAAAACGATGCGAGAAGAGTGGGGGATAGAGCTGTTCAAGCTTGATGCGAATTATTGGGGAACGCTAAAAGGGCGACGAGATCAGAGCGGTATCACTGGTGTTGAAGCGTATCGATTGGGTATGGAAGCCATTGCCGAAGGAGCGGGTGATGCCTTAATTCTTGGCTGTAATGCTCCAATGTGGCCATCGCTAGGACTTGTCGATGCGATGCGAGTGTCAGACGATGTGGAACGAGATGAACGGCGCTTTGAGCAAATCGCGAAAGAAACGTTTTATCGCAGCTGGCAGCATCGAAAACTGTGGCAGATTGATCCAGACTGCGCCACGTTCGTCTCTTTGCCGAATCAGGCCACAGAGCGTCGTTATTACGAGTTTCATCGGGACACACTGTTAGCCTGCGGTGGCATGTTGTTATCTGGTGACCCGTTGCCCGAACTGACGCCCTTCGCTCAGAAAACACTCTCCCGTCTGTTTATCCGCCAAAAACATAGCCAAAACGCGGCTAGATTTACTTCGTTGAGCTTGCACCATGCTTATTTGAAAATGACGGAGCAGAATGATCTGCACTGTTTGTTTAACTTCCAGCAACCTGCTCGAGAAGTGACTTTAACCTCTGACTTTCCAGTGTATTGGTATGATTACTGGAGCGGCGAAAAACTCAGTCATGAACGTACTGCGGTGATCGAAGTCACCTTGGATGCTGGATTATCAAGCAGAGCGATTGTGACCGCACGGTGAAACCTCGCTAAAGATCATGGGGTAAGCTAAGATACGCGCTGGCTAAACGAATAGGTTTTATAAGCACTATGTCAATCATCTTGGGCATTGACCCAGGTTCCCGCATCACCGGATACGGCGTCATCCGCCAGACCGGACGTCACCTCCACTATTTAGGCAGTGGTTGCATTCGAACATCAGAAAAAGAGCTGCCCGGTCGACTGAAGCAAATTTACGCCGGAGTCACAGAAATCATCACCCAATTTCAACCGGATGTGTTCGCTATTGAGCAAGTGTTTATGGCGCGCAATGCGGACTCCGCCTTAAAGCTTGGTCAAGCCCGCGGCAGTGCGATCGTAGCTGCCGTCAACGCCGATCTCCCTGTCTATGAGTATGCGGCGCGCTTAATTAAACAAGCGGTAGTTGGAACAGGGGGCGCAGATAAAGAGCAGGTGCAGCACATGGTACAGTCAATGCTCAAGTTGCCTGCTAAGCCTCAAGCGGATGCCGCGGATGCCCTAGGCGTTGCTATCTGTCATGCGAATACCAATAAAACCTTAGTTGCTTTGGCTGGCAAAGCAACCAGTGCACGACGAGGTCGTTACCGTTGATTGTGCGTAGTGATTTCAAAATTGAGACGTCCTAAACAGATCTAATAATGCGATTTGTTATGAAAATGTTGTAAACCTATAGTGGTCGGAGGTCTTACAACTTTCAATCAAGGATGATTGACAATGAACCCAGCCACTCTCTGGCGTCGTGCGTGTATGCCGAGCCAACACAATTGGACAAAATCACAACAGCGACAGGCTGATATCCTGTCTCTATTCACTTTTATTGCTTTCCTCGTCGGCCTTTATAGCTTTATTAAATGGAGTAAACACAGCCATGACAGCTTAGTGCTGACTTCTGTGTTTCTTATTGTATTAGAGCTGATTTCTGCGGCGTGTTTGAAGTGGTTTAAACATCCCGGTTTTGCGCTCAATCTTGGGTTTGTCGGCATGACGGTCCATGCGCTCAACATCATTTATCAAAGTGGTGGCGTCGTCGAGTCAACTCAAACCTATTGGGTACCTTTACTGGTTGTTGCATTTTTCCTCTCGGGTACCCGCTTCATGGCGATCTGTTGGAGTGCGATTGTCATTTCGCTGTCGGCAGCCATGACCCATCTTCATCTCTCTGATTTTAGCTTTCCTCAATTGATTCTGTCTGAGTCGGCATTGCGCATTGAAATATGGTCAGGAACGATTCTCCCGCTGGTGGTGATATGCATTGCTCAAGCATTTACGGCGAAACAGCGTGACCAAGCGATTGAGCTAGCAGAGGACGCAAAGCAAAAAAGTGAAGCGGTAGCCGATAAAGCTACGCAAGGTGAGCGCCATTTATCGAGTGTACTAGATCAGGCAAATCAGAATTCTCATCAATTGAAAGAAGTCTCGCAAGCTTTGGAGTCTCAGTCGGAAGCCCTCGACAGCCAGGTCAGTCAGCTCAACATTAATAGTGAATCTCAGGCCAGTGCCGCTGAACAGATGAGTCAGCAAGTGCATCAGATGACCGAGGGGCTTGAAGATTCTAGCCACTTTGTCACTGAGTTGCGCGGACGAAGTGACGCTGTTCATAAACAGGCGGAGAAAAGTTCAGAACTGCTTGAAGCTTCTACCAGTGCGATAAGCCAGATCATCGACAGCCATGAGCAAATCATGAAAGTCGCTGATTTGATCACTTCGGTTGCGGAACAAACCAATTTACTGGCACTGAATGCAGCGATTGAAGCCGCTCGTGCAGGTGAACAGGGCAGAGGTTTTGCTGTGGTGGCGGATCAGGTACGTGAGTTATCAGCTAAGAGTAGTGAGTCTGCGGTGGAGATTCGTAACTTGCTTGACCGAAGCGAACAGGAAGTGCGTCACGGTCAACAGGTGGTCCATGCTAGTGCGACGCGAATGAAAGAAGTCATCGAACAAGTGACGGGTATCTCGAAAGATGTAAACGGCTTAGCCAATATCATGACTAACCAAATGTCGGCACTCAAAGACCTGGATGAAGCGAGCAGTGAAGTGGCCAATGGTGTGGTGGAGACCAAGACCATTTCCGAGCTTGTTGCACAAAATGGTGCGCAGTTAAACGGGCAGGTCGAGACCGTTCGTACTCTCACATCCCAACTTGATCTAGTGGTCTCAAAAATCTAGATACACTGTATAAAGAACTGGATGTCTATCCAGTTCTTTATTATCCTGTCGCAAATTCATTTCCAAAGAGTATTGAGTGTGATTGGACGTTTGCGTGGCATTCTGCTTGAAAAGCAACCCCCTGAATTGTTGATTGAAGTAAACGGTATTGGCTATGAAGTTCAGATGCCGATGAGCTGTTTTTACGAATTGCCGAATATTGGTGAGGAAGCAATCATCTACACGCATTTCGTTGTTCGCGAAGATGCTCAGCTACTCTATGGCTTTAATACCGTTAAAGAACGCGCTCTATTCCGCGAAGTGATTAAAGCTAATGGTGTTGGCCCGAAACTGGGCTTGGGTATATTGTCAGGTATGACAGCCAGCCAATTTGTTTCATGTGTTGAACGTGAAGACATTTCGACACTGGTTAAATTGCCGGGTGTTGGTAAGAAAACTGCAGAACGTCTGGTCGTTGAGATGAAAGACCGTCTCAAAGGTTGGGGAGCGGGTGATTTGTTTACGCCGCATACAGATGCAGCGCCAGTCGATTCAGCACCTCAAGTTGATCAAGCTAACGCCGAAGAAGAAGCAATTAGCGCATTACTTGCACTTGGCTATAAACCGACACAAGCTTCTAAAGTAGTGTCTCAGGTCAAAACCGCGGATATGAGCAGCGAAGAGCTAATCCGCGAAGCACTAAAGTCAATGGTTTAAGTGACGACTAGGAACTGTTAATGATAGAAGCGGATCGTCTAATCGCGCCGGAAAATGCGGTTTATAAAGAAGAAGACGTTATCGACAGGGCAATTCGCCCGAAAAAACTGGCGGATTACCAAGGACAAGATCACGTTCGTGATCAGATGGAGATTTTCATCAAGGCCGCCAACCTACGTGAAGAAGCGTTAGATCATTTGCTGATATTTGGTCCTCCTGGTTTGGGGAAAACCACATTGGCAAATATTGTGGCCAATGAAATGGGCGTAAACATTCGCACTACATCTGGTCCGGTTCTGGAAAAAGCTGGTGACTTGGCTGCGCTTCTAACCAATCTCGAAGAAAACGATGTGTTGTTCATTGATGAAATCCATCGTTTGAGTCCGATGGTTGAAGAGGTGTTGTATCCAGCGATGGAAGACTACCAGCTCGACATTATGATTGGTGAAGGTCCTGCCGCGCGTTCCATCAAGATCGATTTACCGCCGTTTACTCTGATCGGTGCGACCACACGAGCTGGCTCGTTGACCTCACCCCTTCGAGACCGTTTTGGTATTACTCAGCGCCTGGAATACTACAAAATTTCTGATCTTCAACATATTGTCCAGCGTAGCGCAGATTGCTTAGGCTTATCCATGGAAAGTGAAGGCGCGCTTGAAGTCGCAAGACGTGCTCGTGGTACGCCACGTATCGCCAACCGATTGTTACGCCGTGTGCGAGATTACGCAGAAGTGAAAGGTAACGGGCATATATGTGCAGACATCGCAGACAAGGCCCTTAACATGTTGGATGTTGACGCACAGGGCTTCGACTACATGGACCGCAAATTGCTGCTGGCCATTATGGAGAAGTTCGGTGGTGGACCTGTTGGGCTGGATAACATGGCAGCCGCCATTGGCGAAGAGAAGGACACCATTGAAGATGTCTTGGAGCCGTATCTGATACAACAAGGCTATCTGCAGCGAACGCCAAGAGGGCGTATTGCTACCGATAGGGCATACCTTCATTTCGGAATTGAAAAATAAGTTTTCAGGACCAGCTCATCATGAGCTGGTCTTTTACTATAAGTGATCGTGATCACAATAATTAAATCTCGTTACTACTAATTAGGTAACTAAAATGCACGAGTTGTTAAGCGCTTGTTTTGCATAAATACCTTGGCCTCCCTCCCAAATAACCGCAAATTAACAAAAGCTCGCTTAAACTGTTGATGTGGATCAATGTGATGGATTTTTAGACAAAAATGCCGCACAAAATTTGATACAAATCAAAGCGAAGTCCAAAGATAAACCTTTTGAAACAGACAGTTTTTAGGAGTAGCATTAGCGCCAGCTATATTAGCTGATGCTTAACAATTAACTAACCGTTACGGTACATTTTTGCAACAACATACTGTTCTTTAGCAACATTATTTGAGTTGGCTAAACGCCTACTTATGCTGCATGAATGTAGAAAGTGTCTTCAGCCGACACATAGGAGTAAACATGATTGATGTAGTCGATCTGTCGCGGTTGCAGTTTGCGCTCACTGCGATGTATCACTTCCTCTTCGTACCATTGACTCTGGGTATGGCTTTCCTTCTCGCCATCATGGAATCTCTGTACGTAATGACGGACAAGCAAATCTACAAGGACATGACAAAGTTCTGGGGTAAGCTTTTCGGTATTAACTTCGTACTTGGTGTTGCCACCGGCCTGACCATGGAATTCCAGTTTGGTACTAACTGGTCTTACTATTCTCATTATGTCGGGGATATCTTCGGGGCTCCACTGGCCATCGAAGCTCTGGTTGCCTTCTTCCTTGAGTCCACTTTCGTTGGCCTTTTCTTCTTCGGCTGGGACCGACTGACAAAACGACAACACTTAGTTGTAACTTGGTTAGTCGCATTGGGTTCTAACTTCTCGGCACTGTGGATCTTGGTTGCAAACGGCTGGATGCAAAACCCAGTTGGCGCAGAATTCAATTTTGAAACCATGCGAATGGAAATGGTGAGCTTTGCTGAGGTTGTACTTAACCCAGTTGCTCAGGTGAAATTCGTACACACAGTAGCTTCTGGCTATACGACAGGCGCGATGTTTATTCTTGGCATCAGTTCTTACTACCTATTAAAAGGTCGTGACATCGCTTTCGCTCGTCGTTCATTCGCCATCGCTGCCTCTTTTGGTATGGCGGCAATCCTGTCTGTAATCGTGCTTGGTGACGAATCTGGTTATGAACTAGGTGAAGTGCAGAAAGTAAAACTGGCAGCAGTTGAAGCTGAATGGCACACCGAACCAGCACCAGCCGCTTTCACTTTGTTTGGCCTGCCAAATCAGGAAACCATGCATACTGATTACGCGATCAAGATTCCTTACGTCATGGGCATCATCGCAACTCGTTCTTTGGATGAGCAAGTAACAGGTCTACGTGATCTTCGTGATGAACACGTTGACCGTATTCGCACTGGTATGTACGCCTATGAACTGCTTGAAAAGCTTCGTGCAGGCGATAAGTCAGAAGAAAACATGACTGCCTTTGATGAAGTGAAAGGCGACCTAGGTTACGGCCTTCTTCTGAAGCGTTACACAGAAAACGTAGTTGATGCGACTGAAGATCAAATCCAAGCGGCGGCGGATGATTCTATCCCAACAGTTTGGCCACTATTCTGGTCGTTCCGAATCATGGTTGCGTGTGGCTTTATCATGCTATTCGTATTCGGTGCCGCATTCATCCAGACTTGTCGCCAGAAGATCGAGCAAAAACCATGGGTACTAAAAGCCGCGTTGTTGAGTATTCCACTGCCTTGGATTGCTATCGAAGCAGGTTGGTTTGTTGCTGAATTCGGTCGTCAGCCATGGGCTGTGGGTGAAATTCTACCTGTACATGTGGCGGCATCTGCACTCACCGCTGGAGAAATCTGGACGTCACTGTTTGCAATCTTGGCGCTATACACCGTCTTCCTGATTGCAGAAGTGTACTTGATGCTGAAATTTGCTCGCAAAGGTCCTAGCAGCCTGAAGACAGGTCGTTACCACTTTGAGCAAAACGCTGACTCTGTTGAAGACAAAGTTAGTCGTCAAGTAGACGCGTAAAGCAAGGAGAAACATATGTTTGAATACGAAATCTTGCGACTTATCTGGTGGGTTCTGATCGGTGTTCTCCTGGTAGGTTTCGCAGTGACTGATGGCTTCGATATGGGTGTTGGCGCGCTAGTACCTGTAATCGGAAAAAATGATACTGAACGTCGTGTGATGATCAACTCGATCGCACCTCACTGGGAAGGCAACCAAGTTTGGTTGGTGACAGCGGGTGGTGCTCTATTTGCTGCATGGCCTTTAGTTTACGCAACGTCGTTCTCTGGATTCTATCTGGCGATGATTCTAACGTTGGCTGCTTTGTGGCTAAGACCGTTGGGCCTCTCTTATCGCTCAAAGATTGAAGATACTAAGTGGCGTCAAACGTGGGATATTTGTATTTCTATCAGTGGCTTCGTTCCACCAATTATCTTTGGTGTGGCGTTTGGTAATCTACTACAAGGTGTACCATTCCAGTTGACTGAATTTTTGATGCCAACGTATCACGGTTCATTCTTTGGTCTGTTAAACCCATTCGCATTGTTATGTGGCTTAGTTAGCTTGTTCATGATCTTAATGCAGGGCGCTACTTGGCTACAGATGAAGACCACAGACGAAGTTCACGCTCGCTCACGCAGTGTTGCACAAATCATGGGTCTACTAACGGTTGCGACTTTCGTTGCTGCTGGTTTCTGGGTTCAAAACATTGAAGGCTACGTGATTACCAGCGCTATTGACCATAATGGCGCGTCTAACCCACTTGCTAAAGAAGTAGTTCGTGAAGCGGGTGCTTGGATGAACAACTTCGAGCAGTACCCGTTGATGTGGATTGCTCCGACGCTGGGTGTAGTGATGTCTCTTGTTACTGTACTGGCTTCACGTCTTGAGCGTGGTGGTATCGCATTCTTTGCTTCAAGTCTAGGTAATGCAGGTATTATTTTCACAGCGGGTCTGGCGATGTTCCCATTCATCATGCCTTCTGATTTGATGCCTAACCACAGCCTGACCATGTGGGATGCAACGTCATCTGAATTGACGCTCAACCTAATGACAGGTGTAGCCTTTATCATGGTGCCTGTTATCTTGGCGTATACAATTTGGACTTACTACAAGATGTTCGGTCGTCTGGACAGAAAGTTCATTGAAGACAACAAAAACTCACTTTACTAAGGAGCTATTACTATGTGGTATTTCGCATGGATTCTAGGTGTACTACTTGCTTGCGCATTCGGTATCATCAATGCTCTTTGGCTAGAGCACTCAGAAATGATGGATAAAGACAGTGAGTAATCCCGCTGAGCAGGTAGCTAAGCTGCATGCGCCAATGGATAAGGCTCTGTTTAGAGCCTTATCGCTGATTCTTGGTTTTTATCATGTTGCTATGGTGATGTGGGATCCGGAGCAGTATTCAGCTTCAATAGGCGGTTTCAATGCACTGATCTCACCGCTGATGATTTGGGCAATTTGTTCCAGCATGATCTTTGGCTTGAGCTTCAAACCAAAAAACTGGTATTGGCAAGTATTATTCAGTCCTTATTTTTCCTTAACGATTCTAATTTATTTAACTCTAATACGTGTTTTGTAAATTGAACTGACTGAAAATTATCCACTAATTAGTCACAATAGCGCCACTATTTGATAGCTGGCGCTATTTTTTTGTTTCAATCTTTGAAAACCTCCATTAACCCTTGCATAAACGGCAATGAGTTGCGTTATAGTAAAGCACCTCAATTGTTAGAAAGGGATTGATGTGCAAAGCGAACCTGCTGTATTTGAGCTGCCTGTAACGGTTTATTATGAAGATACTGACGTCGGTGGGCTGGTATTTCACGCCAATTACGTTAAGTATTTTGAGCGTGGCCGTTCTGAATATCTGTCCAGTATTGGCGTTTCACAATCGACTCTTTTGGAACAAAACATCGGTTTCGTAGTCCGACACATGGACATCGATTTTCTGCAAGGCGCTCGTCTCGAAGACCGTCTAATGGTTAAGACATCAGTTGCAGAAGCGAAGAAAGCAAGCCTTATTTTCTGTCAGGAGATCGTAAATCCTGCCGGTAAAACATTGTGTAAAGCAATGGTTAAGGTAGCATGCATCGATAATGAAAAAATGAGGCCAAAAGCGATCCCTCAATCAATAGTTATGGAGTTTACTCACAGTGACCGCTGATATTTCAATGCTTGACCTGTTTTTGCAAGCAAGCCTGCTCGTAAAAATGGTGATGTTGACCTTGTTAGGTATGTCGATTGTTTCTTGGGCAATGATCATTAAGCGCAGTAAAGTGCTATCCCAAGCTGCGAAAGGAGCTGAAACATTCGAAGATAAGTTCTGGTCAGGCACTGATCTTTCCGTCCTTTATCAAAACGCTAAAAAGCGCAAAGACGAACTGGCAGGAACGGAAGAGATCTTCTACTCCGGTTTCACTGAGTTTGCTCGCCTAAGAAAATCCAACGCTGACTCACCTGACTTCATTATGGAAGGCACTGGCCGCGCAATGCGTGTTGCTGTTGCCCGTGAAGTCGATGAGCTTGAAACCAACCTACCATTTTTGGCAACGGTTGGCTCAATCAGCCCTTACATCGGTCTATTTGGTACAGTTTGGGGCATCATGCATGCCTTTATCGCACTTGGTGAAGTTAAGCAGGCTACTTTAGCGATGGTTGCGCCGGGTATCGCTGAAGCATTGGTTGCAACTGCGATGGGGCTATTTGCAGCGATTCCAGCTGTGATGGCTTACAACCGATTGAGCAATAAAGTGGGTAAGTTGGAACACAACTACGCCACTTTCTCTGAAGAATTCCACAGTATCCTGCACCGCCAAGCGATGGCTGGACGTGATTCTGCCAACAGGGATTAATGGATATGGCAGGCTATCAACCTAAAAAACGTAAGATGACGGCAGAGATTAACGTTGTGCCTTACATCGACGTTATGCTTGTGTTGTTAATTATCTTCATGGTGACGTCGCCTTTCGTAACACAGGGTGTTGATGTTGAGTTGCCAAAAACAGCAACAGCGAAACCTGCATCAGAGCTCGCTGGAGATAGTGATTCAAGCTTCATCATTGTAGAAATTGATCGTGAAGGCAATTTAGGCCTGAGTGTGAACGATGAAGAAGTCATGCGTGGTATTTCGCTGCAGGACGTGATTGTACGTGTGAAAGCAGAACTGTCCTTGAAGCCAGAGTCACCTGTCGCTGTTGGTGGTGATGCAGCGACTCCTTATGCTGAAGTGGTACTGGTTCTGGACGAATTAAGTCGTGCTGGGATCCCTAAAGTGGGTCTTCTTACGGACATAAAGGAATAAGCGCTCTCAGGTTATGAAAGAGACTAAACCAAAGAAAAAGAGTGATTACACCAAGCCGATAGCGATATCTGCGGCTTTGCATGCACTGTTGGCTGTGGCGCTTATTTGGGGAACAGACTTTACCATGTCAAAGCCAGAGCCTTCTGGTCAGATGGTTCAGGCGGTTGTTATTGACCCCAACTTGGTGCGCCAGCAAGCTCAGCAAATTCGCAGTCAACGCGAAGAAGCAGCGAAGAAAGAGCAAGACCGTTTAGATAAGTTGCGCCGCGAAAGCGAGCAGCTTGAGAAAAACCGAAAAGCGGAAGAAGAACGCATTCGTAAGCTGAAAGAGCAGCAAGCACGAGAAGCGAAAGCTGCACGCGAAGCTGAGAAAGCCAGACAGCAGAAAGAAAAAGAGCGCCAAGCCGCTGAAGAGCGAGTTAAGAAAGAGCGCGAACGTGCGGCTAAATTGGAAGCTGAGCGTAAAGCGAAAGAAGAGGCGATCAAAAAAGCGGAACAAGAACGTTTAGCGAAAGAAGCTGCCATCGCTAAAGCAGAGAAAGAACGTGTAGCTCGCGAGAAAGCAGCAAAAGAAGCGGAAGAAAAGGCACGTCGTCAACGTGAAGCGGCTGAAAAAGCTGAAAAAGAACGTATAGCGAAAGAGAAAGCTGCTAAAGAAGCCGCTGAGAAAGCACGAAAAGAGAAAGAACGTTTAGAGCGCTTGGAGCGCGAACGTAAAGAACAAGAAGCCGCTCTAGATAACATCTTCTCTGGTCTAGAAACTGAGGCTGAGCAAAATAGTTCAGCTAGGCAGCAACACGTGAATAGTGAAGCGGATCGATACGGCGCTATTTATACCCAATTGATTCAGCAGAACCTGCTACTGGAGGACAGTTTCAGGGGAAAGTCATGCCGGGTTAACCTGCGCCTGATTCCTACAGGTGCTGGTGCCATTGTCGGTAATCTAAGCGTGCTTGATGGTGACAATCGACTATGTTCGGCGACGCGACGAGCGGTTGCGCAGGTAGGAAGTTTTCCTTTACCTAAAGAGCAAGACGTCATCAATCAGTTAAAGAATATCAATTTAACCGTAGAACCTAAGTCATAAGGAAAAGCTTGTGTTAAAGCGACTAGTATTAGGATGTTTGCTCACAGTGATGAGCGCGTTTCAGGTAGCCAATGCGGCGCTGGAACTTGTGATTACAGACGGCATTGACTCTGCACGTCCGATCGCTATCGTCCCATTTAAGTGGGAAGGTTCAACTAAATTACCTCATGATGTTTCCGCCATTATTGCTTCTGATTTGCAACGCAGCGGTAAATTCAGCCCAGTTGCGACCAGCAAGATGCCGCAAACACCATACAGTGAAAGTGAAATTAACTTTGATGCTTGGACAGGGTTAGGCGTTGATGCGTTACTAACAGGCACTATTTCGCAAAATGCGGAAGGTAACTATGTAATCAACTACCAGTTGGTGGACGTAGTTCGTGGTCAATTAACTCAAGGGCAAAGCAAAGCGCTAAGTACTGATGGCCAGCTCGTGTTGTCTAAAGATCACGTTCTTTTCAACAAGCGTGCAACAGTGCCGGGAGAGCGTATGCGTGAATATGCTCACCGAATTTCAGACTTGGTATACAAAGAGTTAACTGGTGAGCGTGGTGCGTTCCTGACTCGAATTGCTTACGTTGTGGTTAACGATAAAGACAGCTACCCGTATCAACTACGTGTTGCTGACTATGATGGTTATAACGAGCGATTGGTTCTACGTTCTAAGCAGCCACTTATGTCTCCAGCTTGGTCACCAGATGGTAAGAAACTGGCTTATGTGAGTTTTCAAAATGGTCAGGCAGAAATCTTCATCATGAACATCTACACAGGTGAGCGTGAAAAAGTAACGTCATACCCTCGTCACAATGGTGCGCCACGATTCTCTCCTGATGGTAATAAACTCGCTCTCGTGTTGTCAAAAACAGGCAGCCTGCAAGTTTATACATTGGATTTGAAAACCCGCAAGTTGACGCAAATAACACGTGGTAGATCAAATAATACAGAACCATTCTGGCATCCTGATGGCAAATCACTGATCTTTACCTCGGATCGGGGTGGTAAACCTCAAATTTATCAAGTAGATTTGGCAAGTGGTTCAACCAACCGCCTTACCTGGCAGGGTCGCCAGAACCTAGGTGGGCAGATTACACCTGATGGACGATTCCTGGTAATGGTCAATCGTAGTAACTCGGGCTTCAATTTAGCAAAACAGGATCTTGAAACGGGCGCCGTTCAGGTTCTGACAAAAACATTGCTGGATGAATCACCGAGTATCGCGCCAAACGGCGGTATGGTTATTTATAGCTCTATCTTCAATAAAACCAATGTGCTTTCAATGGTTTCAATAGATGGACGCTTTAAAGCTCGATTACCGGCAACAAACGGTCGCGTTCGTGCACCTGCATGGTCACCGTTTTTGTAGCAAGTAATAAGTATCAAAAAGTAAGGAAAATATAACAATGCAACTAAACAAAGTTCTTAAAGGGCTATTGATTGCGCTACCAGTTCTAGCTGTTACAGCATGTAGTTCAAGCGATGACGCAGCTAACGCTTCTGGTTCTGAAACTAACCAATCAACGTCTGGCTCTGCTAACGGTGTTGATACAACTGTAGTTTCACCAATCGGTGAGAACGGCCAACTTTCTGAGCAAGAGCTTAAAGAGCAGGCACTTCGTGAGTCTCAAACAATCTACTTCGCGTTTGACAACGCAACCATCGCTGGTGACTACGAAGAAATGCTAGCTGCACACGCGGCTTACCTAAGCAAAAACCCTGCACTAAAAGTGACTATCGAAGGTCACGCTGATGAGCGTGGTACTCCTGAGTACAACATCGCACTAGGCGAGCGTCGTGCAACTGCAGTTGCTAAGTACCTACAAGCACTAGGTGTTCAAGCAGACCAAATCTCAATCGTGAGCTACGGTGAAGAGAAGCCTCTTCTACTAGGTCAGTCTGAAGATGTGTACGCTAAGAACCGTCGTGCGGTTCTAGTATACTAATCAAGGAAATACCTTATGTTCAGTAACCTTAAGCGCGTAGTTACGCTTACGTTACTGGCAAGTGCAGCGAACACTGTGTTCGCTGCACCAGCTCCAGTATCTGATCTTGGTGGTAGCAACTCTGCACCATCGTCTTCTGCCGTACCGGCAAATGAAACCGAAGTTCAACGCCTCGAACGCTTGTTAGAAAACCGCAATCGCGTTCAGTTGCAAATGCAACAGCAGCTTGATGAAATGGCGTTGGAAATTAGTGACCTTCGTGGTCAGCTAGAAAAGAATAATTACGACATGCAGCAGATGCTGCAGCGTCAGCGCGAATTGTTTATCGAGCTTGATAAGCTTCGCGGCCAGATCAACAGCGCTCCAGCAGTCGATAATGCAGCTAAAGATGACCAAGCGAAGCCTGTTGGTAAATTCAGTACTAATGTGGATGAGCAGACTGCGTATCAGAATGCCGTTGATCTTATCCTTAAGAAACGTGATTACACGGGTGCTATTGCTGCATTCCAGCAATTTCAGAAAGACTTCCCTGACTCAACGTTTGCACCAAACGCCCATTACTGGCTAGGGCAGCTTTATTTTGCTAAGAAGCAGGATAAAGAAGCAGTTAAGAGCTTTGCCTCGGTAGTGTCTTACAAAGACTCGAATAAACGTGCAGATGCTCTGGTTAAACTTGGTGACCTTTCGCAGCGTAACAACAATGCAGTGCAAGCGAAAAAGTACTATCAACAGGTACTTGACGAGTATCCAGATAGTGCGTCTGCAAAACTTGCGGCAGAACGTATTAAGTAGATAAACAAAGGAGCGCAGAGTCGCTCCTTTTCAATACCCTTTGTACAGACATTCCATTCACTATTTACTCAACAAGTAATTCTTGCGGAAACTGGCATCTTGATCTGGGTTAAGGTTACAATACCCGGATTACTGGAAGTTGCGTAGAGCAAGAGCAATGAGCCACATTTTAGATACAATCGAAACTGTTTACCCATTCCCACCGAAACCAACACCGCTGACAGATGACCAAAAGCAAGCGCACATTAAAAACATTAAAGAGCTGCTTAAAGAGAAAGATGCGGTACTTATCGCCCACTATTACACTGACCCTGAAATTCAAGCGCTTGCTGAAGAGACCGGAGGGTTTGTTGGTGATTCACTAGAGATGGCCAAGTTTGGTAACCGCCACCCTGCGAGCACATTGATTATCGGTGGTGTGCGCTTTATGGGCGAATCTGCAAAAATTCTGACGCCTGAAAAACGCATCTTGATGCCAACGCTAGAAGCGGAGTGCTCATTAGACTTAGGTTGTCCAGCGGACAAATTCACAGAATTCTGTGATGCACACCCTGATCACACTGTTGTGGTTTATGCGAACACGTCAGCCGCTGTGAAGGCCCGTGCTGACTGGGTGGTGACGTCAAGTATCGCTTTGGAAATCGTTGAGCATTTAGACGCTGAAGACAAACCTATTATCTGGGGCCCCGATCGCCATTTAGGTTCTTACATCGCCAATCAAACCGGTGCTGATATGCTGTTGTGGCAAGGTGAATGTGTCGTTCACGATGAGTTCTCTGCTGATGCATTGCGTAAGATGAAAGGCCTCTACCCTGAAGCGGCGATTTTGGTACACCCTGAATCGCCAGCGAGTGTAGTCGAGCTGGCGGACGCCGTCGGCTCAACCAGCCAACTGATCAAAGCGGCTAAAGAGCTACCTCAGCAAAAAATGATCGTTGCGACTGATAAAGGTATCTTCTTCAAGATGCAGCAATTGGTGCCTGAAAAAGAACTGATTGAAGCACCTACTGCTGGTGCTGGCGCCACTTGTCGTAGCTGTGCACACTGTCCTTGGATGGCAATGAACGGCCTGAAAGCAATCGAAGAAGCATTGCGCGATGGTGGAGAACAACACGAAATTTTCGTTGATGAAGCATTACGTGTGAAATCGCTTATTCCATTAAATCGTATGCTTGATTTTGCAGAGCAACTGAACATGCAGGTTAAGGGTAACGCTTAAACCCGTACTCTAAGATCCCAAAAGCCAGCTTAATTAAGCTGGCTTTTTTGTCTCTGACTAACCATGTTCTAGTTAAGCAGCCAGTAACTTACTGGGTTATCTGGGCACTGGTATGGCCCGCACTCAACAAACGTCGATAGCATATTGAGTGCCACTACCGATATCGCAAGCAGACACACCCAGCGACCAATATTACTCATTTCGAAAGGCTCAGCATTCCATGCCTCGTTCCACATCATAAGTAGTATCGCGACAGCCAAAATAGTCGCTGAGAACAAGACGAACGCCCAAGTGTAGTAATGCATACCAAAGATAGCGCTGCCATACCCAGGAGTACCAGGGATAACGTGTAATGAGACTTGGCGAAGAGCGGTCGCTGCCCCAAACAGTGCCCCTATCAACACGACACCATAATGTCGTTGCTGTGGACCGTATTTTACGTTGAGCAGAAAGCCAAACATCACCATGACAAAACCAATGCGCTGAAGTAGGCAAAGGGGGCATGGCAGCTCGTTGAGCGAGAATTGGAGGACAAAGCCAATTAGTAAGACTAACGTCATGCCGAAAAGGCCGAGCGTATTAAGAATATTGATTTGATTTCGGTTCATCGTGCTCCCCTTACAGTAAAATAGAAAGAGCGTCGTTGGCATGGTGGTTAAACCAATACAAACCAATCAATATCGATGTGGCAAACAGAATGTAGCCAAGTGACTTTTTGCCGCAGAATGCAAAAAGCATCGCAGTAAAAAGCACTATAAAGATGAAAGACATCATGTGAAAACCCTTACTTTCTTATCTTAATTACAGCGAGTTTAATACTCGTCTATCCCCAACATAGACCTAGCCGATTTGAGATTCGATAGATAAACGCAAAACCTAAGATTGCAGAAAGCGAGTGTCGGTGGGCAAGCAGTTCATTTAAACGTTATTACGCTGATTTTGCTGACTATAACCATATAGAAGTGACAAGGAATCAACAGTTTAATACAGGGAATTGGCTCATCGGTCCTAAGTGAGTTAACCTAGTTAGAATATTGATAGTAATCAGTCGAGTAACAGGAAATATGTCAGTTTGGTTTGTTTTCAAAAAGTGGTTGAAATCACGATTATTCCAGCTGAGTAATCGCAATCTGATCATTTTGCTGCTGGCGTATGTGGCTTTGTCTTGGGGAATGTTGGTAGTTAGTGGTGAAACGGCACTGACTGAAGATATCTCCACTTTTGTCTATTACCTCATGGTCACGGCATCGACAGTCGGATATGGCGATTTGTCTCCGACAACAGCAGCAGGAAAATGGGTGGTGATTTTATTCGTCATACCTGGCGGATTAACCTTATTTGCTGCTCTTGTTGGTAGGTTAGCTTCGGCATCAGTAGATTATTGGCGCGCAGGAATATTAGGAAAACGGAGAGTTGGTGTGGAAAATCATATTCTGCTTTTAGGTTGGAACGGTCAGCGTACTATGCATTTAATTCGTATGCTGCAACATGAAGAAGAAGGGAAACGACCTATCGTATTGTGCAGTAGATCTGATATCGAGAATCCTTTACCAGGAGAAATCGGCTTTGTAAAAGTGACTAGCTACACCGATGAGCAGGAGATGGAAAAGGCATCGGTCGCACAGGCCAGTTGCATCGTGGTCGATAACTTGGAAGATGATATTACGCTATCTGCGGCGCTTTACTCAGCCAACGTGAACCCAAAGGCGCACCTATTAGCTTATTTCAAAGATGAAGCGTTGAGCCAATTGCTCAATCAACATTGCCCGAATGCTGAATGTATTCCAGCCGTTGGAGCCGAAATGCTTGCCAAAGCCGCTGTAGACCCGGGATCTAGCGCTCTTCATCAAGAGCTGCTCGCTTCCACTAGAGGAATGACTCAGTACTCAACAAACTACCCTGAAAGCGCTTCTGCAACAGATGTGCAGTCTATCTTTGTTTACATTAAACGTGTTTACCAAGCGACACTCATCGCGATTGATACGGGAAAAGGAATTGAACTTAACCCCGACTTAGAAACGGTTATCCTTCCAGGAACTAAGTTGTTTTACATCGCAGATGAAAGGATAGATGCTTTTGAGTGGTCATCAATGACGTGAACATCGCGGTTTACAAGAAACAAAAAAGGGTCATTTGGCCCTTTTTTGTTTTGAGTAGTGTTTACTCCGCTTCCACCAACATGGAGCCGCGCATTGCTAGTCCACATAACATAGTTGGGATCGCATTAAATATCTCTTCAAACTGCTCTAAGCCTTCAATACCTTGCTCAGCCAATGTAGCGATTGAAGTCTCTGGGTCGTAAAGCATGCTAAGAGAAAGCAGTACACCGCCAAGAAGGGCGCTGTCTTCGCTGTCTTCAGGCATGATGGTTTCCCAGTCATCTCTGGCTAGCTGCCAGCCTTGCAAAACACCTTCACAGAAATCACGTGCTTCCTGATTAACGATATCCGCTTCATCCAGCGAACATTCGCTTGGCCATACCCACTGGTTTTCTAGTAAAGCAGGGCGGTATTCGTTCCACATTGCAATAATCAATTCAATGTAGGTTTCTAGCTGCTCGCCATCAGAAAAAGGCGCAACTTCTTCTCCACCCCATAGAAAAGGAAGCCACTCTTGAGGCGGCAATACATTGGGTGCAGCAGCCATAGCCGTAACGAAACCTTGAGTTTTTGGCTCGTTGATCAGTCGGTTTTCCAGTTCTGGCTGAGAAAGGATTTCTTGTAGTGTCAAAATGAATACCAAACGGGTTTGATGAAATTGGGCTAATACTAACAGCCAAAACGAGACATAAAAAGGTGGCAGCTTTGTTATCTTCGCTATAATTGGAGTTAAACGGACAAAATTCAAAGGCTTATGGAAATTCGTTCCTCCCTCAAAAGAAAGAGCTTTTTGGCGCTCGCCATGTATATGGCGTTGCTGATTGCGATCATTGGTACTGTGAGCTATTTGGTGGTGGAGCCACCTATTAGGGATCAGTTAGAAAAGAATTTGGACCTGAGAACGCAAATAATAGCCGCTGAGATCAAAGAGCCTTTGAACAGTTCTCTGGGCATACTCCAGAGTGTGGTCAGTATCGGTAATACTCATGAATCGCAGAGCCATCAAGAAGAGATGCTGTTTGAGTTATTTTCGGTTATCGATGGCGTCGCGGTCAGTGGTGGACTTTGGCCAATTCCTTATTCAATCGAGGAAAGCAAAGCTTATAAGAGCTTGTTTTTCAATCGAGCCAGTGATGGGCAGGTAGATCAAGTATTCTCTTGGGATAATCCAGAGTCTGGAGGCTATGACAAAGAATCTTGGTATACCTCTGTTGTTGGTAAGCCAATGGGAACGGTTTCTTGGTCACAGGTGTATATCGATCCTTTTACCCATGTCCAGATGATCACCGCTTCTTCTCCTTATTACGTCGATGATGCTTTCGCCGGTGTAGCAACGGTAGACATATCGCTCGAAAGCCTAGTTGCCTTTGTACGTAAGCATGCCGAAGAGTACGAATTAGGCGTGGTGCTAAAAGACTCTTATGGTGATGTCATTACTGAGCACAACTTCCAGGTAGTGGAGGGAATTTACATCAGTAGTACCGACTTCGGCGATTTTAAATGGTACATCGATGTTGTGAATGCAAACCGCTTGGTAACAGAGCAAGTCTATGATCTAGTCTCTAAAGTCGAAGCTGGCATTATACCGATTATGCTTGCTTGTGTGATGATGGGGTATTTCCTTATCAATCGCTTCCTTATTTCACCCATCGTGATTATTGCTCAGAAAGTTGATGACTCTATAGAAGGAGGCATCATCGATTTACGTTACAACAGTCAAGATGAGATTAAACACCTGATCGAGACATTTAATCAAAAAACCGTATTCTTGGAAGCCGAAAAGCAAAAAGCCCAAGCTTCAACCAAAGCGAAAAGCGCCTTCTTAGCCACCTTATCACACGAGATTAGGACGCCAATGAACGGCGTACTGGGCACTGCTCAGATATTGCTTAAAACAGACTTGAGTGAAGAACAGCAGAAGCACATGAAAACGCTCTATGAGTCTGGCGACCATATGATGACGCTGCTCAATGAAATTCTCGATTTCTCTAAAATTGAACAAGGCCATTTGGAGCTTGAAAACAATCCGTTCCCGCTAGAGGCCATCATTGGCAGTATTAATAGTGTCTATTTTACGCTGTGCTCTGAAAAAGGGCTGCAGTTCAAGGTTTATTCCGAAGTGCCACCTGATCGCTGGTATATGTCAGACAAGGCACGCCTGCGTCAGATACTATTCAACTTGCTCAACAATGCGGTCAAGTTCACCTCACGCGGATATGTTGAGGTGTATTTCAAGGAGGTAGAAAAGCAGGGGCAAAACTACTTAGAAATCAAAGTCCGAGATACGGGAATAGGAATAGCAAAAGAAGCTCAACAAAAGATATTCAAACCTTTCGAACAAGCGGAGTCTTCTACAACTCGCCGATTTGGTGGTACAGGTTTAGGCCTGGCGATCGTCAAGCAGTTATGTGGTCTCATGAATGGTAGCGTGACATTGACCAGTGAACTGGGTATAGGTACCAGTTTCGATGCTCTGGTTGCGATGGACCGCTGCGAGCCTCGAAATCAAGACGCCAAAGAGCACCGCAAGTTGAATTACAACGGCCTGACGGCACTGATTGTTGAAGATAACCGGACCAACGCCATCATCATTAACACTTTCATGAGTAACAAAGGTTTTGAGTGTGAAGTGGTAGAAAATGGCGAGTTGGCGATCCATGCGATAGCAAACAATGAATATGACTTAATTCTAATGGACAACCACATGCCAGTAATGGATGGCGTGGAGGCTACTTCTGCAATCCGCTCACTTCCTAGCTCTAAATCTAAAATCCTAATATTAGGCTGCACAGCTGACGTATTTAAAGAAACCCGAGAGCGTATGCTTGGAGTTGGGGTTGATTACATTGTCTCGAAGCCTATTGATGAAAACGAACTTGACGATGCGCTCTATCGATATTCTGAACGTCTTTATCAATATAAACCCACACTATTGAAGAGCTCGAATGCGGAAGATGAAGAGACAGAGTCATTGTTGCTGACGTTCTATATGGCTCTAGAGAATGGTGACCTAGAAGAAGCACAAGAGCATTTTCAAGCCTTGAAAGTGGCGACAACAGGCATTGAAGATAACCACTTGGAAGAAACCCTGAAAGCGATACAGATGAAACTTACACTAGGGGAGGTTCCTTCCCAATCAGATTTGGACGTATTAACGGTTCTGCTAAAAGATTTCTGTAAGTAAATTACTTAATTTTGGTTGCTTTGTGAGCGTTATCAAGATTTATAGCGAATTGCTCTAACTTTTTTACTCAGTTTGGTGGTTTATTTACCACCTTTGGTTTTATTTGAAATCTAAAACTATATAAATCATGAAATAATAGTCTTATATGCCAGTGGTTTGAATTTTATCTAGTTTATATCACTATCTTTGTTGCTTTAATTTGGATTTATATACTGAGGTTTTAAATGAAGCCGCGTGGGCCGTTTTGTATTCGTAATGCCGCAGCAGACACTTTTGCTATGGTGGTATTCTGCTTTATTTCTGGGATGATCATAGAAATCTTTATTTCCGGGATGACGTTCGAACAATCTCTCGCTTCACGAACCCTTTCTATTCCCGTGAATATTGCGATTGCTTGGCCATACGGCATGTTCCGAGACTTCATGCTTAGGCAGGGTGAGCGAGTCTCATCCACAAGTATGATGAAGAGTATGTCCGACTTGCTCGCCTATGTACTGTTTCAATCGCCAGTGTATGCTGCGATCTTGTTTGCGGTTGGCGCATCAAGTGATCAAATCCTAACGGCGGTAACCTCGAATGCAGTGATCTCATGTGGAATGGGTGTCTTGTATGGTTACTTTCTCGATATGTGCCGGAAGTGGTTTAGAGTACCGGGTTACTATCAGCAAGCCTGATTTTGCAGGAAATCTGGTCGAATTAGCCATTAAGTAATCAAACGATTAATGAGTGACGTTTTTTTTCCTCATTAGGCTTGACCTAACCTAATAGAATCATTAAATTAGCGCCTCGTTGGTGAACAAAACCAACCACAATTTGATTCGGTGAGTTGTCCGAGTGGCTGAAGGAGCACGCCTGGAAAGTGTGTATACGGCAACGTATCGAGAGTTCGAATCTCTCACTCACCGCCACATTTTAAAAAAAGACGTCCTAGGACGTCTTTTTTTGTGCTTCAACTTCATAAAATAATCTGCAACTCTCGATACTTGTTTGAAGCTTACCTCGCGAACAAATTTAGCGATTAATACAGAATTCATCCAGATAATTTACCCTCTGATCATATCGATTGATAAAACGGGTTTGGAATAAAATTCATCAGCGGCTAGATATCCACTAAAGTCAAAGAGAAAACGCCCACATTGTTAAGTGAGCTCGACCACGGGTAAGGGGGAGCCTACTATCTTGTTGTCGGGTGAAAAAGGGAAAATAATTTCAATCGTGATACCGTTTGGATCGTCGAAAAAGATCTGATGCTCATTGATTTGCGGGATCACGCGTTCACGAAAAGGAATCTTCAGGTGAGCCAAGTGCCGCTGAGTTGATGCAAGGTGGTGCCCTTTGAATGAGATATGGTCTATGGCCCCTGAGCCTGATTGGCCTTCTTTGCCTCCTAAATAATCCACCAGAGCTTTGGGAGTGTGCCCTTCAGAGAGAGACACTAGATGTAAAATAGGGTTTCCATCATCGTCATACATCCAAGCACCTGGAAAAGCAAATTGAGGGCGAGGGCCGCGCTGTAGCCCAAGAGACTGTTCGAAGAACTGTATGGTTATATCTAGGTTAGAGGTTCTGATGGTAAAGTGATCGATGGCCTTTATACGCATGTGGCTACCTTGTGCTTGAAGGGAAAACGTATACTCCACAATACGTGATCGGTGACGGCAAAGAGAAGGGCAGCTAATCTAAAAACACTTTTCATTCGAACCGAATAATCTATACCTACCCTACCGACACACTAGTCATAGGCTTGTCGAACCCTTGTTCGCTGTCACTTTGCTTATGGTGTCATGCTGTCAACTTCTTGCTCTTGAGTGGAGGGGCTCACCCATTCGGTCACTCATACGTCATTATTTAGCTGAGCCAAATAGTTAATTCAGATTTACACCAATTATCAAACTAACTCTGATCAATATACTGATTCCATGATTACCAGGTCGGCTGGAGTTCGTGAGCAATCATCCCAGTGACCAAGACTTAACTGAGGAACCGATGATGAGCAAACTGTTTGATACAACACAACTAAAGCAACTGGATCTGCAAAACCGTGTTGTGATGGCTCCCATGACCCGAGCGCGCACTAGCCAGCCGGGTAATATACCTAACCCAATGATGGCAACCTATTATCAGCAACGCGCGACCGCGGGCTTAATTATTTCTGAAGCGACACAGATTTCTGACGATTCACAAGGCTATTCTTTCACTCCGGGCGTCTACACCGATGAACAAGTGGCGGGTTGGAAAACCGTGACTCAAGCGGTCAAACAACAAGGCGCAGTCATGTTTTGCCAGCTATGGCATGTGGGTCGAGTATCGCACCCAAGTTTTCAAAACGGCGAGCAACCTATCGCACCATCGGCCCTGAGACCCGTAGATACGCAAGTGTGGATCGCTGACGAGAATGGCAACGGTAATATGGTGGATTGTGTCGAGCCAAGAGCCATGTCTCAGGCGGATATTGACCGAGTGGTGAGCGATTTTGCTTACGCAGCAAAGCGTGCGATTGAAGCGGGTTTCGATGGCATTGAAATCCACGGTGGTAACGGTTACTTGATTGATCAGTTCCTGCGTACAAACTCCAATCACAGAACCGATCAATACGGTGGAACTCAGGCAAACCGCATACGCTTTTTATTGGAGGTGGTCGATGCTGTGAGTGTTGCCATTGGCGCCGATAAAGTCGGAGTACGACTGGCACCTTTCATCACGTTTAAGGATATGAATTGCCCAGAGATTGTCGCGACGATTCTACAGGCGTCTCAGCAACTTCAAGCTCGCGACATTGCCTACTTACACCTGTCGGAGGCCGATTGGGATGATGCGCCAGTTATTCCTGAAAGCTTTAGACAAGAGCTGCGCAACTACTTCACCAACACCATCATTGTCGCCGGCAGTTACACTCAGCAACGTGCGGATGCTGTACTCGAAAAAGGGTATGCAGATTTAGTTGCTTTTGGACGTCCGTATGTTTCTAACCCAGATTTAGTCGCACGCCTAAGGCATCAACAGCCTCTGCAGGATCTGGACGGTGCGACACTGTTTGGTGGTGATGAACGCGGGTATACCGATTACCCCACGTATGGCTAAAGGCACTAGGCTCAACGCCGCTACTTTTAAACAAAATAGGAAAGGACAACAATGAAAAAGATAGCCAAATCCTTACTGGCAGTAGGAATCCTAACGACGAGCTCTGTTCAGGCGTTTGAACTCATGAGCGAAGATATTATTGAAGGCCACCCGATGCAGAAAACCTTTGAGTATCAAGGTTGGGGTTGTGATGGTGACAATATGTCTCCGCAGCTGACGTGGAAGGGTGCGCCTGCTGGGACCAAGAGCTATGCGATTTCTGTATACGATCCCGATGCGCCTACAGGCAGTGGTTTCTGGCATTGGTTGGCGTTTGACATTCCAGCTTCCGTCAAAGCATTACCTCGCGGAGCAGACATTAACAAGTTAGGTGGGACGGAATCACGCATCGACTTTGGCACCACTGGGTATGGCGGTGCATGTCCGCCAGCTGGGGATGGTATGCATCGCTACCAGTTTACAGTTTGGGCGCTGCCTACCGCCAGCTTAGAACTCAATCCACAAACACCCGCGGCTGTGGTCGGGTTTACCTTAAACAGTGTGGCTTTAGGTAAAGCGACATTAACCGCAACCTATACGCGCTAGACAGCACAAAGCTCAGAGCGTATTTCAATTATTGCTTACTCAAAAGGCCGCATACATTACTCATGCCGAATAGTTAAGCCAAAAATGAACGTTTGAACGATCCTACGAAGATATAAAAATCCAAGTGTATTCATGCGCTTGGATTTTTATGTTCTCAATGTAAGATCTAAACAACGTACATGATTTTTCAGATGAGCCGCATGTTTGTGGTCTGTCAGACTGATGATCATCCTGAGATGATAGATGGGTGTCTTAGAGAAACTGGGGTCACTACCGTTCCTCATTTCTTATTTCGACACTCCCCAACTACCAACTCTGTATACCCCGTTGTTTCATCCTGTTCTCTTGAAAAACTTAGGTTAGGGTACTTGTGAAGGATCAGTTCGGCGGTGGTGTCTATGATGCTGTTTTCGAGAAGGTGGCCGCCAATTACCTTGCCGTCACTATCTGCAACGGAAATGTGAATGTGTTGGTGGTTTGGGGCCAGTGTTCCCATCACGGAAACAATTTCAAAAGGCTGAGTTAGTGTTATAGATTGTTCAGCACCTGCCAAGCGCATGCTAATTTGTTCCAAACACCCTACACAAGATGCAATAGATCCTGCTTGAATATCATATTGTGCCACCAGAGACTGGATTTGCTTTTTTAAGTCTTGGCCTTTGGTGAGTCGAACAGCGATTGGCTGAATCATAGTGTGCTCTCGGTGGTAAAGTGTTGTCTTTAATGCGAAAAGGAGCAAATTGATTGCTCCTTTAAGTCGTTTACATGTTGAGTCCGAGTTTCATGAATTAAATTCCGTGAATCCGAAATACTGCGGCTCCAATATAGCTGCTGCCGCCTATTTCCTGTTTAGGTGCAACAAGTAACCTGTGATGATTGAGGCCGATGTTTGTACTACCGCCAATATTGTGGCTATCTGCTTGATAGTACTCGTTGATGTCATACAAGTTACCTTCTGTATCCCAAATCTGTGGGCGATCAAAGTAGTAACCGGACATCACTTGTCGGGCTGAGCCTAGAATCATACCACCTTCTGTAATGGAGTCGATGCTTGTGGCGCCATAAGGTGACTCGGTCAATTGAGTAAAGCTCGATGGGTCATTGAGGTTTATTGTCCATGGACGAGTATATAAGCTGGCATCGACACCAACGATATCGCCGGAGTTATTGATGCTCATAGCCACTGAACCATATGGATATAAAGCTTCTGGTACGTCGAGTTTATGATGTGTGTTGGCGGTATCCCAATAGCTTGCAAACTCGCCATCAGGGATAAACTCATCGTATGCACCACCTACTGCGATCCCGTTTATGTTACCGGCACTAACACGTTCAAATCCTTGAGATTCTCCGCCTCCTCCCGGCAAAATAGTCAATCCCTCATTGTTTGACCATGTCCATGCTAAAATGCCGCGCGCGCCGTTATGAGTGAAGAAATTGGTAAAGCCAAATACTTCTCCATGAACATTGACGTCGTAAGGGAAATTACTTGGATTCGATCCCAATTGATTTTCTGCAATGAATTTGGCGATTTCCCTATCGACTTCCTGATTGAGTTTTACTATTTCGCCGTCAGCTTTCCAAAATACTGCTTGGCACCCTGAGTGCGTAAAACAAGCTGTACCCACCGCGTCACCATTGTCATTGACTGCGTACAACTCAGATTGTGTCAGGTTAGGTGCAGTCAGCCATTCTACATTGGCTTCTGCTCCTTCTTGCGACCAACGGAAACCAGCTCTGCTCAGCTCTGGTGCACCCTCCCAATCCCAGTCGCCATTAGAAAAACCGACAACGTAATTGCCATCACTTATATCACGAGGGTATCCAGGAAGCTCAGCTTCCAGTGTGACTGTGATTTGATTTTGATTGGCTTCAGCGATTGCGGAAGCCGTAGTTACTGCCGAAAATACAACAAGTGGAAGTAAACTTGATCTAAACGGTTTCATACCTATCCCTATTATTCATCATTTAACAAGATCGCATACAACAGTCCATATGAATCAATGCGATATCCATATTGAACAATTTAATGTTGAAAAATTGTTAATGATTAAGAATGAATGATGATGCCATTTTCTTAAGGTATGAATTTTTAATGATATTTATGCTGTTGATAGAAAGTTCAATTGATAGATATTTTCAACTATTTATCTATTTTTTGAGTGAGGAGAATTTTATGTGACTAGTTGCTTATCTTTGACAATAAAAAAGCCCACTCAATAGTGGGCTCTATGAATTGTCAGAGTGAGTAGCCTAGTGAGCTCTTGCAACAGAGCCTTTAGAGCTCACGTTAATCGCTTGAGTAGAGTAAGGAACAAATGCTGACTGGCCTCGGCTTAACACTAGCCTCTCTGTACCTGAATGAAGCGTTACATCGCTATCAATAGCGAAGATTACCTCAGCACGGTTTAGCTCGAGCTGCTTACTTTCTGGCTGCTGGAGAACAGAAAACTTAAAGTCTTCAACAGGCACTGGGAAGTTTAGCTCACCGTCGTTAGCGACAGGTTGCGTTAAGATTTTATCTTTATCCAGCGCTTCAAATTTGCAGCTGCTCACCAATTCTTCTACGTCCATATATTTTGGCGTCAAACCCGCTCGCAATACGTTATCCGAGTTGGCCATGATCTCTAGACCTGTACCTTTGATGTAGGCGTGAGGGGTTCCCGCATCTAAGAACATCGCTTCGCCTGGTTGAAGCTCAAGCACATTAAGCATTAGAGGGGCGAGGAGACCGACATCGTTAGGGTACTGGGTGTTCAATTCCACAACCAGTGCCGCTAATGAATCTTCGCTGTTATTAGCCCAGCTTAGCAATGCATCTAAGGCATCGGATTTTTTGTCGCCATCCAGTTCTAGCATGGCTTTGAAGAATGCCTGCAGACCTTCTGACGTAAGGTTCTCGCGAAAAGCATGAATATCCTGCTGCAGAGCATGAGCATTGATCTCATCAAACAGCGTAATCATTTCTTCGAAGTCGCGGAAGCCATTCATGGCCATATAAGGCGTCAGAGCGTACACCAGCTCTGGCTTGTGATTAGGATCTTTGTAGTTACGGTTAGAGGCATTACGCTCAATGCCTGCTTTATCCTCTCTGGCAAACCCTTCTTCCGCTTGTGCTTTGGACGGGTGAACCTGAATAGAGAGTGCTTGCGCGGCGGCCAGTACTTTGAAAAGAAACGGCAGTTCACCGAAACGCTGCTGGGTTTCTGTGCCAATGGTTTGCTCTGGGTTCTGGTTGATAAAATCAGACAGTAGGACGGTCTCATTCTCTAACTGAATTTTTGAACATCCATTCGGGTGAGCACCCATCCAGATTTCAGCCTGAGGCTGCTGCTCAGGGTTCGCGATACCAAATAGCGTGTTAATCGAATCTCGGCTACCCCAAGGGTAGTTTTGAATGACGTTTTCCAGAAGGAAAAATGGAGCAGAGTTAGACATTCTTATACCTTACAAAACAAATGCAGCTAGCAAAAAAGCCCAAACGAATAGGCCTAAACAAACGTAGTTTACAAACTTGCCAATATCATGAGCAAGATAAAAGAGATAAGAGTGTGACTGTGTCATGATGAGGTGAAACTTTCAGGTGTTTATGAAGAGGAAAACTATGCTAGTTGGACTAGATATTGGTGGTACGAAAATAGAAGGTGTAGGTCTGGATAAGGAGACTTATGCAACCTTAGTCATACATCGTGAACCGACCAATACAGAAAGCTATCAGGGTTTTCTGGAATCGGTATTAGCCGTGATAAAAGAGGTGGAGAAGCACGGCGAAATCCATTCTATCGGCATCGGATGTTGTGGTTCGGTAGGCAATGATGGTTTGATGCAAGGGGCCAATGTCACCGTGCTCAATGGTCAGGACTTTATCGGCGATTTAAACCGCAACATTGATGTTCCTGTTGCTTTAGCCAACGATGCTGATTGCCTTGCTTTGTCAGAGTTCAAAGATGGGGCTGCGAAAGGTGCACAGCATTCGTGTGTCGCCATCATCATTGGCACGGGCTGCGGCTCAGGTGTGGTCATCAATAACGGCTTAGTGACAGGTTTGAACAAACTGGGTGGAGAGTTAGGGCACAATCCTTTGCCTGGATACGATAAAAACAAAGACGGCCAGTCTGTTGAATGTTATTGCGGGTCGTTGAACTGTACTGAGTCATTTGTGTCTGGCACCGGATTTGGTCGCTCGTTCTCAGAAAAATACTATTCTGCAGATTCCAAACAAATCATGGCGTTATGTGCCGAGGGCGATTTAGATGCACAGCAGCATTTTGATCTCTATTGTGATCAGCTGGCGCGTGTGTGTGCGTCCATCGTCAACTTTGTCGATCCAGAAGTGATTGTGCTGGGTGGAGGCATGTCGAATGTTGAAGCGATTTACCCGCTGGTGAATGAAAAGCTGAACTTATACACCTTTAATAAATCAGCAAAAACGCGCATTGTGAAGAATGTCCACGGTGACTCGTCCGGCGTACGAGGCGCAGCGTTTTTGCACTCACTTAGCTAGTTCGCCAATCATTTAATCGAATAGCTTTTAACTTTTGGGTTACTTTCTTTTGGCTCGACTTGAGTTTGGCTGTTGAGAGGCGCCCATTTTAACGCACCATTGGTTTCAAAATCGTTGGCTTCGGTACAAATCATGTAGTGTTCGCCAACTTGGAGTATTGCGCCCAGAGAATAGTCCTGGTCTTGGTAGTAACACACTCGCTTGGCGGCTTCGCTTCCATCGATGGCAATGACGGCTTTACCGGGCGTCGTAATAACGTTTGCCGAAGCGGATACCGATGCCAGCAATAGCAAAGTGTATAGATTGATTCGCATAAACTCTCCTTAGATTAACCCGTAGGATATAGGCGACCAGTTCTGAGTCGCGATTAAGTCGCTACCGAGAAAAATGTGTGGTTGTGTTTGCTTCTCTTCAATCTCCAAATTTACGCTGATAACGAGGCAACATACTTTCGTTTCCCAGCAAGCCACCTTGATGCACATAAATGATCGTTTTTTCTGGGTTTTCTTCAGACCAGGATTGTAAACATTGCCACATCATTGGGTCATAAAGCAGGTCAAACTCAACATTCGTTTGTTCCAGAAGTTTACGCCAGATTTCATAATCTTGACGATAAAGTTTGCCAAAATGGTGTTTGTTCTCTAGCTCAAGTATCTGAGGGAAATCGGTTTCACCGAGCTGCTTAAATTGCTCTATTAAGTAGTCTTTGCCGCCGACACAAGGGCAGGTCAGCACGTCGATTCCATGAAGTTTTAGAAAGCGATGCAAGTACAATGCTGTTGTGCCAGTACCTGATGGTAGTGCGACGACAAACTCGCTACCTGTTTCGAATCGAGTCCAAGACAGAATTTCACGGGCAAGTTGCTCAATCCCCAGTCTGGCATCGCTGGAGCGACCACCTTCTTCGACGACTAGGCAGGTGGAATCTGGCTGACGGACAGCTTTAATGAATTCAGCAGGATGAAGGTCGATCTCATTGACGGGGATGATGCTCGCACCAAGGTCTAGCGCACCTCGATAGTTACCAATCGGCCGTTCCACTAACCATTGGGGAATGTGTTCAACGTAAAACTCCAGAGACCAGCCTTTGATAGCGCACAGGGCCGCCAATGAGTAAAGTGAGTTTGCTTGCGCACTGCCATAGCTAATCAGCGTGGTGACGTTTGGATAGTTTTCCTCTAACAGCGTCATGAACTTGCGAGCTTTGTTGCCACTAAAGTGGCTATGTAGTTGATCATCTCGTTTGAGGTAAAACGTGGTTCCATCAAATTGGTGCTGAGTTATTGGTGTATCGCAAAGTTTCATCAGATTCGTTGAGAGATAAAATGGACGATTATCTTACCTGATTTCACTTTAAAAGCATGAATATGGATCAAAACAGGATACGCGCGCTACAGCCTCTTCTAGGGTGATTTTCTAGCTCAAATGACCAGCCATAGCGCTGACTTAAATCATCGACGATCAGAAGCCCTAGTCCGTGTCCATCTACGTTGGGCGTTTCACTTAACCCTGGCCCGTCGTCGATAATCACCAACTGCTGCTCTGACAGGTCAATGGTAATCTCTCCCTCCGCGGACGCCGCGATAGCATTACGAATTAAATTGCCCAGAATCATATTCATGACCGCAGGGGTAGCCCTTACGGTAGGCAGCCCTTCAATCGTTAGTCGGATAGCTATGTTTTTCTCGGTCGCTTGAACGGAATTGGCATCGACAATCGATTGAAGCTCTGCTTCTTCGATGCCTCTCAAAGGCGCGTCATCGACATTTCGCTCGTAGCGAACGATTGAGAGCAAGGCATCCACCATGGTTGTCATTTGTGTCGTCGCATCTTCTATCCGACTGATTTGCCGTTCCTGAAATTCGGAGTGCTCTGAACGAGACAGCAATTTGTTGGCACCTTTGACGACGGTAAGCGGTGTGCGCAGCTCATGGCTGGCGTAACGTGCAAAGGCTTGTTCGCGTTTGAGTGCAAGGTTAAGGTCTTGCCGGTATTGGTTGAGTTGTTCGGTTAATGCTTGAAACTCGTCCGCGGCTCCTTCACGAATCGTAAAGGCTTGCGTGGCGCTACCTGAGTGACTTTCCAGCTGTTTAGCGATTTCATTGACGGGTTCAATCAAGCGTGTTGAGAGACGATATAACAAGGTACCAAACAGAAACATCAACACTGAAACAAAGCTGATGACAATCACACCTGAATAGATGAATTCATCCGTCGCGAACTCAACTTGATCGATCAGAGACAGCAGAACGACGACTTTCTTTTCTCCTTTATCGGTATAGTAGCCCTTGTAAACCATGTGGCCGTTGGGAGACAACGTGGAGCCAACCTCTCCAAGATAAGTGTCGTAAGTATCCGTATACTTTCGATAAAAATCAGGTACTAACGATAAGTCGTTATACGCTCTGGTAAGAGCATCAATCTGAATCTCTCCATCTTCACCCGCTATAAAACGTGCAACAGCTTCATCTCTGTCAATTAGAATCCTGCGCTCACCCACTCGATCTTCTGACCATTGGAGCGATAGAGTAAAGATGAGGAAAATGACGACGCCTATGATGCAGGAAATCGTCGTGAAAAACAGCGCCAATCGACCAGTCAGCGAACGTGTACTAGAGAGAACTCGGTTCACGTTAGACATCCTCTAGACGAAAGCCAATTTTTGGCAATGTGGTTAACATTGGTTGGGCGAAAGGCTTATCGAGTTGGTTACGTAGTTGGTAGATATGGCTTCGCAGGACGTCATTATTGGGTTCTTTTTCTTGCCAAAGCTTTTCAGAAATCTCTTGGCGGGTCAGAATCTCTGGCGCCTTGTGACATAGTGCCTCAAGGATGGTGTAGGTAGTCGGATTGAGTGCGAGTAACTTACCTTCTCGGAAAGCTTGACGCGTTTTTTGATCGATTTTCAGGCTGCCAAAATTCAATACGGTGTTGGCAACCTGCCCTCGATAGCGCTTTACCAACGCATGCATGCGGGCTTCAAGAATCTCCAAATCAAAAGGTTTGGTTAGGTAATCATCTGCGCCATGCTCAAACCCTTTAAGCATGTCTTCACGATTATCCAGTGCGGTGAGCATCAAAACAGGGGTATTGTTACCAGCTTCTCGCAGTTTATTGCATACCGTTAAGCCGTCCATTCGCGGTAGCATCAAGTCCAATAAAATCAGGTCAAAATTCTCGCTGAGTGCAAGTTGCAAACCCAGCTCGCCATTGTCTGCGTAGTCGAGCTCCATCCCCATACTTTCGAAGTAATCAAACAGAATACCAGCTACTTCCCGGTTGTCTTCGACCAATAAAATTTTGTTCATGCAACGGCTCTCTATTTCTATCGCCTTATGACAGCAAAACCTGCGTGGAAAAAACGTGAACAACATCGTTTTCACGTTGCGATTGATAATCTGCCAAAAAGTCGCAGAGGCTGGGCGGAACAGCGAGTTAGGTTTCCATCTCAGCTTCTTTTAGATAATCAATACGTATAGTGAAGCATCTCATGGTACGTATGCAACTATAGTGAGTTTTGCTATGGGGCTAGTCAATTCGGTACCAAACAGACTAAAAGCAGTGACATTATCGGTCATTGTTCCTTACTACAACGAAGCAGAGGTTTTGCCTGAGCTGCACCAGCGGTTAACTGAGGTGCTGAGCGCTCTGCCAGATTCTTGCGAAATCATCTATGTGGACGATGGCAGCAGTGACGGCAGCTTACAGTTGGTCGAATCCTTTACCGCTGAAAGTTGCACGATTCGCAGCATTGGGCTGAGCCGTAATTTTGGCAAGGAGGCAGCCATGAGTGCTGGGCTGGAGCATTCTCGTGGGCTGGCGGTGATACTCATCGATGCTGATCTACAAGACCCACCTGAGATAATTCCTCAAATGCTAGCCAAGTGGCGTGAGGGTTATGACGTGGTCAATATGCAGCGCACGGAAAGGCAGGGGGAAACCTGGTTTAAACGAGCCTCTGCGGCCGCGTTCTATCGTTTGCTCAACACCCTCGTCAAATCTGACATTCCAGAAAATGTGGGTGATTTCAGGTTGTTAAGCCGTGAGGTGGTGGATCATATAAACCAGCTTCCTGAGCGCAATCGTTATATGAAGGGCATCTTCGTTTGGCCGGGATTTAAACAAGCGACGTTGCCTTTTCAACGTGATGCGCGTTTCTGTGGCGAAACCAAATGGAATTATCTCAAGCTGATCGGGCTGGCGGTGGACGGCATCACTTCTTTTTCGATTAAACCACTACGCTTGGCCACCTTACTTGGCGTTCTGATTGCCGGAAGCGCATTCGGGTACGGTGCCTTTATCGTGTTTAAAACCCTGCTTTTTGGTGAAGCAGTCACAGGTTACCCGTCAATGATGGTGGTCCAACTCGCTCTGGGAGGGATTCAACTGCTGTGCATTGGCGTACTCGGTGAGTATATCGGCCGCATTTTTATTGAATCCAAAGGACGACCGCTTTATTTGGTTCAATCCGTCAATGAGAAACCTGCAACCACTCAATATCAACAATTGGAGAAACGCGCGTGAGTTTTAATCGAGTCCACTTATGGGCGCTGCTAGGCGTTGCATTACTTATTCGCTTGTTGAGTTTAGGTGCTTACCCGCTGATGGATACGACAGAGGCTCGCTACGGTGAAATGGCGCGTCTGATGATTGAAACCAATAACTGGATAACTCCCCAGTTTGACTATGGGGTGCCTTTTTGGGGGAAGCCGCCCTTATTCACTTGGTTAAGTGCTGGTGGTATCGAATTGTTTGGTATCAATGAGTTTGCGGTGCGTGCTCCCCATTGGTTGGCTGGAGTCATAGTCATCGCTTTGATGGCGTACTTTGCAAATCGACAAGGCTTTAGTGGGCTGATCACGGCGCTGGTTTTAGCCACGTGCGGTATTTTTTCCATTGCGGCAGGCGCGGTGATGACGGATATGGTGCTGACGTTAGGGTTGTCGCTCGCGATGATAGGTTTTTATATGTGCTGGCAAGGCTCTAAGCTTTGGGGGTATCTCGGTTTTGTTGGCTTGGCGATTGGTTTACTGGCAAAAGGGCCACTGGTTATTGTCTTGATGGGCTTAGCAGTTGTGCCATGGTTGGTGATTCAACATGGTTTGCTGGGTGCATTCAAAGTGCTTGGGCAACGCTTTCCAGTTTTGGGAGGCAGTCTACTTATGCTGATTATCGCTCTTCCATGGTATTTCGCCGCCGAAGCGGCAACTCCAGGTTTTCTAGATTACTTTATTGTTGGCGAACACTTTAACCGTTTTCTGGTGAGTGGCTGGCAGGGCGATCTCTACGGCACTGCCCACGATGAACCGAGAGGAACCATTTGGTTGTTCTGGCTCTATTCAGCTGCGCCATGGTCGATAGTATTGCCCATCGTTTTTTGGCTAAAACGCAAAAAGTTGGGGCGAGACATCGCACTCAAAGATGGCATCCTTAGTTTTCTTGTATGCTGGACGCTCGCTCCTATGCTTTTGTTTACCTTTTCAGGCAACATTCTTCCTGCTTACGTGCTACCGGGTGTTCCTGCGATTGGAATGCTTATGGCGATACTGCTCTCGGATGTGCGAGAGGATAAGAAGTGGTTCAAAGTAACGGCAGGTATTTTGCCGTGCTTGTTAATTGCCGCTGTTATCTACATTCAGCTAGGAGTAGGGGATCGTAAAAGTGACAAGGTTATTTTCCGTAATGCTGATCCTCAGGTAGTAACGTATTACGTAGGGAGCCGCCCGTTCTCAGGTCAGTTCTACAGCCATGGTCAGGCCAAGCAGCTCACAGACAGTTCTGTTCTGAATCGATTGGATAAGGTTCAGTTGATTGGTGAGAAGGGTCAGGTGGAGCAACTGGTCAAAGAGAAGAAGATGAGTTGCTCGATTGATTTTGTCGCCGAGAGCAAACGAGCTTTATATCGATGTGATCGAAGCTCATGATCAACAAATTATGGCGTTTTGCCCTAGTCGGAGGCGTTGGCTTTATCGCTGACGCTTCTCTTTTTGCCTTACTGTTTTATGGCATGGGGTTGCCGATATTGGACTCGCGTATTGTGGGGTTTCTGTTTGCGGCAACGGTAACTTGGTTAGGTAATCGGATCTTCACCTTTGCGAGTAGACGCCCATCTGGGAAGTTCTTGCAGTGGATTAAATTTATGGGATGTGCCACGTTTTCCGCTGTGCCTAATTTCGGAGTATTCAAACTCACCACTTATTATTGGGGAAGTGAAGGCGTGTTGGCGATGTTCGCGCTGGCTTTGGGTGTGCTTGCCGGAATGTTGAGTAATTTTCTACTGAGTCATTGGTGGGTGTTTCGTACTCAATCTCACTCACAAACTGAGCGGCAGCCGTAAATAAAAAAAGCCCAGAGCAAACTGGCTCTGGGCTGATACAAAACATAGGAGTTAATAAGAAAAAGCAGCGTAAATTAGTAGCGTCAGTCAAGAAAACAAGTTTTACGGCCTGTAAACTTAAGAAGGCTCTGCTAACTACACTTATTCAGACTCTCGTTATTCAATTCAGTTCCATTCACAGTGAAAATTTTTTTAATTTTTTCTTCAAAGGCTTACAGCACATAACTTGCAATCTGGTCGGACCAATCTTCAAAAATGTGATGTTAAAAACTTGTTGGTTAATTGTTTCGGTTGTATATTTCAAACAGTTGTTTAATACGAGTGATTGAAATGTCGATGAGAAATACGACCAAAGAGAAAATCCTAGATGTTGCGGAAGCTCTGTTTGCTGAACATGGTTTCAATGACACGTCATTGCGCACGATTACCAGCAAAGCGGGTGTCAACCTAGCTTCGGTGAACTATCACTTTGGCGACAAGAAAACTCTGGTTAGAGCGGTTTTAAACCGTTACTTGGAAGCTTTCATGCCAGCGGTTCAAGACGCGTTGATCAATCTTAATCTTAATGAAAGTTATGAAATGGCGGATGTGTTTGAATCGCTAAGAGGGCCACTGCGTGCACTTAACGATGTCAGACCGAATGGAACCAGCCGTTTTATGCTGTTGATTGGCCGTGGCTATACCGATGTACAAGGCCACTTACGTTGGTTCATCACCACTCGTTATCAGGATGCGTTATCTCTGTTTACTCAGTCAGTGATGAAAGCGAATCCTAAGCTGTCTCAGGAAGAATTATTTTGGCGACTCCATTTCACGCTGGGTACGTGTGTATTCACTATGGCTTCAAGCCAAGCGTTAATGGAAATCGCAGAAAATGCATACGGAAAGCAGATGGACGCGAAATCTGTTGTCGATCAGCTTATTCCATACTTAGCAGCAGGTGTAGCGGCTGAGTAATACAAAAATCGAAACATAAAACAAATATAAATTGGACCACCAACTGTGAACAAAAGGATCTGATTATGTGCTCTCTACGTAGAAAATGGGTCAGTGACCCAGCTTTCAAAATGTTTAAAAAAGTACTACCACCGCTTTCCAGCACGGAGAAGGAAGCAATGGAAGCGGGTAGCGTTTGGTGGGATGGGGAGCTGTTTTCAGGTCGCCCAGACTTCTCTAAGCTACACAAGTATCCAACACCAACGTTGACCGCAGAAGAGCAGTCCTTCGTTGATAACGAGTTGGAAACGCTACTTGGTATGTTGGACGATCATAAGATCGTAAAAGAAGACCGTGACCTACCTCCTGAGGTTTGGGAATACCTACGTAAAGAGCGTTTCTTCTCACTCATTATTTCAAAAGAATACGGTGGTCGAGAGTTTTCTGCGTTAGCCAACTCTACTATTGTTACACGTATTGCAACGCGCAGTATTAGTGCAGCGGTCTGTGTGATGGTACCTAACTCTCTAGGCCCAGGTGAACTGCTTTCTCACTATGGTACTCAAGAACAAAAAGATTACTGGTTGCCACGTTTAGCCGACGGTACCGACATTCCATGTTTTGCCCTAACAGGCCCTGAAGCTGGTTCTGACGCTGGCGGTATCCCTGATGATGGCATCGTTTGTTATGGTGAACACGAAGGCAAAGAAGTGTTGGGTATCCGCCTTAACTGGAATAAGCGTTACATTACGTTAGCACCAGTGGCAACGGTACTTGGCCTTGCATTCAAGATGTACGATCCTGATGGTTTGATGGGCGATAAGAAAGAGCTAGGCATTACTTGTGCGCTTATCCCAGCGTCCCACAAAGGGGTTGAAATTGGTGAACGTCATGACCCATTAGGTCTTGCGTTTATGAATGGTCCAACGCGCGGGAAAGACGTTTTCATTCCGATGGAATGGCTGATCGGTGGCCAGGATTACGCCGGTAAAGGCTGGCGTATGTTGGTGGAATGTCTTTCTGCGGGTCGTGGTATTTCTCTGCCGGCACTAGGTACTGCAGTTGGTCACCTAACGTCACGTACTACGGGCGCTTACGCTTATGTTCGTAAACAGTTTGGTATGTCGATTGGTAAGTTTGAAGGTGTTGCTGAGGCGATGGGCCGAATCGGTGGCCTGACTTACTTGCTTGAAGCGACGCGTACTCTAACAACAACGTCTCTGGATCTTAAAGAGAAGCCAGGCATTGTGACTGCGATTGCCAAATACCATATGACGGAAATGGCGCGTACTATTCTCAATGACTCAATGGATATTCATTCTGGTCGAGCGATTCAGGATGGTCCGATGAACTATCTAGCGTCGCCTTACCTCGGTATTCCGGTAGCAATCACGGTGGAAGGTGCAAACATTCTGACCCGTAACCTGATGATTTTTGGTCAAGGTGCGACTCGCTGTCACCCATACGTATTGAAAGAGATGGAAGCAGCGGCCAATCCTGATGAGAAACAAGGCGCTAAAGAGTTTGATGACTTGCTGTTCAAACACATCGCTCACGCGACCAAGAACACTTTTGGCGCATTTGGTGCAGCCCTTACAGGCTCTCGCTTTATCAAAGCCGATATGAGTGGCCCAACTCAAGGTTACTACAAAGATCTGACACGTATAAGTCGTGCGTTGGCAGTGAGTGCGGATATTGCAATGGCTACCTTGGGTGGTGATCTAAAACGTAAAGAAATGATTTCTGCTCGCCTTGGTGATGTGCTGGCTTACCTTTACATGGGGTCAGCGGCGCTTAAGAAGTACGAAGACGAAGGGCGTCAGCAGCAAGATCTTGATTACGTGCATTACGCGGTTCAACACTGTCTGCATAATGCTGCGAAATCACTTCAAGAAGCGTTTACTAACTACCCGCAAAAAACCGTTGGTCGTCTACTTAAGGTGTTGATATTCCCATTAGGGAACCACTTCGCTAAGCCAAGTGACACGCTAACCGTGAAATTGGCAGAAAGCTTAATGACACCAGGGGCGCATCGAGACCGTCTGACGCACCTTTGCTATGTTGGTAAAGAAGCGGATGATAGCGTTGGTCTAATGGAGAATGCCTTCCTTGCGATGTATGGTGTGAAGAGCCTTGAACGTAAACTGATGCGTGCTGCTAAAGAAGGTAAAGTTGCCCGCAAAGGCCTACTTAAAGATCGTCTGGCACAAGCGCTAGAAGCTAATGTGCTAACTCAGGACGAAGTCGACCAAATCGTTGCAGCAGATGCGCTGCGCTACAAAGCGATTCAAGTTGATGACTTTAGCCATGACTTTAGCGAAGTGAGAACAGGTAAAGCTCGGGTAAAGCCAAAGTTAGATAGCGTGGCTTAGAGCTCGCTGACCTATATTGAGTAAAGGCACCTTAACCGGTGCCTTTCTTTTTGCTCGAAATCTAAAACTCGTATGAAAGAGCTCCAACCACTTGCATTTTACCGACATTTTTACAGAAATTAGATGCGAACTGGCGTTGAACCTTTTATCCTAGCGAAGTTTTTTAAAGGAAGTTGAATATGATCATCAAACCTAGAATTCGTGGATTTATCTGTACTACAACGCACCCTGTGGGTTGTGAAGCTAACGTAAAAGAACAAATTGCTTACACAAAAGCACAAGGCCCAATCAAAAATGCGCCTAAGCGTGTTCTTGTTGTTGGTGCTTCAAGTGGCTACGGTCTATCTTCTCGTATCGCTGCGGCATTTGGTGGCGGTGCTTCAACTATCGGTGTGTTCTTTGAAAAAGAAGGCACAGAGAAAAAGCCAGGCACAGCAGGTTTCTACAACTCAGTTGCATTCGAAAAGCTTGCACGTGAAGAAGGTCTTTACGCGAAGAGCTTGAATGGCGACGCTTTCTCTAACGAAGCGAAGCAAAAAACAATCGACCTAATCAAAGAAGATCTAGGTCAAATCGATATGGTGGTTTACTCACTGGCTTCTCCAGTACGTAAAATGCCAGAAACAGGCGAAGTGATTCGTTCGTCTCTAAAGCCAATCGGTGAGACTTACACTTCAACAGCCGTAGACACCAACAAAGATGTCATTATCGAAGCAAGCGTTGAGCCTGCAACGGAAGAAGAAATCAAAGACACTGTCACGGTAATGGGCGGCGAAGATTGGGAACTTTGGATCAACGCGTTGTCTGAAGCTGGCGTTCTAGCTGAAGGTTGTAAGACAGTTGCATACAGCTACATCGGTACTGAGCTTACTTGGCCAATCTACTGGGATGGTGCACTAGGTAAAGCTAAGATGGATCTAGACCGCGCGGCGACTGCTCTAAACGAGAAGCTTTCTGCAACAGGCGGAACTGCTAACGTAGCGGTATTGAAGTCTGTCGTGACTCAAGCGAGTTCAGCAATTCCTGTTATGCCACTGTACATCGCAATGGTATTTAAGAAAATGCGTGAAGAAGGCGTACACGAAGGTTGTATGGAGCAAATCTTCCGCATGTTCAGCCAGCGTCTATACAAAGAAGATGGCTCTGCGCCTGAAGTCGACGACAAGAACCGCCTACGTCTAGATGACTGGGAGCTACGTGACGATATTCAACAGCATTGTCGTGACTTGTGGCCACAAATCACGTCTGAGAATCTAAAAGAGCTAACTGACTACGTTGAGTATAAAGAAGAGTTCTTGAAGCTATTTGGTTTTGGTGCGGAAGGCGTAGATTATGACGCTGATGTTAACCCAGACTACAAAGCAGATTTTATTGCTATCTAATTGATTGCACTCAGTTCGAAATAAAATCCGGAGCCTAGGCTCCGGATTTTTTGTTTTACTTAAACGTTGACCAAATCGGTGCGTGATCTGATGGTTTTTCGATGCCACGCAGTTCGTAGTCGATATCTGATTCAATACATTTCTCAGCGAGCTTTGGTGTCGCGAGTACAACGTCAATTCGCAGCCCACGGTTGTCATCGAAACCACGTGAGCGGTAATCAAACCACGAGAAACGATCCTCTACCTCAGGGTGAAGCTGACGGAAGGTATCCACGAATCCCCAGTCCAGTAGTGTTTTCAACCATTCGCGCTCTTCTGGTTGGAAAGAACATTTGCCCGTCTTTAACCAGCGCTTACGGTTAGGTTCACCAATACCGATATCGGCATCAATTGGGCTTATATTAATGTCACCCATCACGATAAGCTGTTCGTCGTTGTTGTGGTGATCATTAAGGTAAGTCATCAAGTCTTTGTAGAACTGGCGTTTGTACGGGTACTTGGTTTCGTGGCTGATGTTGTCACCCTGTGGAAAGTAGCCGTTGAGCACGGTGACTTTCTCGCCATTGTCGTCTTCAAACGTCGCCATGATCATACGTTTCTGGTGATCTTCATTGTCAGTTGGAAAGCCTTTCTGCACAGAAAGCGGTTCTTTCTTACATAGCATAGCAACACCGTAGTGTGCTTTCTGACCATGGAAGTAGACTTTGTAGCCCATAGCTTCAACGTCTTCGATAGGGAAGGCTTCATCATGCACTTTGATTTCTTGAAGACCGATTACGTCTGGCTGATGTTTATCGATGACAGCTTGCAGTTGATGCAAGCGTGCGCGAAGACCATTGATGTTAAAGCTGATAACTTTCATTTTTATTCCTTGTTATTGAAATAATTCAACGAATCGAAATTTCCCCAGATATTACCACTTTCTTTAGTAACCGCCTAAAGTTAACAGTTGGTGTATTTGTATTAACATATCTGTAAACTTTCGATTGATAATTGATTGCAATATGTTGTAATTGGTCTCGAAATGTAGAATTTAGTTTTCGTTCTCATGCGATATGAATGAGTTTGCTCATAAGGATGTACTATGCGAACCCTTTCCGTTCAATGGAAAATTACCCTTCTTGCAGGTTGCTGCCTGCTCATTACTTCTTTATCCCTGATCGGATTTTCTGTTTACAACGCAGTGACTAACCAACAACAGATTAAGGCACAAAGTGCTGAGTCTGTGATCAACAAGTCAGAGCAACTGCTTGAAACACGAGCACTACTGAATGCCACTGAAGTGGCTGAATATCTTAATGAAGCCTTATATCGAGCGGAAATGCTCGCGTCCAATGCGCTGTTTTTGAAAACCAATACTGAAGAAAATTTTGGTGATAGCGAGGAATTGCGTACGGCTTTGGATGAAATGGTTCGCAAATCGGTACTGAGCTTTGATTCAATTCAGGGCGCTTATCTTGTCTTCAGGCCTAACATGCTAGATGGTGAAGACAGCAACTATGTTGATGCGGAGTATGTGGGCTCGAACGAAAGAGGGCAGTTTGCACCTTACTGGGTAACCGCTCAAAACGGTGAGAATGTTGTGTCTAATGTGCTGAGTGAAGCGGCGCTGGAAGATACTCAAAACAGCGAGCGATTCTTTTGCCCGCTTTCCAGTGGCGATTCATGTGTCAGCACTCCAAGACTCATTAACCAAGCTGGTGGACAGGTTCTCGCTACCTCAATATCCGTTCCTATTATGATCGATGATACTGTGATTGGCTTCTTTGGTATTGATCTTCGACTTGATGCGATGTCGGGTATTGTTGTCGAGTCAGACAGCCAGCTCTTCAACGGTAGTGGTAATGTCAATATCATCAGCCTAGATGGTTCATTGATTGCTAGTGACGATTCCTCTCGTGCCATTGGACAATCGTTCGACAGCAAAACACTTTCCAGTGATCAACTGACTGATCTTCTGTTTGGGCAGGAAGTTCAAACCCAATGGAGTAGTGATGGTGAATGGCTGAGCGTATTTGCCCCTATTATGGTTGCCAATCAAACTTGGGGCGTCTTATTTGATATGCCAAGAAGCAGCGTGTTGGCAGATGCAGAAATGCTCGATCAAACCATCAGCCATCAAGTGGAGTCGAGTGTGAAAACCGAAGTACTTGCTGGCTCGATTTTGGTTATTTTCGGTTTAGTGACCATCGCGGTGATGGCTTCTCGTTTGGTTAAACCAATTCGTGAAGTGGTTGGGAGGTTGGATGATATTGCATCTGGCGAAGGGGATTTAACTCAACGCTTGGATGTGAAATCTCAAGATGAGATTGGTCAGCTCGCCACAGGATTTAATAAATTCCTTGATAAGCTTCAGTCAATTATTAGTGATGTCGTAGAAACGACGCTGCAGATCGGTACAACGACAGAGCAGTCTCGAATCGCAGCTCAGCAAACTCGAACCAGCAGTGATTCTCAGTTTAAAGAAGTCGATTTGGTGGCAACCGCTTCTGAAGAAATGACACAAACGGCAGGTCTTGTGGTTCAAAACGCGGAAATAGCAGTGAGTGAAGCTGAAAAAGCCAACGTTGCTGCAGACTCAGGTAAGAAGGTTATTGAGCAGTCTCAAGATGAGATGGTCCGACTAGTAGAGAGAATGACGGCAGCAGTTCCTGTTGTTGAAGAGTTAGCGAAAAACAACGCCAACATTACCGAGATACTAACGGTTATTGAAGGTATTTCAGAGCAAACGAATCTTCTGGCACTAAACGCTGCTATTGAAGCGGCGAGAGCGGGTGACCAGGGCCGTGGTTTCGCTGTAGTTGCCGATGAAGTTCGCAGTCTAGCTAGTCGCACTCAATCGTCAGTTGGTGAAATTCGTCAGGTGATCGAAGATGTACAGAAAGGGACGCAGGATGTGGTTAAAGCGATCCAAGATGGTAATGATTTAGCGAATGATTCCGCCCAACAAGTTGAAAGAGCGGTTTCTCAGCTCAACAATATCTTTGATGCGATTGCGTCCATCAATGATATGAACTCGCAGATCGTGAAAGCCGCTGAAGAGCAGCAGTCGGTATCTGCGGAAGTAAATCAGAGTGTCAGCAACATCCGTGACTTGAGCGCACAGATCTTATCTCAAGCAGAAGAGTCTGAAACCGTCAGCACGCAAATCGGAAATATCTCAGAAAGACAGCAACAACTGGTGAGTCAGTTTAAAGTATAAAAGTAAAGGGCCTCTTGATGAGGCCCTTTTGCTATTTAATCTAGGTACCAGTAACCAAGGTTAACCAGTGTTGTAAGCAGCTGCATTTGTGAGTCAGATAACTTGCCGTCGATGGGTTCGATCTCAATCGACTCTTGATTACACAGTAGGTGGACGAGGTGCGGTGACTCAGCTGGGTAAGCATCACCGTTAATGTAAACATGTGCAGATTCGTTCTCATGGTAGAGCGCACGTAAACCAGAGACTTTGCGTAAACTGCCTAGTGATTCTAAGTGGTGGTAGATTTCCAGAGTGCTGATCGGCTCTTCAGGTTCAATAATATCGAGCTGATGGCGAGATTGACTTAGCATACCCCCCATAAATTCACGGATATCAGATTCTGATTGTAGGGCAGATCGAAGCATGGTTGTCAGCTTATCTAAGTCAGCGTTGAGTATCTCGCCGTATTGATGCTGAGCAGTCATTTCTGGGTTATGCAGATGAACATCGCCTTTTTCATTCGCTAGCACATAGTCAGCGAAATTACTGAGCAGTTCTTGCTCCTTAGGGGAGCGAAAGCCCATTGAGTAACTCATGCTCGGTTCCAGTGTATTCCCTTCGTGAGGGAAACCTGGCGGGATGTACAATATGTCACCGGGTTCCAATACTTCATCAATGATGGCATCAAAGCCTTCAATCTGACGCAAAGCTCCGGCTTGAATTGACTCTTTATACTGACCTTTATCTAGATCGCCAACACGCCAGCGTCGTTTACCACTGCCTTGGATAATGAAAACATCATATTGGTCGATGTGAGGCCCAACGCCACCTTCAGGGGCAGAAAAACACACCATTAAGTCGTCAAATAACCAGTTGGGAAGCTTTTTGAATGGTTCTACTAATTCGGCTGCGCCTAGGTGCCAATGGTTGCAAGCTTGTACCACTAATTGCCAATGGGACTCAGGCAGGTTTTCAAACAGAGAATCATCAAAAGGACCGTGTTGTGCTGACCACTTATCTTTAAAGTTGGAAATGTAACGAGAATCTACCTCTTCCTCCATGGCAAGTCCTGCTAACTCGTCTGGAGAAATAGGGTCAATGAAATCATTGAATCCGCCTTTAATCACAGTCGGTTTCTTGTGCCAGTATTGAGCAAGAAACTCAGCCATGTCAAAACTCAGTGGATAGTTCATGACTTATTCTCCAATTTGTTTTCCAAATCAGATTTAACAATGTTGATGGCTGCAAGTGCCACTTCGGGAGCTATCTCATTGCTTTCAATTAAATAGATGAGATCCACTGCGAGTTTTATTTCATCAGGTGCTTGATCCAGTTCGGACGAGTTTGAGGACATATTACTGGTTTCGCTCTTTGTAACTAATTTGCTTTTCAATTTTGACTTTAGCGTGCTGGCATCGTTGCAAACGACGTTGAGCAGACTGCAAAGTTTGTGCGGCTAGAGACTTATCTCTTGGCGTGGCGAGCTTATGTTCTTGCTCTTTGTTTTTCACCAACACTTTGAGCCGTTGTTCCCATTGTTGGTGCTGAGCCAAATTTTGATAAAGTTCGTTAAGGTTGCGTTGACTGGATGACTTGCCAGTAGGTTCGTTCTGCCTGAGAACCGTTGTCGCTAATTCTCGTTTAATTGCGCTAATCTGGCACAAGAGTTTTTCAGACAAAAACTCGGCTTGTTCAGCTGATAGTGTTGCTGCTGACTGCTCGCAGAGAATTTTGTCGAGTGTTTCATGTACTTCATAAGTGTAAGGCGTCAGAAGCTTGGATTGGCAGCGAAATAGTTTTTGGTCGAAAAGGGCTTGCTGATGTTCACCTCTTTGGTTATCCAACAGAGTGGCTTCTTGTTCCAACTGTTCTAATAACGATGATAGCTGGCCAAATTGCTTCATAGATTCACAAACCACGCTTCATAAGCAAGTTTCACGGCAAGGATACTTACAACGGTAACAAATACAGGGCGTATAAATTTAGCGCCGAATCGTATTGCCGAATGAGCACCAACAAAGGCGCCTGCCATTAGGCAAACACCCATAGTCAGCCCCAGCACCCAATCAATGTGACCTAGGATGGCGAACGTGATCAGCGAGGTGAAGTTACTGGTAAAGTTCATCGCTTTCGATAATCCCGATGCCAGCAAAATGTTCAATCGATACAGTGCCATTGAACTGACAGTCCAAAATGCGCCTGTCCCTGGGCCTGCAACGCCATCATAGAACCCGATACTGAACCCTTGAATATATTGTTTTTTATTAAACTTAGGGCAAGGTTGTGGCATCTCATTGCTGTTTGATTGTGGTGTTTTGTGCCAGATGGTGTAAATCGCGGCCAGCAGAATGATGATAGGGAGAATCTTCTCCAGCCATTCGGTACTAATTAGATCGACAACTAGGGTCCCAAGCGTTGCACCAATTAAAGTCGCGATAAACGCTCGACCCCAGCAATGAGGCTTGAACAGTCGCTTTTTATAATAAGTAAACGCTGCTGTTGATGACGCGAACGTAGCTGCCAGCTTATTGGTACCTAACGCGATATGTGGTGGTAAGCCAAGGGAAAGCAGAGCAGGTACGGTAAGCATACCGCCACCGCCAGCTACGGCATCGATAAAACCTGCCACAAAAGCAACCAGCGCTAACACCAACAACATTGTTGGTTCAAAAAGTTCCATACAGTTTCTTATATTCTAGTTATTCGATGACACGTTTAAATGGTGGCAGTGAGTCGAGTAGAGCCTTGCCATATCGCTTAGTAACGATACGACGATCAAGGATGATGACTGTACCAGAATCTCGCTCTTTTCGCAGCAGACGGCCGACAGATTGAATCATTTTTTTGCTCGCTTCAGGTACTGTGATTTGCATAAATGGGTTTCCACCTTTGCTCTCAATATACTCTGCGTGAGCTTGTTCCACTGGTGAAGTAGGGACGGCAAAAGGTATCTTGGTAATGATTAGGTTTTCAAGTAAATCTCCAGGAAGATCAAGACCTTCTGAAAAACTTCCGGTACCAAATAAGATGCTGGTTTTCTTACATTGTACTAAGGTTTTATGTTTTTTTAGAATCTCTGAGCGCGATTCTTTACCTTGAACCTGTAGTGACCAACCTTTTTTTATAAAGTATGACGATAACGCGTCCGTGACTTGATTCATTTGCCAGTAGGATGAAAACAACACCAAGTTGGCTTTATTCTCTTCAATCAATTCTGGCAGTCGTTCAATTAAGCTATCGGTAAATTGAGGAGCTTGAGGTTCATAAGCCATTTTGGGCACTCTAAGCTCCGCTTGGTTTTGATAATCAAACGGAGAAGCTAAAGCTAAGAATCTCACGCCGTCTTCTGGCTTCTCACTTATCCCAGCTTGTCGACAAAAGAAGCTAAACGAGTTAAGCGCTCGCATGGTTGCAGAGACAAGCACCGCGCCAATACAGCGGCTCCAAAGCTGTTGATCTAATTGCCACCCAACTTCCAAAGGTGACACATTGACAACAAAATCGCCTTCTCGTTCAGGTGCGACTTCCAGCCATCTCGCTAGAGGCGCGCCTTTCTCTCGTTGAGGCTCAGCCATTAAGTTCCAGACTTGGGCAAGGTTATCCATGCGTTGAATGTAAAAACCAAGCTCGGCTAAAGCAGGTTCGGCAAGTCGGCTAGCAAGCTCGCCATCTTTCACTCGCTCAGCAATAAGATCTGCAATCTTTGCGACAGACTGCGCTCCTTTTTGGGTGACAATCTTTAATTGTTTAGACTCTTCTTCTAACCATGTGGGTAACTCACCATTCTCAAACCGATAACAGCCTTCTTCAAATTGATCTGCATTAAAACGACTCGCAAGTTGAGTCAGTGAAGGAATCAATTGTTGAACTGCGTCTTGCAATTCATTGCGAAACCGGCCTACGCGTTTTTCATCTGCAAGGTTGGCAAACTTAGTTACAGACTGATTCAAACGCTCGAGCCAACTTGCAGCGCCTTTTAAACTTGCTGCGGCTGACGAGTGGTCTCGTGCGACATGAGGAAGGTGATGAGCCTCATCAAATACGTAAATAGTATTCTCTGGCTCAGGAAGAATGACGCCGCCTCCAAGGTCAGCATCGGCCATAACTAAGCTATGGTTGGCAATGATCACATCGGTTTTATCGAGTTCTGAACGCGCTTTTTGGAAAGGGCAGTCACGGTGAACGGGCATGCTGTTGTTACAGCTGTGTTTGTCGCTGACAATGGACTGCCAAATTTCATCAGAAATCGGCTTTGGCCAAGAATCCCTGTCACCATCCCATTTGTTTTGCGCAAGCTTCTTATACATCAACTCAAGCTGCTCGATGTCTTTGCGCTTTGGTTTGCTGTCAAACATCGCCATTTGACCACCATCTGCTCCACATGCAGCGGCGAGTTTTTCTGCGCAACAATAGCGTTGTCTGCCTTTGGCTAGTATGAAAGAAAATTCTCTGTCAATCAGTCTTCTGTATAAAGGGAGGTCTTTACTGATCAACTGCTCTTGCAGCGCGACCGTCGCCGTCGAGATCACAACCTTACGGTTATTGAACAAAGCCACTGGGATCGCCGCCATCAAATAAGAGAGTGACTTACCGATACCAGTCCCTGCTTCAGCGACAATCATTCGTGTTGATTTGTGGTACTCACCACATAGGGATTTGGCGATTTCTGCAACTAAATAGTTTTGAGCTCTGCGAGGTACAAAGTTATCCAGCTGAGATTGTAAATTTTGATAACTGGTACGTATGGATTGCTGGATTTTACTGGTGGTCATACTGGTGCCTTTAACTAGGGAAGGCGATGTTACCACATTTTTTTAAATGATAAGTAGTTCACGAAATGAGAGCATTTCATATCAAATCTAGATCTCCTTCACAAAAAAAAACTGAACCTTCATAAACTTAGAGCATATTTTTAGATTTAAAAATATATCTCTTCATAAGTGTTTTTTATGTAGATGAAAATTCTGCTTGTTAACCATGTGTTTACTTTTGTTAGTTTAAAATATCGCAAAACTGCATTTTACTTTTTGATGATAATTTACTTAATTTGATTATAACTTGCTCGAAAAAACGCTCTGTATACATGTAACCATATGTATTTAAAGTGTTTTATGTTTTTTTATTTGTTTTATTTAGGTCATTTGACAGGTAGCTGAATCTTTTGCAATCTAGACCCCGAATTTTAGTGGCGACAACATCTGACCAGTTAGAGTTCTGAGTTGTCATCAAAAAACATAAAGGGAACCGGATAAGGATTTCCCCATTCTATAGAAAAGGCAGTGGATTATTATGAAAAAGACTCTAGTAGCACTTTTAGTTGCTTCAGCAGCAACAACTGTTAGCGCTGGCGAGATTTACAGCACAGATTCGTCTGTAGTTAAGCTAAAAGGTGAAGTTGACGCTTACCTAGCTAAGAAAGAAGTAAACAACGTTTCAACTGATCCAGATGTAAACGTTTGGGCTAAAATCCAGCTAGATGCTGAGCACAAAATCAGCGACTCTCTAACTAGCTTTGCTTCTTTTGAAATCGAATCTGGTTCTGGTTACGACTCAACAGACAACGATGCTACTTTTGACGATGTATACGTAGGTGTTAAAACTGACGTATGGGGTGTTGCAGTAGGTGAAGTTGGTGATCTAGCTGACTCTATGGATGCTATCCAGAAAGACGACATCACTAACGAAGGTGAGTACATGGGTTCTACTGGTGGTCACCGTGCAGAATCTGCAGGCCACGGCGCTGTATTCAAAGCTAAAGTTACTGACGGTCTAGTATTCGTTGCTGACGTTAACACTGAATCTAACGAAGATATCGACAACACGTTTGGTGCGTCTCTTGACTGGGCAATCAACGACATGTTCTCTGTTGGTGCTTCTTACGTAACTGGTGAGCAAGCTGCAAACACAGACTACTCTGTAATGGGTGTTTCTGCTTCTGTTGACGTTGAAGGTTTCTACTTCGCTGCGACTTACGGTGCGTTTGAAGGTAACAAGAGCTGGGGTCTATTCGATGACTCTACAAACTACCAAGACGGTGATGCATACGGTGTAGCTGCTTCTTACACTATCGAGAAGACTCGCCTTTACACTACTTACGCTGTAATGTCTCTAGACGAAGAAACAGTTTCTGGTGCTGATGCAAACGGTGACACTTCTAACTGGGTTGTAGGTGTTGACTACGCTCTACTAGACAACGTAACTATCTTCGGCGAATACCAAACTGCTGAAACTTCTAACGACTGGACTGCAAGCACTGCTAACCAAGATGCTGACACAGTTGTTCTAGGTGCATACTACACGTTCTAATTGCTAGTCATTTAGGATATGTTAAAGCCAACGCGAAAGCGTTGGCTTTTTGTTATTTAAAAAGGAAATACCACGTGAAAACAATTAAACCTTTATTTCTGGCTGTACTGGCGACTGCTGTTTCTCTGCCTTCTCTGGCGCTTGATTTGGATTTAGGCGGTGGTATTTCTGCTGAAGTACTGAATGGCAAAAAAATCAAAAACGAGGATTACGAACTAGTTAACGGTGATAATCAGTTTGTTTTTGAGTTTAGCGGCAAGTTGAAGAATGGTCATAAGCGTGAATATTACTCTTCACGTCCTTATATCGTTACCTTGGACTTAGAAAATGCTGAGGTTTTGGAAGTAGAGCTTGTCTCTAAACGACTAGACGATATTGAAACAAAAGTAAGTAAACGCGAGCCTATTTTTAAGTTCACGATTGATGGTAAAACTGTAACCGATACGCAGGAAATGCTGCCACCAGCAGAGGGCGCGTTCCCATACTCAAATGTTCCTGCTTTAGTTGATACATACAACAAAGAAAGAGGATTAGTTTTTGATTCAGGTAAAGTAGTGGAACTGAAAGAAGAACTCGCGAAATTAGAACAGAGTGAGCCTCTCGCATCAGGTGAGAAAACAACCACTACTATTGCCGGTGTTACAGAGACTGAAAACACATTACAACTGAAACTCTGGTACTTACGTGCAAGTGATGAAGAGCGAAAAAACTTCAAACGCTGGATGATTGAGCAAGACTAATTTGATTTAAAAAGGCTTCTTATTGGAAGCCTTTTTAATATGTATCTAATTAAAGCAAGTAGGCTCTAATAGGGCATTTTCAATTGCTCCAACAAGCTTTTCTATATGATCGGGCTCACTAATAAATGGTGGCATCATATAGATGAGTTTACCGAAAGGGCGAATCCATACGCCTTGCTCAACAAATAGTTGTTGTATCTTTTTCATATTGACTGGTTTAGTTGTCTCAACGACTCCAATTGCACCTAACCACCTCACATCGGCGACTAAGTCATATCGTTTTAATCTAGGCAGCAACTCTGAAAACGCAGTTTCAATCTGAAGTGTCTGATGTTGCCAGTCTCCGTGCTCTAATAGCTCTAAACTGGCGGTTGCCACTGCGCAAGATAGTGGATTACCCATAAACGTGGGACCATGCATAAAACAGCCTGCTTCGCCTCCACATACAGTGTCAGCGACGTCTTTTGATGCGAGAGTGGCTGACAGTGTCATGTACCCACCTGTCAGCGCTTTGCCTACGCACAGAATATCGGGTTCTACATCTGAGTGTTCACAGGCGAACATCTTCCCTGTACGGCCAAAACCCGTTGCGATTTCATCAAGAATCAACAGAACACCAAATTGGTCGCATAACTTCCTTACACCTTTTAGGAAGCTCGGATGGTATATCCGCATACCACCAGCACCTTGGACAATGGGCTCAAGGATGACGGCCGCGATCTCAGTGTGATGAGTTTCCAGCTTAGATTTGAAATCATCCAGATCTGCTTCATCCCACTCTTGGTGAAAACCAGTTTTTGGTGAGTTTGCGAATATGTGTTCCGGAAGAAAACCTTTGTATAGCGAATGCATTGAGTTGTCTGGATCTGTCACTGACATCGCGGCGAACGTATCGCCATGATAGCCGTCCCTGAGCGTTAAGAACTTAGGGCGTTTCTCACCTTTCGCATGCCAGTACTGAAGTGCCATTTTTAGACTTACTTCGACAGATACCGAACCAGAGTCAGCTAAGAATACATGTTCGAGATTATTAGGCGCGCGAGAAAGCAGCTTCTTGCATAAATTTATCGCAGGCTCGTGAGTTATGCCGCCAAACATGACATGGGACATCTTACCTATTTGTTCTTGAGCCGCGTTATTCAAGGCAGGGTGGTTGTAGCCGTGAATTGCTGACCACCAAGAAGACATTCCGTCTATCAGCTCTTTTCCACCTTCAAGCTGTATGTAAACACCACTCGCTGAGGTGACTGGATAGCAGGTCAGAGGTGTTAGTGTTGATGTATAGGGATGCCAGATATGGCGGCGGTCAAAGTCGAGATCCATCAATATTTCCTTAATGATAGATGGTCATATAGTAACCATATGTAAACTTTTGAAATTTAATAGTGTTGACAGTTTACATCGCGTCGGTAGACTAGCCAAGTCAAGAAACTAACAATAATAGTAAGGAATACACGTGGAAGTACGTCACAACTGGACGGTAGCCGAAGTTCGCGAATTAATGGCAAAGCCGTTTATGGATCTTCTTTTTGAAGCGCAGCTAGTTCACCGTCACTATCAGCAACACAACCACGTACAAGTCAGTACATTGCTCTCAATTAAAACTGGCGCCTGCCCTGAAGATTGTAAGTATTGCCCGCAGAGTGCTCGTTATCAGACAGATGTTGAAAAAGAGCGTTTGATGGAAGTAGAACGCGTGCTTGATGCAGCCCAAAAAGCCAAAAGTGCTGGGTCTACACGTTTTTGTATGGGAGCCGCTTGGAAGAACCCAAAGGCTCGTGACATGCCTCACCTGACAGAAATGATTAAGGGCGTGAAGGGGATGGGGCTTGAGACCTGCATGACTCTCGGCATGCTCACACCTGAACAGGCTGCTGAACTGGCTGATGCAGGCTTGGATTATTACAACCACAACCTTGATACTTCTCCTGAGTTCTACGGCAGTATTATTACTACACGTACATACCAAGATCGTCTAGATACCTTGTCTCACGTACGTGATGCCGGTATGAAAATCTGTTCTGGCGGGATTATTGGTATGGGGGAAAGTGCCAATGATCGTGCTGGTCTGTTAGTTGAGCTAGCAAATTTACCGACTCACCCTGAGAGCGTGCCTATCAACATGTTGGTGAAAGTCAAAGGGACACCACTTGAAGAAGTCGATGATGTTGAGCCATTCGATTTTATTCGTCTTATAGCGATCGCACGTATTTTGATGCCTAAGTCAGCAGTACGTCTATCTGCTGGCCGTGAAGATATGAACGAGCAGATGCAGGCGCTGTGCTTTATGGCAGGTGCTAACTCGGTGTTCTACGGATGCAAGTTGCTGACTACACCTAACCCTTCCGAAGACAAAGATATGCAGCTGTTCAATAAGCTGGGCATCAACAGTCAAGAAGTGTCCCAGCGACCAGATGAAATTGAGGAAAATGATCTGCTTGATCGTGTGGTAGAGCGTGTTGCTGCACGTCCAGCCAAGGATGATCTGTTTTACGATGCCAGTGTTTAGTGAACGCATTGATCGAGCCCTGAACGAAAGAAAACGTCAGGGGCTTGAGCGCAGTATGCGCATGGTTGGAGCAGGTAATAGCACGACGCTAACGCATGGAGACAGCCTGTTTACCAATTTCTCCAGCAACGATTACTTAGGACTCGCAACAGACAAAGAGCTGTCAAATGCTTGGCAAAAGGGCTTGGATCTGTATGGCAACGGAAGTGGTGCATCTCCTCTAGTTACTGGGCACTCAAAAGCGCACTCAGATCTACAAGCCGCGTTATGTGAGTGGCTTGGCTTTGAACGAGCGATATTGTTTAGCTCCGGATTTTCGGCCAATCAGGCCTTACTTTTCAGCTTGTTGGAAAAAGATGATCTGCTTATCCAAGACAAATTAAATCATGCCTCTTTAATGGAGGCTGGCATGCTTTCTCCTGCGACGATGAAACGCTTTCACCACAATGACGCTGAACATTTGAAGGTAATCATGAAGCAAAGCGCGTTAGTTGTGACTGAAGGGGTGTTTAGCATGGATGGTGATCTCGCACCGTTAGCCGATATTCATGCTGTCACTGAAAATAAGTCTTGGCTTGCTGTTGATGACGCGCATGGCATTGGCGTTCTGGGCAGCGATGGTCGAGGAAGTTGTGACTTAGCGAACGTTCAACCTGATGTTCTGATAGTGACGTTCGGCAAAGCTCTGGGTTTGTCGGGAGCGGCGATTATGTGCAGTAAAACGTTGGGTGATTATTTAACGCAGTTTGCTAGACATCACGTTTACTCAACGGCTATGCCGCCTTCACAAGCTTATGCGTTAACTCATGCGATCACTATGGTTCAAACTCAACATTGGCGACGTGAAAAGCTTTCGGATCTGCAAGGTGAATACGCCCAGCACTTTTCTTCGTTTGATGGTTATGTAGAGACCTCAACACCTATTAAACCCTTGTTGATTGGGAAGAGTGGCGCTGCATTGGAAGTCGCGAATGACTTAAAGGGTGCGGGTTTTTGGTTAACGGCGATTCGACCTCCCACGGTTCCTAGTAATTCAGCAAGGTTAAGAGTGACGCTCTCGGCGAATCATTCGGTGATGCAAATTAAAAAACTCGCGAAAAGCATAGAAGTTTCAATGGAAAAGGTGCATTGATGGAACACGCTATTTCGATGCAGGAGTCTTGGCCTCAAGATAAAACCGCCATTGCAGAAGCGTTTGGTAAAGCAGCCAATACTTATGATTCCCATGCGGCCTTTCAAAGAATGGTTGGGGAGCGGTTACTGAATCAGTTACCTGAAGATTTAAGTAATAAAACAGTTCTCGATCTTGGCTGCGGGACAGGTTTTTTTTCCGAAAAACTGCGCCAGCGTGGCGCATTGGTTATTTGCTGCGATCTTTCACAGCAGATGTTGAAGAAGGCCGAGGAAAGGTGCGGCTCTGCAGGTATGCAATATCGGCTTGGAGATGCTGAAGCTTTACCGTTTCAAACTGCTTCTATTGATTATGTATTTTCAAGTTTAGCGTTGCAGTGGTGTGTAGACCTGTCACGTCCCTTGAGAGAAATGCGAAGAGTCGTTAAACCAGCGGGCAAAGTGTATTTTTCTACCTTGCTCGAGGGTTCATTGGAAGAGCTGAAATGTGCTTGGAGGCAAATTGACGCATATCAACACGTCAACGATTTTATCAGCGCTAATAAGGTAAAAATTGCGTTAGCGCAATCCGGTTGTCAGAGTCATCATCTAGACTTGCCTACCATAAAGGTTTGGTACGATACCGCATTTTCTTTGATGCGCGACTTGAAAGGCATCGGAGCCAATCATGTAAGCGGCCGTTCGCATGGGTTAACGAGTCGTCGCACATTACTCGAGGTTGAGCGTGCGTATCAAACGTTTAAAAACCATCAAGGTCTTCTACCTGCAACTTATCAGGTTTGTTTAGGGGTTATTCATCTATGATTGATGCATTTTTTATTGCTGGTACGGATACCGATGTTGGTAAAACAGTTGCTTCAAAAGCAATTCTTAACGCACTCGCGTTAAAGGACTTAAAAACAATTGGCTACAAGCCCGTTGCAGCGGGTAGCGAGAAAACAAGCGAAGGCTACCGAAATTCAGATGCTCTGTATCTGCAAAAAGCCTCCACACTTGACGTCGACTATGATGAGGTCAATCCATACGCTTTGGAGTTGCCTGCTTCACCGCATATAGCTGCTCAACGTGAAGGTATTGAAATTCAGTACTCAGTGTTGAGTGAAAAATTAGCAGAGCATAAAAATAAAGCGGATGTGGTCCTGGTGGAAGGGGCTGGGGGCTGGCGAGTGCCTGTCACGGAATCTAAATGTCTTTCTAGCTGGGTACAGCAAGAGAAATTGCCTGTGGTGCTAGTTGTTGGTATCAAATTGGGGTGCTTAAGCCATGCAATGTTGACTGTCGATGCGATTAAGGCGGATGGGTTGGAAGTGATTGGTTGGGTTGCAAACAGAGTCAACCCTGGCACAGAACATTACGCAGAAATCATTGAAATGCTGGAACAAAAAATTGGTGCGCCAAAGCTGGGTGAGATTCCTTACGTACCAAGCGTTAAACAAAAAGATCTAGCGAAATATATTGATGTGTCCACGCTAATTGATAGTTGATTTTTCCTCGTGACCTAAAACATAAAGGCTGCCATACGGCAGCCTTTATTGTATTTATAATCTGACACTTACTTATCTTGGTTTAGACCCATGAGTGCTTGCTGGGTATCAGAGATACGTTTTTGTGCTTGTTGCTCTGAAGAAATACCAAGTTGCTGCTTTGCTTCTTCCTCTGAAATACCAAGGTGGCAGCATAGTAGGTCAATAGCCATTTGATAGTTGTTAGTTTCAACCATGATTCTGTCCTTTTCACACATGGATATTTTAATCTGAGTACAATCTAGCACGCTTTAGTCTAGGTACAATAAGACCAAAGTCTAATGCTACTACTGTTGATTAATATATCGGACATTCTGCATTGTTGGTGTGAATTCTTACTGAAAGTTTTCACAATTTTTGCAGTTAAGAAAACAAATGTTTCAATTTGCATCTATCCCTTGTATTTAAAAGGGATAGACTATATCTATGAGTTAGATATAAAGCCTAAGTGCAAAATTCGTATTGCCAAGGCAAATAATTAAGCTTCCTGTTTCGGAGAAAAGTAATGAAGCGAGTAATGTTATTTTTGGCAACGAACTTGGCCGTTGTTCTGGTCCTAAGTGTTGTTCTAAATATTGTTTATGCTGTTACAGGTATGCAGCCTGGCAGTTTGTCTGGTCTGCTTATTATGGCGGCGGTGTTTGGTTTTGGTGGCTCATTCATTTCATTGATGATGTCGAAAGGTATGGCGCTGCGCTCTGTAGGAGGCATGGTGATCGAAAGTCCTCGTAATGAGACTGAGCACTGGTTGCTGGAAACGGTTCGTCGACAGTCAGAGCAAGTGGGTATTGGTATGCCAACTGTCGCTATTTATGACTCGGCTGACATTAACGCATTTGCAACAGGTGCCAAGCGCAATGATTCATTGGTCGCAGTCTCAACGGGTCTTTTGCACAATATGACTCGAGATGAAGCCGAAGCAGTGCTAGCTCACGAAGTGAGCCATATTGCAAATGGTGACATGGTTACTATGACGCTAATGCAAGGTGTTGTGAATACGTTCGTCATCTTCCTATCACGCTTCATTGCGAATATCGTTTCATCTAATGATGAAGAAGAAGGTGGCAGCAATATGATGGTGTACTTTGGCGTATCCATCGTTCTTGAACTTGTATTTGGCTTCCTAGCAAGCTTCATTACTATGTGGTACAGCCGCCACCGCGAATTCCATGCTGATGCAGGTGCGGCGCAGTTGGTAGGTAAGCACAAAATGATTGCAGCTTTGGAGCGCTTAAAAGTGAGTCATGAATCTCAGTTAGAAGGTTCAATGATGGCATTTGGTATTAATGGTAAGCGCTCAATGACGGAGTTGCTGATGAGCCACCCTCCACTAGATAAGCGTATCGCAGCCCTACGCAACTCATAAGTTTTTGATTTAACGAAAAGGCTTGATTTTATATCAAGCCTTTTTTGATCTCTTCTAATTTAATCGCCGTACAACTCTGCAAATTAAACTTTTACAAAATTTATATTTGTACAACTCATAAAAGTTGCCTAATCTTCATTGTAACTTGTACATAAAAATATTTTGTATAACTAATTGGAGAGGACATGAACGTCGAGTCGGTTGGTCACATATATCAGCAACTAAGCAAGAACAACCTCTATCTTTTAGATGATGTCTATCATCAAGATGTTGTCTTTGAAGATTCAGCGCATCGTCTTCAAGGTTGGCAAGCTTTGCAAAGCTATTTCGATAGCCTTTATACAAATGTCAGGCGCTGTGACTTTGACATCAAAGAGCACCAGCAATCGGGCGACAGTGGGTTCTTGACTTGGTCTATGTCTTTAGAGCACCCCAAGCTACAAAAAGGTAAAACGGTTGTAGTCAACGGTGTTAGTCATCTGAAGTTTAAAGATGGCAAAGTCATATATCACAGAGATTACTTCGACCTTGGCGAAATGCTTTATGAGAATCTTCCACTGCTTGGGTCGGTTATAAAGACGATTAAGCAGAGGCTAGGCCAATGACTTGCGTTTTAATCACAGGCGCTACGTCTGGCATCGGCAAACAACTGGCCGAGGATTACGCCAGAGAAGGCTACGAAGTTATTGCTTGTGGAAGAAACAAACAAGCTCTTGAAGAGCTTGAATCATCCTCCACCTTAATTACTTCGCTTCAGTTCGATTTAACTGATTTACCCAGCACAAAACAGGTGTTAGAGAATCTAGCAGTCACGCCGAATATTTGGATATTCAATGCTGGTGATTGTGAGTACATAGATGACGGCGTTGTGGACGCTCAGCTTGTGAAGCGCGTGTTTGATATCAACGTCGTTGGTCTTGCCAATGCCATAGAAGCAAGCCAACACCATTTTCAAGCTGGTCACACGGTGGCTTTGGTGGGTTCTATCGCCAGCGAAGTGGCATTGCCTAGAGCAGAGGCCTATGGCGCATCCAAAGCCGCTGTGAGTTATCTGGGCAGAACGCTTCAGCTCGATTTAGCCAGTAAGAACATCTATGTATCAGTAATATTTCCTGGTTTCGTGAAAACGCCTTTGACAGATAAAAACACATTTCCTATGCCGATGTTGGTAACTGTACAACAGGCATCGCGAGCCATACGCAAGGGGCTTGCTGATCGAAAACAATATATTTACTTCCCTCGAAGATTCACAACGCTATTGCGTTTCATCGGTGCCATGCCTTACAGCTGGCAAAAGCGAATAACCGCTAAATTGATCTCAGAGTAAGAGGATTCCAAAATGAAAATAGCCATAATCGGGACAGGTATCTCTGGGTTGACATGTGCTTACCATCTCAACAAGCAACATGATGTTACTCTTTTTGAAGCCAACGACTATATAGGTGGGCACACAGCGACGGTCAATGTTGAGGTTGAAGGCGAGAGCTATGCAGTCGACACCGGTTTCATCGTGTATAACGATAGAACTTATCCACACTTCATGGCCATGATGGAAGAGATTGGTGTGGAAGGTATACCGACGCAGATGAGCTTCAGTGTTCGTAATGACGATTGCGGATTAGAGTACAACGGCCACACGTTATCTACGCTTTTTGCGCAAAAAAGAAATTGGTTCAATCCTAGGTTTTACGCTTTCATATTCGAGATCTTACGCTTTAACAAGCAAGTAAAAAGGCTAGTTGAGCAATCTCAAGAGTCAGAAAAAACGCTAGGAGACTTCTTATCAGAAGAGAAATTTAGCGACTATTTCTGCGACAATTATATCTTACCTATGGGGGCTGCCATATGGTCTTCCACACTAGCAGACATGCGCGCTTTCCCTCTTCAATTTTTCGCTCGTTTCTTCCTAAATCATGGATTACTAGACGTACTGAACAGACCACAGTGGTACGTAGTTAAAGGAGGATCAAATGCTTATGTTGAGCCGCTAACAAGAGATTTCGCCGATAACATAAAGCTGTCTTCACCCGTAAAGTCTGTCCGTCGAGAGCAACTTGGCGTGCGAATTGAACTCGACGATCGAACCGAACGTTTTGACCAGGTGATTTTCGCGTGTCACAGCGATCAGGCGCTAGCTCTGCTTAGCGATGCTAATTGCATTGAAAGTGAAGTCTTGGGTCAGTTGGAGTATCAAGCGAATGAGGTGACGCTTCATACTGATGAGAGCTTACTTCCTAAGAGAAAGTCAGCTTGGGCGTCTTGGAATTATTGGTTAGATGGAGCGCAAGGTGAGAGCGAACGCCCGCCAACGCTCACCTACAACATGAACATATTGCAACATATACAAGCGCCTGTGACATTCTGTGTTTCATTAAACAGCGCGCACCTGATTGAGCCGAATAAAGTGCTCAAAACGTTTACTTATCATCATCCTGTTTTTAGTGAGCAATCGATGCAGGCTCAGAAACGACGCCAAGAAATAAATGGCCAGGATAAGATATGGTTCTGTGGTGCGTATTGGTACAACGGATTTCATGAGGACGGGGTCAAAAGTGCTTTAGATGTTGTGAGAGAGTTTAAACAGCTCAACAAAGTTGAGCGCCAAAGAGGTGCGGCATAATGAACTCAGAGCACAGTTGCTCATTGCTTGTTGGGGACGTACGACATCGCCGCTTTAGTCCGGTAGAGCATCAGCTAAAATACCCAATTTTTATGCCTTGTATCGATTTAGACCAGATCAGTGCAGTGGAGAAATCTGTGTGGGGTTTCGGGCAAAAGTGGTGGCACTGGGCGAGATTCAAACGTGATGATTATCTAGGAGAGGGAGATTTAAAACACGCGGTATTTGACAAGATAAAAGAGCTGACAGGAGAGAAAGTAGACGGTCGTGTTGAGGCAGTCATCCATCTTAGATATCTCGGGATCTATTTCAGTCCGGTAAACTTCTACTATGTTTATAACAAGGATGGAGATTGGCGTTATCTGTTGGCTGAGGTAAGTAATACTCCCTGGAATCAAAGGCATTACTATGCTGTTCCTGCTTTTGATGAAACTTTGTGGCGACACAGCAAAGCGTTTCACGTGTCACCTTTTAACCCTATAGAACAAGAATATGTTTGGCGGTTAAAACCCTTAGGGAAAAAGCTTTCAATTCATCTTGAGTGCCATCGGGATCAAAAGGAATTTGATGCCACGCTCAGCATGAGTAAGCAAGCGCTTACATCAAGGATACTCCTAAAACAACTGATTAGGACACCGCTAATGGCAGCTAAAATGTTGGTTGGTATCTACTGGCATGCGTTTAAGCTCTGGTGTAAAGGTGCTCCGTTTTACTCTCATCCTAAATACAAAATAAAGTCAGAAGTATCTTCTGAAAAACATAAATCGAGAGAACAGGTTAAGGAGCATAGGACATGATGAACTCCCAAACTTTAGGTTACTCATCGTCACTAAGCACAGGACAAAAAACAGCGCGTAGTTTGGCAATGTCATTCCTAAAAAAAATTACATCAGGTTCACTAACTGTGATTGAGTCTTTCTCACAGTCAGAAAACAGGACCACTTATGGTGCACCACAGACGTCTTGTTTACACGCGGTAATTGAAGTCAAAAATCCGGGCTTTTACGCCAGATTGCTAAAAGGTGGGAGTATTGCAGCGGGTGAGGCTTATATGGAAGGCTGGTGGGATAGCCCAGATTTAACCAAGCTTATGGAGCTAATGGCCTTAAATTTAAAAACACTAGACTCTATTGAAGGTCAGAGTAGCTTTATTTCTCGAATATCTTACCAGCTTGGGCATTGGTTCAATCGAAATACTGAGAAGAATGCGGCTAAAAATATTAGTGCTCATTATGATTTGAGTAACGAGCTTTACCAAACGTTCCTTGACCAAGAAATGTTGTACTCCGCTGCAGTGTTCAGCTCGGCTGCTGATAGTTTAGAGCAGGCTCAGATCAACAAAATGGAAAGGTTGTGTCAGCAGCTTGAACTGACCTCTAGCGACCGAGTTATTGAGATTGGTACAGGTTGGGGTGGTATGGCGATATACATGGCGGAGACATATGGTTGTCACGTTACAACCACAACGATTTCCGAGCAGCAGTATCAGTACGCTCAGCAGCAAATAGCTGAAAAGGGACTAGAGCATAAGATAACACTGCTAAAAAAGGACTACAGGCAGCTAAAGGGGCATTACGACAAGCTGGTATCCATTGAAATGATCGAAGCAGTAGGGAAGGAGTATTTGGGCTCATACATTGAAAAGTGTCAGTCTCTTTTAAGGCCAAAAGGACTTATGGCAATCCAAGCCATTACCATTGCTGACCAAAGATACGACTACTACAGTAATAACGTAGACTTTATCCAGAAGTATATTTTTCCGGGTGGCTTCCTGCCTTCGATTACTGCTTTAACTCAAGCAACAACTGCACACAGCGACTTAGTCTTGAAGAACTTGTTCGATATAGGCTTAGATTATGCGCAGACGTTGAAAGAATGGCACACAAGATTTATGGCAGCCGAAAGCCATGTCAGGAAATTAGGCTTTGATGACACGTTTATCCGTATGTGGAAATATTATTTCTGTTACTGCGAAGGTGGATTTCGAGCTAAAAGTATAAGCACTGTCCACATGACTTTTCAAAAGGCGTGAATATGACGACGAAGACGCTAATTTTCTATTCTCTCTGGTTTCAAATTGTCTGGATCATCGCAGTATTTGGTCAGGAGAAACTGCAGTGGTTAGCAGTTAGCCTTGTCGTTGGTACCTATGTATACAGCCAATTAGTTGCACCGATTAAGCTTGAGCGAGTGTTTTTGATGGCGTTATTCGGTGTCATGGTCGATTACGCCAATATGGCGCTTGGCATTTTTCGTTTTGAATTCAATGAATTCCCTATTTGGCTTATGGCACTTTGGTTTATTTTTGTTTGGTATGCATATTTTCTTGTGCCAATAGTGAGCCGATTTTCTATCTTGCTCGTATCTATTTTCGGGGGAGTTGGAGGAACGCTCAGTTATTTAGCAGGAGAAAAATTGGGCGCGGTCTATTTTCCTTTACCAACGACAACCACACTTCTTGTATTAATGGTGGAATGGCTGCTGATTGCGGCAGTCATAATAAAGGTTTATGGAAATGCATCGGATAAAATGGGGTATGCTGGCAGGGTTGATCGCTAGCTCTTTGATTGTTAGCGCAAGTGTAGAAGCAAATACTGCTAACGATGAACAATGGCAGGAATGGCGTAAAGTGGGGAGCGCACAGCTCACTTATTTCTTTTTTGACGTATACAAATCTCAGCTTCTTACACCCTCTGGCGACTACGCACAGAGTAAAGATGTTTCACCACATCCACTCGCGTTATCCATTGAGTATCAAAGAGATATTAGTCAAAAACAGTTGGTCGATGCCACTATCGAGCAATGGGAAAAACTGGGTTATTCCGACACTAGCTCTTGGGTGACTCAGCTCGAAGACATTTTTCCAGACATCAAAGATGGCCAACAACTGACCTATGTCTCCGATGGAGATATAGGCAAATTCTTTTTTTCCTCTCTCAGCGAAAAAAATCAGTTGATAGGTTCTATTACCGATCCTCAATTAAATGATGCGTTTCTCGCGATCTGGTTGTCTCCAAAGACGCAATACCCAAAACTTAGGCAAGAACTGATAGGAGCTAAATAGAATGCGAAAGATTAAAACGTTTATTTTCGCTAGCCTATTCGTTTTACTAACGGGGTGTTCTGCAGATATCTCTGAATATAAAGACAGCACACCTGCTTTCAATCTATTCGAGTACTTTGACGGCGAGGTGACCGCTTGGGGAATGGTTCAGGATTATACCAACAAGCAGCAACGTCGTTTTAAGGTCGATATTGTAGGCTCAATCGATGGAGATACTTTAACACTTGTTGAAGATTTTGTATTTGACGATGGCGAGCTTGACCAGAGAATCTGGAAGATTAAGCGATTGAGCGATAGTACCTACGAAGGAGAAGCTGGAGACATACTAGGTACTGCGAAAGGTAACGAAGTGGGTAATGCGCTCCACTGGGTATATGACTTTGAGCTCGTCGTGGATGGTTCAAAGGTAACTGTCGCTTTTGACGATTGGTTATTCAGGCAAGACGAGCGACATGTCTTCAATATTACGAGCATCCGAAAGTTAGGTATTGAAGTAGGCAAAATTACTTTGTTCTTTCAAAAGTTAGATGTGTAGTTAATGTGATACCCATCTACGAGTAGGTATAAAAAAGGGTTGACGCTTTCACGTCAACCCTTAAATTTTATTGGTGCTTAATCTTACAGCTTGTCAGTGAGCTCGATTGCCTGACCAATATAGTTCGCTGGCGTCATCTCTTTTAGGCGAGCTTTCTCGTGCTCTGGCAGCTCAAGACCGTCGATAAAGTTACGCATTGCCTCACCATCTACACGTTTACCACGAGTTAGCTCTTTTAGCTTCTCATATGGCTTCTCGATGCCGTAGCGACGCATAACAGTCTGCACAGGTTCAGCAAGAACTTCCCAGTTTTGGTCTAGTTCAGCAAGTAGTGCTTCACGGTTCACTTCTAGCTTACTGATACCTTTCAGCGTAGAAGTGTAAGCAATGATTGCGTAGCCAACACCAACACCTAGGTTACGTAGAACGGTTGAGTCAGTTAGGTCACGCTGCCAGCGAGAGATTGGTAGTTTCTGTGCTAGGTGGCCGAATACCGCGTTAGCAAGGCCTAGGTTACCTTCAGAGTTTTCAAAGTCGATTGGATTAACTTTGTGAGGCATGGTTGAAGAACCGATTTCACCAGCGATTGTCTTCTGCTTAAAGTGACCTAGTGCGATGTAACCCCAAACGTCACGATCGAAGTCTATTAGGATAGTGTTGAAACGTGCAACCGCATCGAATAGTTCAGCAATGTAATCGTGTGGTTCGATCTGAGTTGTGTAAGGGTTCCAAGTAACACCTAGTGACTCAGTGATGAACTCTTCAGAGAACTTGTGCCAGTCTAGTTCTGGGTAAGCAGATAAATGAGCGTTGTAGTTACCTACAGCACCGTTAATCTTACCTAGGATTTCTACGTTAGCGATTTGCTTGTATTGACGCTCCATACGGTACGCCACGTTCGCCATTTCTTTACCCATAGTAGATGGAGAAGCTGGCTGGCCGTGTGTACGAGATAGAAGAGGAATATCGCGGTATTCAACAGCAAGTGCTTTAATAGCGTCAATGATGTTTTTGATCTCAGGAAGAATTACTTCATCACGAGCTTCTTTAAGCATTAGTGCGTGAGACGTGTTGTTAATGTCTTCTGAAGTACAAGCAAAGTGAAGGAATTCATTGACGGCATGGAGCTCTGGTACACCTGCAACCTTTTCTTTCAGGAAGTATTCAACAGCTTTTACGTCGTGGTTCGTCGTACGCTCAATTTCTTTAATTCGAGCAGCGTCTTCTTCACTGAAGTTAGCGGCAAGATCATCAAGAAACTGGTTTGCTTCTGCACTGAAAGCTGGTACTTCTTTGATTGCATCAGTTGCAGCAAGCTTCTGCAGCCAACGAATTTCAACGATAGAGCGGTACTTTAGAAGGCCAAACTCACTAAAGATGCTGCGAAGTGCAATCGTCTTACTTCCGTAACGGCCGTCTACTGGTGAAACAGCAGTCAGTGCTGACAGTTCCATGATGTTCTCCTGAATTGAGTTTCTAAATTTCGTGTGCTTTATACCAATAACCGCATAGATTGTCACGCAGATTGCGCAATCGTTTGCGTTAAGTTTGTTTTGGTAGAAAAAATCAGCTCGCGATAGGCGCGAGCTGTATTGTTAAGTCATTACATTCTGGCTAAGAGGATTTGAGCCTGTTCAACCATTTTTTTGCGTCCGAAAATGAGGTGGCGACGCTTTCCGCCGACTTGGCGCCATAGTACAGCACTGCGAATACCTGATAGTAACAAGGCTCGAACTTTATGTTGGTTACCTGTCTGTTGCAGTACAGAAGGGGTTCCAGTTACTTGAATTCTCGGTCCAATCGGGCTGATGACATCTAAATATACGCTGGCAAGGTTGCTGATCATCTGGTCGTCTAGAAGCTCAAAATGATCAAGTTGTCGCTCTATCATTTGAATACGATCAGCCAATTGAGACATTGCATCGTTACGTCCACTTAGCTTACGTTCAAGCGCCATCAGGCTAATGATATAGCGAGTTACTTCACTGCCAGAAGGCGTACTATCGATGCCTTTCACCAAGCATTCTAGGCCGAGTTTCAAATCTGATTCTCGACCATAAACACCCACGGTGTTGTTTGGGTTTGTGTTTAAGATAGCTTTGAGCGAAGTTTCAAATGCGTCAGAGTCACAGTGACCGTTTTTCGCGACCTGTTGAACCAGAGCGACAGCTTGGCAAATTCCTGCAAATGCGATGGTGCGGTCGTAAAGAGCGTTAGCCACGTAGTATTACTCCTGAAAATACATTGAATTAAATACGTTTTTCAATGATGCCGCCACCAAGGCAAACATCATCTTTATAAAATACCGCAGATTGGCCAGGGGTTACGGCTACCTGAGGGTCGTCGAAAATGACCTTAATATTTTCATCATCAATTGGGATAATGGTACAAGGGATATCCGTTTGACGGTAACGTGTTTTCACACTGCATTGAAGCGGTGCCTTAATTATCTCTCGATCAACCCAATGAAGCTGAGAAGCAATGAGTCCCTGGGATTTTAACAATGGGTGTTCAGCACCTTGTACCGCAATTAGTACGTTACGTTTAAGATCTTTGTCTGCTACGTACCACGGGTCTTCATTACCACCGCCGCCTTTCTGACCGCCGATATGCAGACCTTTACGCTGACCCAATGTGTGATACATCAAACCTTGGTGTTCACCGATGATTTTGCCTTCAGGTGTCTCAATTTTGCCTGGCTGAGCTGGCAAATAACGAGATAGGAAGTCGGTAAACTTGCGTTCACCGATGAAGCATATACCTGTCGAGTCTTTTTTCTTCGCGGTAATAAGGTCCTGCTCTTCGGCGATTCGGCGTACTTCAGGTTTTTCTAGTTCCCCCACAGGGAACAGGCTGCGAGCTATCTGATCACTGCTCAGTGTATACAGAAAGTAGCTTTGATCTTTGTTGCCATCTAGGCCACGCAGCATTTGAGGCTTCTCACCGTTATCAGGGAAAGTACGTCGAACGTAATGACCCATTGCAATGTAATCTGCATCTAGTACTTCATCTGCAAACTCAAGGAAAGCTTTGAACTTGATTTCTTTGTTACAAAGGATGTCTGGGTTCGGTGTGCGACCCGCTTTGTATTCCGCCAGAAAATACTCAAACACGTTGTCCCAGTATTCGGCAGCAAAATTAATGGTGTGAAGGTGTATTCCCAGCTTGTCACAAACCGCTTGTGCATCGGCCAAGTCTTCTGCAGCTGTACAGTATTCTTCGTTATCGTCTTCTTCCCAGTTCTTCATGAACAGACCTTCGACCTGATAGCCCTGTTGCTTTAGGAGATACGCGGAAACGGATGAGTCCACACCGCCAGACATGCCGACGATAACTTTCTTTTTACTGTTGTCAGTACAGTTCTCAGACATTACTAAACACCACACAATTTAACTGGAGGCAGATCTTAACAGAAAGCGTTTCGAGGTGACAGATCCGAGATCGAACTCACACTTCAAATTTGCCGCAATTTTACTCGTTCACTATCTTAATCTGCGAATTTTCACTATAGACAGGCTATATGTGGCATAGTTGGCAAAATTCAAGTTAGACAAGGTACAAAAACATGAGTGATGACAGTCAATTCATGGCGGAAGCAGAGCTGATTGAAATTGTTGAGAATCAGTTGGAAGATGGTGAACCGCTCAAAGTGAAAGAAACTTTGATGCGTTTGATGATGACAGGAACACCGCGAGACGAGGCTGTTGCAATGATGGCTTGTGCTGTCTCTATTGAGATCTTCGACGTAATGAAAAACGAAGGTGAGTTTAATCTCAAACGTTACTCCGAGCACCTTGACCGCTTGCCGGACATTAGTTTTATGGAAGGCGAATAAGTTGTCATCATGCGCCAACTGGTAGTCAGTTGGCTTTTGTTATTAATGGGTATGGTGCAGAGAAACTCTTCGCGTTAATTGCTTAAGATCTTCCTTTCTCTTTAACACTTCTTATTTATTACCTCTCGATAGGTAGAATTTAATTTTTATCGCAATCGTTTGCTATAATTCCGGTTATTGCCGCGTCAGGTAGTGCGCGGTAGAATCCGGCATCCTTTGACCCCTTACTCAGAATATTTTGTTATGAAGTTTCCAGGCCAACGAAAGTCCAAGCACTATTTTCCCGTCCATGCGCGTGACCCTTTAGTGAGTCAATCTCAAGAAAGCAAGAAAATGTCCAGCACGCACATTATCGGTATTGACCAAACTTTGGTGGATATCGAAGCGAAGGTAAGTTCGGAACTCATTGAGAAGTATCAATTGAGTAAAGGTCACTCACTGGTTATTGACGATGTGACTGCGGAAGCGCTCTATAATGAGCTAAAGGAAAATGGACTGATTACCAATGAATACGCTGGTGGCACGATTGGTAACACTCTTCATAACTATTCTGTTCTAGCTGATGACCGCTCAACACTTTTGGGTGTCATGAGTCAGGATATTAAGATCGGTAGCTATGGTTTCCGCTATTTGTGCAACACTTCCAGTCGAATGGATCTTAATTATTTACAAGGTGTTGATGGTGCAATTGGTCGCTGTTTTGCTTTGATCTCTGATGATGGTGAGCGTACGTTTGCCATCAGTGAAGGTCAGATGAACCAGCTTCACCCAAATAGTATTCCGGAACATATTTTTGAAAATGCTTCTGCTCTAGTGCTCACGGCTTATTTGGTTCGTTGTAAAGAAGGTGACCCAATGCCAGATGCTACGATGAAAGCGATCGAATATGCGAAGAAATATAACGTTCCTGTTGTACTGACACTTGGAACGAAGTTCGTTATTCAAGATGATCCAGTATTTTGGCAAAACTTTTTACGTGACCACGTCAGTGTTGTTGCAATGAATGAAGATGAAGCAGAAGCGCTAACGGGCGAATCTGATCCACTAGCCGCATCAGATAAAACGCTTGAATGGGTGGACTTGGTGCTTTGTACCGCAGGCCCTGTAGGTTTATTTATGGCGGGTTATACGGAAGAAGCGGCTAAACGTCAGACTTCTCTGCCATTACTCCCTGGTAGTATTGCTGAATTTAACCGATATGAGTTCAGCCGCCCTGCTGCAAAATGGGCGTGTGACAACCCAATCAAAGTGTATTCACATATATCTCCTTACATGGGTGGCCCGGAGAAAATTAAAAACACCAACGGTGCTGGAGATGCAGCATTATCTGCACTGTTACATGATATGGCTGCGAATAAATACCATAAAGAAAATGTGCCTAATTCGAGTAAGCATGCCCACACTTACCTGACATATTCTTCTTTCTCTCAGGTATGTAAATATTCAAATCGTGCCAGTTACGAAGTATTAGTACAACATTCTCCGCGCTTGTCTCGAGGTTTGCCTGAGCGTGAAGATAGTTTGGAAGAAGCATACTGGGAACGCTAATTAGCAACATATAATTACAAAAAAGCCTCGCATTGCGAGGCTTGTCTTTTGTTTTATAAAAGTGTTGAGTCACAACACTTCTATAAATTCAATTAGATAAGGAAATCGTCTAGTGATTTACCTGCGTCTAGTTGCTCTTGGATTGCTGAAGGCGTGCGGCCTTGACCTGTCCACGTCTTTTCTTCACCAGTGTTATCTAGGTATTTGTATTTTGCTGGGCGAGGAGCACGTTTAGATTTTGGCTTACCTGCTGCTTCACCTGCAAGTGCAGAAATAACCATGTCTTTATCTAGACCTAGTTGCTTAATTTGTTCTGCGATATCGGCTAATTTAGCTTCTTGTGCCGCTTGAGCTTCACGTTCAGCTTCTTCAGCTTCTTTACGTTCAGCTACAACAGTTGATAATTTGTCTAGAGCTTCTTCTAGTTGTTCCAGAGTTAGCTCACGCGCAAATGCGCGTAGACTGCGAATGTTTAATAGAGTTTTTGTTAGTTCCGACATGTAAATTCCCACTTATTTAAGGAGCCGATAAAATAAATATTAAACCCGTATTATTAGCAATACAATATTTTCTGGTTAAATTGTTATAAAAATTTATTAATTAATCGCTAGCTCATTTGAATAATGAGACCTTTCAATTTAATCAACAAGTTTTTGTTGCATAAAATATCGGTGGTTTTGTGATTTTGACAATACTTATAGCGGATAAGTTTCATACGTTGAGCGATATTTATTTTATAACGTCAAAATTATTTGGATTATCCTTTTGTCAGCTATTTATCAAGATAGTAACAAATCTTCATCAATTCACGAATCTTTCACTCTAATTTTCGTTGTTAGAGCTTAATACCTAGTTTCAGACGTATAATTCCGCATTGGCTACTCAAATTCTGAATAATTAGATTCATATTGAGTAGCCTGAATATGATATTGGTTGATGGCTATGCAATTGTTGAGAAACCTTACGCACTGTTGCGTTAACAATTAGAGTAAGTAAATTTGGCATGATGTATTGAAATGGTGCTTTAGATGAGTACAATGGGCGCCACCTAATGCGATGTGTTGGTTAAATTGTTGTTAAAAACCATTTTTGACAGTTTAAAATATCAACACTCGCGGTAGAGGCGCGAAATAAATCAGTAGTGTTTGTTGGGGTGATGCCAATGAACAAATACGAAAGGTTGTTTCGCCGAAGTGAGTATTCAAATCAAAGATGCTTGCTGGGGTTACACTCGAAAGGGGTAACACTGCCATAGTCTATAATTTTGTAAAACTATGGAGCGCTACTGTAGGGCAGGGTGAAGTTTTCGCTTCCCTTTCGCTTAGTTCAACTTAATTGCTTGGAAATTTTTCCTTCAATTTGTCTGCAGTAGATCTCTAACCATTTATTACTGGTTTTTGAAGATCATGAATTTAATTGATTTTGCATCATCCCCTATTTCTTTGTTACCTCCTTTGGTAGCTCTGAGTTTGGCAATTATTACTCGTCGTGTATTGGTGTCTTTAGGTGTTGGTATTGCTCTTGGAGCCATACTTCTTAATGACTATTCGGTGGGTGATACTATAAGCTACGTTGGTTCTACAGTATCAAGCGTCTTCATCGAAGATGGCGGTATCAATACTTGGAACATGAGTATTGTCGGTTTCTTGCTATTGCTTGGTATGATGACAGCGTTATTGACGTTGTCTGGTGGTACTCGCGCTTTTGCAGAGTGGGCGCAATCTCGCGTTAAAAGTAAACGTGGTTCTAAGTTACTGGCGGCTTTTCTAGGCGTATTCATTTTTGTTGATGACTATTTTAACAGCCTAGCCGTTGGGGCGATTTCTCGACCTGTTACGGACCGTTTTTATGTATCCCGCGCTAAGCTGGCCTACATCTTAGACTCAACCGCAGCACCTATGTGTGTGATCATGCCTGCGTCTAGTTGGGGTGCTTACATCATGACGATCATTGGTGGCATTCTCGTCTCTCATGGCATCACTGAGTATTCTGCTCTTGGTGCTTATGTCCGCCTTATTCCAATGAACTTTTACGCTGTTTTCGCTTTGCTAATGGTATTTGCAGTGGCTTGGTTTGGTCTTGATATTGGCAAGATGCGTAATCACGAAATCGCAGCGTCTCAAGGGCATGGCTTTGAAAAAGAGCAAGCGGGTGACTCGCAGGAAGCGCATGATATCAATGAAGAGTTGGATATCCAGGAAAGTGAAGGTGGTAAAGTTTCCGACTTAGTTCTACCGATTGTATTCCTGATTGTCGCAACGATTGCCTCAATGCTATATACGGGCGGACAGGCATTAACCGCAGATGACAAAGCCTTTAATGTACTAGGCGCTTTTGAGAACACAGATGTAGGCACTTCGTTGATCTATGGTGGTCTTGTCGGGTTGGCTGTGGCTCTGTTTACGGTGCTTAAGCAAGGTATCGCATTTAGCGAAATATCGCGTACGCTCTGGATCGGTGCGAAATCGATGTTTGGTGCAATTCTGATCCTAATATTCGCTTGGACTATTGGTTCTGTGATCGGTGATATGAACACGGGTAAATACCTGTCGACGCTAGCACAAGGTAATATCAACCCTCATTGGTTGCCAGTTATCCTTTTCTTGCTATCTGGTCTGATGGCGTTCTCTACCGGTACGTCATGGGGTACGTTTGGTATCATGCTACCAATTGCTGGCGATATGGCAGGTGCAACGGATCTTGCTCTGATGCTGCCTATGCTAAGTGCTGTATTGGCAGGCTCGGTATTTGGAGACCATTGTTCACCAATTTCAGATACGACGATTCTCTCTTCAACGGGCGCACGTTGTAACCATATTGATCACGTAGCCACTCAGCTGCCGTATGCACTATCTGTCGCTGCTGTCTCTTGTATTGGTTTCATCACGTTGGGTATGACTGCATCTGTAGGCATCTCATTCGCTGTATCCGCAGTTGCTTTTGTTGGCGTCTGTGTCCTGCTATCGATTCTTTCAAAAGCGAAGATGGCAAGCTGTCAAAACGTTTAATGATTTGAACGATAAAAGAATTTTAAAGGGAGCATTCGCTCCCTTTTTATTTGTCTTATACAAATTGAAAAAATCTTTAATTTTTAGTTGAAAAATGGTTTTGCCTTGGTTAGTGTGGTTACCAAGCAAGCGAACTGAAGAGCTTATAAGTATGCGTAATTTTGTAATGAACATTCATCACCATCATCACCCAGTCTAGTCTTTCGGGAGATGTACGCATACCCGGGGGACAGGAAACTCCCGGAGGCAGAAATCGCAAACTACAAGATTCAGAACCCTCGGGAGACCAACTCTTCCGAGGGTTTTTTAGTTTTAACGATTTAAAAATTAATTTGCACAGGGATAAAAGCAATGCAAACACAACGCCTAAGAATCGCAATCCAAAAGAAAGGTCGCCTAAGCAAAGAATGCCAAGAACTGCTTAAAAAGTGTGGCGTAAAATTCAACATCATGGGTGAGCGTTTAGTAGTTCACTCGCTGAACATGCCTATCGATCTACTGTTAGTTCGTGATGACGACATCCCTGGCCTAATTATGGATGGTGTCGTTGACCTTGGTTTCATCGGTGAAAACGAGCTTGAAGAAGTCCGTCTTGACCGTATCGCTTTGGGTGAACCAAGCGAGTTTGTGCCACTTCGTCGTCTTGATTTCGGTGGTTGCCGTTTATCTATCGCTATTGACAAAGATGAAGAGTACAACGGCCCTCAAGATCTGGCAGGCAAACGAATTGCAACTACCTACCCACAACTTCTTAAAGCGTATATGGATGAACAAGGAGTACCGTTCTCAACGTGTATGCTGACTGGCTCAGTTGAAGTCGCGCCTCGCGCTGGCCTTGCTGACGCTATTGCTGACTTGGTTTCTACTGGTGCAACATTGGAAGCGAACGGCCTAAAAGAAGCCGAAATCATCTTCAAATCAAAAGCAACACTTATTCAGCGTACAGGTGAATTCGATGCGGACAAAGTGGCGCTAATCGAAAAGCTGTTGACTCGAATGCAGGGTGTACAGCAAGCGAAAGAGTCGAAGTACATCATGCTACATGCTCCAACAGATAAGCTAGACCAAATCAAGTCATTGCTACCTGGTGCGGAAGATCCAACTGTATTACCTCTCTCTGCGGACCAACAGAAAGTGGCGGTTCATTTGGTCAGTACTGAAAACCTGTTCTGGGAAACCATGGAACAACTTAAAGAACTGGGTGCGAGCTCAATTCTGGTACTACCAATTGAGAAAATGATGGAGTAATCGCCATGAGAACCGTCGTATGGCAATCACTAAGTGAAACGCAGCAAGATTCTATTTTAGAGCGTCCGGCAATTGCTGAAGGTGCAAACATCACGGCTGCGGTTTCTGAAGTTATCGCGAACGTTCGTAGTGAGGGCGATTCAGCCCTGCTTGAATTGACTGAGAAGTTTGACCGTGTGAAACTGGAGTCCATTCGAGTGTCGGCTCAAGAGATTGAGGAAGCGTCAGCGCGTCTTTCGGAGAAGATGAAGAATGCACTTGAGCAAGCTTATGCCAACATCTCTAAGTTCCACAAAGCGCAGAAGCCGCAACCTATCAAAGTAGAGACTCAACCGGGTGTACTTTGTGAGCAGGTAACTCGCCCAATTCAAAAAGTGGGCTTGTACATTCCGGGTGGCAGCGCACCATTGCCATCGACTGTTTTGATGCTTGGCGTCCCTGCGAAGATTGCGGGCTGTCGCAAAGTGGTGTTGTGTTCTCCACCACCAATCGCAGACGAAATTTTGTATGTTGCTCAGCTGTGCGGCATTGATGAAGTGTACAGCGTCGGTGGTGGCCAAGCCGTTGCTGCGATGGCTTATGGCACAGAAACGGTATCCAAAGTTGATAAGATCTTTGGTCCGGGTAACGCTTACGTGACAGAAGCAAAACGTCAGGTGAGCAATGATTTCCGTGGTGCGGCGATTGATATGCCAGCGGGTCCTTCTGAAGTACTTGTTTTGGCTGATGAAACTGCGGATCCTGACTTCATTGCTGCCGATTTGCTAAGCCAAGCAGAGCACGGCCCTGATTCTCAAGTAGTGCTTGTCACGCCTTCACCTGTGATTGCGGACCAAGTCACTGACGCAGTTCAGCGCCAACTCAAAGAGCTATCTCGTGCGGATATTGCTGAGAAGGCACTCGCTTCAAGTTTGGTTATCATCGCGGAGTCGTTGACTCAGGCGGTTTCAATCTCAAATTACTACGGCCCTGAGCACTTGATTGTTCAGACCAAGAACCCTCGCGAGCTTTTGCCTTTACTCGATAATGCCGGTTCCATCTTCCTAGGGGATTGGTCACCAGAATCGGCGGGTGATTACGCATCGGGCACTAACCACGTTCTCCCTACTTACGGTTACACGCGTACGTATTCGAGCTTAGGTTTAGCGGATTTCTCTAAGCGGATGACAGTTCAAGAGTTGTCTGCTGATGGTCTAAAAAACCTTGCTCCAACGGTGGTGACCATGGCTGAAGCAGAAGGTTTGGATGCACACAAACGTGCCGTGACTATTCGTGTAGAAAAACTGGCAGTTAAGTAAGAGGGCAATGAGATGGAAAAGCTAGCGCGTAAACAGGTCCAAAAACTGACCCCTTATTTATCGGCTCGTCGTATCGGTGGTACAGGTGATGTTTGGCTGAACGCCAACGAATCGCCATTCAACAATGAATACAAAACAGACTTCGCTCGTCTTAATCGTTATAGCGAATGTCAGCCTAAAGAACTGATTTCTGCATACGCTGCGTATGCAGGGGTGAACCCAGAACAAACGTTGACTTCTCGCGGTGCAGATGAAGGCATCGAGTTACTGATTCGTGCTTTTTGTGAGCCAGGTGAAGATGCGATTCTTTACTGCCCACCGACTTACGGTATGTACTCCATCAGCGCTGAAACCATTGGTTTAGAGCGCAAAACCGTGCCGCTAACATCAGATTGGCAACTAGACCTTGCTGGTATCGAAGCTAATCTGGATAACGTTAAACTGGTTTTCGTATGTTCACCAAATAACCCTACGGGTAACTTGGTTAAGCGTGAAGATATTGTCTCTCTGCTTGAAATGACAAAAGACCGCGCAATCGTGGTGATGGACGAAGCGTACATTGATTTCTGCCCAGAAGCGTCAACGGTAGATTTACTGGCGCAATACCCGAATCTTGCAATTCTGCGTACTCTGTCGAAAGCTTTTGCCCTTGCGGGTTTGCGTTGTGGATTTACGCTTGCGAACGAAGAGCTGATTAATGTACTTCTGAAAGTCATCGCACCATACCCAGTCCCAGTTCCTGTTGCAGAAATTGCCACTCAAGCGCTTTCTGAAGCAGGCCTAGCGAGAGCGAAGTTCCAAGTTCTCGATTTGAACGCGAACCGTGCTTATTTGCAGGTGGGCTTGTCGATGATTCCGGGCTTGGAAGTCTTTGAAGGATGGGGTAACTACCTATTGGTTAAATTCCCAGATGGTGATGATCTTTTCAAAGCCGCTTGGGAAACAGGCATTATCTTGCGTAACTCGCCAATTGAGAACTGCGTACGTATCAGTGTGGGTAACCGCGACGAGTGCGAAAAAACACTCGGATTTATTAGAAACTACTACTCATAAGTAGAGACAAAATTAATTGCTTTCGCTGACAAAGCGGAGGCGCCAAAGATTAGCAATAAGGAAGTTCGAGTGAGCAAACAACAAAAAATCCTTTTTATCGACCGTGATGGCACCTTAATTGTTGAGCCGCCGGTTGATTTTCAAGTTGATCGTTTAGATAAACTAAAACTAGAACCATTTGTTATCCCAAGTCTGCTGTCGTTGCAGGATGCAGGATACCGTCTAGTGATGGTAACGAACCAAGACGGTTTAGGGACTGACAGCTACCCACAAGCAGATTTTGATGCACCGCACGATATGATGATGGAAATCTTCGAATCTCAAGGTGTGAAGTTCGATGACGTACTGATTTGCCCTCACTTTGAAGAAGATAACTGCTCATGCCGCAAGCCTAAATTAGGCATGGTGAAAGAGTACCTTCAGGGTGGCAAAGTGGACTTCCAAAACTCTGTTGTGATTGGCGATCGTCAAACCGATCTTCAACTTGCAGAAAACATGGCAATTCGAGGTATTCAATACAACCCAGAAACCATGGGTTGGAAACAGATCCTGAAAGATCTGACGGTGAAGGCTCGCGTTGCTGAAGTGGTTCGAACTACGAAAGAAACTGATATTAAAGTCGCGGTAAATCTTGATGACCAAGGCGGTAATGACATTTCTACGGGCCTAGGCTTCTTCGACCACATGTTGGATCAAATCGCAACACACGGTGGATTTAAGATGGTGTGTAAAGTGGAGGGCGATCTACACATAGACGATCACCACTCAGTAGAAGATACCGCACTTGCGTTGGGCCAAGCGCTGAAAGAAGCGCTAGGTGATAAGCGTGGTATTGGCCGATTTGGCTTTAGCCTGCCAATGGATGAGTGTTTGGCACAATGTGCGCTAGACCTGTCAGGGCGTCCTTACCTTAAGTTCGACGCGAAGTTCAGTCGTGAGCAAGTCGGTGACCTTTCAACCGAGATGGTGGTTCACTTCTTCCGCTCTCTAACTGACACCCTAGCGTGTACGCTACACCTCTCTTCTGCTGGTGATAACGATCACCACATCATTGAGAGCCTATTTAAAGCGTTTGGTCGCACTTTGCGCCAAGCAATCAAAGTAGAAGGCACTGAGCTGCCAAGTAGTAAAGGCGTGCTTTAAGGCTAGCGCGAGCAAGGAGAAAAACAGTGACAGAACAAAAAGTTGTCATTATTGATACTGGCTGTGCCAACGTTTCTTCGGTGAAGTTTGCCATTGAACGCCTAGGCTATGACGTAACGATTTCAAAAGATCCACAAGTTGTATTGTCGGCTGACAAGCTATTCCTACCGGGTGTGGGAACCGCCAGCGAAGCGATGAAGAACCTAGAAGAGCGCGATCTTATCAGCTTGGTAAAACAGGTAGAAAAGCCGTTGTTAGGTATCTGTTTAGGTATGCAACTGTTGGGTAAAGTGTCTCAAGAGAAAGGGCAGAAAGCAGACGAGTTGGTTGAGTGTCTTGGACTTTGTGATGGCGAAGTGGAGCTGCTACAAACTGGCGACTTGCCGCTGCCGCATATGGGCTGGAACACAGTCTCCGCAAAATCAGGCAACCCGTTGTTCAAAGGCATTGAAGAAGGCGAGTACTTCTACTTTGTACACAGTTTTGCCATGCCAGTAGGGGACTACACCATTGCAGAATGTGAATACGGAAATCCGTTCACGGCAGCGGTGCAAAGCGGTAATTACTACGGCGTGCAATTCCACCCTGAGCGTTCTTCAAAAGCGGGCGCAAAGCTTATTCAAAACTTCTTAGAATTATAAAAGGGATTTAGTGTGATTATTCCAGCTCTTGATTTAATTGAAGGACAGGTGGTTCGTCTTTATCAAGGTGATTACGGTCAAGTAACCGAGTACAAAGTCGACCCAGCAGAGCAGTTCAACTTGTACCACCAAGCAGGTGCTAACTGGCTGCACTTGGTGGATTTAACCGGCGCGAAAGACACGACAGCACGCCAGCTTGATTTGATTGCAAAGCTACTAGCAAGTACACCAGCAAACATCCAAATCGGTGGTGGTGTGCGTACAGAGCAAGACGTTATTGATCTGTTAGAAGCAGGTGCTCAGCGTGTTGTTGTTGGTTCTACAGCAGTAAAACAGCCAGAGCTTGTGAAAGGTTGGATGGAAAAATACGGCGCAGAGAAAATCGTTCTCGCGCTAGATATCAACATCGATCAAGACGGCACACGTAAAGTGGCGATCTCTGGTTGGCAAGAAGACTCAGGCGTGACCATCGAAGCTCTGATCAACGATTACCTAACGGTAGGTTTGCAGCACGTGCTTTGTACGGACATTTCTCGTGACGGTACGCTAGAAGGCTCAAACGTAGAGCTTTATGTTGATCTATGTAAACAGTACCCACAAGTGCAGTTCCAATCTTCAGGCGGCATCGGCTCGCTTTCAGATGTCGAAGCACTAAAAGGTAGTGGCGTAGCTGGCGTGATTGTTGGTCGCGCACTGCTAGACGGAAAGTTCACGGCAGAGGAGGCATTTGCATGCTGGCAAAGCGAATAATTCCATGTCTTGATGTTCGCGATGGACAAGTGGTCAAGGGCGTTCAGTTCCGCAACCACGAAATCATTGGCGACATCGTTCCTCTCGCACAGCGTTATGCGGAAGAAGGCGCTGACGAGCTTGTGTTTTATGATATTACCGCTTCCAGTGATGGCCGTGTCGTCGATAAAAGCTGGGTCGCTCGCGTTGCAGAAGTGATTGATATTCCGTTCTGCGTCGCTGGTGGTATTAAATCAGCCGAAGATGCCGCACGCATTCTTGAGTTTGGTGCAGACAAGGTGTCTATCAACTCACCGGCATTGGCGAACCCGCAGTTGATTACCGACCTTGCTGATAAATTTGGTGTTCAATGTATCGTGGTTGGCATCGACTCTTACTACGACAAAGAGACGGGCAAGTATCAGGTTTACCAGTTTACTGGCGATGAAGAACGCACCAAAGCGACCCAATGGGAAACGCGTGATTGGGTGCAAGAAGTGCAAAAGCGTGGCGCTGGTGAAATCGTATTGAACATGATGAACCAAGACGGTGTGCGTAACGGTTACGACATCGAACAACTGAACATGGTGCGTGAAGTGTGTAACGTACCGCTGATTGCATCAGGTGGTGCAGGTGCCATGGAGCACTTCGCGGAAGCTTACCAAAAAGCGAATGTGGATGGTGCGCTTGCCGCATCGGTATTCCATAAACAAGTCATCAATATTGGTGAACTAAAGCAGTATTTGAAACAACAAGGTATTGAGGTGCGACTATGAGTTTAAACACCACCGAAGTGAGTTCTCTAGCTGAGCGTATCAACTGGGACAAGGTGGATGGTCTGGTGCCTGCCATCGTACAAGATTTCCAATCAAGCCAAGTGCTGATGATGGGTTACATGAACCAAGATGCGTTGGCAAAAACGGGTGAGACGGGTCAAGTGACGTTTTTCTCTCGTACCAAACAGCGTCTTTGGACCAAAGGTGAGACCTCAGGTAACGTATTGCAATTGGTGAACATGCAGTTAGATTGCGATAACGATACGCTGCTGGTGAAAGTGAATCCCATTGGTCCTACGTGTCACTTGGGCAACACCACTTGCTGGGATGTCGATCCGCAAGAGGAGTCGCAAATGGTGTGGCTTCATCAACTTGAGCAGTTATTGGCTGCCCGCAAGAGTGCCGACCCTGATTCCTCTTATACTGCCAACCTTTATTCCCGTGGCACCAAACGTATTTCGCAGAAAGTGGGCGAAGAAGGCGTTGAAGTCGCGCTTGCGGCGACGTCGGGTGACAAGGCGGAGTTAGTGTGTGAGTCAGCGGATTTGATTTATCACTTACTGGTTCTACTTCAGGACCAAGGTTTATCAATGAACGACGTGGTTAATAAGCTGAAAGAGCGTCACAAGTAAAGCTGTCTTCATTGTGATAAACTGAAGAAAATTCAAAGCCGTAAGCATCACTTACGGCTTTTCTTTTTGTTAGGGAGTATTCATTTATGGCTGGTCATAGTAAATGGGCGAACATCCGTCACCGCAAAGCAGCACAAGATGCAAAGCGCGGTAAGATTTTCACTAAACTGATCCGAGAAATCGTCGTTGCAGCTAAAGAAGGTGGCGGTGAGCCAGAGAATAATCCACGCCTTCGCGCTGCTATCGACAAAGCTCTTTCCAATAACATGACGCGTGATACGGTGAATCGCGCAGTGTCTCGTGGTGCTGGTGGTGAAGGGGACGATGGCATGGAAACCGTCATCTACGAAGGATATGGGCCTGGTGGTACCGCGGTAATGGTTGAGTGTATGACAGACAATCGTAATCGAACTGTGTCTGGTGTCCGTCATGCATTTTCTAAGGCAGGCGGAAACCTAGGTACGGATGGCAGCGTAAACTATCTGTTCGATAAGAAAGGCGTGATCTCTTATGCTCCCGGATTAGACGAAGATGAAGTGATGGAAGTGGCACTCGACAGTGGCGCAGATGATATTGAGACAGCAGAAAATGGCGCCATTGATGTCTTTACCGAGCCTCATGATTTTGGTGCCGTAAAAGATGCACTCGATGCTGCTGGGTTCGAAGCGGCAAACGCTGAAGTATCACTGATTCCATCGACTAAAGCTGAGTTAGACGCTGATACCGCGCCGAAGTTACTTCGTTTGATCGATGCATTGGAAGACTTAGATGATGTTCAGGAGGTCTACCATAATGGCGACATTTCTGACGAGGTAGCAGCAACGCTATAACGTAGGTTGATCAAAAACGCCCTCAATTGAGGGCGTTTTCGTATTTACGTATTAGCCAACACGTTATTATATCTCGAATAAGAAATAGTAGCCGTAGCCGACGAACAGCGCAGGAATAGCGGAATAGATAGTCGCAACCAGTGCTGCCCTTGGTGCCAGAGCGATAGCTGGGAATAGTGCATCGCCATCGTTTGAAATCGCGTTGGCTAATTGAGCTGACAGTGGCGCGGCGCCTGAAATATATAAGCTGGTTACCAGAATTTGAGGCCCACACCCAGGCAGCATACCAACCGCTAGCCCCATCAGTGGCATCCACACTCCCCAACCGGAAAAGGTAGCGGCTAAATCGATGTGACCAAAGAAAGCAATCAGCTCGAATGCCATAAAGGCCAGAATAACCCATGCGGTAACGAAGTTTGTATCCTGAGCCGCTTTCTGTAGAGGATGTGATGAAACGGTCTTCTTATCTTCTGATACTGTTGACTCGTAATCTTTGATTTCTTTAGTCAGCGACCAAAGCAGCATACTCAAAATGATCAGCCCTGCACCGAGCCACTCAATGCTCATAGCAGGCAGAGAAAGAAGCTCATTGATATCGACCTGGAATGAACCCAATACTGCTACCACAGTCGCAGGAACGATGAGCCACTTCCAGAAGGCTCCTTGCAGGTTGATGGCTTTCTTTTCAAGACCAGAAGGATCGCTTGCTTCTGAACGACAACAAAATTTGTCCGCAAGTACCGACTTAGCGGCCGGCCTTAGGAAATCATCTTGGTGGATAGCGTTGACGGCCCATCCAGATACTGAGCCTACCACAACGCCCAATGCAACAACGGCCAAACCAATATCAGGTTTACTGGCCAACAGCAGAAAAGCAGCATCACCCATAGTGGACGTTAATACTGCGACAATGGCGCCAAAGCCAACTCGCCCGCTGACAAATTGAGTCGTTACTATAATGGCACCGCCACACCCAGGCAGGGCGCCCAGTAAAGAAGCAAAGAAAATCTGATAGCTACGTGAGCTCTGGTATAGATTGACCAGCTTGCTCTCCTTGTTCATCCACAGGGAAACGTAGTGATAGATGACCAGAGTAAAAGCAACGTAGGCAGACACTGCCCAGAAGGCATCAGACAGAGTAGAAACGGTGACTTCACGTGTTGTTTCACTCAGTACCAGTGCCAGTAGAGTCACAGGCAGGAGAAGGCGTTTATAGGCAGGCCGAAACTGGGAAAAAGACAGCCAACCTGGCAGTGTTTGAGAAAGTCTTATCGAGTCCATTGAGCTTTAAATGCAAATACGAATAATTCTCAATATATGTTAGTGAGAATTATTTGCAACTAAAAGTTGTGATTTACACTTTTCTTTTTGCTAACTCATGACAAATTTCAAAATTCAGGTAAAGTATCGGCCTTTGTGAGTAATTGCCCAATACGGGCCTATTTAAGTCGTAATAGGAAAAAAGATGATTCTAGTTGTAGGTCACAAGAACCCTGATAGTGATAGCATCTGTAGTGCATTGGTAGCAACTGAGCTGCTAAAAGCTCGTGGCGTTGAAGCAATGCCAATTCGCCAAGGCGAAATCAACCGTGAAACACAGCACATTCTTGAAGTCGCAGGCGCGGAAGTTCCTGAACTTCGCACCTCTGTTGCTGGTGAGAAAATTTGGTTGGTTGACTACTCAGATCTAGCACAAGCACCGGATGACGTGGCTGAAGCAGAAATCTTAGGTATCGTTGACCATCACCGCCTAGGTGATGTTATGACTGTAAACCCAATGGAAGCGTGGATTTGGCCTGTTGGTTGTACGAACACAGTACTTTTCAACATGTTTAAAATTGAAGGTCATGAAATCACACCGCAAATCGCTAAGCTAATGATGTCGGCTATCCTGTCTGACACGGTCGGCTTTGCTTCTCCAACTTGCACACAGAAAGATAAAGATGCTGTTGAAGAGCTAGCGAAAATTGCAGACGTATGTGATGTTGACGCTTTCATCAAAGATCTTCTTATCGCAAAAACAAACATCGAAGGTCTTTCTGCGGCTGAGCTTGTAGAAAAAGATCTGAAAGGCTATCCATTTAACGGCCGTGATGTTGTTGTAGGTCAGGTTGAACTTGCGACTCTAGAACAAGTAGACGGCATGATTGAAGCGCTGGAATCTGATCTAGAACGCCGCTGTGCTGAAGAAAGCCTAGCCTTTGCTGCAGTAATGCTAACTGACATCACTACAGCTCAAACTCGTCTACTATACAAAGGTGAGTGGGCAGAGAAACTGACTCAGCACGAGCAAGACGGCATGCTGATGATGGAAAACACGCTAAGCCGTAAGAAGCAAGGTTGGCCTTGGCTTCAGACTGAACTGGCTTAATTCGCCGGTTCATTAACAAAATTCGACGCCCACGGACTTCCGTGGGCGTTTTATTTGAGGAGTAAGGAAATGTCAGAACCACTTTCACCGCAGCAGATTGAATCCGTGCTTAAAATGCGTGAAGACGAGCGCCTGAAGTACACAGTCAAAGAAATTGCGAAGCATAGAAAAGTTTGGATTCTTACAGATGAACACGGCTGTGTGATGCTCAACACTGAAGATGAGGATTGTATACCTGTTTGGCCTCACGAAGAGTTTGCCAATCAGTGGGCAACGGGTGATTGGGAACACTGTAAAGCAGAGTCGATCTCGACGGCAAAATGGTTTAGTCGCTGGACTTACGGCCTTGAAGACGATGAATTGGCAATCGTAGTCTTCCCAAACCAAAATGAAGAAGGTTTAGTGCTCTATCCGGATGAGTTCGAGTTTGAGCTGAAAAAAGCAGGAAAATAAGCGCTAATCGAGCTGGTTAATATCCTGCAATCTGAAACAACTCACCTGACTTGGACATAGCTACGGCGTTATTCAATACCCCTTGGCGTTGATACTGATCCAATATCTTCTTAGCGAGCTTTTTCACTTGAGCTCGCTCCATCCCTGGCTCTAACGTTGGGTCATAAAGCATTTTCAATAGAATAACATCCAATGGTGAAAGCAGATCCTCGGGCGTTTCATCATTGAAAATAGATGGATAGGCTGACTCGGCATCATTGGGCAGTCCCATCACCTGAGTGATTTCTTCTACGATACAAGCTAATAACTTTCCATGTTCTCTTGCTTGATCGACCGGAATAATGACAGTTGCAGAATCAATTTCACTCGTGGCCTGATTTACCCGATATCCCGCTTTGCAAAGGGCGCCATGAATGTTTTTGAGAGCACTTGGGCCGATTTCTTTTTCAATATCTTTTCGCCAGTCTGATTCGCGGGTATAGATCCAGATGATATTGGCCTGTTCTCTTCTGGATACACGTTCGATTGGGTGGCGAGTTATCGACGAGAGATCTCTAAGTTGAGCATTGGTTAGCTCATCATGGAGATCTTGGTCAGCTACTTTGTGTTCAACCCAAACCTTGATCGGTTTTTTCCATTTAACCAGAGGTTTATTGCCCTCTGAGTATTCGTTCTTTAACGCGACATCTAGAAATGCCTGATTGACAAAGCCAGGATCTAACCAAGTTTTGGTGGTGGTGTAAGCTAGTGCGGGGCTGAATAGAAACAAACCAAATACGAACCCAATCGCTATCCTTAGCATGTGGGACTCCTGTCAATCTTCAAACAGATTACTTAAAACAGGTCGCTTTATTGAAGTGGCTTTCCACCATACGTTGAGTGATGATGTTGTCTGGGCAGCTTAGAATCTGCTGAGTTTCTCCTGCTTCGACCACTTCACCATTATGCATGACCATCACCTTGTCTGTGATGTGTTTCACGACCCCCAGATGCTGCGATACGTAGATAAACGACACACCCATCTCTTCCTGTAATTCTAAGAATAGGTTAATAATCTGGGAACGCATGGCCATATCAAGACCATTCAGGGCTTCATCGGCAACAATAATCGAAGGTTGTAGAATCAAAGCACGTGCTAAGCATATACGCTGTTTCTGTCCTGCTGCTAACATCTGCGGATAAAAGTAGGCGTGTTCAGGAAGTAGGCCGACTCTAAGCAAAACATCTTTGACTCGCTTCATACGCGCTTCAGGCGTCATATTGGTGTTTCGTTTTAAAGGGCCTTCAAGAATTCGACCAATTTGAATGCGTGGATTGAGCGAGGTATTTGGGTCCTGAAAGATCATGCGAATCAACTTACAGCGAGTTGAGTAGTCTTTGTGTTCTAAAAGCTCGCCATTGACTCGAATTTCGCCGGCAGTGGGCTCGACCATGCCTGCTAACATGCGCGCTAACGTCGACTTTCCGGAACCATTTTGGCCGATGAAACCAAGGGTTTGGCCGGCTTCAAGCGTAAAACTGACAGGCTTCACTGCTTGATGGACCTTTTTACGAAATAAGCCTGAACGAGTGACGAATTCTTTGCTCAGGCCATTAACTTCTAGCAGCGCACTCATACTTTTTTCTTCTCCATATTCAGCGGGAAGTGACAGGCGAACTTGTGGTTCTTAACTCGTCGTGTCATTGGCATCTCAACACACTGACGCTGTGCATAAGGGCAACGTGGTCCGAGTCGGCAGCCAATCGGTAAGTGCTGCAATGGAGGGATGGTACCTGGCAGAGATTGCAGTTTCTCTTTGTGAGGGATCCACTCACTGAAGTCCGGCATCGCTTTGAGTAAAGCTACCGTGTACGGATGTTTTGGTTTCTCTAAAATCTTTTTGGTGTCTGCGGACTCAACGGACTGGCCACAGTACATGACGGTAATTCTGGTCGCCCACTGAGTAATAGTTGTCAGATCGTGGCCGATTAGCATGATCGATGTGTTGTTGACCTGATTCATGCGACTTAGCAGACGTAGGATCTGAGATTGAGTGATTGGGTCGAGGTCATTGGTTGGCTCGTCCGCAATCAGAAGCTTAGGCTTCGCCGCGATAGCCATGGCAATCATGATCTTCTGACATTCACCGTCAGTCAGCTCATAGGGGTAGCTAGACATGATCTGCTCGTGGTTTTTGATCCCAACCTTGTGTAATAGAGTGACTGCCTGTTTCTTACGCCACTTAAAGCGTTCCCACCATTTGCCATCAAAAGAATGCGCAGGAATCGATTCGATCAGCTGGCTGCCCACTTCTTCAGAAGGGTCGAGACAGGTCGATGGTTCCTGAAAGATCATCGCGATATCTCGTGCGATTACGCGGCGACGTTCTTTTGGTGTCAGTTGGAGTAAGTCAACATTGCCCAGACGCATTCGGTCTGCCGTCACTTTCCAGTTTTCTTTACATACGCCAACGATCGCTTTAGCAACTAGGCTTTTTCCTGAGCCAGATTCACCTACCAAGCCACGAATTTCTCCTTCGTTCATGGTAAGGCTCATACGATCTACGGCTTTCATCAGTCCTTGAGGCGTTTCAATCTCAATCGTCAGGTGGCGAATATCTAGTAATGGCATTATTCGATCCCCGCGTTCAGTGCCTGACGAACTCCTTCGCCGACTAAGTTGATGACTATCACGATAAACATGATGGCGAGGCCCGGTAATGTGACAGTCCAAGGTGCTAAGTAGATTAACTCGACCGAATCACCAAGAATGGCTCCCCACTCCGTGCTGGGCGCTTGTGCACCTAAGCCAAGAAAACCAAGGGCGGTGATATCAAGAATGGCGATCGATAAGGCAAGGGTGACCTCGGAAGCAATCACCACCAAAATATTGGGAAGGATTGAGTTCCAAAGCAGGTAGAAGTCGTTTGCCCCGTCAAGGCGCGCTGCCATGATGTAATCTTTTTCCACTTCTGTGTGCACGGCAATGTAAACCGAGCGAACGAACCTAGGTATCAACGCAAGGCATATCGCAAGGAGAATATTGAATTCGCCGAAGCCCAGAAAGGCGACAAAAATGATCGCGAGCAGCAGTGAGGGAATCGACATAACTGTGTCTAGCAGGTGGTTAAGCGTACTCGAGATGAGTCCTTTGGTCATTCCGGCTAAAATACCAATCAAGCAACCAACCACGGTTGCGATGAGGGTAATGATGACTGCAGCACCAAATGTCAGTTGGGAGCCAACAATGAGACGAGACAGAATATCTCTGCCCAAATCATCTGTGCCAAGGAAGTATTCAACAGTACCAGCGGGATTCCATGATGGTGGAACCAGTAGCTCACCCGTTTGAGCTTGAGGATCATGCGGTGCAAGCCAAGGAGAGGCGAGGGTCACTATGACGATTAAACCAAAGCACCAGAGCCCAAACATCGCCAAGCCATTAGCTCGATAGCTGCGCCAGAAACGTTCGAACTGGGTTGGGATCTGTTCTTCCTGATATACGTTATCGGTTAGCATACCACTCTTTCCTTACTAACGGATTGACCATAGCGCCGATCAAATCTGAAAGAATATTAGCAGTCAGAACTAACGTTGCGACCACAATAACACCTGCTTGAATCGAGACGTAATCTTGATTGGATAACGCATCCAGAAGCCAGCGCCCGATCCCCGGCCAGTTAAATATTGACTCGGTGATGATGGCCAGCGTCAACATACTTGAAAGCTGCACACCAATCTTAGGAATGATTGGTGGGATGGCATTCCTAAGCACGTGTTGAGTAACAATCTCATGTGTTGAAAGACCCTTGATACGCGCCGCACGGATGTAATTTTGCCCCATGACTTCTGCCACCGAGGTGCGCATTAAACCGATGACTTGTGTTGTTGGTGCAAGTGCGAGAACTAGACAAGGTAGCATTAGGTGTTCCAGCACACTCTGCAAGGCGTGGGCGCGGTATTCACCACGAGCGAAAAAGGCATCCACAATGGCAAAGCCAGTGATGTGGTCAATTTCATAGAGTAGGTCGTAGCGGCCAGCAACGGGGAATATTTCAAAGTGCAGCGAAAACGCCATGATCATCAAGAGCGCGACCCAGAAAATCGGGGCAGAATAGCCAGACATAGAGGTAAAGGAGATCGCGGTATCAATCCATTTACCTTGTTTCATGCCAGCCAAAGTTCCAATTGGAATGCCGACCAGAAGAGATAGGACAAAGGCGATCAAGCACAGCTCTAGTGTTGCTGGGAAGACCAATGCCAGTTCGTCGGCAATAGGAACACCGCTTTTGGTGACGCCAAAGTTTAGGTGCATTAGCTCACCAATATAGGTCATCCAGCCGGGCCAGAAATCCTGAATTGCCCATGGAGAGTTAGGGTCTAGCCTTAGCAGACTAAAACCGACCATGGTCAGAATCAGCAAAGTAATGATAAACAGGTTGATACGTCGAACAGTATAGAGAAACATTATTTAACCCTCTCTACTGCATCGAAAGGTTGTGCGTTAAATGGACTCACTTTAAACCCTTGTAACGAAGCATCATAAGCTTGGAATTGCATACCGTGACTGAGTGGAATTACAGGGAATTCTTCATTAAGAATGTTCTGCGCTTGCTTGTATAGGTTGAGACGGTAGCGTGGCTTGTCGACTTCCAAAGCAAGATCGAGCAGGAAGTCGAAATCAGAATTACACCAGCTTGACACATTTAGCCCCACTCTTTTGGAGTCACAGGACAGTAGTGGTCGCAAGAAATTATCTGGGTCACCGGTATTGGCAATCCAGCCTGTTAGATAGAGGTCGATATTGGAGTTGCTGGCAACGTCAGTGCGATCGTAGCGATCATCGGTGAGCAGATTGAGGGTAATACCAATGTCGGCCAGATTTGCTTGGATCAGCTCAGCAGTTTTGCGTGGGCTTGGGTTGTATGCTCTTGGTTCCAGCGGCACTGACATGGTCAGTTCTAACCCTTTATCGAACCCTGCTTCTTTAATCAACGCGATGGCGTAATTTCGGTCGTAACGAATCTGAACACTGTCTTTTAGATAAGCCCAAGAGCTGGGTGGAAGAACAGAGTAGGCCTGACTGCCCGTGCCGTAATAGACCGATTCCAGAATGTTTTGGCGGTTAATCGCGTAGTTGAGCGCTTTACGTACTCGTAGATCGTTGAGTGCTGGGTGAGTGGTGTTGACGGCAATAAACGAAATGTTCATCGCGGGTTTGGCCATCAATTCAATATCATCCTGCTGCTCAATGATGGGTATTTGGCTAGAGAGCGGTGAATTCAACACATCGCACTCATTGCGCAGCAACTTAGCGAGTGTGCCAGTACCGCGGTGAGAAATATCGAACACCACCTGAGCCATTTTAGGACGACCTTTCCAGTAATCATTATGGCGTTTCAAACGTACTAAATCGTTGACCTGAAAATCATCGAGGTAGAATGGGCCGGTCCCGACAGGGTGGCTATCAAGCATCGCTTTGTCATCGGTCAATTCAAGCATGCTGGCGTATTCTGCCGAATGAATTACGGCATGGCTGGTAGCAATGTTGGATAAAAAAGTATTGTCTGGGCGGCTTAAGGTGAATCGGACTTGGTATTCAGATATGGCCTTTACATCAATCAAGAGATTTTGAAAGTCGATACCACTAAACCAAGGGTACAAGCCACTGCCAACGTAATGATAAGGGTGTGAAGAATCGATAATCCGGCGGAAACTGAATACAACATCTTCTGCATTCATTGGACGTTTCGGGGTAAACCAAGCCGTCTTCTGAAACTTCACGCCCTTGCGCAAATTAAAGGTATATTCCGTGCCTGCTTTGTTCACTGACCAACTGGTGGCAAGGTTTGGTATCGGCTTGAAGTTATTCGAGTCCAACGTCAGTAGCGTATCAAAGAGCTGCGGGCTCAATGTTTCAGATGTAATCCCGCTATCGACCAATTGGGGGTTAAAACTCGTCGGGCCGCCTTGACCACAGTAAACGAAGCCGTTTTGACGAATTTTGTTGTGATCAAGTTCTTCACCGCAGCCTGTAAGCAGGGTGACGCCGAAGATACTCAATGTCAGTTGAATGAATGCTTTCATAGAAAGAACAATTGCCAGAGACAAAGCATAATAGAACTCCCCATTATGCCCTAATATCTCAGTAATTTACCATTATTAGTTTATGGTTTTTAAAATAACGTTCGCACGATCAGGAGAGTGTCGAGAGGTCGTACTTTCTGATCATCCCTCTTAGCTGATGATAGCTCAGACCCAGCATATCGGCCGCTTTCCGTTGGTTAAACTTACTTTGTTCCAGCACTGCCTTTAGTAGATGGATGTCTTGATTCTCTTGCCAAGCTTTATAATCCATTGGAAAGGTAAAATTCGTGCTGGCGATTTCTGGTTCCGCTTCTTCAATGGCTTCTTCAGGCTTAGGTTGCCATTCGGTCGTAAAAGGATCGAAGATCAGGTCATGAATCGGGTTTTCTTGTTGACCGTGTTGATAGACTGCTCTCTCAATGACGTTTTTTAATTCTCGCACGTTACCCGGCCATTGATAATCGAGCAATGCTTGTTCTGCTTTGGGAGAGAAACCAACGAAGTAATCAAAGCTTAGCTCACGACACATCTTTATTGCGTAGTATTCAGCTAACAGCAGAATGTCCTCTTTACGCTGACGTAGGGGCGGTAAATGAATGACGTCAAACGCGAGCCTATCGAGCAAGTCAGCTCTGAATTCACCATTGGCCGCCATCTCTGGCAGGTTGGCGTTGGTCGCGCAGACTAGCCTTACATTTGCATTGAGCAGTTGATGCCCGCCAACACGCTCATACTGGCCGTATTCGATTACTCTGAGTAGTTTTTCTTGTACCAGCAGTGGAGCGGTAGCCAGTTCGTCCAAAAACAAGGTGCCATTCTCCGCTCGCTCAAATCGGCCTTTGTGCCGGCCTTTAGACCCTGTAAACGCGCCTTGTTCATGACCAAAGAGCTCTGAATCGATAAGGCCTTCGCTTAGTGTCGAACAATTCAGGGATATCAGCGATTGATCCCAACGTTTGGAGAGATAATGCAGGCGTTGAGCAATCAATTCTTTACCTGTTCCTCGCTCACCAATGATCAATATCGGTCGTTCAATGGCGGCCAGTTTCGACACTTTATCAAGTACCGAAAGGAAAGCGGGTGACTCGCCGATGAGATTTTGTTGCATGAAACCACTCCGTTGGTGAAATTTACCTACTGTTAGTTAAATTCATCATAGATTAGATTTAATTACAATGGTTGTTTTCGTAACTTAATGTTTTATATGAATTTATAAGTTGGCACGCATCTTGGTTACTAGATAAGTAAGTGAAACCTACAATGAACATCAGATACAGCCAAGCCGTCTTAGAAGTGATGGACTGTAGAATTAAGGAGTAAACTATGGGTATTTTTTCTCGTTTTGCCGACATCGTAAATTCAAACATTAGCGCATTGCTAGACAAGGCTGAAGATCCTGAAAAAATGATTCGCCTTATTATCCAGGAAATGGAAGATACCTTGGTTGAAGTGCGTACTAACTCAGCCAAAGCGATTGCTGATAAGAAAGAGTTGGCACGTAAAGTAGAAGCGCTAGAAGATCAAATTAGCGAATGGCAAGAAAAAGCAACACTGGCTTTAACTAAGCAACGCGAAGATCTCGCTCGTGCGGCTCTGATCGAAAAGCAGAAGCTGCAAGACGTTTTGAAAGGCTTACACACCGAGCAGACATTGGTCGAAGAAACCATTGAGAAATTGACAGGTGAGATTAGTAAGCTTGAAAGCAAAATTACGGAAACCCGAGCTAAGCAACAAGCGCTGGCTATCCGCTCTCAGGCGGCGTCTAACCGACGTGATGTGCAAAAGCATCTCCATACTGCGCGTACTTCCGAAGCGATGGCAAAGTTTGAGCAGTACTCTCGTAAAGTGGACGAGTTGGAAGCGGAAGCCGATGTGTACGCCAAAACAGGTAACTCTAAGTCCTTGGAACAAGAATTTGCTGAGTTACAAGCTCAAGACGAAATTGAAAAAGAGCTAGAAAATCTGAAACAACAGATGAACGACAAAAAGTAATTTAAGTTGCGAGTGAGAAAGCACGATAGGTCGGGCGTCTTTCGCCTGACCAGTCTCAGATTATTCTTACCGCTTTCCATTTTTATTTCGAAGTTCTTACCTTTATTTAATTGATTTTATAACATCTTACGGCAGAGTAGAGGATCTACTCACGTAAAACTGTTGTCTATTTAGGAGTCGCGTATGTCGTCTTTTCTTATTGCCGGACCTTTGATTGTATTTCTCATTTTTGTCGCACCTCTGTGGTTGATACTTCACTACCGCAGTAAGAAGAAAACAGCTGGTGGGTTGTCAGAAGATGATTTTCAAAGGCTACAGACACTGTCTGAAAAGGCAGAAAAAATGCAAAAGCGTGTGGATACACTAGAGCGTATTTTGGATGCCGAAACACCTAACTGGAGACGCCGATATGAATAAGCGAGAGCTATATCGTGATACCGCCAATGGCAAGATCTCTGGTGTGTGTGCCGGATTGGCAAATTACTTCGGCACTGAAGTTTGGTTAATTCGAATTTTGGTGATTTCAGCGGCTTTACTAGGTGGCAGCTTTTTGGTCTTGCTGGCCTATATTGCAATGACGTTTATGATAGAAAAACAGCCGGCGAATTACGTAGAGTCGATTAAAACGGAACAAGAACATAAGCTGAAAAGTAAACCGTGGCAGCAAGGGCAGACCCCAGGAGCACTTTTGGATACGTTGGAGAAAGACTTTGACGGGCTGGAAGGTAAAATCCGCGACCTTGAGGCATACGTCACTTCTGATACTTTTAAGGTCGACCGAGAGTTTAAAAGCTTATAACTCAATAATGCGAACTTAAGCTATATTTTGTCAGCAAATTATTAATTTTCATAATAATTTACTGGTATGTCTCTGGCAGTCGCGTAATCATTCATCTATCTTTGTAACTAAAAGTGACAAATGGATGTTTGACTATGCACAAAAATCTCGTGCTTCTTGCCATTGCCGCAACACTAGGTGGCTGTGGTAAGGAGCTCCCTCCTGTCCCTGAACCCGAATCCAGACCCGCAAAACTCTTTACCGTTTCAGTTGGCAACGCTCAGTTTGAAAGACACTTTCCCGCCACATCTGAAGCCGGTGACAAAGCTGTTTTAGCTTTCCGAGTCCCAGGGCAACTTCAATCTATCGATGTGCTTTCAGGTCAACCTGTAAGTAAAGGTGAAGTATTGGCTTCGTTAAATCCAGACGAATATTCGTTGCTGGCCAAACAGGCTGAGGCGCAATACCGTTTGGCCGACGTTCAATATGAACGTTATAAAAAGCTTCGCGTTGATAAAGTCGTTTCTGAGCAAGATTTTGACCAAGCCAAAGCCAACCATAATTCGGCAAAAGCCACTTTGGAACAAGCGCGCGCCAATTTGCGCTACACCAAATTGGTTGCGCCATACGATGGCACGATCTCAATCATTCCAGCTGAGAACTATGAATACATTGCTGCTAAAGAAGGCGTGATGAACATTCAGACCAATCAGCTGATGAAAGTGCAATTCCAACTACCTGATCATCTACTCAATCGTTTTGCGAGTGGTATCAATCTTACCGCTACGATGAAGTTTGATGCTTTCCCCGAGAACAGCTACGACCTCACTTTCCAAGAAGTCGATACTGAAGCAGACCCAAAAACTGGCTCATACAAAGTCACCATGGTGATGGAGCGCCCAACCGACATCGGTATTCTTCCTGGTATGGCAGGTGAAGTGCACGTCAAAGTAGATTCAACTGGTGCGACTCGAATTCCTAGTGCCGCTATTTTCGAAGAAAACGGAAAAACCTGTGTATGGCGTGTCGGGCAGACAGGCGTGGTTGAGAAAGCCACTATTGTGTTAAACGACAAACGTCAGGTGAAAAGCGGTTTGAATGACGGCGATCGAATCATCATCTCTGGTGTCAGCGGTATTGAGCCTGGCATCAAAGTCAGAGAGTGGGTCAAGGAGCGAGGGTTGTAATATGAAGCAGTGGATTAGCCTAGGTATGCTTTCTACAGCTGCAGTTCTTGCTGGCTGTGGTACTGAAACTCAGTATGTAGATTTTGGTTTACCTAAAGTAAAAATCATGGAGATCGGCAGTGGAATACAAGGCGACAATTTGTACTTCCCGGCAGTGGCCAACGCCGCAGAACGCTCCCATCTTAGTTTCCGTGTCGCGGGGGAAATCAGTGAACTGAACGTTAAAGAGGGTGACCAAGTCAAAAAGGGGGATGTATTAGCCAAGCTAGACCCTACAGATTATAAACTGGATGTCGATAATGCCTCGGCGAAATATAGCGTGGTCGATAGCCAGTACAAGCGTTCCAAACCTTTAGTTGATAAAGGCTTGTTGGCTAAGTCTCAATTTGATGAGATTGCGGCGAATCGGCAGATTGCCTTCGCGGAATTGAGGCTTGCTCAGCTCAGGCTCTCTTTCACCAAATTACTTGCTCCCGTAGATGGCATTATTTCTCGCGTTAATGTCGACCAGTTTGAAAATATTCAGGTTGGGCAACAGATCGTCAATATTCATAGTCTTGAAAACGTTGAAGTTCTGATTCAATTGCCTGATCGGCTGTATGTCAATCAACCTGATCAGGAAACCCTGTCACGCATCGAAGCATTGGTCAAAGTACCAAGTGGTAATGAATATTCAGCCTCTATCAAAGAATTCACCACTGAGCCAGACCCTGCTACCGGTACATTTACCGTGACTCTGTCACTTCCTATGCCAGAAGAGGAGTACATTCTGGACGGTATGGCCGTTGAAGTGACTTCGGAAGGTGATGACGTAGGGTTGAATTTGAACGCTGGTGTTTTGGTTCCGATTGAAGCTGTGTTCAATGCCGATGGGGACAAGATTGATCGGCTGAATAAATATGTTTGGGTGCTGAATGATGACAACACCGTCTCTAAGCAAGCGGTGACAATTGGTAAAGTCACCAAACAAGATTTACAGATTCTGGATGGCCTCGAAAGTAAACAACAAGTGGTTGTGGCAGGAATTTCCCGCCTAAGAGAAGGAATGAAGGTGGAAGTCGTGAAGCAGGAGGCAGGCAATGAGTGAGCAAAATAATCAACTGTCTCAGAAGGACGAAGATGTAACAGGAATCGCTGCGTATTTTATTCGCAATCGCGTCATCAGCTGGATGATCTCACTGATCTTCCTGATTGGTGGTGTAGCGGCGTTCTTCGGTTTAGGCCGTTTGGAAGACCCAGCATTCACCATTAAAGACGCCATGGTCGTGACGTCCTATCCGGGGGCGACGCCTCAACAAGTTGAAGAAGAAGTCACGTACCCGATAGAAAAAGCTATTCAGCAGCTCACTTATGTTGATGAGATAAACTCGATTTCTAGTCGCGGGCTATCTCAGATCACCGTGACAATGAAGAACAACTACGGCCCGGACGATTTACCGCAAATCTGGGATGAGTTACGTCGTAAGGTGAATGACCTTAAAGGCCAGTTCCCTCCTGGCGTCAATGACCCTCAGGTGATTGACGATTTTGGTGATGTTTACGGTATTTTGCTTGCAGTAACGGGGGAAGGATATAGCTATAAGGAGCTACTCGATTACGTCGATTATTTAAGGCGTGAATTGGAGCTGATTGATGGCGTCAGTAAGGTTTCTGTTTCTGGTCAGCAACAAGAGCAAGTCTTCATCGAAATTTCGATGAAACGTTTGAGCAGTTTGGGTTTAGCCCCTAATACCGTGTTTAACCTGCTGTCGACGCAAAACGTGGTGTCCGATGCTGGTGCGATTCGGGTTGGTGATGAGTATATTCGTATTCAGCCGACAGGTGAATTCCAGAATGTTGACCAGTTAGGAGATTTGATCATTACCGAGAGTGGTGCTCAAGGCCTGATTTATCTTCGTGACGTTGCGGAAATTAAGCGCGGATATATAGACGTACCGGACAACATTATTACCTTTAACGGTAAGTTGGCGTTGAACGTAGGTGTTTCCTTTGCGCAAGGCGTTAACGTGGTTGAAGTGGGCAAACGCTTTGATCGCCGTCTCGCAGAGCTTAAATATCAACAACCTGTTGGTGTCGGGATTTCTGAGATTTACAGCCAGCCAAAAGAAGTGGACAAGTCAGTCAGTGGTTTTGTCGTCAGCCTAGGGCAAGCTGTGGCGATCGTCATTATCGTCCTGCTGTTCTTTATGGGTCTGCGCTCAGGTTTACTTATTGGCTTGATCTTGTTGCTCACTGTATTGGGCACCTTCATCTTCATGAAGTACTTTGCCATCGACTTACAGCGTATTTCGCTTGGTGCACTGGTTATCGCTCTGGGTATGCTGGTGGATAATGCCATCGTGGTGGTCGAAGGGATACTGATAGGGACGCAAAAAGGCCGAACGCGCATGCAGGCGGCTACTGACATTGTGACTCAAACCAAGTGGCCGTTGCTGGGTGCAACAGTTATTGCTGTGACAGCGTTTGCACCTATTGGATTATCTGAAGATGCAACAGGTGAGTACTGTGGCACTCTATTTACCGTGCTCCTAATTTCTCTCATGCTCAGCTGGTTTACTGCGATTTCCCTGACGCCGTTCTTTGCAGATATCTTCTTTAAAGGGCAAAAAATTAAAGGTGACGGAGAAGAGAGTGATCCATATAACGGCATGATATTCGTGCTGTACAAGGGCTTCCTTGAGTTTTGTATGAAGCGCGCTTGGTTAACGGTTGCTGTGATGATTGTTGGCTTGGTCGTTAGTATTTACGGTTTCACTTTCGTCAAACAGTCATTCTTCCCATCGTCTACAACGCCAATATTTCAAGCGGATATCTGGCTTCCGGAAGGGACAGACATTCGAGCAACTAACACAAAGCTGAAAGCATTGGAGTCTTGGTTATCCGAGCAAGATGGTGTTGAGCACATTACGACAACAGCGGGTAAAGGCTTACAACGCTTCATGCTTACTTACGCCCCAGAGAAGAGTTATTCGGCGTATGGTGAGATCACGACTCGGGTTGAGAGCTATGACCAATTAGCTAAGTTGATGTCTGATTTCCGAGCTCACGTCGAAAAAGGGTTCCCGGAAATCAATTATAAGCTTAAGCAAATTGAATTGGGCCCGGGTGGTGGTGCGAAGATAGAAGCTCGAGTGATCGGTTCAGATCCGACCGTACTGAGAACAATTGCGAAGCAAGTTGAAGACATCATGCATGCCGATCCAGGTGCGACCAACATCCGCCATGACTGGCGTGAACGTACTAAAGTGCTGGAGCCACAGTTCAACGAAGGTCAGGCTCGACGTTACGGTATCACTAAGTCAGATGTGGACGAATTTCTTGCTATGTCATTCTCTGGTAAATCGGTCGGTGTGTACCGTGATGGTACGACGCTGATGCCAATTGTGGCGCGATTACCAGAAGAAGAGCGTGTGGATATTCGTAACATTGAAGGGATGAAAATTTGGAGCCCGGCATTAAGCGAATACATTCCATTGCAGCAAGTGACGCTAGGTTACGACATGCGCTGGGAAGACCCAATCATCGTACGTAAGAACCGAAAACGTATGCTGACGGTGATGGCAGATCCAGACTTGCTTGGTGAAGAGACGGCAGCAACCTTACAAAAACGCTTGCAGCCTCAGATTGAAGCCATTGAACTTCCACCAGGCTATGCATTGGAGTGGGGGGGCGAATACGAGTCATCTGGTGATGCACAAGCATCGTTGTTCACGACCATGCCGATGGGTTACTTGTTCATGTTCCTCGTGACGGTGTTCCTGTTTAATACCGTGAAAGAGCCTCTGATCGTATGGCTAACGGTTCCGCTCGCCATTATTGGTGTGACAACCGGCCTGCTGGCGTTAAACACTCCGTTTGGTTTTATGGCACTACTCGGTTTCCTCAGCTTATCGGGCATGCTACTTAAAAACGGAATCGTACTGCTCGACCAGATAGAAATCGAAATGAAATCAGGTAAAGACCCATACCTGGCCGTCGTTGACGCTTCTCTGAGTCGTGTACGTCCAGTTTGTATGGCAGCCATTACTACGATTCTGGGCATGATTCCGCTGCTACCGGATATATTCTTTAAACCAATGGCAGTGACCATCATGTTTGGTTTGGGATTTGCGACCGTACTGACACTTATTGTCGTGCCAGTGTTGTATCGTATCTTCCACAAAGTGAAAGTGCCAAACTGATTCAACTAAGATCGAAGACGCCCCTGACTTTGTCGGGGGCGTTTTATTTAAGGAGAAAGCAATGGATACCACTTGCGCATGGGCGATGAACCATGAGCTTGAGCGTGAATACCACGATAAAGAGTGGGGTGTTCCCGTTTATGACGATAAGGTATTGTTCGAGTTTATTACTTTAGAGGGAGCCCAAGCAGGATTGAGTTGGATCACCATCCTGAAAAAACGCGAAGGCTACCGACAAGCCTTTGAAAACTATGATCTGGATAAATTGGCAGCGTACGAGGACGAGCACGCTGAGCATATTGTTGAAAATTATGATGTGGTTAAGCACAGAGGAAAAATTAAATCTGTGTTCAGTAACGCGCGAGCCGCGAAAGCATTGATTGAAGAATACGGTAGCTTATCGCAGGCGTTATGGCAGTTTGTAGATGGCAAGCCTAAGGTCAACCAGTGGCAGGATATGAGCGAAGTGCCAGCCTCGACTGAGCAGTCAAAGGCTATGAGCAAATTCCTGAAAAAGAAAGGCTTCAAATTTGTTGGAGAGACCATCTGCTACGCGTTTATGCAGGCGGTAGGTATGGTCGACGACCATATGGTGAATTGCCCTAAGAAACCTAAGTATTAACGGGTTAGACGCATCCTACGACTACAAATTTTGATCATGGATGCGTTCTAATGCCTCGATTCTTCGCCATTGCACAGAATCGAAACTTTGCTCTCTCAGATATGCGATTTGAGATTGCTTGTCATCGTCCGATAAGGTGTTGTCAGATAGGATTACACTTCTTTGCTGCAAGTAGCTGTCGAGCTGAGTGTTAAATTGTTCACGTTTGGCGTCTAGTTTATCCAGCCTTTCTGCAGCTTCTTCCCCTACTAGCTCGGCGCGCGTCAAATGTTTGTTTTGCTCATCCATCTGAGCCGATTGGTTAAGCCCAATAATGAGCTGATTATTGCGTTCTGCCTGCTGAATGTAGTCAGGTTGGTCGGCTAAGGTCTCTTCTAACCATTGCGCTTGCGACTCCGCATCCAAGTTTTGATTGGCTATCGCGAGTTTATCGATCGCGAGCTGGCGTAGTCGATTTTCTTCACCAAACAATGTCTGTATCTGTTCGTCAGTAAAATACTGGCTTTGCAGCGCCATAATCTGCTGATGAAGCTGCTCTAAATCGGTCAAGGTGATTTGTTGTGAGGTTATAGACTCCAGAGTTTCAAGTTCGGTTTTGTATTGTAAATAGGTCTCGAAAAGTGCTTCATCGACGACCAGTCCTTGTTGATCTTTAGGAAGACTTTGTATCCGAGCTTTAATTTGGTCTAACTCTTGTTCGCCTAAGCTGCTTAACGCGTAATCAAACAAATCTCGACTTGAGGAGGTATCGATCTGGGTGTCTCGTTGAGATTGTGATTGGTTTGCAATCTCTTCATTGCCTTCTTGATTGATAAAATAGACCGCTCCAAGACTCATCGAGGCGATCATCACTGTTGTTATTAGAGCGGTCTTTTTCATCTTATAGTTCCTACAAACCTTGCAGTTTCAGGCGGTTGGCGTGTTGGCGATAAAGAGTCACTGGATCGGTTTCAAACAAATGGTGGATACCAAGTAAGCCATTGATCTCATCCAAGTGATTCATTTTATAGTCGTCACGAATAACTTGGCCTAGGTGAGTGCTACAAGCGCCAACCAGACCGTCATTCGGTTCATTAAACGCTAGGCCAAGAATGGTCATTGCGGCATCCGTTGGATCAAAGATATTGGTAAAGGTAGATGAACCTGTCCAAGAGTAGTAATAAACGCCATTACCAGCGAGTAAATCACCGTTTCCGCACTCAGTGGCCGGAATGCCTTCCGGATAATGTTGGTTAAACGCAAGTGAACCTTCGGTGGTTAAAGCATCCAAAGAGGCAAGAGGATCTTGGTCGAGGTCACCACCGCCAGACAATAGATTGATCAGTGTCGTCAGTCCCTCAGCCAGCTTTACTGCCAAGGCTTCTAAACCAGAGTTTTCTGGTACGGTACCGCGAACGAGGTCAGCCACTTTAGAGCCTTTATTGACACCACCGATACTTGTCACAGAAGCGACAAGGTCCGGTCTGACAGACGCTACATAACGCGCAGTAGGGCCACCATGGCTATGTCCGACTAAGTTAACTTTTGCTGCGCCTGTTGCTGCAAGTAAAGTTTCCACTTGTTCTAGCAACTGCTCGCCACGAACTTCAGAACTGTTCGTCGCAGAGACTTGAGCAACGTAAACGCTTGCACCGTCTTTAGTTAGGGCGTGTGGAATGCCATAGAAATAGTCAACGCCCGCTAATGTATCAAAGCCGAATAATCCGTGAACTAGCACAATGGGGTATTGAGTTTGAGTGTAGCCACTAGCATTGGACGCGCTAGTAGTTGCCGATAGCCCTAAACTGAAGATACAGAGCACAGCAAGTATCAGTTTGTGTTTCAAAATTAGCTCCTTCTGGTATGACCTCTGATGAGTAACTAAACAGTAGAATAGAAAATGAGCTATACGAAATTTGAATGAAAAGTAAGCAATAGAATTGTGAATTGGAGATGGAAAACAACACAATTGTTTAACGTGTCATTATTAAGTAACTAATTGATAAAATGTTCAATAATATCATTGGGTTAAAAATAAAGCCCCTGAGTTAGGGGCTTTATTGAATTGGCTAGCGTTAAGCCGTCGCGGACTGCTCTAAAATGAGTGAGTTATAGCGTTCAAAACCTCGCTCAAGGTCAGCGATCAGATCCTCAACATTTTCCAAGCCGATATGCAGACGGATCAACGTGCCATCAAAGTTTGGATTGGCAATGGTTCTCAAGCTATTGAAGCTTTTTGGTTCGTTAGCCAGAATTAAACTTTCAAAACCGCCCCAAGAATAGCCCATGCTGAAATGCTTCATACCATCAAGCAGTGCTGTAGTAGCACGTGGGTAGCTGGTTTTTAGTACGAATGAGAATAGGCCGTTACCGCCAGTGAAATCACGCTGGAAAAACTCGTGACCAGGACAGCTTTCTAAAGCTGGGTGGCGCACGTGATCGACTTCAGGTCGGCTTTGCAGCCACTGTGCAACCTTGAGGCTATTCTCAGCATGTTGACGTAGTCGGACATCTAGAGTGCGAATACCACGTAACCCGAGATAGGCATCATCTGGTGATACACATTGACCCATAAGATAGCTTTGTTCACGCAGTTGATCCCAATGTTTCTCATTGGCGATCGCTGTACCTAACATGACATCGGAGTGGCCAACAATGTACTTGGTCGCAGCTTGAATAGAGATATCAACGCCATGTTCAAAAGGCGAGAAGTTCACGCCAGCCGCCCAAGTGTTGTCGAGCATTACAATGATGTTATGTTCGTGAGCAATCTTGGCTAATAATGGAACGTCTTGCACTTCCATAGTGATAGAGCCAGGTGACTCTAGAAACAGCACTTTGGTATTGGGCTGAATTAAATCGCGAATACCTTCTCCAATCACCGGATCATAATAGGTGGTTTCCACTCCCATCTTCTTCATGATCTTGTCACAGAAGTCACGGGTTGGTTCATAGCAGGTATCAACCATAAGAATATGATCGCCCGACTCAACAAAAGAAAGAATTGCGTTGGAAATAGCTGCAGTACCACAAGGGTACAAAGCGCAACCAGCGCCACCCTCAACTTCAACCATTGCATCTTGGAAAGCAAAGTGAGTGTTGGTGCCGCGGCGGCCATAAAAGAGTGTTTTGTTTGCGCGGTTAACGGTTGCATGGTGTTTTTCGGCAACCGTATTAAACACGACAGTAGAAGCTCGTTGAACTGGTGGATTAACGACACCATTGGTCCATTTTTCATCACGACCAGCGGTGACCAGCTTCGTTTGCTTACCTTCTGACATTGGAAGTCCTTATCTGAAAATGCGTTGCCCTATTTAAAACATGGCAACGCATTAATAGCAAGAGGGTCAGGAGTAAGAAATAACGGATTACAGAAGTGGGTTAAATAGGTAGTAAGTACGCTCTAAGAAACGTGAATATAGAGAGCGCTTTTTCCATTCTTCTAACTTAACTTGATGGGAGGTTTCCATGTAGTTCTGCTGAAGCCAGTACATCTCTTTAGTGAAAGCTTCGTCATCGATCGCCAATGTGAGCTCGAAATTGAGCCATAGGCTGCGCATGTCCATGTTGACCGTTCCCACTAAGCAGAACTGCTGGTCGATAACAACAGATTTAGTATGCAGTAAGCCACCGTAGAACTCATAAATTTCAACGCCTGCTTCCATCAACTCAGCATAAAAAGCCCGCGAAGCCCATTGCACCATTAGTGAATCGTTCTTATGCGGGATAATAAGTTCAACGGTAATGCCCCTTTGTGCTGTCATCTTGAGTGTTTCGAGTAAATCGGCGCTAGGAACGAAATAAGGCGTGGTGATCCGCACCGACTGGTTGGCCTGATTAATGGCGAGTGTCAGTACTTGGGAAATAAGATGCTCTGGCATCCCTGGCCCAGAAGGTACTACTTGCACGGGATGCTGAGGTTCATTTGGATCGAGCTGGCATTCAGGTAATTGAGGGAGTGAACGCGAGCCGGTTTCCACCTCCCAATCCCAGCAGTGAATAGCAGAAAGAACGTTAACCGTCGGGCCTGTCACACGGACCATCATATCGATCCATTGCCCGACGCCTGATTCTTGTTTGAAGAACGCTGGATCAACGAGGTTCATTGAACCTGTGTAGCCAATTTTGTCATCAATAACGATAATTTTGCGATGCTGGCGAAGATCTAGGCGACGTAGGAAAATACGCCAAGGGCTCACTTCCAAGGCTTGCACGACTTCCACACCGGCGGCTTGCATCATCTTGAGCCACTGACTGCGAAAAAAGCGCGGGCTGCCCGCTGAGTCGAGAAGCAGTTTCACTTCTACGCCTCGTTTCGCAGCTCTTATCAGCGCTGAAGCCACTGCATCCGCGAGCCCACCTGGATGCCAGATGTAAAACACCATTCTTACGCTAGTTTGTGCATTCTCAATATCATCAATGATCGAATGGAGTATTTCGTTGGGCGAGCTTTGCAAAGACAGAGTATTGCCACTTAAGGCAGGTAAGCCTAGGCGATTGTTGCAGAGCTCATCGATACGATAGATATGACGGCCAAAGCCTGTTGTGTCGTGGGCGTGACATTCATTCAGGCTGGAAAACCATTTGGCGAAAGGCGCAAACATCTCTTTTGCGCGCTCGGCTCTCTTTCGCCCGAGATTCAACTCACCGAATAAAAAGTAGCAAGCGACCCCAACAATGGGAATGATATAGATGATCATCAGCCATGCGAGAGAAACACTAACTGCTCTCCGTTTCAGAACGACGCGTAAAGTCACCCCTGCTACGAGGATCCAGTAAAAGACAATGCCCGCCAATGTGAGGAAGTGATAGAACTTTTCCATTCAATTTCCTGCGTAAATCAATCGCTTGAGTAAGGTTGATGTTCAACCTAGATATTAAATCCAGTTGGAAGCGCCGACAACAAACATTTCGTTGCCAAATGTTCTTACAAGTAATGTGACACAAGTGGTTAGATAAATGTCAGGAATAGAATTATTATGTTATGACAATGTAAAATGTAGATAAAAGGGGAGGTTTTTGATTAAAAAAGCAGCGTTTAAGCATGCTATACCGTGCGGTGGTGGGAATTTACACTTTTTGGGGTTCCAATTTTAATCTCAAACTGGTTTACTTGCCACATTGTTAGGGTCACCTAGAATTCTAATAAGTGTAAATTTTTTTATACACTCAACTTTTCGACGCCTAACGTAGCAAACACAACTGATAAAATTTTTTAATGGAGTAACCGTGGCTACTAGTACAAGTGCACAGCCCCGTGATACGTGGGGGTCTAAATTAGGCTTCGTAATGGCCGCAGCAGGTTCTGCTGTAGGTTTGGGCAACATATGGAAGTTTCCATACACAGCAGGTGAGAGTGGTGGCGGTGCGTTCGTTGCTATCTACCTGATTTTTGTAATTTTCATCGGCTTTAGCGTTATGCTGACAGAATTCGCTATTGGTCGTAAGACAGGTCTATCTGCAGTAGGCGCGTTTAAGTCTACTGATCGTCGTTGGACATTTACCGGCGTTATCGGTGTTGTCAGTGGTTTGCTTATCATGGGTTTCTACCCAGTAGTAGGCGGTTGGGCACTGGCATACATCTTTAAAGTAGGTGGTGGTCTGCTCAGCACGCCAGAAGCTATCGGTGATAGTTTTGGTGGTTTTATCTCTGACCCAGTACAGCCACTGATGTGGATGGGTATTTACCTGATGTTTAACATAGTTATCGTAATGAAAGGTATTTCTGGCGGTATCGAAAAAGCAGGTAAGATTCTGATGCCACTATTATTCCTTATCCTGATCGTTGTATCAGTGAAAGGTCTGATGCTTCCAGGTGCGATGGCAGGTCTAGAGTTCCTGTTCATGCCAGACTTCTCTAAAGTGGATAGCAACGTAGTGCTAGCGGCGCTAGGTCAGGCGTTCTTCTCCCTAAGTCTTGGTATGGGTTGTATGATGACGTACGGTTCTTACCTGAAGAAGAAAGAGAACTTAGTTCAGACTACCGGTATGGTAACGGCTATGGATACAGGTGTTGCTATCCTGGCAGGTGTTGCAATGTTCCCAGCTATGTTCGCATTCGGTATGGAGCCGGCAGCAGGTCCTGGTCTGGTGTTTGTTGTTGTGCCTCAGCTATTCGCTGAAATGGGCGGCGTAATTGGTCTTCTGTTCGCACTACTGTTCTTCATTGGTCTAACAGTAGCGGCACTGACATCTTCGGTATCATTGCTTGAAGTTGTGGTTTCTTACCTAATCGATGAGAAAGGTATGAAGCGCCCAACAGCGGTAATCGCAGCAAGCTCAGTAATGGCAGCACTGTGTGTGTTTGCTTCTCTATCTCTGGGTGGCGTTGGTCCAACTCTGTTTGGTACTGGTGCATTTGATATCTTCGACCTACTGACTGATAAGATCTTCCTAGCAGTTGGCGGTATGTTGGTATGTATCTTTGCGGGCTGGCGTCTAAGCCGTGCTGACCTTGAGAAAGAAATCACTAACGACGGTGAAGTTTCTTTCCCTCTGTTTGGCCTATGGTACAACCTAGTGAAATACGTTATCCCTGTTGCTATTGCAATCGTTGCTTTTATGGGCATCAAGTCCGGCTTCGATAGTGGCAAAGGTGAAATCATGCTACTTGGTATCGGAATCATAGCGTTTGCAGGTGTTCTTTCTAAGAAACTGTAACGCTGAATCCAGATAACAACGCAAACGGGGAGCCTACATGGCTCCCCGTTTTTACTTGCTTATCTACTTATGGAATTAGAACGCATAACAGGTATACTCATGCGTCCAAAGTGGAGCCCTCTATGTTTGATATCGTTTTTTCTCATTCAGACTTTGTCGTCATTAATAAACACCCCAATGTTTCTGTTCATAAAGATGATGGTGAAACCATGTTGCTACATGAAGTGGCATTAGTTACTGGTGATGAGCAACTCTATCTTGTGCATCGATTGGATAAGATGACTTCTGGGCTTCTTTTGCTTGCGCGCAACGCTGCGGCTGCGAGTGAGTTATCGACACAATTTGCTCAGCGCCGTGTGGAAAAGTTCTATTTGGCGATTGGTAGTAAGAAGCCGAAGAAGAAACAAGGGCTTGTCAGTGGTGATATGGAGCGCTCGCGTCGCTCGGCATGGAAACTGACCAGCTCTCATTCAAACCCTGCAATCACGCAATTTCTTTCAACTAGCGCAGAACCGGGTGAGCGTTTGTTTTTGTGCAAGCCTCATACAGGTAAAACTCATCAAATCAGGGTGGCACTAAAGTCGGTCGGCTCACCTATCGTCGGTGATGCGATTTATACCCCCGCCAGTAAATCAGACCGAGGTTACCTCCATGCATTTGCGCTTGAATTTGAGTTTTATGGAAAAGCATTCCAGTTTGTCTGTGACCCGAGAGAAAGTGCTCTGCTTGGAGAAAAATGGCAGCAGGAAAATGTCAGCCAAGGCATTAATGCTTGGTTAAAACCTTGGGAGCTTTCATGGCCGAAAATCAAAAAATAACAGGAACCAGTATGCAGGTTGAACAACTTCCTACATTCTTCGCTCACATTTCGGAGCAGTTATCGAGTACTTCCAACGAAGTCCGGCGTTTATTTCATGGTCGAGGCCGTGTTTACCAAGGTTTAGAGCAGATCACTTGTGACTGGGTCGAATGCCAATTGCTGATCAATATATTCAAGAGTGTTGACGATGAGTTTCTTGAACAGCTCAAACAGGGATTGCATGAGCTGTCTAAGACTGCGCTATGGCAGGAGAAAGGTGTCAAGTGTGTGGTTATCCAACATAGATACAGCGAAGGTGCGCCATCGGAAGTGCTTATCGGTGAACTGAACACTAAACCTGTTGTGGTTGAGTCAGGGCTGAAGTACCAACTCGATATTGGTCGCAACCAGAACTTTGGTTTGTTTCTCGATATGCGCCTAGGCCGAGAGTGGGTTCAGCAGCATGCTAAGCATAAAAATGTTCTCAATTTATTTGCTTATACCTGTGGATTTTCAGTTGCGGCTATCGATGGTGGGGCTGATCAAGTAGTTAACGTAGATATGGCAAGAGCGTCATTGTCGAAAGGGCGAGATAACCATAGGTTGAATGAGCACAACCTAAATCAAGTGAAGTTTCTGGCTTACGACATATTCAAGTCATGGGGAAAAATAAAAAGATCCGGACCATATGATCTAGTCGTCATCGATCCACCTTCATTTCAAAAAGGCAGCTTTGCGCTAACCAAGGACTACAAGAGAATTCTGCGTCGTTTGCCTGAGTTACTCACTGATAAGGGCGAAGTGCTTGCTTGTGTGAACTCTCCTCAGGTCAGTAGCGATTTCCTAATTGAAAGCATGAAGGAAGAAGCGCCAGAGCTTAGCTTTGTGCAACGGTTAGATAATCCGCCTGAATTTGCTGATGTTGATAGTGAAGCGGCGCTTAAAGTGATGCTGTTCCGCTAATTTTATTGAGATCTTTGTAAGTCCATCTTGACCTCAACTTAACTTGAGCTTCTATGCTGAAGTCAGAATCACTTCAGTTGGGAGAACGGGTATGCAGAATGACTACATCAAGGAATTATCAAAGAAAACATTTCAGGAAGAGCCAGCACTAGAATACCAATCTATGCCGAAACGTCAGTTTCATGTTCCGAGTTTCTTCTCCGGATTGTTGGCCGCAGTGATAATCAATTTTGTCTTCTAAAAAAGGTCGCATTGAGCGACCTTTTTTTATGTCTATTTCAGAGTGTGGAAACCTGAATAGATGCGAGTAAAGGTCGTGAACCAGCAGGCTGTGCCAAACAGGTATGCAATGATGGCAAAGTGCTGCGGGAAAAGACAAAACGCAATGAAACACGCTATGGTTTCAGTGCCCTCAGTCAGCCCACTCATATAGTAAAGGGATTTGTTTTTATAAATAGGATTCTCAATTCCACGTTTCCCTGCCATGACGGCAAAAGCAAGAAAGCTGCAGCCAGTACCAATGAATGAGAAAATGAGAAAGGCGCCCGCAACTGCGTTTTGCTCTGGATTAGCAACCACAAAGCCAAATGGGATCAGAGAATAAAACAGGAAGTCGAGGCTGATATCGAGAAATCCACCTGCATCTGTGATGCCCTGACGCCGAGCTAACGCGCCATCCAAACCATCAAATACTCGGTTAATAACGATGAACACAAGTGCCAGTTCGTATTGCTCAAAGTACAGAGCAGGAAACGCCAGACACCCAAGAAGAAAACCACTTAGCGTCGTTTGGTTTGCGGTCACACCGAGTTTATCTAATCCGGCGGCTGTAATAGCCAAAGGGGAGCGAATGACTTTGATACTGAACCGATCAAGCATGATGAGTCTCCCACGGCCAACTTAATACCCGTCCATTCTCAGGAACATCATCCCTGTCATGCGTGACCATCAGAGTAGGAATATTGGCTTCTGCCAGTTGAGCGATGACCCAGTCACGAAACTGTGTTCTAAGTTCTTTATCCAGTTTGCTAAATGGTTCATCTAACAGCGCCAGTTTAGGCTTAGCTAACAGCATTCTGAGCAAGCTGACACGAGCACGTTGGCCGCCGGAGATCTGGTCAGGAAATGAATCTGCGAGTTGTGATAGCTCAACCTTGTTCAATGCAACCATGGCTTGGTGGCGTCTTTCATCGCCTTTGATTGAGTTAGGAAGGGCAAAAGCGAGGTTCTGCCACACGTTTAGGTGTGGAAATAGCAAATCATCCTGAAACAGAATTCCAACTTGTCGCTGATGAGGTTCAAGTTCAGCCAAGTTAATGCCATTCAGTAGCACGCGCCCGGAATGGACAAACTCGCTACTCATATGTCCTGCAATCAAGCTTAACAAGGTTGATTTTCCGCATCCACTGGGGCCCATTAGACAAACAACTTCCTGTGCTGAAACGGATATATTCAAATCAGAAAAGAGGGCTTCACCGCTGGTTTTATGGATGGCGAGGCTTTCTAGAGACAGCGTCATGCGTAAGGGCATCCTTGTTCGTTTGTTTTTGATAATCAGGTTGTCGCAATGCGAATCTGCCAATAAGGATGGCAGAGACAAAGAAAACAAATGGCAAGATGGCTTGCCAAATCGCGTAGATGGCAGTAACGCGTCGATCGAAGCCACTTGAAAGAGCTACGGCTTCCGTGGTCACGGTTGCAATCCTGCCCCCACCGAGCATGAGAGTCGGTAGATATTGCGCCAAGCTCACACTGGCTCCGACAGCCCAAGCGTACAAGATGGCTGGTAGCAGCAACTTAACCTTAATATGAAAAAAGACAAAAAGAGGCGTTTTGCCAAGGCTTAATGCCGCTCGAGTATAGTTGTTGTCATAGCTTCGCCATGGGCCATCGAGTGCTAAGTACACAAGTGGGAAAGCAAAGAATACGTGTGACCAGATGACCCAGGTGTAATAGGCATCACCAGACAAGTAGAGCGTGGTTATCTGGATACCAAACAAGATAGAAAGCTGCGGGATAAGCATAGGTAAAGCAATGACATAACCCGGTAAGTGCAAGCGAAAACGGATACGGCTTTCCTGAGCCACCACGCCCAATAGCAAAGCAAAACAAGCGGTAACGGCGGCAATGATCAAACTTTGGTTAATCGTCGGCAATATATTGAGCCACTCATTGCTCGAAAAGCGGTCACTATATCGCGTTGGGAGAAGGTCCGGAAAGCGCCATCGATGAGCGAAGCTCCAGATCAACATCAGTGGAAACATAATGCCGGCTAAAATGGCCGAAAAGGTAAATAACGTTTTCCCGGGAAGGCTAAACCCTCTTCGACCTGAGTATTGCCACTGACCAAACTGACCAACGAAAAGTTTTTCGACCAGCACGATTAAGACTAAAAGCAAACTGGCTAACACAAATAGCATGACCGCGCCTGATGCCGCACGAGGTATCAGTGATAAGTCAGGGTCGTTAAACCACTGCCATACTAATACGGCCAAAGTAGGTGGATTAGTTGGGCCCAAGATCAAACTCAAGTCGACCACGGAAACGCCATAAGCCATCACGGCAAACAAAGCGAAGCGCATTCTTACCAACCAAAGAGGGAAGACCGACTTCCACCACATTTGTGCGGGTGAATACCCCAAAGAGGTGCTGACTTGATACAGCTTATCGATTTTAATCTGCTGCAAAACGGGAATGCTCATGAGCAGCAAAAATGGCACTTCTTTAAATGAAAGTGCCATGGCTAACCCCAGCGCATAAGGGTCATGCACTAACCAAGTTGCTTCATGTGTGTCTACGTCAATACCTAAGGTTTGAGCCAACATACGTGCAACCATACCTGTAGGAGCGAACAGAAAAGCAAATCCAATCGCGAAAGCGACGTGCGGCATTGCTAGCAAGGGGGAAAGCAGTGCTTCAACTTTTCGCCAATGGCGGTCTAACCAAAGGCTTTGAAGAATCGCAAAGCAGATTAAACAAGAAAGATAAGTACTGGCTATGGAGCTGAATAAAGTGAGCCCAATGGAGTGCTCAATCCCCGGCCATTCGAAAAACTGCTGATAGCTGCTGAGTGAGAAATCGAACAGGCCGACAGGAGGAACGTAGCCAAATGATGAGAGCAATACACCAACTAATCCGGGGATTGTTGGCGCAATGCAAAGCAAAATTAATACTATGTACGCAGCTCTTAACATCTGGCTCTCGTAACCTAATGATTGTTCTTAATTACCGTAGCGTTTTTGCCATTCTGTTTCCAGAGCAGCCTGCCAGCTAGGATGTGGTTCGGCAACGGATTTAAACAAGGTCGTTTTCTTTGCACTTCCTGTCAGGTATTGATTTTGAAGTACGGATGGGTCGCCCCAGATAGACAAATCGCCTTTGCGTGATTGAGCTTCAGGGCTCAATAGGAAGTTAATCGCGACTAATGCACCTTCTGTCGCGTTCGCATTCCATGGAATCGCTAGGAAATGAATGTTCGACAAAGCGCCGCCATCCATTGCGTAAACAGTGGTAGTCTCAGCCAGATTACCGTTCGCTTGTGCTGAATAAACTGAGTTTGGATTAAATGTGATGGCTAAGTCCAATTGCCCATCGTCAAGCAATTGCACTGTTTCAGCAGAGCTTGCTGGGAATTGCTTGCCTTGGCGCCATGCGACTTTGTGAAATTCGTCTAGGTATTTCCACAAAGGCGCAGTGACGGCATTGAAATCCACTTGTTCAACGGGTTTGGCTAAAGACGGATCATTAGCGGTCAGTTCAATTAATACGGCTTTAAGAAAGCTGGTGCCATGGAATGCGGGTGGGCGAGGGTAGCTCAATTTGTTCGGAAATGCTTTAGCATAGCTGAGCATTTCAGCATACGATGCTGGAGGGTTGTTGAGCGTCATTTTATCGTGAATGAATACTAACTGGCCTACCCCCCAAGGTGCTTCTAATCCTTCGGTAGGCTCTGAGAAATCACTATCAACGGGTAAGGATTTATCGACTTGTTGCCAACTTGGTAAACGTTCGACGAAAGGACCGAAAAGCAATTGGTTGTTCTTCATTGATTTGAAGTTCTCACCATTGATCCAAACCATATCGACACTGCCGCCAGTATTCTTTCCGGCCGCTTTCTCTGCAATCAAGCGAGTGGTGGTTTCGGCGATATCAGTGACTTTGACATGTTTTAGTGTCACGCCATATTGTGATTGCAACTGTTTATCCGCCCAGCGCAGATAGTTGTTGATTTCTTGACTGCCACCCCAAGCATGGAAGTATACGGTTTGTCCTTTTGCTTTCTCTGTTACTTGCTGCCAATTGTCTTGTGCTGTTACTCCAACAGACAGAAGTACAGTGGAGATGAGAGTGATCAGCCTTTTCATGGTTGTCCTTACCCTTTGAATGAATCTATAAGTTTTGTGATAGACCGTGCTATCCATGTTTTTCATTCATTATGACTGAAAAAATTTAATTTTTTTATGTATTTGAAGGAATTGTATGCGGGTTGTATGAGATTTGTTCTCTTTTTCTACGGGCAACAAAAAAGCAGCCATTTGGTGGCTGCTTTGGTTTATTCTTGCGGGTGATTAGTTTTTCCAATCACTTAGCTTGAAAGTCAGAGTATGAAGGTCATTTTTTAGTACCATGCCTTCGTTAGTCAGGGACATGTCGCTCCATTCAGCGAGCGTTTTTGAGAATGACTGCTCTAAATCCATCGCGTCACCCATACACATTTTCATCGTCATGCCCATTTTCTCGATACGGAACTGATTATCTTTGAGCTCAGCCTGACCGAAGAAGTTGTTACAACCTGCGTTACCGTTGGCCATCATGTTCTCACCCAATTCTAGGCGAGGTCGTTTTTGGTGACCTTCCGCTTTTACTTCTTTTCCATCAATACTAACCAGTTCCCAATTATGATGCTGAAGATCTTGAACTGTTATTTGCTTCACATCGCCTCCATTGCTCGCGCAAGCCGTCATAACAAACGGTAGGGTGACAGCTGCAAGTAATGTTTTTGGACTAAACTTCATAGTAATGAACTCCGAAATATAGAAACGTTAACCGACACTTTGTCGACTTTAATGGCACAAAGTATAGGTTATAAAACACTGTTTTTGTCAGGTTAAGGTCATAGTTTGTTTACAGTCACATAATGAAAGTTATTGAATTTTATTTAATTATAGATGCAATAAAGTAGTAATAGGTGCTTAAAGCGTAGCTGAGAAAACTATGAAGAGGCACAGATGGAGCAGCTAGAATTTTTTGTCGTCCCGAGCCCGTGTGTAGGCGTATGCACAGTAGATGAAAAAGGCTACTGTAAGGGCTGTATGCGCAAGCGTGAAGAACGCTTCAATTGGCTGACTTTTACCCCTGCGGAGCAATTGCACATTATTAAACTTTGTCGGCAGCGTTATCGTCGAAAAATGCTAGGCTCTAGAATAGAGCAGCAAGCGGAATCTGATCCGAAAAGTCCTCAGCAAGATCTCTTTTAACTGCTCAATAAACAGGAAAGCGAGAAGTGTTCCCTCTCGCTTATAGTCCTAACCTTACGGGTTACTTTAATCCCCACTTGTCACTTACCCACCCCCCGACATGATCGTCGAAGTGGTTGCCACTAAAGCGATAATTTTTTTCTTCATGCAGCTCAGACTCAGATTTGGAGTCTAATAGTTGTTGGATATAGTTGGCCATAGGATCACCGCAGCTCAGCCGCTCTTGCCGGGTGGCGACTTCTTTTATTAATTGCAGACGGTAGGAATTGCTTGCGCGCTTCATTGGGTGATCCTCCTTGGTTATGACACTAATATGAAAAGTTAGAAGGCGATTGGATAAGCGTCAATGCAAGATCACAGTTTTAAAGATTATATATCTTTTATTTGTTGGATGAATGGCCGACTTTAGGTGAATTATTTTGATAATCGATAGGCACTTAGCGGTTTTTATCCATTTTATGACTCAATATCGGTGTCATAAAAACTTCATTTATTCGTGCTATGTCCATTATGCAACTAGAGTGTTATCAAGTTGATGGGCGAGATTACGTGGGCAGATGTTTCAATGAATTAGACCCCGCATTGCGAGGTCTAAGGAGTCGTTACCCTGCTGAAGGGGAGGTTACTGTTTAGCTTGGCAGGTTTGTTGAGTCACTATTTCGTCAACCATTAATTGACCGCGGCTGTTACGCATCTTCAATCGATAGCTCAACCCGACATCCAAATTGTTTTTGGTATCGGGATTCGTACAGTAACTGTTGATGCTGTGGCGAAGCACTTGCTGGATGGGTTTAGCACCTCTAGCATCTTGATTGTATACCATCATAATTTCTATCATGGTGCCTTTCGCAGTGGCTCTCATAATAGAAAGCGGGCCAGCTTCCATTGGCAGTTCTGAGGCCAGCAGACTGGCTCGGTTGCTTGCGAGCAGCTCCAGTTCTCTTTGCTTGTCTCCTTCCGGTGACGCACATCCTGCCAAAAGAACGGCAGAAAGCACACCTAACGCAATCTTCATTCTCATCTTAAAATACTTTCTTGAAAGGTTTGACGATCACTTTCTCGTAGACACCTGCTTCGATATACGGATCCGCATCAGCCCAGTTTTGAGCTTGTTCAAGAGAATCAAACTCAGCAATAACGGTAGAGCCTGTAAAACCCGCTTCGCCAGGATTGTCCGAATCAATAGCTGGCATTGGGCCTGCGGTAAGCAGTCGGCCTTCGTTTTGAAGTGTTTGAAGGCGCTCTAGATGAGCAGGGCGCGCACTTAAACGTTTTTCCAGTGAGTTTTCAACGTCTTGAGAGAAAATTACATACCACATGTATTGATGTCCTTATAATGAATAAGCGACAGCGCAGCCGCTTATTGTGTGATTAGCCTAACTCTACAGAATGTAACAGCTTTTTAAAGACTTTCTGACAGCAAAGTGTGAGATTAGTTTTGTTTGATTGGGCGAGGTTTCCCCTCAGTGTCGATGGCTACATAGTTGAACGTCGCATCACACACCATGAAGCGATCTTCTATCCCATGCTCTTTGACAGGTTTTACCCAAACTTCAAGATCAATACTCATCGATGTGCGGCCAATCTTGGTACATTCACCGTAGCAGCAGACAACATCGCCAACCTTAACTGGCTTTTTGAACGTAATACTTGAAACAGACACAGTGACAATCCGTCCACCCGATATTTCTTTTGCCAGAATGCCACCTGCTAAATCGAGCTGTGACATGATCCAGCCACCAAATATATCACCATTTGCATTGGTGTCTGCAGGCATGGCAAGGGTGCGTAAAAGCATTTGTCCACGAGGGGAAGTGATTTCATTACTCATTTTGACATCCATAAAACTAAACAGCGGCCAATTCGGCCGCTGTAATACCCCAATGGGGAAAAATTAGTGTGGATTATATCAAAAACGCTTGGTTAGTCACCAGAGTCGGCTTCGGGCTTGTCTTTTGGCAGATGTTTGTAGATGTAGATACCGGTCAGCAAAGTAAAACCAAATGTTGCTGCAAGTAGACCAAAGACTTTGAAATTGACCCACACATCAAGTGGTAGCTCAAACGCAACATACACATTGAGTCCTGCACAGATAGAAAAGAATACAACCCACGCCCAAGTGACCTTCGCCCATACTGGATCGGGTAGGCTAATCTCTTTGCCAAGCACGCCTTTTATGGCGGATTTGCCAATGGCGTGGCTGACGGCAAGGCCGATTGCGAAGACCATATATACGATGGTAACTTTCCACTTAATGAAATTGTCATCGTGTAGGAATATGGTTAGGCCACCAAAAAAAGCCACCATCAAAAAGGTGACAAGCTGCATTTTTTCAACTTTTTTGTATAGGGCGTAGGTAACGATTATTTGGATTGCTGTCGCTACGATGAGAGCGCCTGTAGCCACGTAAATGTCGTGCATTTTATACAGGACAAAAAAGATAATGAGTGGAATAAAATCAATCAGTTGTTTCATTGTAAGGTCTATCGATTCCGAAGTTGCCTTCAGTCTAACCAAATCTGAGCAATTCACAAAGGCTTAAGCAGTACTCGCTTTAACAGTCCAAGGCCAGCAATATATTGCTGGCCTTGGACTGTAGGCTAAGAGTGCATTTCGAGGCGTCGAATCAAGGGTTTGATGTCTTCTAAGTAGCCTTCGTTTTTCAGGTTGGTGACGGCAACTTCGAGTTCTTCATTAGTCATGGCAAAACAGCTGGATTTGCCGGTCATGTAATTGAGATAATCATGGTACTCGTGTTCGGTAAAATGACCTATGCGATCGACTAATAAGCTCTTAATGCCATGATGGATAAGGCGATAATAAGTATGACGATGAATTTCCATAAGCTGCCTCTCTTATCTATGCCAGCCTGACAACATTCTCAGGCTGAGAAAGTAGCGAAGACAAAACATCGCCACTTTTTCATTCATAGTTCTCTAGAAGCATAATGAATGCCACAACCAACTTGAATGAGGTTGTAGCCAACTTTCGTCATGTATATTAAACAGTTAGTGAATCAAATCTCGGTGTCAAATTTCAAACACAAGTATAACGTCATAAAGAAAGATAACCGTTTTATTTACTCACGACTGAGCGATACGCAAATTGCGAGTCGTTTTGAAACTACGAAAATGTTATTGCATCGTAGTAGGCAAAGCCGATATCAGTATCTGATTGAGCGCTTGCTTTGACGTTGGTTTGGATAAACGCCCGTCCATAAGTTCGCTGATTCTTTTCAGTTCTTTTTCTCCCGATTCACCTGATAGAGCAATGATTGGGAGAGATGGGTGTGAACGCTTTATTAGAGTAGCGGCTTCAAATCCATCCATTACCGGCATTTGTATATCCATAAAGACGAGATCAATTGGGTTATTCTGAATCGTCTCAACTGCGATTTTTCCGTTATTTGCCAGTAGGACGTTGTAACCCAGCTGCTCAAGGTAAAGCTTAGCGAGTGAAAGCTGAACTCGTTTGTCGTCTACGACAAGGATTAGAGGTTTATCTGGGTTAGTTGTTGGTGTTAATTCTGAAGTAGGGGGGAGTGTTGGCAAAGTACCTACATTGCCTGAGGTCACAACCGATTCATTGATTTGACAATTTTCCACTTTATCTGAAGTAACAGGAAAATTCAGATAGAACGTTGTATATTCACCAATTTTCGAGTCGCATCGAATAGAGCCGCCAAAGGCTTTCATTACTCTCTTACAGTATCCCAACCCTAGACCACTGCCGCCACTCTTATTGTGGCTGAAAAAATCGTCGAATATTTGAGATACGTATGTTTCAGGAATTCCGGGGCCGCTATCAGAAAATACAACCTGGTTTTGGTCGCTACCTTTTAGTGTTCGTATTGTTATTGCACTGTTCGGGTAGGAGTCAAAATAATATATCGCATTTCTTAGCAAATTGAAGAGAACGAAGTTAAATAAGGTTTCGTTTAATTTTACGATAAAATCTTGCTCAATATCTAAGTGAACTCTTTGACGCGTAGAATCGTCATCAAACCCATACTGATTCACTGCTGTAACTATCACCGATGACATAGATGAAGGGGCCACTGGCTCTTGAGCGAGTGATGCATTCCCCACCTCTCGCATTATGATGTCAATGAGTTGGTGGCCGCGTTTTATAGCCTGTTTTCCTTTGTTCACATGCGTCACAAGCTCTTCAGGCGGTCGGTTGTTATTAATTCCTGATCCTAAGTGTTCAAATTGAAACTGGACTTGTGCAAAAGGGTTACGCATTTCATGAGCAATCGAGCTGGCTAAAGCTTGTGACTGACGAATCTCACGCTCATAGTTAATATGCACTTGGACTTTTTGAAACACTCGCTCTAATGCTGATAGTTCTTCAAAAGAAAAATACACACCTTCGCTCTTAGAACTAGAAACTAAAACATGTGAAAGATTATTTTTACTTTCATATATAGGCAGAACAAGGGCTGATTGCGTTTTGTTCATGTTGTTATGAATGAGACTTAACGTGTGATTTCCGGATTGCGATAACGACTCTTCAATTTCTTCGATGACGAGTGCGGTGCTGTGATTTTTAAAATAGGCGCGGTATAAGTTTGCGCCTTGGTAGTCATCAAGTAAGCGAAGTTTATCTTTAGGAACTCCTAAATAATTGGCAAGACTTTCCATAGCTTGAGCGGGTGAGCGCTGAAATTCTTCTTCTAATCTAAAAATACGCTCTACAGGACATAGTGAGTCACCATATAGGATTAGGCTGACGCCTTTTTGTATCGTTTTGTAGAGTGTTTGCCAGGTCATACCAACGAGTAAGGCCAGTAGTAATACGTCGGTCAATGTCATTTCAATAAACGGGAAAGGTATTGAAATTAGGCTAGCGTAAATGAGAGTTGTTATTAGAACGCTCAGAGTAACGAAGCAAATGTATCTTGGACTATAGAATCTAGAAGTAAGCAATGCATAACCCATAAACAGCATTTCGCTAAGTGACAACGCTGGTGGTAGCCAAGTCATTGAGAAATCTTCGAAGAAATAAGTTACGCCAACTTGAATAATAGCTGTCGAACACATGAAGATTGTGATGCCTAATATCATGTAGTTGATACGAGTTCGGCGAATAGGACTGTTACTATTTTTAAGCGAAAGTAAGTTGGCAAATGTCAGGACAATTAGCGTGGTAAAACCAAGAAAAAAGTACTTAGTATAAGGGCCGAATTCCAGTTGAAAGTCACTTGGGGCAGTGATCTCTATATTTTTTACCGTCCAGTCTGGAAGTAAATTGCAGGCAACACCAAAAATAGAAATAGCCGAAACTAATACTGTTTGCCAATGGGGTACCGATCGGCCTGTGTAATGTTTATGTAGCTTTGCAATAAAGCAATATGCGGAAGCAAATGCAAGCAAAGTGGCTAAGTTGGCAATGATAGCCATCTTAACAGCCACTTCATTACTAAAGTGTAGAAGCAAGCCAGTATGGAAATAGCTATTGCTAAGAATCCATATGAAAACACCAATTGTGTAGCAAACGTAGTAGCTATATTGCCGCAAGCTGAATGTTCCATGGCGTTTTGCAAGCGCTGTACAAAAGTAGACAGCCCAAATCAATACGAGTAGAGCGGTTGAAACTAAAACGACCGCCTTGGTATACATAAGTTGACTCAATAAATAACTGAACATGATGTTCTGCTTTCACCAGTTTTTGACGTTGCTATCGTTGGCCCGAGTTTCGTTTTTAGTCTCCGTCAATATTCATTTGGGTCTTAGTAACTAACATTACAGTTAAAAAGTCTCAGACAGCCAATGACGATGGAACCAGCAGGTCAACGTTGGTAATCTTATGTACATGACAAAATAAATTATGCAACTGGTTTTTTATTCGTGTCTGACCCCAATCCCACTTTTCAACATTAACAGCTTCTTATAAGAAGAGTGTTTGAGCGGATTGTGACCGAAGACGACTAAGTTAGGTTTATTTTTTTAAGCATCAAATATGATTAAAAAGTGGAAAAATACGTTGCTCTTTTCTTTATCACTTTCCGTTATTTCGATTTTTAATAATTGTTATTCTGTTGCCACTATATAGGCTCGACTAGTGAGTATTCATTGACAAAACTGATGTTAATATTTTATCGAGTGCTTGTTTGGTCGTAGGTTTTGAAAGCCGCCCATCCATTAGCTCACTGATCATGTTTAATTCTTTTTCTCCAGCCTCTCCAGATAACGCGATAATGGGTATAGTTGGATGATATCGTTTTATGATGCTTGCTGCTTCAAAGCCATTCATTATGGGCATTTGTATATCCATAAAAACCAGATCAATTGGGTTACTGCGAATGATCTCAATGGCTACTTTGCCATTGTTGGCTAGGACTACGTCGTAACCCAACTGAGCAAGATATAACTTGACTAGAGAACGTTGAATTTCTTTGTCATCGACAACCAAAATTAGATGTTTTTCAGATCTTTCTGAGGATTGTGTCACGTTAACAACTAAATCGTTTGTTGGCTTTTGAATAGCTGTTTTTGCAATTTTAGGGGTACCAATGTTTACCTCGTGCTGTGATGCACATGTGATTATTGGGAATGATAGATGAAACTCGGTGTATTCCCCTTCCTGAGACTCACAGTGAATTGAACCTCCGAATGCTTTCATCACCCTTTGGCAATAACCTAACCCTAAACCACTTCCGCCACTCTTATTGTGACTAAAAAAGTCGTCAAAGATTCTGACTAGATAGTCTTGAGGGATACCAGGGCCAGTATCTGAAAAAATTACTCGATTTTCACAATTTCCTTTTTCTGTTCGGATGTAAATTGTGCTGTCAGGATAAGAATCGAAATAGTAGATCGCATTGCGCAGTAGATTGAACAAGACAAAATTAAAAAGAGTTTCGTTAAGATTAACGACAAAGTCCTGACTGATATCCAAGCGAACCCTCTGACGCATCGATTCATTATCAAAACTATATTGAGTTACCGCTTTTTGAATCGCTACAGAGATAGATGTTGGTATCGCGGGTTCCTGATCAAGAGATGAGCTATTTACCTCTCGTAGGATAATATCAATGAGCTGACTACCGCGATTAATTGCCTGTTTGCCTTTATCTACGTGTATGGTGAGATTATTATACGGCTGATGGCTTTCAATTTTCTGTCCTAAGTTTTCAAACTCAAACTGAACTTGGGCGAGAGGATTACGCATCTCATGAGCGATCGAATTTGCCAGTGCTTGTGACTGACGTACTTTTTGTTCATAAGAGATATGGAGTTGAACCTTCCGAAGCACACGCTCTAACGCAGATAGTTCTTCAAAGGAGAAATAGACACCTTCTGGTTTAGAGCTTGATACCAACACATGAGAGAGCTGTTTGTCACTATCGTAGATGGGTAGAACAAGAGAGGATTGTGTTTCCTTCATATTACGACGTATGACGTGGAGTTCACTGTCTTTGGTTTGTGAAAGTTTTTCTTCTACTTCATCAATCACCAATGGAGTATTTTGCTCCTCAAAATAACGTTGATAGGCGTTCGCACCTTGATAGTTGTCTAACAAGCGAAGTTTTCCTTTGGGAACTCCTAGGTATTCCGCGAGCTTTTTCATTGCTTGGGTTGGCGATTGATGAAAATCTTCTTCTAGAAGCGCTATTTTTTCGACTGGAGATAGTGACTCGCCGTAAAACAACCTACAGTTTATTCCTCTTACCGTTTTATAAAGCTTTGGCCAAGATACTCCGATTATTAGAGCGATTATTGCGATCTCTGAGATATTTGCATCCTCAAATGAATAGAATGAGGAAATAAAACCGGCATAAATAAATGCGGTTATCGTCACACTGACTAAGATGTAACTAATGTATCTTGGACTATAAAATCTAGACGTTAATATGGCATACCCCATAAACAGAACTTCTCGTACAGATAGCGCAGGAGGTAGCCAGGTCAATGAGAAATTGTCAAAAAATAGAGTAAATCCAAGTTGTATAATCGCAGTTGAAAACATAAATATGGTCATACCCAAAATCATGTAATTGATACGAGTTCTGCGAATTATATTTGGGTTGTTTCTAAGACATATTAAGTTAACTAGTGTGAGAACAACCAAAATAGCAAGCCCTAAAAAAAATGGCTTGGTGTATGAACCAAAATCCAGTTCAAAGTCACTTGGGCCTGCAATGCTTATTCCTCGTACAGTCAAGCCGGGTATCAAGTTACAAGAGACAGCAAATATAATTGTTATGACGACAATTGTGCTTTGCCAGCGAGCAATAGATTGTTGAGTATAGAAATTATACAACTTAGCTGAAAATAAATACGCAGAAGCGAAAGCAATGAGTGCAGACAAGTTGGCAATAATAGCTATGTTTACGGCAACGTGACCGCCGAACTCTTTGAGAAAGTCTGTATGAAAATAACTGTTACTCAGTATCCAAACAAACAACCCTGCCATATAGTATATGTAATAGGAATATAGCCGTATGCTGGCTTTTCCATAGCGCTTGATAAGAGCTGAACAGAAGTATACAGCCCATAGTAACAAGGTTAGTGCTGCAATAATCAGGATTATAGCTTTAGGGTATAAAACCTGGCTCAATAGATAAGTGAACATAATGTTATAATTTCACCAATTTCTGACGTCGTTTTATTTAATTAAATCGAGTAATGCCTAACTACATTAATTTATATATTTCACACTTCATTCAAACATGTAATTGATTTAAGCCATCTCTAGTTTGATTTATTATATTCAGGTGCTATATTAATGGGCATTGTATATAATTTATTGTTTTTTACTCTGACTATTAGCTATCCCATAATTTACTGATGCATTTAACATCAAGATACGTTTGTTATTGTACTCTGTTAAAAGTACGTTAGCCTTGATTATCTAACAAATTTACTTATGCAACTAATTTTTTATTTAGCTTTAGTCTCATTTTTAGATTGAAGTTCCAATGCGTTGCTGTTTCATTTGAGCTCTAGAAGTAATCATAACTTTATCCCCTAACAATAAACTCTCTTAAACGAAGAGAGAAGAAACACTTGAACTTTCTACTGTTCTTGTTCTGTTTGTAGGTGGCCTATTTCTAAGGGTAAGCAGAAGTTGTGTTTGGGTTTGTGCTCGCCTGATGATGAGCATAGAGAAGGAGGATATGTTGAAGATATCTCCAAAAGCATACCAGTTTGCATAAGTTGTTCTGTCATACTGTAAGTCGATATTTTGCTTTAGGATTCTGACTTAGTTAACAGACTGAATTCACTATCATGTTAAGCGTAAGAAAATTTTTTGCCAATAAATTCAGACTCTAATACTGATGGTTCTGATTTTTATGAATTAATTATCTGAAAAATAAAGATTTTTTGAACTAACCGCTTAGTCGGCATGTTTGTTTTAGGTCATATATCTATTTGTTTTTAATGATTAATTTGCCTTCAATTAATAAAAAAGTTGGCGAAAATCAGAAGGTTGGCATACACTTTCCCAAGTAAAGCCGATATGTTGTTGATTGGCTGGGCAAAATGCTTTGGCGCTGCCAATTCGGCAGCATTGTTTAACACAGCTTTGAGGAAAGTTTTATGGCGCTCACAAAGGCCGATTTGGCTGAAAACCTGTTTGAGAAGCTCGGATACAGTAAACGGGATGCCAAGGAAACGGTTGAGGCGTTTTTCGAAGAAATTCGTAAGGCACTAGAGAGTGGCGAACAGGTAAAACTGTCTGGATTTGGTAACTTTGATCTTCGAGAAAAAAACGAACGTCCAGGTCGAAACCCAAAGACGGGTGAAGACATTCCAATCAGTGCTCGTCGCGTTGTCACCTTCCGCCCGGGGCAGAAACTAAAAGCCCGTGTAGAAAATGCCAAGGTAGAAGGCTAACAAGCACGCGTTTGTCAGTTGAAACCGATAGAATTCTAGAAGACGAATTTGTCTATAATTCGTCTTCTAGTTATTTCTGAAAAATACCCAAGTTAAAAGCTTGGGTATTTTTTGTTGTTTAGTCTCGCTTCCACAGAACGTGGCAGAACTTATGTTCTGGATCTCGGCTTACCAGTAGGCGGGCGAACACTTCATCCAAGACATCATTCTCTTCGTTGACTAGACCAATGCGGACTTCGGCGTAGGTTTCTTTGTCAACTTCAAAACCTACATGACCAGCCCAATCATCGCCAGTTTCAACCAGCTCAGCAGCACCACGGTCGTCAAATTGAGCGGTGAATATAATAACGTCTGCGGCTTCAAGATTATCTGGAGCCATCTCTAGAAAGATGTCATAGGCCGTTTCAATGGCGTCATCATAGGAGATCAGTTCGGACATAATTACGCTCGGCTCATGTATTTACGTTCAGTGGTATTGATAACAATACGGTCACCTGTTGCAATGTACTCAGGAACTTGAACTGTCAAACCTGTCGCGAAACGTGCAGGCTTCGTGCGCGCCGAAGCTGAAGCACCTTTTATTGATGGGTCAGTTTCTTCTATTACAAGCTCAACAGAAGCTGGAAGCTCTAGTCCTACTGCATTGCCATCCACGACAATCACATGTAAGCCTTGAATTTCTTCTGTAACAAACTGCAGCTCGTCTTCAATTTCTTCTTTCTTGAAGGTGTATTGAGTGTAATCTTCGTTATCCATGAAAATGTACTCGTCACCATCCACGTAAGAGAAAGCAACAGCACGTTTAAACATATCTACCGTTTCAACTACGTCGTCTGATTTAAAGCGCTCATCGACACGTCCGCCTGTCGCAAGATCAGTACAACGAAGTTTGTAGATTTTTGCGCCGCCGCGACCACCCGGAGTGGTGACTTCGATATCTTTAATCAGAAGTGTTTTGCCACTAGATTCGATAGCAAAACCTTTTTTAAGCTCACTTGCCCTTGGCATAAAAGTGTTTCCTTAGTGTGAGATGGAATCGTCGTATTATATACATAGTGCTTAAGGGAAGGAATATCTTGATTCGTGTCTGCGTGTGGGCGAACATTAAAGAATCGAAAGCCTAAAAATTATTGTTATCAACTAAATGCATCTTTCTGTTATTGACCCTAAGCAACCTTTTCAGGAAAGGTATCAGCCTGCCATTAACGATCTTATCGCTTTTCTAAAGGGAGGGTTGGGTGACAATCTACACAGTGTCTATCTGTACGGCAGTGTCGCTCGTAAGAGGGCAAAGCCTAATCGTTCTAACTTAGACGTATTGGTTGTTACGCATGACAGCTTTAGTGATGTCAGAACCACCTTGTTCAACTCTATTAAATGGCGTTTTCAGAAGTCCTATCCATTCTTAACAGATGTGTCGCTAAAGAATACGCTTGTGAAAGAGGTGGCGAGCTTGGACAGCATTTTTTCTTGGGGATTTCAGCTTCGTCATTGCTCTGTGTGTATTTACGGTGAAGACCTTTCTGAGTGTTTTGGCGACTATGAGCCAAGCTGGGAAATCGCCAAACATTGGAATATGGATGTTGAAGATTGGGTCGCAGTGTACCGCAATCGTATTGCACGCTCTGCGACGCCAGAGGAACAGTCAAAAGCACAGATAGTTATTGCCAAGAAGCTGCTGCGTGCGAGCTATTCGCTAGTGATGTACAAAGATAAAAATTGGTTCGATGATCCTATTGAATGTGGGCAGAACTTTCTTCGCTACTATCCTGATAAACAGGTCGAAATTGAACGGTTAGGGATTTTGCTCACAGGACGAGTGATAGCAAAACGATCCGTCGTTGGCATTCTTGATGGTTTCGGTGAGTGGCTAGCTAAACAGTACAAGAAAACCGAATTTAAGATAGGTTAAGATATTGATTATGCGGCAATAAAAGCTAAAACGTCTATTATTGCCGCTCAATTTCTCACTTTAGGTATGCGGCTGATTACTTATACGAGTTGGTTTCTACCGTAGAAGCATCAAAAACATTGACATATCGTGTGTACATCTTGGTACTAAGGCTAGCCTCCGATTGCGTACTGGCAGTCATACTTAGTTTCTCATTCTGTTTATCGTGTGTCAGATAATGGTCGAGGTGAGCACTTTTTAAGTTATCTTGGTTAGCTTTTTCTTCCCAACTCCATTTTTGGGTGAGGCTAAAGTTGCATGATTGAGCTTGAGTTAGGTCGGTACTGTCTAAGCAATATTCTGTATTGTATGCACTAATGTAATGACCATCTTGACTGTAGATGAAAGCTTGTTGGTTATCGTATTCATCACACTCTTTAGCGGATATCTGCTGTTGAGTATCGATAGCCAGACATTTGTTCTTGAATCCGCCAAGTTGCAGATTCACTGGTCTGCCTCCAGTGAACACAGGGTGGTCCCAATCAACGACAAAATTAATGTTCTTATTGACGCTATTGACTTGGTGATCGTCGTCTTTAGCGTAGTAGGTTCGTACTCCGAAGAACGGCGTCACGTTCGTCATATACCTAAATCCAGTGATGTCGACAGTGGAGTCAATATCAAATTTGGTGTTGCCCGTTGCATCAGGGGCTGCAGAGTATATGACTTCCATTTTTGGTAGGAAGCTTGCGTGCCCCATTTTGTTGATACGACTTTCATCTACAGGCAGTGTGATTCCCGCCGTATAGCCATGAATTGTGGTGACCATAACTGATTCTGCGGTTGGGTATTGCTCCCTTGCCCACTCGAAACCTACATGCTGAGGGCCATTTGAATGGCGATCGACTCGATAGTCATTGGTTTCAAAGGATAGCCATTTTGATTCTGTCCAGTTTGCCGAAGCTTCAAGTTTGCCTTTTGCGCCGTCACTACTTGCTTCACCTCCCGTGACCACACCGAATGAAAAGGTTGAAATCTCACGGTTAGTGTAGTTCTTGTTTAAATTGCTTTTAGGCACGGTACGCAGGATACGAGCTTTTTCATTTGAAGCATTGAAATTGAAGTCATAGCTTTGCGCGAGAGCTGTGGTCACCATCTCATGCTCGTCGCCGCCTTCAGGCCATGGTATACCGCGTGTATGAAGCAGAATGTTATCGAAGTTTTGGTTCAGTTGAATACCTGCACCGGTCGTTGAATCGTCAATTGCAATTCTCACTATTTTGGCATCAGGCGTTGCGCTTCCTTGGGTTCCAAATGGCAATGAACGTTGCAGCGTCACCTGATAAATTAAAGAAATATGGGCATTGTCACACATGCCTGTACTTTTAACGGGGCCTTGGTAAGTATTCCAGGTAGGATTGCATGCTGCATCACTGATGGTACGTTTCGCCTCGATATAGAAAGCGACCCTAGGTATGCTGTTGTCCACCTCTGCAAGAGGGGAGATGCTTTTCTTTACTCGGCGTGATTTAGGTTTGTATTCAAGACGTTTAAGGTTGGTGTCATCAGAGCTCTCTAACTGACTAAACAGGAGTTTACCTTTGTGCTCACTAATGATTACCATATCTCCGAGAGTCAATAATCCCAAGCTTCTACGGAGCTTGGCTCGAGCAATGTTTTTTTCAGTTTCATGTTCTATATTACTAAAGTCGATCAAATAGCGCTTGTTCTCCACCAAAACCTGAGTTTTTACTTGGGATAATGTTGGTGATGTGCTGTTTCCGTTGACGAGATTCTCAGCATTGATGTAATTCACCGCACTTGAATCTTGTAAGGCACTGAGAATATTAATGGCTGCTCCAGCAGGCTCGTCAAATTCTGATGCCCAAATGTTGGCACTCAAAACGCTTGATACGGCTATTAGAAGCAGGTTGAACTTTCTTTTCATACTATCTCTCTTGTCATTTGATGACATAAACCTGAACGCTGGCAGTCTGGACACCAATCAAGTTGCTAACGGGAATAGTCAAGATTTGTGTGATTCGCTAGGTTTGGTCAAAATAAAGAATTAAGCAGCACCGAATGTTCAAATGGTGGCTGCATGTCGTTAATAGTACAAATGGGGTTAAAAATGAGTTAAAAATCGCAAGCAAAGATGCATGTTATATGATCAAGTATTTGATTCTGAACAAGTGTCTCATACCATTGGCGGTTAACTCATAGGTGAGCGCATTACTTTCAGTATGAGCAGTAGAGCGCACATCGATACGTAAAAATGGAGTGTATTCATCTCGAATAACAGCGCCCGTCAAAAGTACTTTGTAGGTAGTTCAACCTAGGCCTTGAGAAACAGTCCGCATTTGGCCGTTATGAGGAAATAATGATAGATGCAAAATAGTTTGTTCAGTTTAGAACAAACCGAGTTGAGGCTCACTGAGCGTTGAAAAATCGATGCCAATAAATGGCAAGATAGCTTCTGCAACAGGCTGAAGCTGTTTATCAATGTAGTGCTGATAATCAATGTTGCTTTTAAGGTATTCTTTGGGTTCAGGGCCAGAAATCGTAATCAGGTATTCAATTCGTCCTTTGTTTTGGTATTGCAAAGGGCGGCCTAGCTGAGCATTGATTTCATCCGCTAACCGAGCCGCACGCACCTGTGGCGGAATATTTTTCTGGTATTCGTGTAGCTTCCGGCGTAGCCTTTTTTGGTAAACGAGTTCATCATCAAATTCGCCCACCATGGTTCTTTCGACAAAATCCCGAACGTAGTCAGAGGGATCTTCACCATGGAAAACCAGTGAATACAGACCTTGCTGAAAGCGCTGAGCAAGCGGAGTCCAGTCGGTGCGAGCACTTTCCAATCCCTTAAAGACTATTTTTTCCCTGTCACCTTCACCAATCAAGCCAGCGTAACGTTTTTTGGAGCCAGTTTCTTGACCACGGATAGTTGGCATCAGAAACTTTTTATAGTGGGTTTCGTACTCCAGTTCGAGGATAGAGGTAAGGCCGTATTCTTGTTTGAGATGGGTCGTCCACCACGAATTGATATGTTCGACAAGCTGATGGCCAATCTCATCGGCTTGCTCTTGAGAAAATTGCCCGTTCAAAGAAACAAACGTGGAATCTGTATCCCCATAAATCACTTGATAGCCTTGCTCTTCGATGAGTACTTTCGTCTGCTTCATGATTTCGTGACCACGCATAGTGATACTTGATGCCAAGCGAGTATCAAAGAAGCGACAGCCAGAAGAGCCCAGTACGCCGTAGAAGGAGTTCATAATGATTTTGATCGCCTGTGAGAACGCCTTTTCGTTGTTTTTCTTGGCGATATCACGCGCCGCCCACAGGTTTTCGATCATCTCGGGCAAAAAGTGTTTACTACGATGAAATTGACCGCCACGAAATCCTTCAACAGCTTGGTTTTCCTGTTTACCCACGTCCAATTTCAACCCTTCGATCAAACCCATTGGGTCAATTAGGAATGAACGGATAATGGAAGGGTATAGGCTCTTAAAATCCAGAACTAACACCGAATCATACAGGTTTGGGATGGAGTCCATTACATAGCCCCCTGGGCTAGCCAACCAGTTTTCAGAATGTAGGTTAGGGGCAATGTACCCAGCACGATGGATTTGTGGCAGGTAAAGATTGGTAAATGCCGCGACCGAGCCGCCGACACGGTCCAGTTCAACACCAGTCAATTTAGAGCGTTCGATGGCAAACTCAAGCAAGTGGGTGTGGGCAAAAATCTTGTTGACTAGAACACAATCTTGCAGGTTGTACTTTGCAAGTGAGGGTTTGTCCTTTTTGAACATGTAATTGATTTCGTCCATTCGATCATGAACGTTGTGGATTTGCTTACCCTCACCGAGTAACTCCTGAGAAACCGATTCTAGCGACCAGCTTCGAAAGTGATAAGTGGCGGTTTTTAGCGTATCGATACCATCTAAAACCACGCGACCTGGCATTGATATGAATGCTTGTTGAGTGTTACTTGAGGTGCGAAAAAAACTTGCCTGATTCGCACGTCCAATCGCTAATCTGACTTTATTCCACTCGGCACGTTTATGTAGCAGCCTAAAGTCAAAATCAATCACGTTCCAGCCTACGATGACATCGGGATCAAATTGCTGAAACCACGTGATCAGCGATAACAATAAGTGTTTCTCATCTTGAACCCACTCAATCTCGGTTTCAGCAGCTTGCGGCTCTCCAATCATTATGACGCGGCTGTCCATAGGGCTATCGAGTCCTATAGAGTAAAGAACGCCTTTCTCTGAACATTCGATATCGAGTGAGACAACCTTTAACTGAGGAGTATAGTGACCCTGACGGCATTTGACGCTTGAAAAGCGAGTGTAGTCTTTCCTGCGTTGGGGGTGACCGGCAAATTCGACACTGCCTTGAACAAAACGCTCCATTAAATATCGATCGGCAAGGCGTATATCGTCTTCGAGTACAAGAATGTCGTGATGTTTGAATTTCTGACTTAGTCGTTGTCCGTCTTTAACGGTTAAGCAGTAACAAGCCGCAAGTTTTACATCATCAAAGCTATGCAGCGCTATAGGTTTTATCTCAGCCTGAATCGATAACTCTTTAATTAGAGTTTGGCATTGCTTGATATCGTCTTGAGGAATAAAGAAGACGGGTTTCTCTCCCGGTATAACAAGCTGTACAGGCCCATTATCAGTAGATAACCATAAATCGATCTGAGTTTGACCAGAAACATCTCTGGCGTGACGGGTAAGTAGGAAGCCTTGTTGGACGGACATTTGTACTGCTCTATATAAAACCAAACAATGGATGAGGTTTAGTATCATTAGCTTAGCATAAACGGTTGTATAAATATCCAGTAAATGAAATGCATGAAGCTCAGACAAAGATTATGTTTGTCTGGTGACTAGCAGCAATAAAGTAGGCCAACCTACTGATTAATAGGTCAATTGTGTATTAAGCAGCAGATATGAAAATAAGTACTTGCTAAAGTTTGCGTTTGAGCACATATTCAGAGTAAGTAAAAAGCATAATTTAAGTTAAAATAGGCTGCCATGCTGTTATCCACTACAAATAGTGGGTGCAGAGCCAATCAAGAAGTGTGGAGATACAAGTTTGATAAGTGTTTTCCTTGTAGATGATCACGAGCTGGTTCGCACAGGGATACGACGTATTATTGAAGACGTCCGTGGAATGAACGTAGCAGGGGAAGCTGAAAGCGGTGAAGACGCAGCGAAATGGTGTCGTAGCAATCATGCCGATGTCATTTTGATGGATATGAATATGCCGGGTATTGGTGGCTTAGAAGCAACCAAGAAAATCTTGCGGTTCAATCCTGATGTGAAAATCATCGTTTTAACTGTTCATACGGAAAATCCGTTTCCAACTAAAGTGATGCAAGCAGGTGCCGCAGGTTACCTGACTAAAGGTGCGGGGCCAGATGAAATGGTCAACGCAATTCGTGTTGTAAATAGCGGCCAACGTTATATTTCTCCTGAAATTGCTCAGCAGATGGCGCTTAGCCAATTCTCTCCAGCATCGGAAAACCCTTTTGCCGATCTTTCTGAGCGTGAGTTGCAGATCATGATGATGATCACCAAGGGGCAGAAAGTAACCGATATTTCAGAGCAGCTGAATTTGAGCCCGAAAACCGTCAACAGCTACCGCTACCGTTTGTTCAATAAACTGGATATCAGTGGTGATGTAGAGTTGACGCATCTAGCCATCCGCCATGGAATGTTAGACACCGAGACATTGTAGTGACCGCCACATTCGACTCGGCTTCCTTTCTAAAAACCGTTACTAATCAGCCCGGCGTGTACAGAATGTATAACGCCGAGGCTGTTGTCATTTATGTAGGTAAAGCCAAAGACCTCAAAAAGCGCCTTTCTAGTTACTTCCGTAAGAAAGTAGACAGCGAAAAAACACGAGCTTTAGTCAGTAACATTGACAAGATTGATGTCACGGTAACGCACACCGAAACCGAAGCCCTGATACTTGAACACAATTACATTAAGCAGTATTTACCCAAATACAATGTATTACTGCGTGATGACAAGTCATACCCTTACATTTTTGTCAGCGGCCATAAGCACCCGAGGCTATCGATGCACCGCGGTGCAAAAAAGCGCAAAGGAGAATACTTTGGGCCTTACCCTGACTCGGGAGCTGTGCGGGAAACGCTACACCTAATTCAAAAAATTTTCCCGGTTCGACAATGTGAAGATACGGTTTACAGTAATCGAACTCGACCTTGCCTGATGTACCAAATTGGCCGATGTGCGGGGCCATGTGTTAGCAGTATTATCTCCGATGAAGATTATGCAGAGCTGGTGGGCTTTGTTCGTTTGTTCCTGCAAGGAAAAGATCAGCAGGTTCTAACAACATTGGTTGAAAAAATGGAGCAGGCCAGTAAAAGTCTTAAGTTTGAAGACGCGGCGAAGTTCAGGGACCAAATTCAAGCGATACGCCGTGTTCAGGAACAGCAGTTTGTTTCTGAGGACTCCCAAGATGATATGGACGTCCTAGGTTTTGCTCAAGAAAATGGCATTGCCTGTATCCATATTCTGATGATTCGCCAAGGTAAGATTTTAGGCAGTCGTAGCCACTTTCCTAAGATTCCAAATGATACGACTCAGGAAGAAGTGTTTTATAGTTTTTTGAGCCAGTATTACCTGAGCCACAACGAAGCACGAACTATCCCGACACGAATTATCCTTAACTCCGGCCTGATGGAAGAATCGCAGCCGTTGCAAGAAGCCTTAGGTGAGATCGCTGGGCGTAAAGTCCATTTTCATGTTAATCCGACGGGAACTCGTGGGCGCTACCTTAAGCTGTCGAATACCAACGCACTGACAGCCATTACTACCAAAATCAACCACAAGATGACGATATCCCAACGCTTTAAAGAGCTACGGGAAGTCTTAGGTATGGACAACATCGCTCGTATGGAATGCTTCGATATATCGCATACGATGGGCGAAAGTACGATTGCTTCTTGCGTTGTATTTAATCAAGAAGGCCCAGTGAAGCAGGAATACCGTCGTTACAATATTACTGGAATTACCGGTGGTGATGATTACGCCGCGATGGGACAAGCGCTTGAGCGGCGTTACTCTAAGCAGTTAGATGTAGAAAAAATCCCAGATATTGTGTTTATTGATGGTGGTAAAGGGCAGCTTAACCGAGCATTTGAAATCATTTCACAGTACTGGGGAGATTGGCCTAAACGGCCACGTTTGATTGGTATTGCGAAAGGAGTGACGCGTAAACCAGGATTGGAAACTTTGATTACCACAGACGGTGAAGAGTTTAACCTGCCTAGTGATGCGCCAGCTCTACATTTGATGCAACATATCCGTGATGAAAGCCATAACCATGCCATTGCAGGGCATCGGGCCAAACGTGGAAAAACAAGAAGAACCAGTGCCTTAGAGGGCATTGAAGGGGTGGGGCCGAAACGTCGTCAGGCATTGCTCAAATACATGGGGGGATTGCAGGAACTTCAACGTGCCAGCGTTGAAGAAATCGCCAAAGTCCCTGGGATTAGTGTTTCTTTGGCAGAAAACATTTATCAAGCATTGAAACAATAGGAAAAATCCCGCACCATAAGAGCCCTGTTTTTAAGCAGTGAACAGAGCAATACGCAAACGATAAGAGCCTCAATAAATATGCGTTTAAATATCCCTAACATTTTATCTTTGTTACGACTTTTCCTTATTCCAGTATTTGTCGTGGTTTTTTATCTTCCTTACAGCTGGGCACCATTTGCAGCGGCAATGGTGTTCTGGGTTGCAGGGTTCACGGACTGGCTAGATGGAATGTTAGCGCGAAAGTTGGGGCAAACCTCCCGTTTTGGTGCTTTTATCGATCCTGTTGCTGATAAAGTCCTCGTCGCGACCGCTCTTATCCTTGTCACTGAACACTACCACTCTATTTGGGTCACAATTCCTGCCGTGACTATGATTGCTCGAGAAATCATTATTTCTGCATTGCGTGAGTGGATGGCAGAAATTGGTAAACGTGCCAGTGTGGCAGTTTCATGGGTAGGTAAAGTAAAAACGCTTAGCCAAATGTTTGCTTTATGGGTGCTTATCTGGCGTTATGATGACTGGATGATTTGGTTAGGTTACGCCGCGCTTTATGTTGCTACCGTATTGACCTATTGGTCTATGGCACAGTATTTAATGGCAGCCAAAGACGATCTTCTCAGTGAAGAGCATCATTAAAGAAAACGGGCAATAGCCCGTTTTTTTATACCTCTCATCTACTTTGTTTAAGTTAACTTGGTCAAAATCAAAAGAATTTTGAGAGTAAATTAATCAAATTAGAAGCTTTTGACTGTTAATTAGACAAACGATTCAAAAAATTAAAAATAGTGTTGACTCATTAGTTCGAATCCGTAGAATGCATCCCGTACCCAAGAGGAACGCAGCGAAATAAGCGAGACGATTGGTGTTACGAAGGCGCGTTGGCAGAGTGGCTATGCAGCGGATTGCAAATCCGTGGACCTCGGTTCGACTCCGGGACGCGCCTCCATTTGCGACACTAGCTCAGTTGGTAGAGCGCAACCTTGCCAAGGTTGAGGTCACGAGTTCGAACCTCGTGTGTCGCTCCAAATTT